>JAPPNF010000157.1 GCA_028818755.1 Deltaproteobacteria bacterium | reverse complement strand
CCCCCCCCCCCCCCCCCCCCCCCCCCCCCCCCCCCCCGCCGCGGGGGGGGGGGGGCGCGGCCCGGGCGCGGCCCCCCCCCTGCCCGGCCTCTCCGCTCAGCTCGAACTCCCTCACCCCGACCCTCTCCCAGAGGGAGAGGGGGTTGGATTCCACGCGACCGCGAAAGCGGGAATACGGGCGGTTGGGGGGTTACCCCGCCGCGCTGCTCGCCGCAGCCCGCTCGTTCATCTCCCGGAGCTGCCGCCTGAGGTCCAGCGGTTCCCACCACAGCTTCAGCCCCAGGTCCCGGGCGATGGTCTGGGCCGCGTTGTATCCTGGTGCGCCGGTGATGTTTCCGCCGGGATGGCACGAGGAGCCGCACAGGTAGAGCCCGGAGACGGGCGTCCGGTACTGTCCCCAGCCGGGGAAGGGGCGGTTCTCCAGCGCCTGGTCGCCCGTGTACTCACCGATCATCCAGTCGCCTTCGTACATGTTGCGGTCGTGGCGCTCGATGTCCAGCGGCGTGGTGGAGTCGCGCGAGAGGATGTTGTCGTCGGTGAGGTTGGGCGCGTACTGGCGCCACACGCCGAGTTGGCGCTCGAACCACTCGCCCCGGACCTTGTCCCAGTTCAGCGGATTGCCCTGCAGGTTGTACGGCGAGAGCTGCCACATGAAGGCGGTGGCCTTGCCGGGCGGGGCCTGGGTCGGGTCGTGCTGGGAGGGTGTGGCGCCGTTCATGAAGGGCTTGCGCGGCAACTGGCCGGTGCGGCAGTCCTCGAACAGGTTGCGCAGTTCCTCGTAGGTCTCCAGGCCGACGATGTGCATGAAGCTGTCGGCCACCTCCGGGTGCTCGTCCTCGGTGATGTAGCGCGGCCGCTCGTTCAGGGCGAGATTGGTGGCGAAGATCGGGGTGGTCTTGGAGAACTTGAAAGCCGCCGCCTTGGCGCTGAACTCCGGTTCGAGGTTCTCCGACCCCACGAGCTTGATGAAGGTCTCCACCGGATTGACGTTGGAGGCGACGAAGCGCTTCGCGTGCACCACCGTGCCGTCCTCCAGCACCACGGCGGTGGCGCGGCCCCCGTCCACCAGGATTCGTTCCACCCCTACCGCCTCGATGTAGTCGACCCCGTTGTGCGACAGCATGTGCGCGAGATTGTCGCCCAGGGCGTGGGAGGTGCCCCGGCAGAGCTGGGGGTTGACACCCCAGGCGATCATCGCCGGCACCAGGTAGCCGGTGTTGGGCGCGTCCAGCTCGTAGCCCCGCATCACCGCCAGGAAGCCGATGAACGCCCGCACCCGGGCATGCTCGAAGTGTTCCAGGATAAACTGCTCCGGGGTGGTGTCGAAGTAGCGCAGGTACTCACGGCCTTCCGGCAGGCCCTCCAGGAGCGGCCGCTTCTCACTGATAGGAATGGGCGGGCAGTAGGTTTCCGGGAACACGATGTTCTTCACCACCGGCTGCCAGCGGGTCCAGATGTCGCGAAAAGTGCCGGCGTCCTTGCGGGAGAACTGCTCGATGGTCGCGATGGTGCGCTCCACGTCGGCGAACCAGCCCAGGTAGGTGTGGTCGAGGAAGTGCTGCACCACGCCCGGGTCGGGCTTGTAGTAGTGGATGCCCATGCGTTCCATCTCCAGGTCCTGGAACCACGGCAGCATCATCAGCCCGCGGTGGAACACCGAGTGGATGTTGTGCCAGAACCCGGGGTAGTTGCGGTCCTCGTGGGAGTCGAGTCCGCCGCCCACCTCCATGTTCTTCTCGACCACGAGGATCTTCTGCCCGGACTTGCCCAGGTAGCCGGCGCAGATCATGCCGTTATGGCCCGCGCCGATCACCACGCCATCGTAGTGCATTACCTTCGCCATGGTTCACCCGCCTTCGTGCTACCCTTCCTTCAATTCCCCAGGCCCAGGTCCTCGCGCAGCACGCTCCAGGCGGCCCGGCCGGAGCCGGCGATGACAGCGTCCGCGGGATGCGTGGCCGCGCCCACCTGGTAGAGGCCCTGGATGGGGGTGCGGTATTGCGCCAGTTGTGGAATGGGACGATTCAGGCCCATCTGGTCCGGCGTCTTCCGGGCCACCCACACCGAGCCACGGCGCATGTTTTGCCAGCGCCCCGCCAGGTAGCACGGGTCCATGGGCACCTTCATCACGATGTTGTCGTCGGTGAGGTTGGTGGCGACTTCGCGCAGCGTCGACAACACCTGCTCCATGAAACCGTTCTTGAGACGGACCCAGTCCTCGGGCTGGTGGCCCTTGAGCTGGTAGGGGACCGGCATGAACACCGACGCCGTGTGCTTGGCTGGCGGCGCCTGCAGGGCATCGAACCACGTGGGGCAGGTGACGTGCAGGCAGGGGTGCGCCGGGAACTCGCCGGCGCGGATCTCGCGCCACATGGCCTGGAGGTCCTCGACGGAATGCGGGCCGTAGTTGACGTTCATGGCATGGCCCACGGAGCTGTCCGCCGCCTCGTGCATCGCGAAGCGCAACGGCGCCTTGAGCGCCAGGTGCACCTGGAAGTAGGAGAATTCGTCGGGTTCGATGGCGTGCACGGCCCGCGCGAAGCCGTCGTCCAGGTGCTCGTCGCCCACCATGTCGATGAAGGTGCCGTGGGGATCCACGTTGGACACCACCGCCAGCCGCGCCTTCCACTCGCGCCCGTCGCGCAGGCGCACGCCCACGGCGCGGCCGTCCTCCACCAGGATCTTGTCCACGTGGTGCAGCGCGCGGATCTGGCCGCCGTGCATTACGTAGGCGCGTTGCAGCACCTGGGCGATGGAATGGGAGCCGCCGCGCGCGAGTTGCGGGCGCTCGTCGCCGGCGATCAGCGCCAGCACCTCGCGTCCGCCACCCTCGTAGTCAAGCGCCCAGCCGCGCGGAATGGCCATCTGCGACAGCACCAGGGTGCGCACGCCCTCGCTCTCGAAAAGATGCTCTGCCAACTTCCCGGCGCTCATGCGCGCCAGGCGCAGGAAGTCGGTCCCCGCCGGGTCCGCCGCGATGCGTTCCTCGAGCGCGCCCGCGGCCTCCGGCGGGGCGTAGTACGAGGGGATCACGATGTCCCGGACGATGCCGCGGAACCGCTCGTGCACGTCCTTCCAGGCCGCGCGGTCCGCGGCAGAGTGGTGCGCCAGCGAGGCTAGCGTGCCGTCCAGGTCCTGGTGGTGGGAGACCGAGGCACCATCGGGCAGCAGCAGCGTACTGATGACCGGGGGCGTGACGAACTCGGCGTGGTGGCCGTTCTCCCAATTGAGCTCCCGCCACACCGGAGAGATCTCCCGGTTGTCCTGAAAATAGGCGAGGCTGTTGTGCCAGTAGCCCGGGAGCGTGATCTCCTCGGAGAAAAGCCGGCCGCCGTTCTCCAAACGGCTTTCGCAGATGACGGTCTCGAGGCCGGCCATGCCGAGGTAGGTGCCAAGGGCGAAGTTGTTCTGCCCCGCGCCGATGAGGATGACGTCCCAGTTCTCGTCCACTGCCATCGAGGATGTCCCTCGCTCTCTTACCCTCTTCTTCTGGGAGAGGGGGTTGGTTTCAGCCTAGCTTGGCTGTTGACTGTTCCACGGCCCGGCGCACGAACACCGCCACGAGGTCGCGCTTGTAGTCCGACGTACCCCGCACGTCCTCGATGGGGTCCGATGCTTCCGCGGCGGCTGCGCCCGCTTCCTCCACTCGTTCCGGTGTGATGTCCCGGCCGCGCAGCACATCTTCCGCCGCGTGGGCCCGGAAGATGGTGGGACCCACCGAGTTCAGGGCGATGCGCACGTCGTCGCAGCGGCTGCCCTCGCCGCTCATGGTCACGGCGACGCCCACGGTGGCGAAGTCCTCCTCGCTGCGCGGCGTGAACTTGATGTGGGACCACGCCGTTCCCGCGGGCGGCGGCACGTGGACCGAGGTGAGGATCTCGTCGGGCTCCAGGGCGGTCTCGTAGTAGTCGACGAAGAACTCCTCCACCGACAGCGTGCGCTCGCCGCGGCTGCTGCGGAGCGTTACCTCCGCGTCCAGGGCCATGAAGCTGGCTCCCGGGTCGGTCAGAGGGTCGCCGTGGCTCAGGTTGCCGCCTACCGTGGCCATCAGCCGGATGCGCGGCTGCGCCACCTTGTAGAAGGTTTCCTGGAGCAGGGGATAGTGCTCCCGCACCTCCGGGCAGAGCTCCAGGTCCCGGTGCTTGACGCCGGCGCCGATGCGCAGGCCGTCGGAGGGGTCATAGTCGATGCCGTCGAGGCCGGGAACGCGCTCGAGATCGATGACGATCCCCGGGCTCAGGAGGCCCATGCGCATCCACATCACCAGCGCGGTGCCGCCGGCCAGGAGCTTGGCATCGTCGCCGTGCTCCTGGAGCAGCGCGCAGGCTTCATCGAGGCTTGTCGGCGCAAGGTATTCGAACTTGGCCTTCATGGTTCAGCTCCCGTTCCTCTTCTTTTCCTGCAGGGCGCGCAGCACCTTCTCCGCGGTGATGGGGAGGGTCGTGATGCGCACGCCGACGGCGTCGTAGATGGCGTTGCTGATGATGGCCGCCACCGGGTCCATGCCGA
Source organism: Deltaproteobacteria bacterium (assembly GCA_028818755.1). Taxonomy (GTDB): domain Bacteria; phylum Desulfobacterota; class Binatia; order UBA9968; family JAJDTQ01; genus JAJDTQ01. The sequence goes on along the minus strand of JAPPNF010000157.1, from coordinate 7,567 downwards.
GTTCACCCAGGCCCTTGGCGCCGAACGGTCCGGTGGGCTCGTAGGAGTCCGCGAACTCGTGCACCAGGTCGGGCATGTCGCGCATGGACGCCAGCCGGTAGTCGCTGAAGTTGGGGTTGACCGGGCGGCCTTCCTCCATGCGCAGGCCCTCGATGAGCGCATAACCCAGGCCCTGGGCGATGGAGCCTTCCACCTGGCCCTCGGCGCCTATGGGATAGATTACCGTGCCGCAGTCCGAGGCCACCGCGTACTGGATCACCTTGACGTGGCCGGTGTCCGGGTCCACCTCCACCTCCGCCGCCTGGCAGCCGAAATTGTAGGCGCCGGACTCGTTGCCGTAGCGCAGGGCGTCCTGGGTGACCGAGTCGGCGTCGAAGCTGCCCGATGCCACCACGGGCGCGCCGCCGCGCCGGAACTGCCGTCCCCGCACCACGTCCGCCACGCTGATGGAGCGCTGCTCGGCGCCCCTGACGAAGATGAAGCCGTCCCGCGACACCAGGTCGGAAGGGTCGCATTCCAGCATCTCGGACGCGGTGTCGAACAGGATCTCCTTGACCGCGGTGGCGGCGTTCTTCACCGCGTTGCCGGCGACGTAGGTGAGCCGGCTGGCGTAGTTGCCGAGGCAGAAGGTGGTGAGGTCGGTGTCGGCCTCGGAGATGGCCACGTCGGAGAAGGGGATGCCCAGCTCCTCTGCGGCGATCTGGCACATGGCGGTCCAGTGCCCCTGCCCGGTCTCCCCCTCGCCGCTCAGGATGAAGGCCTTGCCGTCCTCGTTCATCTTGATGGTGGCGGAACTGCCGTCGTAGTCGCCGAAGTGTCGCTTGCCGCTCACGTGCACGGTGCAGCCCATGCCCAGCCCGCGGTTGGGCTTGCGGGCGGCGCGCTTCTCCTTCCAGCCGATCATGCGCTCGGTGCGGTCGATGCACTGCTTGAGCTCGCAGCTTATGACCCGGTTGCCGTGGGGCGAGACATAGCCTTCGTCGGCGGCGTTGAGGCGCGCCATCTCGAACGGGTCCATGCCCAGCTCGTCGGCGGCGATGTCCATCATCTGCTCCACCGAGAACTCCGCCGACGGGTTGCCGAAGCCCCGGAAGGCGCCGGTGGGAATCTTGTTGGTGTAGACCAGGTAGGCCTCGGAGCGGACGTCGGAGTACTTGTAGCAGGTGTCGTGGCGCAGCGCCGCCACGCCGGTGATGGCCGGCGCCTTGCCGCTGTAGGCGCCGTTGTCGGCGATGATGCGCATGTGCTTGGCGCGGATGCGGCCGTCGCTCTTGAAGCCCATGCGCACCCACACCTTCATGTTCACCCGGGGACGGCTCCCGGCCAGGAACTCCTCCTCGCGGGTGTTGATGATCTTCACCGGGCGGCGCGCCTTGCGGGCCAGGATGGCGGCCACCATGGCGTTGTTGTCGTCGCAGGACTTGCCGCCGAAACCGCCGCCCACCGCGGTCTGGATGACGCGCACGTCGGCCTCCCGCACTCCCAGGGCGGTAGCGAGGCGCATGCGGGCCATGAACAGCGTCTGGGTGTTCATGTAGACCGTGTACTTGCCGTTGGCCGAGTACTCGGCGACGCTGCCGATGGTCTCGATGGCGGAGTGCCACTGGGGCACGCTCTCGAAGGTCTCTTCGACCACCAGGTCCGAGTCCTTGAAGGCGGCGTCCACGTCGCCTCGCTCCACGTCGATGGTGAGGGCGATGTTGTTCTCTTTCTCCTCGTGGATCAGCGGTGCGCCGTCCTGCATGGCCTCCGCGGCGTCGAAGACCGCCGGCAGCTCCTCCCAGTCCACGTCGATGAGCTCCAGCGCCTCCTCCGCGGTGTCGCGGTCGACGGCCGCCACCGCCGCCACCTCCTCGCCCACGTAACGGGCCTTGCCCACGGACAGCGGGTACTGGTCGGGGAAGAAAACCCCCCATCCCTTCTTGATGGTGTCTTCGGCGGTGACCACGGCCTTGACGCCGCGCAGCTTCTCCGCCCGGCTGGTGTCGATGTTGCGGATGCGGGCGTGGGGCAGGGGACTCCTCAGGATCCGGCCGGTCAACATGCCGGGCAGGAAGACGTCGGCCACGTAGGCCGCGCTGCCGGTCACCTTGTCGTGGCCCTCGAAGCGGTCGAAGTTCCGGCCCAGCACCGCGTATTTCTCTGCCTTGCTCATGCTTCCCCCAAAAAGGTAGCGGCCGTGCCTTTACCGGCCGATGGTGTCCTGCGAGCGCGGGCGGGTTTGAAACCCGCCCCTACGAGTCGGAGGCGTCGCTCTTGTAGGTGTCCGATTGGTAGAGACTCTGGATCCGGGCCTGACGCACGGCTTCGTCGCCGCCTCCCTCGTCGACCCTGCCTTCCACCACCGCCATGACCGACTCGAGGATCTTGTAGTAGCCCGTGCAGCGGCACAGGTTGGCCGACATCCACTCCTTGACCTCGTCGGCGGTGGGGTTCGGATTGCGGTCCAGCAGCGCCTTGGCGGCCATGATCTGTCCCGGGGTGCAGATGCCGCACTGGAACCCGCCGTACTGGACGAAGGAGCGCTGGAGCGGGTGCAGCTCGCCGTCCTGCGCAAGGCCCTCGATGGTCTCGATCTTCTTCCCCTCGCAGGTGACGGCCAGCGTCAGACACGCGCTCACCAAGCGCCCGTCGACGATGACGCTGCAGGCCCCGCACACGCCGATGCTGCAACCCTCCTTGGTTCCGGTGAGGCCCGCGTCCTCGCGCAGGGCCTCCAGCAGCAGGCGGTTGGGCTCGATCTCGATATCGTGCTCCTCGCCGTTGACGTTCAGTACCAGTTCTCTCTTCATCGTTGACCTCGCCTCACCGTCATACCGAGCGGCCGGAATGGGTCTTGCCCCACTCCAGACGCATGGATTTCAGCGTCTGTCCCTCGCCTACGCTGACTCGCGTGCCCTTGAGCTTCTCGCCCACCTTTTCGTACTCGCCCTCGGCCGCGAGCCGCGCCTCTTCGTCCAGCTCGTCGGGCCAGAGCCCCATAAGGTAGCCGTGCCACGGCTCCTTGAGTTGAAGCTCGGGCAAGCCGAGCTCCTGCCAGAGTTCGATGGCCCGCTCCATGTAGGGCTTCTTGGGCAGCGACAGCGGCGGCAGATCGGCCTTGCGGGTGGCGTCGATGAGCAGTGCGGAGTCGGTGCTGTCGTAACGGCTGGAAGGATGGCTCACCACCATACCGATGGGGGTGGCGCCGAAGGGCCGGTCGGGCACGATGGTGACGTCCCGATGAGGCTGGCATCGGTGCGTGATGGCCCAGGTCACCGCCACCGGATCGTTGACGTTGATGTCCTCGTCCACGGCGACGATGAGCTTGCCGACCCGGTCGCCGTACTGCAGCACCGCGTCCATGACCCGCCGGGGCTCTTCATCGTCTTCCTTTTTCATCCGCACCGCGACGTAGGGCCTCAGATTCACCAACTCTTCCATCATGTATACTTCCTTCACCGACGCAAAGCCCTTGCGGTTCAGGTAGCGGTGCACCAGGGTGCTCATCCCCATGGCCTTGATCTTGGAGCTCTCGCTAGGGGTGACCTGGCTGATGATGGAGACCCAGATGGGGTCCTTCCGATGCATGACGCAGGTGAGCTCCATGACAGGTCCGATGGTCCGGGGGTCGACGTACCCCATGGACTCGGCGAAGGGGCCTTCCTCCTCGAGATAGTTGGTGGGGATGATGCCTTCGAACACCACCTCGGCCGTGGCCGGCACCTCCAGGTCCACGGTCTGGCACTTCACGAGCTGGACCGGGGTGCGGGCCAGTCCGCCCGCCAGGGCCAGCTCGTCCATGTCGGGGGGGACTTTCTGCGTGGCCGTGTACGAGGCGGCCGGCACTGTGCCCACGGCGATGGCCACCTCCAGCGGGATGCCCCGCTCCCGGCACCTCTCCCAGTGGCGCGACAAGTCCTGGGGCGTGCCCGAGTTGGCGCCGCAACGGAGCGGGGACTTTACCAGTCCGCGGTAGTTGCCGACGTTGCGCGCGCCCGTCTCCGGGTCCTTGGTGATCCAGTGGCCCGCGGTGATATAGGGTCCGTTGTCGAAGCCGGGCGTGGAGATGGGGATGGGAAACCGCGCGAAACCGTTGCTGGCCGCCAGCTCGTCGCCCTTGTGGATAACCTCCATGACCGGGCCGTGGGGCACGATCTCCGGAGGGATGGGGTTTTCCATGGCTTCCACCCACCGGTCCGGCACCTCGTCGGGGCGGCATTGAAGGCCTAGGCAGTAGATGTCGGTGGAGCCCGACAATCCTCCCACCAGCACCGAGCCGTCGTAGTGGCGGCCCTTGGAATCGGTCACGTTCTCGAATAGAAACGCCTTGCGATCTTCGTCCCTAAGTCCCCGGAACTGTAGACGTACCAAGGGTTGCAACTCGGTATCCTTGTTGACTTCGCGCTTGATGCGAATGAGCTTGCCGGCGTCTTCCAGCACGGCCAGGAACTCGCGCAGGTCCTCGTAGGGTCTTTGGTTCGCCATGGGGTCAGGGTGTAAGCGTTTTTGCCGCCCCGCGCAACCCCGCGGCATCGCCCGACCGCCGGACAGAGGCCCGTTTTGAAAATCCCCGTGCCTCACGTAAGATGAACCCGCATGTCTCTTTGCATCACCAACACCATGAGCGGAAGGAAGGAGCCGTTCGTCCCCCTGAAGGAGGGCGCCGTCGGCATGTACGTGTGCGGCGTCACGGTCTACGACCGCTGTCACATCGGCCATGCCCGCGCCCTGCTGACCTTCGACGTCATCTACCGGTACCTGCGTTTCCTGGGTTTCGACGCCCGCTTCGTCCGGAATTTCACGGACGTGGACGACAAGATCATCAACCGCGCCCGCGAGGAGGGCATCTCCTCGGAAGAACTGGCGCAGCGCTATATCGACGAATTTCACCAAGACGCCGGCGCCCTGGGCCTTCTGCCGCCGACCCTGGAACCCCGCGCCACCGAGCACATCCCGGAAATGATCGCCCTCATCGACGGTCTCGTGGAGCAGGGCAAGGCCTACGAGGTCGCTGGCGACGTCTATTTCGCGGTGCAGAGCTTCAGCGAGTACGGCAAGCTGTCGGGCCGGAGCCTTGAGGAGATGATGGCGGGGGCGAGGATCGAGGTGGACGACCGCAAGCACCATCCCATGGACTTCGCGCTATGGAAGGCCAGCAAGGAGGGCGAGCCTTTCTGGGACAGTCCGTGGGGCAGGGGCCGTCCGGGCTGGCATATCGAATGCTCGGCCATGAGCACCAAGTACCTCGGCCAGCCGTTCGACATCCACGGCGGCGGACAGGACCTGGTCTTCCCCCACAACGAGAACGAGATCGCCCAGTCCGAATGCGCCGCCGGAGCGCCTTTCGCGCGTTACTGGATACACAACGGCTTCGTCCAGCTCGCTCGGGAGAAGATGTCGAAGTCCGTCGGCAACATCCTCAGCATCAGGGATGTGCTCGAGCGCTACGATGCCGCGACTCTGCGCCTCTACATGCTGACCACCCACTACCGGAACCCCATCGAGTTCTCCGAGGAAGCCCTGGGGGAGGCGCAACGGTCGGTTGCCCGCATCTACGAAACCGCCAGCAGGGGGGACCGCGTTCTCGGACAGTCCCCCAACGGCGACGTCGACCAGGGGCCCGTGGAGGAATTCCGCCGGGAAATGGACGACGATTTCAACACCCCGAGGGCCTTGGCGGTGGTGTTCGAGGAGCTCCGGGCCGTCAACCGGCTGCTCGACCGGGGAGAAACCCGCGAGCTCGATGCCAGGTGCAAAGCGTTGCGCACCATGACCGGGGTGCTGGGTCTCATGCAGGCGCCCCCCGAGCGTTTCCTCGAGGACAGGCGGAAGGCGGGGCTTGCGCGCCGGGCGCTGTCCGAGGACGAGATCCGCGGGCTCATCGAGGAGCGGAACCGGGCGCGCGAAGTCAAGGACTGGCAGCAGGCCGACGACATCCGCGAGGCCTTGAAGGAAAAGGGAGTCCTGCTGAAGGACGGTCCGTCGGGCACCACCTGGGAGCTTGCCGAGTAGGCCCTCACCCGGCCTTCGGCCACCCTCTCCCAGAGGGAGAGGGGTTGTATTGACTCCCTCTCCCTCTGGGAGAGGGTCGGGGTGAGGGGCTTGGCGTCGCATCCCGTTGTAAACCGATACGCGGACTTGGAGCACAATGTTTCTGCCGAAAAGATCCAGGGGCACGGCGGGTATCCTCCTCCTGCTGGTGCTGCTTGTGGCGGCGGGGTTGTTCGTCCTCCGGCAGTTCGAATGGTACCCGCCGCGGATACAGGCCAGCCTGGAGAGCGAGGTCCTGGGCCGGCGTCCCTTCGTCATCAGGGTCGACGACCGGGGCAGGGGTCTGGCCCATGTCTCGGTCAGTCTGGCCACGGGCGGCGAATCCAGCCTCATCCACTTCAAGGAGTTCGAATCCTCGCCCCGGTTTTCCGAGATCCCGGTGCAGCTCGACCCCGAGCGGCACAAGCTGAAGGACGGCCCCGGGGTCCTGACCATCACGGCCGCCGACCGCTCGTACTGGAGCTTCTTCAGGGGCAACAAGGCCACCTTCGAGAAGAACGTGACGGTGGACTTCAGACCGCCCACCGTGGAGCTGATCTCCGAGGACCGTTACGTCACCCAGGGAGGTTCCGGCCTGGTGGCGTACAAAACGTCGCCGGACACGGAACTGAGCGGGATCAGGATCGGCAAGTACTTCTTCCGCGGTTATCAGGGCCATTTGCCGGATCGGGACGTGTCGATGGCGTTCTTCTCCCACCCCTATGACGTTCCGGCCAGCGAGCGGGCCGTGATCTACGCGCAGGATCATGCCGGCAACGTGCGGCGCTCCGGGCTCGTGTACACCGTGAGGCCGCTACGGTATCGCCGGGTCAAGGTGCAGGTGTCGGACGATTTTATCCAGCGCAAGATCGTTCCGCTGGCATCCGAAGCCGGCGACTCGAGCGGGACTCCCCGGGAGCAGTTTCTCAGGGTCAACCACGACCTGCGGCGAGTCAACGAGGAAACCATCGACAAGGTCTGCCGGCGTTCCGCGGCAACAAAGCTGTGGGACGGCCGTTTCGTACAGCTTGCCAATTCCTCGGTTCAGGCCAACTTCGCCGATCACCGCTCCTACTACTATCGAGACCAGAAGATCGACGAGGCGCGGCACCTCGGATACGACCTGGCGGTGACCCGCCGTTATCCGGTGGGAGCGGCCAACTCCGGCACGGTGGTGTTCGCCGGCGCGCTGGGCATCTACGGCAACACCGTGATCATCGACCATGGCTTCGGACTCTGCACGCTGTACTCTCACTTGAGCTCGGTGGCCGTGAAGTCGGGTGACGGCGTCAAGAAGGCCCAGAACATCGGCCGTACCGGTGAGACCGGGCTGGCCCTCGGCGATCACCTCCACTACGGCGTCTACATCCAGGGCGTGGCCGTGTTGCCCTTGGAGTGGTGGGATCCGAAGTGGATCAGGGACAACGTGACCGGCAAGCTGAGCCGCGTGAAGAAAAAGGAAGAGGCGCCGGCGACCGGCGGCTAGTGTCCTGTCTCACCAATAGCGTTATGAAGCTGCGAGGGCATTTTTGTTGTCGGCAAGGCGCGATGACGA
>JAPPNF010000105.1 GCA_028818755.1 Deltaproteobacteria bacterium | reverse complement strand
ACCGTGCGTCCGCTGCAATCGCACCCAGTCAACGCTGAGGTTTTGCAAGAGGCTCTCTTTACAGCAGATGCAGGAGAGTCCTTGAACAACGCGTAGTCGGTTAGCGTTCGCCGTGTCAGCGGCCCTCGGCAATAAGCTTCACGTGCTCCTGCACCACCTCGCGGGGGCATAGGGCGATGAAGCCCTTGGCTCCCAGGAAGAGCAGCAGGATATCGTCCACGTGCCCTAGGGCGGGGAGCAGGTCGGGCAACAGGTCGGCCGGAAGGATCAGGTAGCCGAACACGCTCAAGGCCAGCAGCTTGGCCTTGAAGCCGACCCGCGGGTCCTTGAACAGGCGCCAAAACAGCTTGAGGAAGCTGGGCAGGTGCCGCACCAGCCCCAGCAGCCGCCGGGGGCCCAGGCGCAGGAGGTAGAAGAGGGAGCCGAACCGGATCATGGCGCCTCGGCCGGCACCGTGGCGGCGCGCCGAAAGAGGGTGCCGTGGTCGCCCGCCAGCAGTGCCGTCCCGTTCCTCACGGCCACCGCGGTGAGCCTGTCCGGCGTCCCCAGCCGCGTCCGTTGCCAGCGCTCGCCGTTCCAGCCGAAGGCCGCGCCGGCCTCTCCCACGGCCCAGCATTCGGTGCGGGAGGCGCACGCGACGGCGCGCAGACGGAAGAGGGACGCCGGCGCTTCGACCCTGGTCCAGGCGGCGCCGTCATACGCGAACAGTGCGCCGTGGTCCCCCACCGCCCAGCCGAAGTCGTCGCCGACCACGGCCAGGTCGTACATGCGCGGGACGTCCTTCATGTCGGCCTTCTTCCAGTCCTTGCCGTCCCAGCGGGCGAAGAAGCCGTCTCCCACCATCCAGCCGGCGCGCGGGGAGGAGAATTGGATGGCGTGGATGCGCGCCTCTTCCACCGGGCTCCAGGCGTCGTTCCACTTGTTGCCGTCCCACTCGATGAGCCGCCCGTCGCGGGTGCCGGCGAAGCAGCGGTCGGGCGCGGCGCAGCCGGCGCCCCACAGCCGTCCCTGGGACGGCTTGCGCCAGGACAAGGGGTTTTCCACCCGGGTCCACGCCTTGCCGTCGTAGTGCAGCGACAAGGCGTCGTCGCCGAAGACCCAGACGTCGTCGGCGGCGTTCACCACGAACTTCCGCGGGCTCACCTTGGCCGGGTGGTCCACGGAGTTGAGGTGCGCGCCGTCCCAGTGCAGCAGGCGCCCGTCAGCGGTGCCGAGGTAGGCATTGTCGCGGCCGAGGACGGCGAGGGCGTTGACGTTGGGCGGCGGCTTCTTGCGGACGGCGGGAGCGTTCCAGGAGACTCTCTCCCAGGCCACGCCTGGCGCGGGCAAGGAGAGACTCGCGGCGATCAGAAGCAAGGCGCCGTATGTCAGGGTGCCTCGCGGCATGAGTCAGTCGGAGCGGTCGGCCGCGGCGTTCCAGATATCGAGGAGCTGACGGGAATCCACCACGTCGGCGAAACGTTCCATGCGCCGGAGAGCTTCGTGGTGGGCGTTCTCCCGGTTGGTTCCGACACAATCCCGCACCACGATCATCGAGTAGCCGCGGTAGTACCCGTCCCGGACGCTGCCCTCGACGCCGGCGTCGGTGCGGCAGCCGACCACCACCACGGCGTCCCTGTTCCAGTTGCCCAGCAACTGCTCGAACTCCGTGCCGAGGAAGATGGTGGGTCGGTGCTTCTCGATGAGGACGTCGTCGTCCTCGGGCTTGAAGGGCTCGATGAGCTGCCAGCCGAAGCTGCCGCGGGTGCGGCGTGGTCCCAGCTCGCCGGGATGGTTGACGCCCTGGTCCTTCATGGCGCGGCGGATCATGGCGGGGGCCTCGTCGCGCCACGGGTAGGGAGTGGCGAAGGCGTAGACCACCCGGACCCCCGCGCGCTTGGCCGCGGCGATGAGAGGAGGCGTCGTGCGCAGGAACTCTTCCTTGTTGAACGAGCTGCCGGCCTGGTCGTTCTGCATGTCCCACACCAGCAGGACGGCCCTGCGGGGATCGGCGACCTCGTCGAGGGTTGTCGCGATGACTCTGCCTTCGAATTCGATCATGGTTTGGGAGATGGTACCGGCACGGCCCGTTTTTGACAACGCCCAGGGTTCGCGCTACTTCTACGTTTCGGGTGATTCTTCTTCGGGGAGAACACGGATGGTTTCTCGCGACGATATACAGGCTTCGGTGCGCATCAGCGGCGACAAGGGCGTGGGCAGGGAGGACAACTCGTTCCGCGCCCGGGATCCCCTGACGGTGGTGATCTTCGGGGCCTCGGGCGACTTGAGCAAGCGCAAGCTGATCCCGGCGTTGTACCATCTAGAGCAGGAGGGCTACCTGCCGGAACGGTACGCGGTGGTGGGATTCTCGCGCACGGAGATGAGCGACGAAGCGTACCGCGAGCGCATGATCGGCGAGATGCGCCAGGACTTCGGCGGCGTGGACGCCGGCAGTCCGTTGTTCCAGGCGCTTCACTACCAGCCGGGCAACAACACCGACGTGGAGTCGTTCCAGAAGCTCAAGGCGCGCCTGGACGAACTCGACGCCGAGCGGGACCTCCCCGGGAACCGGCTGTTCTACCTCTCGGTGGCGCCGGAGTTCTTTACGCCCATCATCCACAACCTCCAGGCCGCGGGCCTGATCCGGGACCCCGACGAGGAGCAGTGGTCGCACGTCATCATCGAGAAGCCCTTCGGACACGACCTCAAGAGCGCCCGGGAGATGAATGACGAGGTCACGGGCATCCTCGACGAGAGCCAGATCTACCGGATCGACCACTACCTGGGAAAGGAAACCGTTCAGAACATCCTGAGCTTCCGCTTCGGCAACGCCATCTTCGAGCCGCTGTTCAACCAGAAGTACGTGGAGAACGTCCAGATCACGGTGGCCGAGACCCTGGGCATGGAGGGCCGCCGGGGGGCGTTCTACGACAAGGCCGGGGCGCTCAGGGACATCGTGCAGAACCACATGCTGCAACTGCTGTGCCTCATCGCCATGGAGCCGCCGGCGGCGGTGGAGCCGGTATCCATCCGGGACGAGAAGGTTAAGCTCCTGCGGGCGCTGGTGCCCTACGCCACGCCCGAAGAGGTGCACGCGAACACGGTGCGCGGCCAGTACGGGTTCGGCGAGCTCAAGGGGGAGGTGGTCAAGGGCTTCCGGCAGGAGGAAGGGGTGGACCAACTGTCGGTCACCGAGAGCTACGTGGCGCTACGGGCCAAGATCGACAACTGGCGCTGGGCCGACGTGCCGTTCCTGCTGCGCACCGGCAAGCGGCTGCGCAACCGGGTGTCCGAGATCGCGGTGCAGTTCAGGCACCCGCCGCTGCGCCTGTTCCACGATTCGGGTACCGCGGACGGGCTCGCCATGGAGGCGGCCAGCGCCAACGTGCTGATCCTCCGGATCCAGCCCAAGGAGGGCATCAGCCTCTCCTTCGCCTGCAAGCGCCCCGGGATGCAGATCAACCTGGCGCGGGTCAACATGGATTTCGTCTACGAGGCGTTCGAGCAGCGCTCCCCCGAGGCTTATGAGCGGTTGCTGCTCGATGCCATGCGTGGCGACGCGTCGCTGTTCACTCGCTCCGACGAGGTGGACTACGCGTGGCGCTTCACGGACTCGATCCTGTCGGGATGGGACAAGCTTCCGCCGCCCCGTTTTCCCAACTACTATCCCTTCACCGACGGCCCGGACGAGGCCGACCGGCTGCTGCAGGACAGCAGCACGGGATGGCGCCAGCTCAGCCAGATGGGCATCGCGGAGGTGGGGCGGTAAGGGTCGGCCGGCCGGTAATCAACCATGTCGAAGCAAGGGATGACGGAACTGCTGTCGCGCTTTCGTGACGGCGCCTTCGAGGTGGACGGTTCCACGGTCCACTACCTGGAGAGCGGCGACCCGAGCGGGGAGACCTACGTTTTCATCCACGGCAACAGGGACCATTGCCACAGTTGGGACTTCCTGTGGGAGTCCTTCGACAAGGCGGGTTTCACCCTGCCCCACGTGGTGTCCCTGGACCTTCGGGGTCACGGCGACAGCGGCTGGGTCGGCCGGGAACGGGGTTACCGGCACGAAGACTTCGTCCTGGACGTGGTGGGTCTGCTCCGGCACCTGAAGAAGGACGCCGTGACGGTGGTGGCCCATTCCCTGGGCGGCAGCATGGCGGTGGTGTTCGCCGGGGCCCTGCCCGAGAAGGTCAAGCGGCTGGCGATCATCGAGGCCGCGGGCCCCTACGGCCGGACCGAACAGGAGGCGCCGGAGCTGTTCGGGCGCTGGACCAAGGACGACGGTTCCGACACGATACTGACCTACTACGCCACCGTGGGCCAGGCCGCCGACGCCATCGTGAGGCGTTTCCCGCTCGTGCCGAACCGGGCCGCCATGCACATGGCGCGCCACGGAACCCGCTTGACGCCCCACGGCTGGGTCTGGAAATACGATCCGCGGGCCCGGAACCCGTCGTACTCGTCGTTCTCCGAAACCCAGGTCAAGGCCTTTATCGAGCGTATCGATTGCCCGACGCTGCTGGTGTTCGGAGCCGACTCGGGCTACAAGGAGTCGCCCCGCTACAACCGGGTCAACTATTTCAAGAACAAGACGCTGGTGGAGATTCCCGGGACCGGGCATCACGTGCAACAGGAGAAACCCGACGAACTCGCCGCCGTGCTGATCCCGTTTCTGAGCAACCATAGCTGACTGGCGCGCGGAGGACCCACCACTCCGTAATTCCCGCGAAAGCGGGAATCCAGGCGCGTGGGGCAGAGCCGCGCACACCGTCAAGGAGGAACCATTCATGGATTTCGCACTACCCGAAGAACTGCAGATGCTTCAGGACACGGTCCGCAAGTTCGTCGACCAGGAGCTCATCCCGGTGGAGATGGAGTGCCGGGACGGCGTCACCCTCAAGCCCGAGTACCGCGAGCGCTTCGAGTCCAAGACCCGGGAGATGGGTCTTTGGATGCTCGACGTCCCCGAGGAGTTCGGCGGCGCCGGCCTGAACCTGCTGGCGCAGGTCATCATCTGGGCCGAGGTGGCCCGCTCCGTGGCCATCCCTTCCCGCGGCCGCAGCATCTTCGGACCGGAGGTGCGGCCGGTGCTCTACGCCATGAACGAGGAGCAGAAGGACCGTTACCTCTACCCGCTACTGCGGGACGAGAAGCGCGCCTGCTTCGCCCAGACCGAGCCCGACGCCGGCTCCGATCCGGGCTCCATGCGCACCCGCGCCGTGCGCGACGGCGACGAGTACGTGATCAACGGCGTCAAGCGCTTCATCACCGAGGCGGACGAGGCCGACTTCGCCCAGGTAATGGTGGCCACCGATCCCGAGAAAGGCTCCCACGGCGGCATCTCCTGCATCCTGGTGGACATGGACAACCCGGGCGTGAAGATCACCGCCAAGTACAAGACCATGATGGGCTACGAGCCGTGCGAGATCGTGTTCGACGACTGCCGGGTGCCGGCGGCGAACATGATCGGCGAAGAAGGCGAGGGCTTCAAGCTCGGGCAGAAGTGGCTCGGCATCGGCCGCCTCAAGCACGGCGGTCGCGCCATCGGCGTGGCCCGTCGCGCCATCGAGATGGGTGCCGCGTACGCCAAGCAGCGGGTCACCTTCGGCAGGCCGCTGGCCGACCGGCAGGCAATCTCGTTCAAGCTCGCCGACTCCTACACCGAGCTTCACGCCGCCACGCTCATGGTCTACCATGCGGCCTGGAAGTACGATCAGGGCGAGGACATGCGCAACGAGGGCTACATGGTCAAGGTGTTCGCCGACGAGATGTCCTTCCGGGTAGTGGATCGGGTCCTGCAGATCCACGGCGGCGTCGGGTTGACCACGGATCTTCCCATCGAGCTGTGGTTCCGCGACCAGCGCAGCCGGCTCATCACGGAGGGCGCCTCCGAGGTCATGCGCATGGTCATCGCGCGGCACGTGCTGCGGGAGTTCGGCAACTAGTGTCCTGTCCCACGTAATTCTTTAAGTTACCTGGGACAGGATACCAGGTCTTCCAGCATGCCTTTGAGGGTGTCCGGAGATTTGGAGATGCAGGGGCTTCATGCTATAAACTCCTGATTCAGCGAGGTCTACGATGAAACCGGACATTCATCCCGAATACCAGCTTGTCAACGTGGTTTGCGCCTGCGGCCATTCCTTCGAGGTGCGCTCCACCGCCAAGTCCATCCATACCGAGATCTGCTCCAACTGCCACCCCTTCTACACCGGCAAGCAGAAACTCCTCGACACCGCTGGCCGGGTCGAGAAGTTCAAGAGGAGATACGGTATCAAGGACTGAGGGATGTTCCTGACCGGCTCTTTCGGCAAAGGGGCAAAGGGTGGCTCGAATTCCCTTTGCCCCTTTGCTTTTTTGTACGGACGCGATCGTGAGCATGCTTGAGAAACTGGCCGAGGTGGAGGGCCGCTACGACGAGCTGGAGGACCTGCTGGCGGACCCCAGGCTGTTGGAGGACCGCAAGGAGTACTCCCGGGTCGCCAAGGAGCGCGCGGATCTGGCCGAGGTGGTGACTTGCTACCGCGAGTGGCGCCGGCTCGACCAGGAGGTCCGGGACAGCCGCGAGCTTCTGGACGACGGGGACCCGGAGCTCCAGGAGCTGGCCGCGGAGGAGCTCGCCAGTTTGAAGGAGAGGCAGGACGCCCTGGAGCGGCAGCTCAGGATCCTGCTCTTGCCCAAGGACCCCAACGACGGCAAGAACGTGCTGCTGGAGATCCGCGCGGGCACGGGCGGAGAGGAAGCCTCGCTCTTCAGCGCGGACCTCTTCCGCATGTACAGCCGGTACGCGGAGGAGAAGGGCTGGAAGGTGGAGGTGCTCAGCTCCAACCCCACCGGCCTGGGCGGACTCAAGGAGATCATCGCGCTCATCGAAGGGCAGGGGGCCTATAGCCAACTCAAGTTCGAAGGCGGCGTGCACCGGGTCCAGCGGGTGCCGGTGACCGAGACCTCCGGCCGGATCCATACCTCGGCGGTGACCGTCGCGGTGTTGCCGGAGGCCGACGACGTGGACGTGGACATCGATCCCAGGGAACTGCGGGTCGACGTGTTCCGCTCTTCCGGTCCCGGCGGGCAGAGCGTGAACACGACGGACTCCGCGGTGCGGATGACCCACGTGCCCACCGGCATCGTGGTCTCGTGCCAGGACGAGAAGTCGCAGCACAAGAACAAGGCCAAGGCCCTCAAGATCCTGCGCGCTCGGCTCCTGGAGAAGAATCAGGAGGCCCAGCGCTCGGAGATCGCGGCCTCGCGCAAGCTCATGGTGGGGAGTGGCGACCGCAGCGAGCGCATCCGCACCTACAACTTCCCCCAGGGTCGCGTGACCGACCACCGCATCAACCTGACGCTCTACAAGCTGGACCAGGTCATGGACGGCGGTGTCAAGGACCTGATCGACGGTCTGATCACGTACCACCAGGCGGAAGCGCTCCAGGCCACGGGTTGATCCGGTGGACACGGAAACGAAGAGTGACGCCACCATGCCCGTGCAGGAAGCGAGTCTGGCAACCAAGCCCCGGACGTGTCATTCCCGCGGAAGCGGGAATCCACCGTCCCGTGTGGCCGGGGTATTGCAGGACGCCGCCGCCCGGCTGGGGGAAGCCGGTATCGACACCGCCCGGCTCGACGCGGAGTTGCTCTTGATGGAGGCGCTCGGGTGGTCGAGGGAGGATCTCTACCGGAACCCCGAGGGCGGGTTGCGGCAAGCTCAGGCGGAACGGTTCGAGAGCTTGGTCTCACGTCGGTTGCGGGCCGAACCCGTGGCCTACATGACCGGGACGCAGGAGTTCTGGTCCCTGGACTTCAGGGTGACGCCGGACGTGCTCATCCCGCGGCCGGAGACCGAGCACCTGGTGGAGACCGTGGCGGAGTTCCTGGCTTCGCGCCCCGGGCCGTGCCGGATCCTGGAGATCGGCACCGGCAGCGGCGCCGTCGCGGTCTGTCTGGCCAGGGAATGCGCCGAGGCGGAGATCTGGGCCACGGACGTTTCCGCGCCGGCGCTCGACGTCGCCCGTGACAACGCGTCGCGGCATGGCGTCGAAGGGAAGATCCAGTGGCTGCGGGGCGACCTGTTCGCTCCGGTGCAAGGGTTGGCAGGGTGGTTCGACGTGCTGGTGTCGAATCCGCCCTACGTTCCCAGCGGCGAGGTCGGTGGCTTGCAGCGTGAGGTACGCGATTGGGAACCTGTACTGGCGCTGGACGGGGGCGCCGACGGCATGGATTTCTACCGGCGGTTCGTGCGCGAGGGAGCGCGACACCTCCGCGAGGGCGGATTGCTGGCCGTGGAGGTGGGAGCGGAGCAGGGCGGCGCGGTCTCGCGGTTGTTCGATGCCGAGGCCGGGTTCCAGCGGGTCCGGGTGCGGCGGGACTACGCCGGGCTTCCCCGGGTGGTGACGGCAGAACGAATACCGGCAACCAAGGTCTGATACGGGAAACGGGGTCGGAGGTCTTGGACAGCATCGTCATCGAGGGCGGAACGGTTCTGGAGGGCGCGGTGCCTCTCGGGGGGTCGAAGAACGCGGCCCTTCCGGTGCTCATTTCGTCCCTTCTGACCGCGGACAAGTGCTCCTACGACAGGGTGCCGGCGCTCCGTGACGTCAGGACCACCCTGCGGTTGCTCTCGCGCCTGGGAGTTACCATCGAGCGGGACGTGGTCGCCGACGGACGCCTGGAGCTGACCGCGGACAAGGTCCATGAGCGCGAGGCGCCCTACGACCTGGTCAAGACCATGCGCGCTTCGTTCCTGGTGCTGGGGCCGTTGCTGGCGCGGTTCGGCGAAGCCCGGGTGTCGACACCCGGCGGCTGCGCCATCGGTTCGCGGCCGGTGGACCTGCACCTCCAGGGGCTGGAGCGCATGGGCGCGGTCATAAGTCAGGACCACGGCTATGTCGACGCCCGGGCCAGGAAGCTCCGGGGCGCCGCGATCCCGCTCGCGTTTCCCTCCGTGGGCGCCACCGAGAACCTCATGATGGCGGCGACCCTGGCCCGCGGGGAGACGGTGATCCGCAACGCCGCCCGGGAGCCGGAGATCGCGGAGCTAGCCGCCGTCCTGACGAAGATGGGCGCCAGGGTGAGCGGCGCGGGCGGCGAGGTCATCCGGATCGAAGGGGTCGACGAGCTTCACGGCGTGTCGCACGAGATGAGCCCGGACCGGATCGAGACCGGCACGTTCATGGTGGGCGCGGCGCTTACCGGCGGCGACGTGTTGATCGAGGATGCCCGGGCCGAAGACCTCGAGGCGTTCACCGCGAAGCTGCGGGAGGCCGGGGCGCGGGTGGAACGGGAAGCGGGCGGGGTGCGGGTGACGGGCAACGGAAGGGCTCGCGGCACCGACGTGGCCACGCTCCCGTATCCGGGTTTTCCCACCGACCTGCAGGCGCAGATGATGGTGTTGATGTCGGTCTCGGACGGCGCCAGCGTCATCACCGAGAACATCTTCGAGAACCGCTTCATGCACGTCCAGGAGTTGAACCGGATGGGCGCCCGCATCACCCTCGACGGCAACCGCGCCACGGTCCGCGGGGTGGCGGAACTCTCCGGCGCGCCGGTGATGGCCACGGACCTGCGGGCGAGCGTCTCCCTGGTGCTGGCGGGCTTGGTGGCCAGGGGCGTGACCGAGGTGTCGCGGGTGTACCACCTGGACCGGGGGTACGAGGACATCGAGGGCAAGCTCGCCCGCCTGGGCGCCGACATACGAAGGGTGGACCGTGACGATTGACATCGTGAAGACCACGGATCCCGGTTTCAGGAAGACCCTGGACCGGATCCTGCAGCGGCGCGGCGAGATCGAGCGGGACGTCGAGGCGCGGGTGGCGGAGATCATCGAGAACGTGCGCCGGCACGGGGACAGGGCGCTGGTGCGCTACGCCAAGGCCTTCGACGGCATCACCCTCAAGCGGTCTCGTATCGAGGTGTCGGCGGAAGAGATGGACCGTGCGTACGGGTCCGTTTCCAGGGAGGATCTCCGGGCGCTGCGCCTGGCGGCGGCGCGCATCAAGCGGTTCCACAGCCGGCAACTGGAGAAGAGCTGGCGCTACAGCGATTCCCTGGGGCTGGAGCTGGGCCAGCGCATCACCCCGGTGGAGCGCGCCGGCGCCTACGTGCCCGGCGGCAAGGCCGCCTATCCGTCCACGGTGCTCATGACGGTGATCCCGGCGGTGGCGGCGGGGGTCCGGGAAGTGATGGTCACCACCCCGGTCCAGGCGGAGGCCGCGCTGGTGCTGGCGGCGGCGCGCGTTGCCGGTGCCCACCGGGTATTCCGGGTGGGCGGCGCCCAGGCCGTGGCGGCCCTGGCCTACGGTACCGAGATCATCCCGCGGGTGGACAAGATCGTCGGGCCCGGCAACGTCTACGTGGCCGCGGCCAAGCGGCTCGTGTTCGGCCAGGTGGACATCGACTCCATCGCCGGCCCCAGCGAGGTGCTGCTGCTGGTGGACGGCTCGGCCGATCCCCGCTATGTGGCCGCGGACATGCTGTCCCAGGCGGAACACGACGAGCTGGCGGCGGCGTTGTGCGTAACCCCGTCCATGGCAACGGCCCGGAAGGTCCAGGCGGCCATCGCGGAACAGCTCAAGAGCACCCGGCGGCAGGCCATCACCCTGGGGGCGCTGCGGCGCTTCGGCACCATCATGGTGTCGCGTTCGCTCAAGGAAGCGGTGGACATCACCAACGCCGTGGCCCCCGAGCACGTGCAGATCATGGTGCGGCAGCCGGAGAAGTGCGTCGACGCGGTGCGCAACGCCGGGGCGATCTTCGTCGGCGCCTATGCCACGCCGCCCCTGAGCGACTACGTCGCCGGCCCCAACCACGTGCTTCCGACGGGCGGGAGCGCGCGCTTCTTCTCGCCCCTGGGCGCCTATGACTTCGTCAAGCGCACCAGCATCGTGCGCGCCGGAGCCGCGGGATTCGCGGCCCTCGCCCCGGCGGTCATCCATCTCGCGCGCCGCGAGGGGCTGGACGAGCACGCCCGCGCGATGGAGGCGCGCCTGCCGGCACAGTGAGAACCAGGAGAGACCCAATGGGACGAACGGCAACGGTTCACCGCAGGACCAAGGAGACGGACATCACCACCGTCCTCGACATCGACGGGAAGGGCGAGGCCCATGTGGGAACCGGCATCCCCTTCTTCGACCACATGCTGGAGATTTTTACTCGCCACGGCCTGTTCGACATCTCGATCAAGGCGGTAGGGGACCTCGATGTAGACTACCACCACACGGTGGAAGACGTAGGGCTGACCCTGGGACAGGCGTTCAAGGACGCGCTTGGGGACAAGCATGGCATCCGCCGGTTCGGCGAGGCCACGGTGCCGCTGGACGAGGCGCTGGCGCGGGTGGTGGTGGACCTGAGCGGCCGTCCCTATCTGGCCTACCGGGTCAAGATCCGCGGCGGCCGGGTCGGCACCTTCGACACCGACCTGCCGCACGAGTTCTACCAGGCCTTCGTCAACCAACTCGGCATGAACCTGCACATGGACGTGCAGCACGGCGAGAACCCGCACCACGTCATCGAGGCGTGTTTCAAGGGGTTCGCCCGCGCCATGGACCGGGCCACGGGGCTGGATGAGCGGATCGAAGGAGTGCTTTCCACAAAGGGGAGCCTGTGATCCGGCGTGGTCGGACAGGTGCTTCGCCGGCACGGAGCAGGGCGGGCGGCGTCCCTGAAATCTGGAGACGGTACTGCCGGGTTCCGCTCTTCTGCGGCGCGCCAAACGAGTGGTTGATCGAGGCTGCGGTGCACATCCGCCCGCCGTCAACAGATTTCCGGGACGCCGCCCGTACCGCTCTCCCGGTGCGCCCGAAATTCTGCGGGGGCGTTTTGCAGGAGGAATCGCGGTGATCGCCGTTGTCGACTACGGTATGGGTAATCTGAGAAGCGTGCAGAAGGGGCTGGAGCGGGTGGGCTTTGAGGCCGAGGTCACCCGCGACCCGGGGCGGATTGCCGCAGCCCGTGGGGTTGTGCTGCCCGGGGTCGGCGCGTTTCACTCCTGCATGGAGAATCTCCGGCGTTTCGGGCTGGTGGATGTGGTGCGGGACGTTGTGCGCCGGAAACGGCCGTTCCTGGGCATCTGCCTGGGATTGCAGCTCCTTTTCGATGAGAGCGAGGAGTTCGGCGGGCCGGAGGGTCTCGGACTGGTGCCGGGGAAAGTCCTGGGATTCTCAGCCGCCGACGATCTCAAGGTGCCGCACATGGGCTGGAACGCCATCGAGATCCGCAAGCCCACGCGCT
>JAPPNF010000010.1 GCA_028818755.1 Deltaproteobacteria bacterium | reverse complement strand
AAAGGACACTAAAGTCCCGGTAGAGATGGCAAACGTAGTGGTCATAGGCGCCCAGTGGGGCGACGAGGGAAAGGGCAAGATCGTCGATCTCCTGGCCCGACAGTCGGATGTGGTCGTACGGTTCCAGGGCGGCAACAACGCCGGCCACACGCTCGTGGTCAACGGCGAGAAGACCATCCTGCACGTGATCCCGTCGGGAGCGCTGCACCGGGACAAGGTCTGCGTCATCGGCAACGGCGTGGTGCTGGACGCGGAGGTCCTGCTGCACGAACTGCGGGAGCTGCGGGAGCAGGGTCACCTGCAGGACGCCTCCCAGCTTCGCATCAGCGAGCAGGCGCACCTGATCATGCCCTACCACAGGGCCATCGACCTCGCCCGGGAGCGGATGCGCGGCGCCGGCAAGATCGGCACCACCGGCCGGGGCATCGGACCTACCTACGAGGACAAGGCCGCCAGGGTGGGCATACGCGTCATCGACCTGATGGAAGAAGACACCTTCCGCGCCAAGCTCGAGCACAACATCGCCGAAAAGAACGGCTACCTCAAGGCGATCCTGAAGGAGCAGGCCCTCGACTTCGAGGAGATCCACCGGACCTACGGCGGCTATCGGGAGCAACTGGCGCCCTACGTCGCCGATACCGGCGTCCTGCTGGAGGAGATGTTCCGGGACGGAAAGAACGTCCTGTTCGAGGGCGCCCAGGGCACCTTGCTCGACGTCGACCACGGCACCTACCCCTACGTCACCTCATCCAACACGGTGATCGGCGGCGTATGCTCGGGGGCCGGCGTCGGGCCGCGGCACATCCACGAGGTCATCGGCATCTCCAAGGCCTACACGACCCGTGTGGGCAGCGGGCCGTTCCCCACCGAGCTCACCGGCCCCGAGGGCGACAAGCTGCGCCAGGACGGTGACGAGTACGGCGCCACCACCGGGCGCCCGCGGCGCTGCGGCTGGTTCGACGTGGTGGCGGTACGGCACGCCGCCCGCCTGAACGGCTTGACCGGAATCGCGTTGACCAAGCTGGACGTGCTCACGGGCCTGCCGACGGTCCGTGTGTGCACCGCCTACCGGTCGGGCTCCAAGCTGCTGCACCATTTCCCGGCGAGCCTCAAGGTGATGGAGTCGGTGGAACCCGTGTGGGAGGAATTCGAGGGCTGGCAGGAACCCGTCTCCGGCGCCCGGAGTGTGGCCGATCTGCCCTTGAACGCGCGGCGTTACATGCAGCGGTTGGAAGAGCTGGTGGACACCGAGATCGTCATCGCCTCGGTCGGACCGGACCGCGATCAGACCATCCTCATCAAGAACCCCTTCGACCGCCGCTGAGGCAACCTTTCACCGCGTGGCACCCGCGCCGCGCGGATCCGAGGCTCCGGTGATGCGCTTGCCCTCGACCCGGATGGCTTGAACCTCACCCAGCGTCGGGGCTCGTAGAACCGTGTGACCCTTGCCCGCGAGCCCCGCGGCTGCTTCGTCGCTCACCGCCGGCTCCAACTCCACGACCTGTGCCCCACCCGTGGGGACGTGGAGGCGTGGCGCCGCCACCGCCTCGGTCAGCGGCATGCGGAAATCCAGGACATTGAGGATGGTCTGGAGCACCGCTCCGGTTGTCCGGGCCCCTCCGGAAGCGCCGACGATCAGCACCGGCCGGTCGTCCCGGAGCAGGATCGCCGGAGTCATGCGGTTCACCGGCCGCCTTCGGGGCTTGAGCGTGGCAAGGGCGTTGCCGGCCGACGACTCGGGAACCCAGAATTGGCACATCTGGTTGTTGAGGATGACGCCGGTCTCGCGCACCAGCACCTTGGAGCCGAAAGAGCTCCCGATGGCAAGGCTCATGGAAACGGCGTTGCCGTCGCCGTCCAGCACTCCGATATGGCTGGTGCCGCCTTGCCCGCCGGCGGCAGCCACTGGCATGACACCGCTCCGCCGCGCGGCCAGGTCCATGGATATCTCGTTGCGAAGCGCGGAAGCGCGCTCGCGGGAAATGAGCCGCTGCGCCGCCTCGCCGAAATCCGGCTCACCCGCGTGCTTCAGAAGGTCCGCCGCGCCCGCCTTGGCGGTTTCCGCCACCAGATGCAGATAAGCCCCCGAGTTGTGGCGGAACTGGTCCGGGCCATAACCCTCCATGACCCGCAGCATCCCCGCCAGGGCCAGACCTCCCAGGCTCGGAGGCGGCGCCGTGATTACCGCGCGGTCCCGGTAGCTGCCGATGATCGGACCGCGCCACACCGGCTTGTAGCTGTTGAGATCGTCCAGGGTGAGGTTCTTGATCCGTGCGGCAAGGGCTTGGCCGATGGCGCCCTCGTAGAAGGCGCCGGCCCCCTCCCTGGCGATGGTCTTGAGGGTTTCCGCCAGCTCCGGTTGGCGGATCATCTCTCCCACTTCACGGGGCTTCCCGGACTCCTTCAGAAAGATGCGCGAGAAATTGGCGCGCTGCCGGAGCGCCGGAAGGTTCTCCTCGATGGCGCGGCGCAGCCGGCGCGTTGCCGGAAACCCCTCGGCGGCATGGCGCACGGCCGGCGCCAGCACGGTTTCCAGCGGCAGGCTCCCGAACCGCTTGAGCGCCTCGGCGAGGCCGGCCACGGTTCCCGGAACCGCCACGGCCAGGTCGCCGGTCTCCAGGAGATCCCGGCGGACGCCTCCCCCGTTCCGATAGAGCTCGGGGGCCACGGCCGCGGGGGACACTTCCGTGAAGTCAAGCACATGAGCTTTCTTCTCACGAGCCTGATAGAGCACCATCACGCCGCCCCCGCCCAGACCCGACGAGGCCGGATCCACCACCGCCAGGGCGAACGCGGTCGCCACCGCGGCATCCACCGCGTTGCCGCCCTGCTCCAGGATCCCCATGCCCGCCCTGACCGCGGCATCATGGTCCGACACCACGACGCCGTCGAGACGGGTTTGCGCCAGGGAAAGGGACAAGCCCGAAAGGAAAAAAACGCCGAGAACCGGAACGGCCAGGAAGGAGCGTATGCGAACCACAGCTTTCATGACCCTGGTGCCGTCATCGTGAAACCCATGCCTGTTTAGTTCTTTGCCGCTCGGTTTGCAACAGCCAATCTTTCCGGGAAACGCGGGTTGTGTTAACCTTATCCTGCTTCCGTGCACAGCCACACCGGCAACGGCGCGAGAAGCCCCCTGCAACAACCGGAGAAGAGGCTTGGCGCGCAAATACGTCCTCAAGAGCATCGATCCCCCTCCATCGCCCGGCCCATCCATGGTCGACTACGAGGAGGAGCTCAACGAGGCGCAACGCGAAGCCGCGATGTTTCTGGAAGGTCCGCTGCTGGTGGTGGCCGGCGCCGGCACCGGCAAGACCCGGACCCTCGTGTACCGGGTCGCCCGGCTCATCGAGCGCGGCATCGATCCGCGCTCCATCCTGCTGCTCACATTCACCCGCCGGGCCGCCGAAGAGATGCTGCAGCGGGCCAGCCTGCTGACCGATTCCCGTTGCGAGCGCATCGCCGGCGGGACCTTCCACTCGTTCGGCAACATGGTGCTGAGGCAATACGGCCAGCTCATGGGACTGGCGCCGGGGTTCACCATCATGGACCGCTCGGACAGCGAGGACGTGATCCAACTCCTGCGCGCGGAGATGGGGCTCGACAAGCGCGAGAAGCGTTTCCCCAGAAAGCAGACCATCGGCGAGATCCAGAGCCTGGCGCGGAACCGGCAGATGCCCCTCGCCGAGCTGGTGGAACGGGAGTATTCGCACCTCGCGGATTTTCTGGAGGAGCTGTCGATCATCGCGGAGCGCTACCAGGTCTACAAGCGCGAGAAGTCGCTGCTGGACTACGACGACCTGCTCACCTGCCTGAAGGATCTGCTGGACGCCCAGGAGGACCTGCGGCGCCGGTTGTCGGAGCGCTTTCGCTTCATCATGGTGGACGAGTACCAGGATACCAACCGGCTGCAGTCCGACATCATCCGCCGGCTGGCCTTCGCTCATGAAAACGTCATGGCCGTGGGCGACGACGCCCAGAGCATCTACTCGTTCCGCGGCGCCCACTTCCGCAACATCATGGACTTCCCCAACCAGTTCCCGGGGACCAGAATCATTCCGCTGGAGGAGAACTACCGCAGCACCCAGCCCATTCTGAGGCTTACCAACGAGATCATCGGCCGGGCCGCCGAGCGCTACGAGAAGAACCTCTACAGCCGCAAGAGCGAAGGCGAGATGCCGCTGCTGGTCCAGGCGGAGAGCGAGCACACCCAGTCCCGGTTCGTGTGCCAGCGCATCCTGGAGCTGCGGGAAGAGGGAGTCCCGCTGTGGGACATGGCGGTGCTGTTCCGCTCGAGCTTCCATTCCTTCGACCTGGAGATCGAGCTCGCCCGCCACGACATCCCCTTCGTGAAGCGCGGCGGCTTCCAGTTCATGGAGACCGCCCACATCAAGGACGTGCTGGCGCACCTGCGGGTCATCAGCAACCCCAGGGACGCGGTGTCCTGGGGGCGGGTGCTCATGCTGCTGGAGGGTGTCGGCCCGCAGATGAGCCGCAAGCTCATCGAGCAACTGCTGGGCGACGCGGATCCCAGCGAGTGCCTGCGGCGGACCGAATCGGGGGGTCGGGCGAAACAACCGCTCAAGACGCTGGGGCAGGTGCTGGGCGAGTGCACGGAGCGGACCCGGCCGGCGGACATGGCGCAGTACCTGATGCAGTACTACCTCCCGATCCTCAAGCGCAAGCACGCCGACGACTACCCTAAGCGGCTGAGGGACCTGGAGCACTTCCAGGGGCTGACCGAGCGCTACCAGAGCATCGAGCGGCTGTTGAGCGACATGGCGCTGGACCCGCCCTCCGCCAGCGTGGACGAGGCACAGCCCGTGGATCCCGACGAGGGCCCGCTGGTGCTGTCCACCGTTCATTCCGCCAAGGGCCTGGAATGGCATTCGGTGTTCATCATCTGGGCGCTGGAGGGGCGGTTCCCTTCCTACTACAACACCAACAGCATCGAGGAGCTGGAAGAAGAACGCAGGTTGCTGTACGTGGCCGCTACGCGCGCGAAGGAAAACCTCTTCTTCGCCTATCCCTCGCGCGTGTACGACCGTTCCCTGGGAATGGTGTTCTCGCGGCCGTCCCAGTTCATCGACGGGATCTCCGAGGACCTGCTGGAGCCCATGTCCCTGGTCCATGAGGACTGGTACTACAGTCAACTGTAACGCCGTTCCGGTGTCGCCGAAATCCATCATATCGGCCGTGCTGGCGCCCCTGGGGCGCGGCTGGGCCAAGACGCTTTACGAGAAAGACACGGGTTACCACCGCATCCGGGTGGAAGAGACCCGGGAACGCCGCTACCTCTACTTCGACGGCACGCTGCAGAGCTCCATGGACCGGCGCGACCCTTCCTCGCTGGAGCTGCTCTACTCCCGCTTCGCCTCCCTGGGCCTGGTGCTCAGGCCGGATGCCGCCAAGACCCTGCTCATCGGACTGGGCGGCGGCTCCGTGGCCAAGAAGTACCACAAGGAGTTCCCGGACATGGAGATCGACTCCATCGAGATCGATCCCGACGTGGTCGAGATAGCCCGCCAGTACTTCCATTACCGGGTGGACCCGCATCAGCGCGTCCACAGCGGCGACGGCCGCGAGTTCCTGGCCCGCACTGGGGAGCGTTTCGACCTGATCCTGCTGGACGCCTACTACGCGGACAACATGCCGTTCCACTTGGTCACGCGGGAGTTCTTCACCATCGCCCGGGACAGGATGACCCCCGAAGGCGTGATGGTGCTCAATCTCATCGGCTCTTTGCGGGGACCGGACAGCACGACGATCCGGGCCGCCATCAAGACGCTGGGCAGGGTGTTTCCCCAAGTCTACACGTTCCCCACGTTCGGCAACCGCGGCTACGTGCTGAGCGAGATCCAGAACGTCGTGGTGCTGGCGAGCAAGGCGCGGGAGCGCATGAGCATGAAGGAGATGGAACGGCGCGCCGCGGGCCTCGGCCGGGACCTGTTCCCCGACCCCATCAGCAAGATTCGCAAGTCCTACTACACCGGCCCGCTGGAGCAGGACGACGTGGAGCTTCTCACCGATGATGCTACGCCGGTTGACGACCTGGTGCGTCTCTAGCGCCCTGCTGCTGGCGGGCTGCACCGCGGTCCTGCCGGGAAAGATCCACCCGCCGGTCCGGGTGGTACGGGTCAAGCTGGTGGCCGATTCCGTATTGCGGCGGGCGGAACCGCGCTGGCGCGACACCGCCCGGGACCTGCTGCGGGCGGCATCGGACTACTACGAAGAGCGGTTCGGCATTCGGCTGGCGCATCAGGCCACCGAGGCTTGGCGTATGGAGGGCACGACGTCGTCGTCGGTCACGCTGATGAGATGGCTCAAGCGTTCCTATCCGCGGGCCGGCGGCGACACGCCCCACGACGTGGTCATCGGGTTGACGCGGCAGCCGCTCAATTTCTACAAGGGCGGGCGCGCGCGGGCGGACCGTTTCGGCAACTGCACGCAAGGACTGGGGAACTACATCGTGAGCCACGTCGGCGAGTCCTTCGACTACGACGAAGGCGAGTTGACCCACGACGCGGTGGCGATCATCCACGAGATGGGGCACCTTCTGGGAGCGGTCCACACCGACGACCCTGAGTCGGTGATGCACCGGGACTTCGAGCTGAGGATCGGCTTCGACGCGCCCAATCGGGCCATCGTCATGGCCAACCGCCTGTGCCCCTTCGCCCGGCCCCACCGCACCAGTCGCCTGTCCGAGTATTCCCGGGGGCAGTGAATGAGTCCTTCGACAAGTTCAGGACAGGCGTAGCGAAGCGAAGTTGAAGGACGCCGTCTAAGAGGTGAAGGATGACGCCGCTCTGGTCTCCCACCGAGGAAAGGATCCGGCAATCCCGCCTGTACCGGTTCCGGGAAGAACTGCGCGCCGCCCATGACATACCCGGCGATTCCTTTGCGGCGTTTCACGATTGGAGCGTGTCCCGGCTGGAGGATTTCTGGTCGGCGGCTTGGGTCGACGCCACCGGCCGGAAGCCGGCGGGCGCGGTGCTGGCGGACGACTCCATGCCCCCGGCCCACCGCCTGGAGCGCGAAGTCTGGTTCCCCGGGACCCGGTTCAACTTTGCCGGGCAGCTCCTGCGGCACAAGGACGAACACGTCGCCATCATCGAGGAGAACGAGCTGGGTCAATGCCGTGCGGTGACGTTCCGTGAGCTGCACGCGCTCACGGGTCGCTGCCAAGCCGCCCTGCGGCGCGCCGGGGTCGGACCCGGGGACCGCGTGGCGGGCTATCTACCCAATGTCCTGGAGACCGTGGTGGCCATGCTGGCGACGGCCTCCCTCGGCGCCGTGTGGACCGCCACCTCGGCGGATTTCGGCTTCCAGGGAGTGTTCGACCGCTTCAGCCAGATCAACCCCAAGGTGCTGGTGTCGTGCGACGGCTATTACTACAACGGCAAGCGCCACGATTGCATCGAGAAGACAAGGCGGCTGGTGAAATCCCTTCCCAGCCTGGAACGCTGGGTCATGGTCACCGGCACGGACCGGAGCGTGCCCGGCGGGGCCATTCCATGGGAGTCCTTTCTCGGCGACGATGCCGCGGAGGCGACGTTCACCGAGCTTCCCTTCGACCACCCGGTCTATATCCTCTATACGTCCGGCACCACCGGACTGCCCAAGTGCATCGTGCACGGCGCCGGCGGCACGGCCCTCAAGCACCACACCGAGCACAAGCTCCATACCGACGTCGGCCGGGAAGACACGGTGTTCTTCTTTACCACCTGCGGCTGGATGATGTGGCACTGGCTGGTGAGCGGCCTGGCCCAGGGCGCCACCGTCGTGCTGTACGACGGAAGCCCCACCTACCCGCGGGAGGACAGGCTGTTGCGGCTCGCGGAGGACCACGGCATCACCGTCTTCGGAACCAGCCCGAAGCTTCTCGCCACCCTGGAGAAGGCCGGCTTCCGAAACGCCGGCAACTACCGGCTCGGCGGCATGCGGGCCCTCCTCTCCACCGGCTCGCCGCTGGAAGCCTCCCAGTTCCACTACGTCCACGAGGCCATCCTTCCGGACGTGCAGGTGTGCTCGATCTCGGGAGGCACCGACATCATCGGCTGCTTCGTGTTGGGCAATCCGATCTCGCCGGTGTACCCCGGCCAGATCCAGGGGCCGGCGCTGGGGGTGGACGTAAGCGTGTTCGACGAACAGGGCCGGCCGCTGACGGGGGAGGAGGGCGAGTTGGTATGCCGGAAGCCGTTTCCCTCCATGCCCCTGGGTTTCTGGAACGACCCCGGCGACGCCAGGTACCGCGACACCTACTTCGCCGACTACCCCGGCGTATGGCGTCACGGTGACTACGTCGCCGCCACCCCGGAGCAGGGTTTCGTCATCCACGGCCGCAGCGACACCACGCTCAACCCCTCGGGGATCCGTTTCGGCACCGCCGAGATCTACCGTATCGTCGAACGGCTGCCCTTCGTCCGTGACAGTATCGTCGCAAGCTACAAGGAAAGGGGCGAAACCGGAGTGGCGCTTTTCGTCGTGCTCGACCGGCCGCTGGACACGGAGACGGCCGAGGCCATTCGCTCGGCGATCCGCGCGCAGGCCACGCCCCGGCATGTCCCGACCATCCTGCAACGGATCAGCCAAGTGCCGGTCACGCGCAACGGCAAGAAGGTGGAAAAGGCCGTGTCGGCCATTCTCGACCGGGAGCCGGTGCGGAATCGGGAAGCTCTGGCCAATCCGGAAGCCCTGGACGAGATCGCGGCCGTTGCGCCGTCACCTCGCTGATGACCATGGCAATGGACGACTCCATTCCCCTGTCGCGTGGGGCATGGTTTGCTCCGAATTGGATTACCGAGTAATAAAGTAAGATAATTTGGGGTTGCCCATGAAAATCAGTTCTCGCGGTACTTACGGGATCCTCGCACTGGAGGAATTGGCGCGGCGCTGGGATGCGAAGACGCCGATTCAAGTAAAGGAGATCGCGGCCAGGAAGGCGGTCCCCGAAGAGTTCCTGGGGCAGATCATGATCTCGCTGAAACAAGCGGATCTCGTGCGCGCCAACCGTGGGCCGGGCGGCGGCTACTACCTCACCCGCGCCCCCGAGCAGATTCCGTTGCGCGAGGTGCTGGATGTCCTGAGCGGACCCGTGACCGGGACGGACGAGACCTTGCGCAGATACACCGCCGACTCGGTGGCCGCGCGAAAGGTGCTGGAGACCTGGAGGAGGGCGACCGCCGCCATGGAAGAGGTCATCGACGGAGTCACCCTGGCCGACGTGTGCGAGCCGGACGAGCGGCCTCACATGTACTATATCTGACGCCCCAACCCCCGATTCCCATGCGCCCCCGGGTCCAGACACTCGGAGGGCGGCTTTCGGGGCCGGGCAAGTGAATCGGTTTGGAGACACGACCCATGCAGGCAGTCAAGCGAGGTGAGCGCGTGAAGGACAAGGTGGCGCTGGTGGCCGGCGCCGGCTCCATAGAGCCCGGATGGGGCAACGGCAAGGCCTCGGCGGTGCTTTACGCACGTGAGGGGGCCAAGGTATTCGCGGTGGACTACCGCGCGGAGGCAGCGGAGGAGACCAGGGAGATCATCGAGGCGGAGGGAGGCACATGCGCCGCCTTTGCCGCCGACGTGACATCGGAAGCCGACGTCAAGGCCATGGTCGACGCCTGCGTGGAGACCTTCGGCCGCATCGACATCCTCCACAACAATGTCGGCGGCCAGGGCCCGGGGCGGTGGGTGCTGGACATCGAGCGCGACGACTGGGACGCGGTGCTGGCCCGTAACGTCACGTCGGTGCTGCTCACCTGCAAGGCGGTCATCCCCATCATGATCCGCCAGGGCGGCGGCGCCATCGTCAACATCTCGTCCATCGCCAGCATGCGCCACGTCAACGTGCCCACCGCCTCCTATTCCGCGGCCAAGGGCGCCGTCAACCAGCTCACCCTGAACCTGGCCCTGCAATACGCCGACAAGCACATCCGCGCCAACTGCGTGCTGCCGGGCTACATCGACACGCCGTTCACGCGCCGACTGGTGGGGGGGAAGCCCAGCTACGAGTACAAGGGGTTCACATCGGCAGAGGAATACCGCAAGGCTCGCGACGGCATCGTCCCGCTGGGCCGGGCCGGCACCGCCTGGGACGTGGCGCGGGCCGCGCTGTTCCTGGCCTCGGACGACGCCGACTACATCACCGGCGTGATGCTGCCGGTGGACGGCGGCGTCACGGCCACCTGCCCGGGCGTGTAGGCCGAGGATTTCGCGAACGACGCGGCACGCGCACCGGGTTTGCCTGGCCATCCCGGATGACCGCTCCAGACCCGTACCGCTACAGGGTGCGTGCGAACTGGCCGAGGAATTGCAGGGTCCGCCGGCGGCAGGCCTCGAGGTCTTTGCCGGCGGGAAGCACGCTCACCATGATCTCCGCGGCGCCGAAGGAGAAAAGCTCCCGCAGCCGCCGTTCCGCCTCCGCCTCATCGCCGGAGACCACCAGCGCCTTGAGCATCGGGGTGCTCCACGCCCGCTTCCCGGCTTCCGTGAAGCCGGCCATGCGGTACATCTCCACATAAGGATCGCGGCGCATGTAGGAGTCGAAGCGCTCTCGCGCCACCGCTTCGACTTCGTCCCAGTCCTCGTGCAGGCTGACGGCCACATGAGCGATGAGCGGCGGTGTCGGCTGCCCGGCCTTCTCCGCGCCCGTGACCATGGCGGGATGGGCGAAGTCGCGCAGGTAGGCGCCGGGACATAGCCAGCTTATGGCGCCGTCCGTGAACCTGCCGGCCAACTCGAAGGACTTCGGCCTCACCGCCGAGATCATGACCGGCACGTCCACGGGCTCGTTGTCCGCGGTCTGCGCGCGGTAGTAGCGCCCCTCGAAATCCACCACCCCTTCGCGCAGCACCGACCGCACGATCTGCACGTACTCGGTGAGATGAGCCAAGGGACGCTCGAACGCGAAGCCGTAGGTGCGCTCGATGGGCGCCTTGTTGCCGGGCCCCACGCCCAAGCGAAACCGGCCCGGAGCGAGTTGCGCCATGGCCTCGCAGTATTCGACGAAGGAAAGCGGATGGCGCGGCCACGTCAGGACGATGGCGGGGCCCAGTTGGATGGTGCTGGTGCACATGGCCGCCGCCGCCAGGATGCTCGGCGTATCCCGGCGGATGTTGTTGTCCGCGGTCCTGGGACCGCCGGTGGTCAGCCAGACGGCCTGTATACCCAGGGCTTCCGCCTCGCGGATTTCGCGCAACAACTCCTGGACATCGCCTCCGGGGACTTCAATGCCTACTCTTCGTTCCGTCATCGTGCACCTCGTAACTTATTGCAGCAGCACCACATGTAGCACAGAGGGCCACGGTTACCACATGGATTGACGCACGCGGACCTTTCCAATAGACGTGAGGACGCGGTCCACCGCATTCACGTCGCTCGTGTCGCAACTTACGTGGGACAGGACACCAGGATGGAGGTGATGATGGAATCAAGAATGCGCCCTCTCGAAGAACTGAAACCGGAGATCCTGCGCCGTGCCGGCCGGGCCAACCCCTTCGAGTGGGTCAAGCGCGAGGACGTGGAAGAGGTGGTCTCGTGGCTCGAGTCCACCGAAGACGACCACTGGGCGGAGGTGTGGAGCCGGATGGGGGAGCGGTACGAGGCGCTGGGCGAGGAACAGGAGAAGAACGGTGAGCCCTGTGGCGAGTCCTTCTATCTCGCCTACGACTACTATCGCATCGGCCGGTATCCGGTGTCCTCCACACCGGGCAAGATGGCGTGCTACGAGGCCTCGTTGCGCAACTTCCTGAAGGCAGCCCGGCATTTGGACCCCCCGGTGGAGCGGGTGGAGATTCCCTTCGAGGGGACGTCGATCATCTGCTACCTCCAGATCCCGGCCGGCGCGGACCGTCCTCCGGTGGTGCTCCACTGGGGCGGCGTCGACGGCTGGAAGGAGGACCGACGCAGGCCCAACGAGGCGTTCCACCGCCTCGGCCTGGCCACCATGAACATCGACATGCCCGGAGTGGGCGAGAGCCCCGTTCTCGGGTCCGATCCGAAAGCGGAGCGGACCTTCTCCGCGGCCCTCGACTACCTGGAGACGCGCGCGGACGTGGACGGTTCCCGCATGGGCGTCATGGGCGGGAGCTTCGGCGGATACTGGGCGGCCAAGGTCGCTCACGTTGAGGCAAGGCGGCTCAAGGGGGCGGTGGACTGGGGCGGCGGCGTGCACCTGACCTTCCAGGAAGAGTGGCTGCGGCCGGCGTTGACGACCCGGGCGGAGCAGTACCTCCTGGGGCCGGCCAGCCTGATGGACGCGCGCGGCTACATCTTCCGCACCCGCGACCTCGACGAGATCCTGAAGCTGGCGCCGCGGCTATCGCTGGTGACCCAGGGCCTCATCGATCAGCCGTGCGCCCCGCTGTTGCTGATCAACGGCAAGCTCGACGACCAGCACCCCATCGACGACTTCTACCTGCTGCTGG
>JAPPNF010000108.1 GCA_028818755.1 Deltaproteobacteria bacterium | reverse complement strand
CTTCCTCGCGTGGTGCCCGCCACTGCTCGTCATCGCGCCTTGCCGACAACCAAAAATCCTGCGCATCTTGGTAAAGAACTACGTGGGTCAGGACACTAGCGAGCCGTCGGCGGGGCCGAGGGCGGCGACCATGTCCCGGTAGGAAGCGAGCCCGAAACGGCTCTCCATCGCCTCGCGCCAGATGCCGTCCAGGGCCGCCCGTACGTCCATCGGCAGCCTGTTCACGTGGTCCCCCACCCGGCCGCTCCTCAACTTGGACGATGAGCCTCCGGGCGGCAGGCCGTTGGCGGCATTGCGCGCGGCGCGCAACACGTGGTCGTCGAACTGAGTTCCGTGCGCCTTCATGAATCCGATGGAGGACTGGCGGACCACGGTCTCCAACAGCTCGTCGTCAAGCGGACAGCCGATGAACCCGGCGATGCGCCGCACCGTTCCGGGCACGTCCGCCTGGGCCGACTCGTAGCTCAGCATCAGCACGTCCTCGCGGCCGCGTTGCGGCCACCACGAGGCCACGTGTTTCCAGTAGCCACGGTCCCGCTCCGGCGCCAGGAAGAAATTCCGGGAATAGTCCCCCAGGGTGATGGCGCCGGCCTCGAAACGCCAACCCTCGTGGAAGTGGTACATGGACACCAGCACGTCCCCGGGGTCCCGCACCATGGTGATGTAGCGTCCCCCCTTGGGGACGTCGTGCCAGCTCAGGTGGCTCTTGAAGGCGCGTGGCTCGGCCACCTGGGGCGCATCCGGGTCGATGCCGAGGTCCAGCGCCAGCTCGAGCCAGGGCACCACCAGCGTGATCTCCTCGAAGTCCATGGATCCACGGGTCCTGAGCCCGTGCACGATCTGTTGCAGCCAAGTGGTGCCGCACTTGGGAAAGGTGGCGATGAGGACATCGGTGGGTTTCGGACGAAACGCTAGCGCCGCGGCCCGGCTGGCCGCGCTGCCGATGCCGCCCCGGAAAGAGATCATCTCGGCGACCGAGCGGGCGCGCCTGAGAACAGGTGACAATCCGCTCATATCGTTTTCATCACGTGCTGAACGGCGTTCCGGCCCCCGGAAACGTCACCAGTCCTTGTTGATGAACTCCAGCATCCGGTCGGCGCCCTCGCGCTCCGTGAACTGCATGTAGGCGCGCCGCCGCTGGTTGTCCGGGTCGCCGCTCTGAAGACGCTCGTAGAGTTGCCCGCGCTTGCCGAAGGGCGTCATGACCAGGTCCGCCGCCACCGCCAGCAGCCTCAGGTGCTCGCGCGTGCTCGGGGCGCAGCCGCGAAAGTAGCGGTCCACCAGCGGCCCCAGCTCTTCGTTGGCCAGGTCCGAGCCGCCGCCGGTGAGCACCAGCGAGCTGGTCAGCAGGTCCTCCATGTTGCCCATGGCCCGATCGCACGCCTCGATGCTGTGCACCCGGTAGGCCGGCGTGAGGCGCGGCGCCCAGAGGCCCCCGCTCGTGCGGAAGGCACGAGCCTCTCCCATCTCCACGCAGTCACGCAGGATCTCCAGGTCCTTGACGAACGAGGCCAGCCGGAGTTGCGAGTTGGGGTTCTTGTGGCGGCCGGACCACTCCGTCAGGAGCTGCCCCACCGCGAGGAACGTCTCGATCTTGATGATGAGGCGGACCAGGGTGGCGTAGGCCGCCCAGGTCTGGATGCTGCGGTGAAAACCGGCCACGAGCTCGGGCTTGCGGTAGGCGAACACCCGGTTCCAGGGCACCAGGACGTCATCGAAAATGAGCGTGGCGTCTACCTCGTCGAAGCGCGCGGTGATC
Organism: Deltaproteobacteria bacterium; assembly: GCA_028818755.1. Lineage (GTDB taxonomy): Bacteria > Desulfobacterota > Binatia > UBA9968 > JAJDTQ01 > JAJDTQ01. Next base: position 83,846 of record JAPPNF010000108.1, on the reverse strand, counting down.
GGAAAGCGCTCCGGGTCGGCGTGCTCGGCGTAGAGGTCCCGGCACACGATCTTCAGTCCGGGTGCGTTCATGGGGACGGCGAAGGCCAGGGCGTAGTCCGGCTCGTCCGGGTCCCGCGGCCGGTTGGGATACACCAGCGCCTCGTCGGACAGCGGCGCCAGGGTGGCGAGGTTCCGGAGCCCCCGAACCACGGGCCCCTCCGAGGTCTCCCGGACCACGTGGAGGACCAGGTCCGGATCGGGCTGCTCGCTTACCCGCTTCGAGTGGTCGTAGAACTGGTCCTGCAGGGCATGGGTGAGGCACAGGTCGCCGGCGATGCAGTGCCGGTAGTACTCCCGTGCGTTCTCGCCCCAGCGCGGGTCGTGGCCCGCCAACGTGTCGGCGATGTCCAGTATGCCCACCACCAGTTCCGCGCAGAACTCCGGGTAACGTCCCATCTGGCCGAAGGTCTCCCGGGACCAGAGCTCGATATTGGCGCGCTTGGCGAGCAGCTCCTCCGCGTTCACCGGAGGCAGATAGCTGTAGGAAATGCGCTCACCGTCCCGCGCAACGCTCATGGTATCGCCGTCCTCCGCCGACGACTGGCGATCGTACAGATCCGCGAGGGTTTTGATGGTGCCGGTGAAGCCGGGATGGGTTGTGATATCTTCGATGCGCTTGCCCGCGTACCACACCTCGCGGCCGTCGCGCAGCGACTCGATGTAGTTCCTGCCGGACCGTATGGCCATGCCCCCTGACCTCCTGCCGGGACCGCGCCGGCGCCTCGAGCCCGCGAGTCCTGCCAATCGTTTTCGTGCCGAACGAGAAGCCGTTAAGAAGAATGGGACGGGTTCACACCCGTTCCCGGTCCATCATGACACCCTGGATCAGAGACTTCATAGACAACCGCATCTTCGGCCCCAACCACCGCTGGTGGGCGCTCTGGGTCGTCGTCGTCTCCGTCTTCATCGCCACGACGGATGTCGGCATGCTTACCATAAGCCTGCCGGTGATCATAACCGAGTTCCGCACGGATATCACTTTCGCCGGCTGGATCGTCTTCGTCTACGCGCTGGTGACCGGCGCCTTGTACCTGCCGTGCGGCAGGCTCTCGGACCTTCTCGGGCGCAAGCTCACCTTCTCGGCGGGTTTCCTGGTCTACGGCGTAGCCTCGATGCTGGCCGGACTGGCCCAGGGACCCGCACTGCTGATGGGCTGCCGCGTGGGACAAGCGGTCGGCGCCGCGCTGATGATGACCAACACCTTCGCCCTCACCGCCTCCCTCTTCACCGGCCCCGACCGCGGCCGCGCCATGGGCCTCTCCGGCGGTCTCGTCTCCGCCATCGGCTTCACGCTGGGACCCGTGGTGGGCGGGTTCATCACCTTTACCCTCGGATGGCGCTACATCTTCTTCATCTCCGGCACGCTCTCGTTCATCGGCCTGGCCGCTGCCCGCTTTCTGCTGCTGGACGACCGGGGCTCGGGAGGGAGGGAGGCAAGGGAACCCTTCGACTTCGCCGGCGCCGCCCTTTTCGCGGTGGGGTTGACCTTCCTGCTGCTGGGAATCACACGGGGCGGACTGGGTTACTGGGGTTTCCCGTTGAGCGCGCTGTTCCTGACCTTGTTTGTGTGGCGGGAAGCCACCTGCCCCTACCCCATCCTGGATCTCGCGCTGCTCCGGATCGTGCCCTTCGCAGTGGGCAACCTCGCCCGCCTGTGCACGTTCGTGGCCCTCAGCACAAACGAGCTGATGATGCCCTTCCTGCTCCAACTCGTGCTGCGCATGGACCCGCTCGAGGCCGGCAGCATGATGACCGCGACAGCCCTGGTCCTCATGGTGGTGTCGCCCTCGGCCGGCTGGCTCACCGACCGCATCGGCTCCACGCTCCCCGCCGCCGCCGGAGCCACCGTAGTGGCCGTGGCCATGTACGCCATGAGCCTGCTGGGTCCGGATTCCGGACCGGCCGAGATCGTGCCGCGACTGGCCCTCCTGGGCGTCGGCCTCGGCCTCTTCCAGACCCCCAACAACCACAGCCTCATCGGCTCCGTCCCGCCCGAGCGGTTGGGCATCGCCTCCTCCGTCATCTCCATCATCCGCAGCGTCGGCCGCTCCCTGGGCACCGCCATCGCCACCGCTTTCGTCGGCATGCGGCTGGCCGCCGCCACCAACCAATCCGCGCCCCAGGACCTGGCCGCTCTGAACATCGTGGACACCCCCCGGCTCCTGACCGCGTTTATGGAAGGTTACGGCCATGCGTACACGACTGCGGCGTGCCTTGGCTTGAGCGCGCTGGTGTTCACGATGGTTGCGGCGGCGGGGAGAGTTACGAGCACCGGAGACCGGGCCTGAGAAACCAATGGACGATGCGGAGGACGAATTGTCGTGCTTTGCCGATGGCAAGAAATTCGGCGCACGTACCCACTAGTTCAAGAGACATCGACACTAGAAGTAATGAGAGAATACTGATATATAAAGATGGTCAGCTTTCTCACAGAGGTCTCACATGAACGATCCGGTCATTATTCCGCGAAACGTCGTCGCGCGAATGCCGAAGGCACTTCGCATTGAACTGGGGGTGGAAAGCGGTCGTGCGGAGGAAGTCGTCGCGGTGACCGTACCGTCCGGCGATGCAGCCGAAGCAGCCCGAATGATGCGGCTGTTGACGTCGAGCCTCACGCCCGAGCAAAAGGGCGTGCGCAGCGAGGAACGTACGCAAACGCTACTGGCCGCCATGTCAGATCTCCATCGGCCATCCAACCCGGAGGCGGACCTTGAAATGGACAACGCACTGCTGCGAAAGCAGTATCTTGAGCGTCACCGCACCCTCACGAGCGAACAGATCAGGCAGGCATCGGGGCTGAAGACCCGAAACCCTTCGGAGCCCGCATCGCGTTGGAAAAGGCAGGGCAAGATCTTCGGCGTCCCCGTCGGCAGGGCCGATCGCTATCCAGCGTTTCAGTTCAACGAGGGACGGCCACGACCCGAGATCGGAAGAGTTCTCGCCGCGCTTCCCGCGTCCATGTCCCCTTGGCAGATCGCATTCTGGTTTGCCTCCGGCAACGGCTGGATCGCCAACGATGCGGCCCCCCAGGACGCCCTGGACGATATGGCCGGCATGCTGGCTGCCGCCGCCGACTTGGCAACGGGCGACCTGGGCTGAGTCGTGGAGTTCTCCATTCCCGTTCCTCCGGCTACGCTGTCGCCCATCCCTCCCCTCGAACGGCTGCCCGCGGGCTCGGAGTTGCACCGAATTCATGGAGTCAACTGGCGCAGCGCGCAGTTCAACACCGGCAGTCACGTGTCCCGCTTTGCTCCCATTGCCGACACAGACGGTCGTCCAATACCCGTCCTTTACGCTGGCAGGACGTTCGAGGTCGCGGCCTACGAGTCGCTCTTCCACGCCGTCAGCCAAAACCAAGACGCCTTGACCTGGCCCGCCAGCGGGTTGGCGGCGATCGTGCACTCGATCCTGGAAACGAAACGCGACCTCGAACTGGCTCCGCTGTTCCGAAGAAACCTCATCGGATGGAAGGTGTCCGACCTGGAGATCGTCAAGGCCCCGGCAAGATGCTATCACCAAACCGCGCGATGGGCCGAGGCAGTTCACCGCTCCATCGCCGTGGCCGCGGGCATGGTGTGGATTTCGAACCGCGAGGGCAGCGACCGTTGCTACGTCTTTTTCGGCGACCGTGTGCAAGAATCGGACTTCGCCGTATCAAGCCAACGCCGTGGCCGCGACGAGACCTTGCTGGCAGACGTGCGGCAAGCCGCCTTGCACAGCGGCATCAAGATCACGATCTGACGGGGAGGCAACGCATCACTCGTCCTCCCATGCGCCGTCTCCCCACGCCCGGTCTCCTTCCGGAATCCCGAACTCCTGCCTCTTGGGCGGGTCCTTACGGTATCCGGCTCTATGGCCTTCCTCGATCTCCGCAGGCGACGGTCCACATGTGGCGGCCAACTCGCACACTTGCCGCGGCCCCTCGTCATGGGGTTCCCAATCGCCGCCCAGCAACTGCGCCGGTGCACATCCGCCGAGAAGTTTCCGGGGACGGTGGAACCAACGTCGTATCCCGACATCCTCGTATGCGCCCCCGAGATGACCCAGGACAACGGCAAGGAAGTGGAGACGAGCCGCAACCACAGCCGGCGTGGAACGGGTTCCAGACAAATACCGGCGGGCAGTTGACACTGAGATCTCCATGAGTTGGGCCATCGACTCCAGTCCAAGGACGTGTTCGACAGCCCTCCAGTCCCGCTCGGGGGCAGGTGAACTTGGGTCATCCAATTTGCGAGATGGCGATAACATGGTGCCTCGAATCCGAATTTTCATAACGTCAACGCACTTTCAGAACGTCAATCCATGCTCCCTGTCCATCGGACGCATGGCGTACTCCCAGTCATATATTCGATTCACGCGGTGAGAAGTTACTTCGGATAGCGGTGCAGGCTGTCGGAGTCAGTGAACAGGTCGATGGCGCACCCGGGCTTGGGCCGGGGCTTGCCATCGCCCTGTATCTCCACCACGATCTCGACGTCCGACGCGCTGCAGTAGAGCAGCGCGCTGGAGCCGAGGTACTCGATAAGCTCCAGCCTGGCCTGGATGTTCAGGTCGTCGTCGCTACGTCGCTGCAGGCGAAGCTTTTCGGGGCGAACCCCGACAATGACGTCTCCATCCAGCCCCGCCATGCTGCCGGGAAGAAAGTTCATGGACGGCGAACCGAGGAACCCGGCCACGAAGCGCGTCCTCGGGTTCTCGTAGAGTTCGTCGGGCGTGCCCACCTGCTCGATTCTACCCTCGTTCAGGACCACGATCTTGTCGGCCAGGGTCATGGCCTCGGTCTGGTCGTGGGTCACGTAGATGGAAGTCGCTTCCAGACGGTCGTGCAGCTTTCGTATCTCCACCCGCATCTGGGTCCTGAGCTTGGCATCGAGGTTGGAGAGCGGCTCGTCCAACAGAAACAGCCCGGTGTTGCGCACCATGGCCCGGGCCATGGCCACGCGCTGACGCTGGCCGCCGGAAAGCTGGGCCGGTTTCCGCTGGAGATAGTCCTCAAGCTCGACGATGCCCGCGATCTCGCTGACGCGCTCCGCGATCTCCGCCTTCCCGAACCCTTGAATCTTCAAGGCGAACGCCAGGTTATCGAAGACCGTCATGTGGGGGTAAAGCGCGTAGTTCTGGAACACCATGGCGACGCCGCGCTTCTTGGGCGGGAGCTGGTTGACCACCCTGCCGTCAATGCTGCAGGTGCCGCCGGAGATCTCCTCGAGCCCGGCGATCATTCTCAGGAGAGTCGACTTCCCCGACCCCGAGGGTCCCACCAGAACCGCGAATTCACCCGCGTCTATCTTCAGCGAGATGTCGCGGATCACCGGGGTCGATCCGTACTGCTTGGAGACGTTCTTGAGTTCAATGTCCGGCATCGCGCCCCGCCCGGGCGGCGGAACTCACTTGCCTGCCCGTCCGGGGCTGCCGCCGCCCTCGGCTTGATTGTGCACGGGAACCGTCGCCGACAGGACTCTACGCGTCGAGCCCCGCACAATCAAGGGAGTGGGAACCCGGTGCATCTCCACGGCAAGGCCCGGCTCTTCGAGCCGTCTCAGCAAACGTTCGATGATCCAGCCGGCAACCTCATCGACCGGCAGGCGCAGCGTGGTCAACCCGTAGAGCGGCGAGGAAGCCATGGGGATGTCGTCGAAGCCGATGACGGACAGGTCCTCGGGAACCCGCAGCCCGACAGCAGCGGCCGCATCCAGCACCCCGGCGGCCAGCACGTCGTTGACGCAAAAGACCGCATCGGGCCGCTCCGGACCCGACAACAGCATGAGCGCATCGCCGAAGCCGTTCCCGGCCGAGATCTTCACCACCTCGACCCTGGCCCTGCCCTTCAACGCGGAGCACAGCCCGGCCACGCGCTCATCGTCGGAGAACGTGTCCCAGGCATGGCGGACGGTGGTTACGCGCTTTGCGCCGGAACGCGCGATGAGCCGGCCGGCCCTCCGCGCGCCTTCGAAGTTGTCGGCGACGATGCAATCGACCCCGGGCGCCTCCAGTATGCGGCCGAAGAGTATGACCGGGATGCCAAGCCCTGCGAGCCTTTCGCTCGCGGACTGCGAGATGTGACCGGCCGCGACCACCACGCCGTCGGTCTGATAGTCCAGCGCGGTCATCGGTCCCGAGTCGTTGTCGCCGTGGTCCGCGGGTACGATCAGTAACCGCTTGCCGGTGCGGTAGAAGCCCGCCGACAACGCCTCCACCAGGGCGGCATCGAACGGATTCTGAAGAGAGCCCATGACGAAGGCGATGAGTTGGGTGCTCGACTGGGTAAGGCTCCTGGCCATGACGCTCGGCCTGTAGCCGAGCTGGTCGGCGGCCGCCCGCACCTTGCCGGCCACCTCCTGTGATGCCCGGCCGTCGCCCGACACGACCCGGCTCACCGTGGCCGGTGAAACCCCCGCCATCACTGCGACATCCTTGATCGTGACCCGCTTCATGCGGCCGGAGTATAGGCCATTCAAGAAAACGGTTTCAAGACTTGTTCCAGGAGCTTAACACTACGTTGACAATTTCGGTTGACAAGTTTTGTGAAAACGTTTTAGCGTGCAGCCGTCCAGCACGGTACGCGTAAATCTGGACCACCCTGAATTCCCAAAGGAGGACTCACGCCATGAAGCTCTTGAGGATCTTCGCTCTCGCAAGTGTGGTAACCCTGTTGACCGCCTCGGCCGCCATGGCCGAGAAGCTGGTCATCGCCGGGCGCGACGGCGGCTACGCCTCCGCGCTGTCGAAGATGGTCGACGCCTACAAGGCGGCCAACCCGGGCCTGGAAGTCGATCGGCTCGAACTCCCCTACGGCGGCCTGCTGGAGAAGGTCACCATCTCGATGCGCGAGAAGGCCGGCGCCTACGACGTCATCATGCTCGATGACACCTGGGCCGTGGAGTTCATGTCGCGAGGTTGGCTGGCCGATCTCGACAAACTGGGCGGCGGCATCGACAAGGACTTCGTCGGCTCCGCGGTGGCCGTCTCGCGGTATCCGGTGGGAAGCGGGCCGCTCTACGGCGTGCCGTTCGTGGGCAACGTCGAGCTTTTCGCCTACCGGTCGGACTTGTTGAAGAAGCATCTCGGCGGCGCTCCGAAGTCATGGAGCGAGGTGCTCAAGGCGGCGAAGGCCGTTAAGGCGGGCGAGAAGGGCGTCTCCGGAGTGGTGTTCCGCGGCAAGAAGGCCAATCCCATCGTGACCGGCTTCCTGCCGATTCTCTGGGGTCATGGCGGCCGGGTCGTGGACAAGGACGGCAAGGCGGGGCTCGATTCCGACGCCGGCCTCAAGGCGCTGAACCTGTTCCTGGAGCTGAAGAATTCGGCGCCCAAGGGCGTGGAGACCTACAACTCCTCGGAAGTGCGCGACGCCCTGATGCAGGGCACGACGGCCATGTCCATCGAGTTGTGGCCCTCTTGGGCTCCGTCTCTCGATGACCCGAAGAAGTCGCGCGTGCCAGGCAAGATCGAGATCATGGCCGCGCCGGGCGAGACCGAGCAGTCGAGCCCGATGCTCGGCACCTGGCTGCTGGCGGTTCCCGCGGACGCCCCCAATCCCAAGCGGGGCCGCGCCTTCATTGACTTCGTGACTTCCGCGGCCAACCAGAAGACTCTCGCGCTCGAGTTCGGAACGCCGCCCACGCGGGCCAGCGTCTACGGCGATGGCGACGTCGTGGGCAAGTACCGCTGGTATCCGGCGCAGCTCAAGGCCCTGCAACAGGCCCGCCCGCGCCCGCGGATCACCCAGTGGACGAAGGTCGAGGCGGTGCTCGGCGACTACCTGCAGCTTGCGCTGATCGGTCAGATGAGCGCGAAGGATGCTTTGTCGGAGGCAAACGCCCAGATTGCCAGAGTGCTGAAACGCTAGTATCGTCAACCTGACCGAAGCCGGCGCCACCAGCGGCGCCGGCTTCCCCTCCGGGGTCGAAGCGGATGCACCGGCGTTCCAATGCACTGGTCTTCTTTTTGCTGCTGCCCGCGCTGGTCCTCTTCGCCGCGCTGACCCTGTATCCGCTCGGGCGCGTTTTCGCGCTTTCGCTCTTCATCACTGACTACGGCTTCGAGGGGGCGTCCTTCACCGGCTTCCAGAACTACGTCGACCTCTTCTCCCATCGCTTCTTTCGCACCGCCACCTGGAACACCATCGTCTTCGCCGTCCTCGCCACGGGCAGTGAAGTGGGGCTCGGCCTGATGCTGGCGCTTCTCGTGAACGGCAGAATCCCGGGACGCCGCTTCGTGATCCCGGTGCTGATGATGCCGTACGTGCTGTCGACCATGGTGGTTACGGCCATCTGGCGCGCCTGGTTTCACTACGACTTCGGCTTCCTGAACAACGTCCTGCGGGCGGCGGAGCTGCCGCCCGTTGAATGGCTGTTCAACCCGGACATCGCCATGCTGTCGCTCGTGATCGTCGACACGTGGCAGACGGCGCCGCTGACGTTCATCATCCTGTTGGCCGGGCTTCAGGTGGTTCCCCGCGAGGTGTACGAGGCTGCCGAGGTGGACGGCGCGGGACCCGTGAGGATCTTCCGGTCCATCACGTTGCCGCTTCTGGCCCCCTACCTGTTCCTGGCCGCCCTTCTCAGAAGCGTGGACGCCTTCAAGATTTTTGACAAGGTCTTCGCGCTGACCGGCGGCGGGCCCGGACAGGCCACCGAGACCCTGTCCATGTACGTTTACCGGCTCGGGTTCAAGTTCTTCGACGTCGGGCTCGCCTCCGCAGCCTCGATCATCATGGTCATCGTCGCGGGGGTCCTGGCAGCCTTCTACGCCGCGAGGTTGATGAGGGGGACGTCGTGATGAGCGCCGTTTCCGCTGCCGCGTCGGCTAGAAGTCTCGCCGCCTACACCGTGGCGGCCCTCTTCCTGCTGCCGATCGTCTGGATGGTCGCAACGTCCCTGCGCCCGCCCATCGAGTACATCTCGCCGTCCATCGCCCTCTGGCCCTCGTCGGCAACCCTCGAGCACTATCGCGAGCTGGCGGCCGGGGGCATCGCGGGCAAGGCGCTCAACAGCATCGTGGTCGCCCTCGGCACCACCGCTCTCTCCCTGGCGGCGGCATTCCCGGCCGCCTATGCGCTGGTGCGCCTGCGTTTTCCGGCGCGGCTCGACATGGCGTTTCTCGTCTTCGTGCTGCTGGTAAAGCTGACGCCGCCCATCTCGCTCGCCATACCGCTCTACCAAGTGCTTCGTACGCTCTCGCTGCTCGACACGCTGCTGGGCCTGATCATCGTCTACCAGGTCTACACGCTTCCGTTCGCGATCTGGATGCTGCTGGGCTTCGTGCGGGACGTGCCGGTGGAGTACGAGGAGGCGGCGCTGGTGGACGGCGCTTCGTTGCCGCGGCGGTTGCTGTGGATCATCGTTCCGGTCATGGTACCCGGTATCATCGCCACGGCCGTGTTCATCATGATCCTGAGCTGGAACGAGTTCGTCTACGCGCTGCTGTTCATCCAGTCCCCCTCGAAGTTTACGCTCCCCACCTTCATCGCGACGCTCATCACCGAGGACGAGACCTTCTGGGGCAAGCTCTCGGCCATCGGGTTCCTGGCGTCCCTGCCGATCCTGTTCCTGGTGGGGTTCGTCCAGAAGGGGCTGACGAGGGGCTTCGGCGGCGGCCTGAAGTAGGCAGGTCCCCGAATTCGTGCTGGGTTTGAACCCTTTCCCAGACGGTTCGTCAAAGTGCCGAACGCGGTCCGAGAGTTCCTTTCCCGACCGTCCGGCTAGCGTCGTCGACCACCCGATCAGATCCGGGACGAAGGCAAGCAAATGGAGGCGCGCCGCGACCGCATTGGGTGTGGCACGGGCGCCAGGCCCAGGACGCGTTCGACGGCCTGCCACTCCCGCTCGGAGACAAGTGATTCGTTCAGCGTGGTCACAGCCTCTTTACCCTGTAGCCTTTGCTCCGCAGACATAGCGCGACGGCATCATAGTACGCCTTCGCTCGTCGCCTTTCTCGGTCCCGCATATCGGATGCGCTGTGACTCGACCCTCCGTATCCGTGACCCCCGCCCGATCTTACCCTGACAGCCTCGCGGCTGCACTCCGCCATGTCTCGGGTCTTTTGCGCGGGGAGCACGTTCGGTTTCGTAAAGCTGCTGATACCTATCCTGTGGCACGCGGTGAGCGACAATACGCCACACATCACCGGCACTGCCGCTTTCGCCAGCAATCCGGTCACCTTCACTCGCATCTTTCCGTCAGCAGCGTTGACGCCACGAGGCGCGGGTCAGAGCGCGACTCTTCGCTCCCCCTCGACGGCCAGACCATAGAACTGCTCCGCGTTCCTGTGCAGCACGCCGTGCTTGTCGTCGTCGGTGAGGCGGTCGTTCTCGACGATCTCGCGGATCTCGTGCTTGCAGTAGTCGTTGTTGACCTCGTGGGGGAAGTCGCTGGAAAACATGAAGGGCTTGTTTCCCAGCGCCTCGATGGCGTGGTGCAGGGTGGGCTCGGTGCCCTCGCAGCCGACGAAGATGCGCCCATCCTCGGCGTGGCGGCGGATGTATTCGCTCACCGCTTCGCCGGGCTTGAGCTGGATGAACTCGCAGCGAGGGTCGTACTGGACATGGGTTTCCCAGCCGCGGTCGAAGCGTTCGAGGCAGGTGTGGATCCAGGCCACGCCTCCTTCCATGAAGCCCACGCGCATGTTGGGGTAGCGGTCGAACAGCCCGTTGAACACGAAGCCGGCGAAGCCCACCATCTGGCCGAAAGGATGGCCGAGCCCGTTGATGGGCGCATAGGGCGTCAGGTAGTCCATGCCCAGGCCCTCGTGAGCGCCCCCGTGGACTCCAAGGCAGCAGCCCAGCCGGTCGGCCTCGGCGTAGACCGGCCAGTATTCCTTGCCGCCCAGATGGCCCTTGAGGCCCATGGAGGGCAGCATGGCGCCGCAGAAGCCCAGCTCTTCGACGATGCGGCGCAGCTCCTTCACCGCTTCCTGCGGTTCCTGCATGGGGATCAGGCCGAGCCCCTGGAACTTGTCGCTCACCTTCAGGTAGGTGTCGTGGAACCAGTTGTTGTAGGCTTGGCAGATTTCGATGGCGAAATCGCCGTTGATTACCTTGCCCACCGCCAGCCCGCCCGTCGGGTACAGAACGGCGCGGTCGATGCCCACGTCTTCCATGAACTCGAGCCAGCCCGGCGGGCCCACCTGCCGGAAAGCGCCCGGAACCAGTTCGTACAAGGTCGCGCTGTGAAGGTGGTCGAGCGGCGGGAAGAGCCTCCCCTTGCCACGGAAACGGTCATGGTACGCCGCCGGCATGTACTCCAGCAGCGCTTCCCAGTCCTCCATCACGTGCCCGTCGCCGTCGATGACGTCCATCCGATTCCAGGCCATGTTCGTCCCTCCCCTGCTGTGATCTCTACAGCCCGTAGAGCCGGCGTGCGTTGTCGCTCAGGATCTTGAGCTTGACGTCCTCGGAGATGTCTGTGCGCTCCCGGAACACCCTGATGGCGTCCACGTCGCTGGAAACGTCGGTGTGCCCGTAGTCGGTGCCGATGACCAAGCCGTCCTCGCCGCTCTCCTGCACGATGTAGGCAAGATCGTCGCTGTTCTCGCAGGTAACGAACATGCCGAACTCCTTCATGGGGTTGTCCGGCCACTCCAGTCCCAGTACCTGGCAACGTTTCTCGACCTCGCGAAGCATCCAGGGCACCCACTGGGCGCTGGCCTCGATGAAACTCCAGCGCAGGTCCGGAAACACCCGCGGGATCTCGCTCAGCAGAATGTCGCTGAAGGCGCCCACGGTGGGCACCCGGAAACGATGGAAGTTGGCCGCATTGGACACCGGATGGCTGCACAGGTCGTTGAACCAGGGGCTGCCGTTGGCGATGTGGATGGCGATGGCCATGTCGAGGCGTACGGCTTCCTCGTAGATGGGGTAGAAATACGGGTCCACCAGGAGCCGGTTGCCTTCGTACGGCCGCATCAGCACGGCGCAGGCGCCGTGCTCCTTGCCGAAGCGGACCTGGTCCAGGGCATCGGACAGGCTGAGGGTAGGCGCCATGCACGACCACCGCAGCCGTCCGTCCGATTGGGACCAGATGTCCGCCAGCCACCGGTTCCAGCTCCCGCACAGCGCCACCTCCACCGGGGCGCGGTCCGTCACCTGCGTGATGAACATGGTGTTGTGCAGCACCTGGACGTCCACGCCGGTGGCGTCCATGTGCTCCAGCCGGAGCCCCACGTTGCCCAGCTCCATGGACTCGTCGGCGTCGGCGAACTTGCGGCCCACCCGCTGCTCCCGCTGCCGAAGCGCTTCCTCCGAGAACGCCGGGAAGCGGAACCCCTTCACCTTGCCGTCCACCACCCAGAACTGCTGCTTGACGCCCGACTCCTCGGGCGATGCCAGCGGCACCGGGCGGAACTGCTTCTCCGACCCCTCCAGGTAGTCCCAGGTGCGGTCGCACTCCACCACGTGGGCGTCCGCGTCAACGATCAAGGCCTTTCCGTTACCGTCTCCGCTCATGGTCTTGCTCCTTTTGCTCGACTTCCCCGGACAGCCGTTCGGGGCCCGGGCGGGTTTGAACCCGGCGCTACAGTCCGTAGAGCCGGCGAGCGTTATCGCTCAGAATCTTGCGCTTCACGTCCTCGCTGAGATCGCTGCGTTCCCTGAAGACCGTAATGGCGTCCACGTCGCTGGACGTGTCCGTGTGGCCGTAGTCGGTGCCGATGACCAGGCCGTCCTCGCCGGCCTCCCGCACGATGTACGGCAGGTCGTCGGTGTTCTCGCAGGTGACGAACAGCCGGAACGCTTCCATGGGGTTGTCGGGCCACTCCAGGCCGCGGGTCCTGAACCGGTTGCGGGCCTCATGAAGTATCCAGGGCACCCACTGCGCGCTGGCCTCGATGAAACCCCAGCGCAGCTTCGGGAACAGGTCGGGAAGCTCGCTGAAGAGCACGTAGGCGAAGCCCCCCACGGTGGGGATGCGGAAACGGTGGAAGAAGGCCCCCAGCGTCACGGGGTGGCGGTAGAGCTCGTCGAGCCAGGCGCTGCCGTTGGCGATGTGCACGGCGATGGCCATGTCCAGGCGGCTGGCCTCCTCGTAGATGGGGTAGAAGTAGGAGTCCACCAGCAGACGGTCGCCTTCGACGGGCCGCATCAGCACCGCGCAGGCACCATGCTCCCTGGAGAAGCGGATCTGATCCAGGGCGTCCGAAATGCTCAGGGTGGGCGCCAGGCACGACCAGCGCAGCCGTCCGTCCGACTGCGCCCAAATGTCCGCCAGCCACCGGTTCCAACTCCCGCACAGCGCCACCTCCACCGGCGCCCGGTCGGTCACCCGCTCGATGAACATGGTGTTGTGCAGCACCTGCACGTCGACGCCGGTGGCGTCCATGTGCTCCAGCCGGAGCCCCACGTCGTCCAGCTCCCGCGCCTCTCTGGCCTCAACGAACCTGCGGCCCACCAGCGCCTGGCGTCGCCGCATCTCCTCCTCGGAGAATAACGGGAAGCGGTTGCCCCGCACCCTGCCGTCCACCAGCCAGAACCGCAGCGTGACGCCCCTCTCCTCCGGCGCCGCCAGCGGCACCGGGCGGTACTGCCGCTCCGAGGGTTCGAGGTAGTCCCAAGTGCGTTCGGTTTCCAGCACGTGGGCGTCCGCGTCGACAATCAAGGGCTTCCCATTGGCGTCGCCGCTCATGGCGTCGTGCTCCTTCGGCCCGGTCCCGAGCGCGGCGGTGACCCCCCAAGCGCGGGCGGGTCTGAACCCGCCCTACAGCGCGTAGAGCCGGCGCGCGTTATCGCTCAGGATCTTGCGCTTGACGTCCTCGCCCAGATCGGTGCGTTCCCGGAACACGCCGATCGCATCCACGTCGCTGGAGGTGTCCGTGTGGCCGTAGTCGGTGCCGATGACCAGGCCGTCCTCGCCGGTCTGCTGCACGATGTACGGCAGGTCGTCGGTGTTCTCGCAGGTCACGAACATCCGGAACGCTTCCATGGGGTTGTCCGGCCACTCCCGGCCCATGACCCGGTAGCGGTTCTCGACCTCGTGGAGGATCCACGGCAGCCACTGGGCGCTGGCTTCGATGAACCCCCAGCGGAGCTTCGGGAACACCTCCGGAACCTCGCTGAACAGAACGTCAGCGAAGCCGCCCACCGTGGGGATGCGGAAGCGGTGGAAGGTGGATCCGAGCCGGACCGGATGGGTGTAGAGATCGTTGAGCCAGCCGCTGCCGTTGGCGATGTGCACGGCGATGGGCATGTCCAGACGGCTGGCCTCGTCGTAGATGGGATAGAAGTACGGGTCCACCAGCATCCGGTTGGCGTCGAACGGCCGCATCAGCACCGCGCAGGCGCCGTGCTCCCTGGAGAAGCGGATCTGGTCCAAGGCGTCCGGCATGCTCAGGGTGGGCGCCATGCACGACCAGCGCAACCGTCCGCCGGACTGGGACCAGATGTCCGCGAGCCATCGGTTCCAGCTCCCGCACAGCGCCACCTCCACCGGCGGGCGCTCGGTCACCTGTTCGATGAACATGGTGTTGTGCAGAACCTGCACGTCCACCCCGGTGGCGTCCATGTGCTCCAGGCGAAGCCCCACGTTGCCCAGTTCCCGCGCTTCCTTGGCCTCGGCGAACTTGCGCCCCACCTGCTCCTGGCGCCGCTGCAGCTCTTCCTCGGAGAACGCCGGGAAGCGGAAACCCCGTACCTTGCCGTCCACCAGCCAGAACTGGAGCGCGGCGCCATTCTCCTCCGGGGACGCCAGCGGCACCGGGCGGAACTGCTTCTCCGACCCCTCCAGATAGTCCCAAGTGCGGTCGCACTCCACCACGTGGGCGTCCGAATCCACGATCAATGGCATTCCGTTGGTATCTCCGCTCATGGCGCGCTCCTCTTTATCAGTCTGCTCCTGGCCTGTTACGGCCACGGGCGGTTTTGAAACCCGCCCCTACGAGTTGGACAGACCCTTCGGTAACGGATCCTTGCAGGCGTTCGCTTCTTTCCTTTTACTGCAACTCGGCGAAAAAGTCGTTGCCTTTGTCATCGACGATAATGAAGGCCGGGAAGTTCTCCACGTCGATCTTCCACACCGCTTCCATGCCCAGCTCGGGGTAATCGAGCACCTCCACCTGCTTGATGTTGTCCTTGGCCAGTATGGCCGCCGGTCCGCCGATGGAGCCCAGGTAGAACCCGCCGTGCTTCTTGCAGGCGTCGGTCACCTGCCGCGACCGGTTGCCCTTGGCCAGGGAGATCAGGCTGCCGCCGTGGGACTGGAACAGGTCCACGTAGGAATCCATGCGTCCCGCCGTGGTGGGGCCGAAGGAGCCCGAGGCGTAGCCCTCCGGGGTCTTGGCCGGGCCGGCGTAGTAGACGACGTGGTCCTTGAAGTAGTCCGGCAAGGGCTCTCCCGCGTCCAGCCGCTCCTTGATCCTGGCGTGGGCCAAGTCCCGGGCCACCACGATGGTGCCGTTCAGCGACAGCCGGGTCTTGACCGGATGCTTCGACAGGGTGGCGCGGATCTCATCCATGGGGCGGCTGAGGTCAATGCTCACCACGGCGTCGGCGTCATCCTCCTCGACGAAGTCCGGCAGGTACTTCGCGGGGTCCGTCTCCAGCCGTTCGAGAAACACTCCGTCCCGGGTGATCCTGGCCTTGGCCTGGCGGTCGGCCGAGCACGAGACGCCGATTCCGACGGGACAGGAAGCGCCGTGCCTCGGCAAACGGATCACCCTCACCTCGTGGGTGAAGTACTTGCCCCCGAACTGCGCGCCCACGCCCATCTTGTGGCTGATCTCCTGGACCCTGGCCTCCAGGTCGAGGTCGCGGAACGCCCGGCCGTAGTCATTGCCGGTGGTCGGCAGGCTGTCGAGGTAGCGTGTGCTCGCCAGCTTGACGGTCTTGAGGTTGAATTCCGCGGACATGCCGCCCACCACGATGACCAGGTAGTAGGGCGGGCAGGCCGCGGTGCCGATGGTCTTGAGCTGCTTCTCCAAAAACTCCAGCATCGACGCCTCGTTCAGGAGCGCAGGCGTCTGCTGGTAGAGGACCGACTTGTTGGCGGAGCCGCCGCCCTTGGTGATGAACAGCAGCTCGTAGGCGTCACCGGGCGTCGCATAGATCTCCACCTGGGCCGGC
Organism: Deltaproteobacteria bacterium; assembly: GCA_028818755.1. GTDB lineage: Bacteria > Desulfobacterota > Binatia > UBA9968 > JAJDTQ01 > JAJDTQ01. The sequence goes on along the minus strand of JAPPNF010000108.1, from coordinate 67,757 downwards.
AGGTTGGTACGGGTGTTCTTCTCCTCGTACAAGGTCAGCGGCGCGAGCTGCGAGTAGCGCAGGTTCGTGCCGGTGAAGACGTCGTAGACGCCTGCGGAGAAGGCTTCCTCGTCGTTGGCGCCGGTGAAGACGTTCTCGCCCTTCTTGCCGATGACGATGGCCGTGCCGGTGTCCTGGCACGCGGGTAGCACGCCGCCCGCCGAGATGTTGGCGTTCTTGAGTTGTTGGATGGCCACGAAGCGGTCGTTCTTCGAGGCCTCGGGGTCGTCGAGGATCGCCCGCAGCTTGGCGAGGTGCGTGGGCCGGAAGAGATGGGAGATGTCGCGGATGGCCTCTGCGGTAAGCTTGCGCAGCGCCGCGGGGTCGATCTTCAGGATCGAGCGGCCGTCGACCACGATCTCCGACACTCCCTCCTTCCCTAGGCTGCGGTACTCGGTGGTATCCTTACCAAGCTCGAAGATGGGCTGGAACTTGAACTCCGACATGAACCGGTCTCTCCTTGACTGTTTGGCCGGACGCGCAACTAGGAAGTGTGATGCGGACCGTGTTCGTCTCGTCAACGGCGCGTCCACGTGGTGGAAATTATACCCAAACCCTTGATATACCCAAACCCCTGACGACAACGCAAAGCCACTTGTGGTTGGAGGACGCGCCCGGCGCGGAGGAGCACTTTCTCGTATGAGCATACGCGGCAACACGGCAATCGTCGGCATCGGCGAGACCCCGGTGGACCGTCTGGGCCGGCGCCCGGGCGAGCGGCGCCGGACCATCCCGGAGTACCTGACCTGGGCGGCGCGGCTGGCCATGGAAGACGCCGGACTCACGCGCAAGGACTTCGACGGGCAGGGGCTCGCGGCCATCTACACCACCACCTACCTGCAACCCTTCTGGCCGGAGGAAACCGCGTCCATCCTCGGCATCGCGCCGGCCCTGTCCCTGGCCAACGCCAACGGCGGCGCCGCCACGGTGTCGACGCTGGGGCAGGCGGCCGCGGCCATCCAGGCCGGCTTGGTAGAGCGGGTCCTGTGCGTGGCCGCCTCATGCACGTTCGTGGAGAATCACAACGGGGTGGAGCCGCGCGAAGTACGGGATTTCGAGGTGCCTTACGGCCTGATGGGCGCCAACAGCGGCATCGCCCTGGTGATGCGCCGGCACATGCACGAGTACGGCACCACCCTGGACGCTTTGGGGAATATCGCGGTCACCGCCCGCTACCACGCGTCGCTCAACCCCAACGCCTATCTCAAGAAGCCCATGACGCTGGAGGACTACAAGACCTCGCGGCTGGTGGCCGACCCGGTGCGCCTGCTGGACTGCGTCATGCCCGCCAACGGCGGCAAGGCGTTCATCCTCACCTCCGCGGAAAGGGCCGCCGACATGCCGCGGAAGCCGGTCTACCTCATGGGCTTCGGCGAGCAGGACAACCCCAGCTACGGCCCCCGCACCCACTCCGACGCGACGATCATGGGGATCAGGGACGCCGGCGCTCGCGCCTTCGCCATGGCCGGCGTCACCGCCTACGACATGGACTTCGCCCAGGTCTACGACGACTACGTGGTCATCGAGCTGATGCAGATCGAGGACCTGGGGTTCTGCGAGAAGGGCGACACGAAGTACTTCGAGTCCACCGACTTCTCTTTCAAGGGGACCCTTCCCATCCAGACCGGCGGCGGCATGATCAACTGCGGGCAGCCGTCCACCTGCGGCGGCATGATCCACATCCTGGAGTCGGTCACGCAACTGCGCGGCGACGGCGGCGAGCGGCAGGTGGCGGGCGCGCGCACCGGGCTCTGCACCGGCCTCGGCGGCCTCCCCTACGGCAAGAACCTCGGCTCCACCGCCGTGGCGATTCTCAGCAACGACAACGGATGACCCCATGGCTGAAGCACGAACCGAACCACAACGCCCCCTCCCGGAGATCACCGAGCTGACCGCGCCTTTCTGGCAGGCCACGAAAGAGGGGCGACTCGTGATGCAGCGCTGCCGCGCCTGCGGCGCGCTGACCTGGTGCCCGCGCCCGTCGTGCGTGGAGTGCGGCAGCGAAGACCTTGAATGGGAGCAGCTCAGCGGACGCGGCACCGTATACACCTTCACCGTCATCCGCCAGTTGGCGGGCCGCGGCGCCCGCGCCTTCGAGAAGGACATCCCCTACGTCATCGCCTGGGTGGACCTGGAGGAAGGTCCGCGTTTCTACACCAACATCGTCGAGTGCCCGGTGGACGACGTGGAGATCGGCATGAAGGTGGAGGTGGTGTTCGATCCCGTCAGCGACGACATCAGCCTGCCCAAGTTCAAGCCCTGCTCATAGGAGCAACCGGCCGGTCGGCCCTGATTTCCCTGCCCGGCCGGGGCGGCCCTCTCCCCTACCCTTGCGTGCTAGGCAAGCCAGCCCGGTTTTGCTAATCCACAGCTATTATCCCTCAATCCGGAGGACGCCATGGCAGTCATCGATGCCGATACCCACGTGGACGAGACCGAGGATACCTGGGCCTTCCTGCGCGACGGCGACGAGGGGTTGCGGCCCACCACCGCCTATCCCAGAGACCAGGACGCCAGCAACGCCACGATGCGCTACTGGATGATCGACGGCAGGCGGCAGATCCGCTTCGTGCGCCGGGACGAAGAGACCCACACCACCGAAGGGGCGCGCGAGCTCAAGGACGTGAAGCAGCGCCTGGAGGACATGGACCGCATGGGCGTGGACTTCCAGGTGATGTACCCGACTCTGTTCCTGGTGGAGTTCACCGACAAACCGGAGGTCGAGCTGGCGCTCAGGCGCAGCTACAACCGCTGGATGGCCGAGCGCTGGGCCCAGTCCGAGGGGCGGCTGCGCTACGTCATGCTGCCGCCTACCCAGAACATCGACGCGGCCCTGGAGGAGATGCGCTTCGCCAAGGAGCACGGCGCCTGCGGCGTGCTCAAGAAGGGCGACCGGGAAGCCGGCGTGTGGGCCAACGACCCCTACTTCTTCCCGCTCTACGAGGAAGCCCAGAAGCTCGGCATGCCCATCTGCTTCCACACCGGCTCGGGCGTACCCGACTTCACGCCCGCGCGGGAGTTCACCTTCAGCCGCTTCTACCGCATCCTGCTGCCGGTGGTGCACGCGTTCCAGTCCCTGATCGTGCACGGCGTGCCCGACCGGTTCCCCGAGCTGCGCTTCGGCTTCATCGAGGCCACCGCCTCCTGGGTGCCGTTCGTGCTCTACGAGATCCGCCGCCGGATCGAGAAGAACCTCGAGAGACCCACCAGCGTGCTGCGCTCCACCATGGAGATCGAGGAGATGCCGGAGGACATCCTGCGGCGGAACCGCATGTACGTGTCGTTTCAGGTGGACGAGGACCTGGACTACGTCCTCCAGCACACCGGCGACGACAACCTCCTGGTGGGCTCGGACTACACCCACAACGACTCCGCCCAGGAGATGGATTTCCTGGGCCTCCTCAAGCAGCGGGCCGACAACGGAGACATCTCCCACGACGCCGTGAAGAAGATCACCCAGGACAACCCCAGCGCCTTCTACGGCATCTGACCACTTCACGGAAAGCCGGCGCAAAGGAGATCGGATGAAGGAATCCCCGGACAAGCCGCTGGCTGGCGACGAGTTGGAGAAGCGCCTCTTTCCGGGACCCGGCCTGCCCGGCGGCGGGCAGCTCGACGTGCGCGTGGAGGTGTCGCCGCTGCACCCGGACCCCGATGTCCGGGAGGTGGCGCGCCGCTGCAAGCCCTACAACATCGACAGTTGGCACACGGAGTGGACCCGCATGGCCGAGAAGAACGAGGCCCTGGCCGCGGGGTTCGACGACGAGGGGCGCAACGTCACCGCCCACGACTTCTACCGGCGGGCGGCGGAGTTCCACCGGCGCGCGCTCGTGTACATGCCGGAAGCCGACCCGCGCATGATGCAGAGCCACTACAAGCTCAAGGAGACCTTCGACAAGGCCTGGGGTCTGGTGCCGCCGCCCTTCGAACGCGTCGAGATCCCCTACGAGGGGCACCTGCTGGACGCGCTGTTCTATCCGGCCCGGGGCAAGGCCGAAACGCGCTTCCCCGTGGTGTACAACTACGGCGGCGCCGACGGCATCCTGCTGCGCGGGCTCGAGGGCGACGCCGCCCAGTACGTGCGCCGGGGCATGAGCTTCATCGACGTGGACGGCCCCGGCCACGGCGCCACGCTGCGGGAGAAGAAGCTCTACGCGCCGCCCGACTCGGAACGGGTGGCCAAGGCGGTCATCGACTACCTGGTGACGCGCCCGGACGTGGACCCGGACCGCATCGCCCTCCACGGCTCCAGCATGGGCGGATATTCGGGACCCCGTTGCGCCACCGAGGAGAAGCGCATCAAGGCCGTGGCGGTGTGGAGCGGGGCCTACAACCTGGTTGACGACATCTTCGACTTCTACCCGCCCATCCAGGAGCGGCTGCGCTGGCTCATGGGCGCCGAGGACCTGGCCGACGCCCGGGAGCGCATCAAGGAGTTCACCCTGGTGGGGCGGGCGCAAAAGATCGAGTGCCCGTTGCTGGTGGGCTACAACCACGACGACCGGGTCATGGACCCGCGCGGCGCCGTCCGGCTGTACGAAAACGCCGTCAACGCGCCGCGGGAACTGCTGGACGGCGTCGGCCACGGCGAGAAGCGTTTCGACCGGCGGAGCTTCATCGTCGACTGGTTCGCGAAACAGTTGGGGGCGTGACGGAGAACGCCATGCTTACGATCGACGCCGATGCCCACGTGATCGAGAACGAGGCCACGTGGGACTACCTGGAGGGCGCGGACCGGCGTTTCCGGCCCGTTCCGGTGTCCGCGGACATGCCCTCGGGCAACCGCGGGAACTTCTGGATCATCGACGGGCGGCTTATCGGCGGCCGCGACAACGTCGGCGCGGACACGCCGCCGGAAGCGCGGGAGATGACCGACATCGACCGGCGGCTTCGCCACATGGACGAGATCGGCACCGGCGTCCAGGTGCTCTATCCCACAGTGCTCCTGCGGCCCTTCACCGAGCGGCCGGACGTGGAGCTGGCCCTGTGCCGCGCTTACAACCGCTGGCTCGCCGACATCTGGAGAAAGGCGCCGGAGCGACTGCGCTGGGCGGTGCAACTCCCGGTGCTGAGCATGGAGGCGTCGCTGGAAGAGATGATCTGGGCAAGGGAGAACGGCGCCTGCGCGGTGTCGCTGCGCGGCGTGGAGACCCATCAGCCGCTCCACAACCCCTATTTCTTCCCGATCTACGAGGAAGCCCAGCGGCTGGACCTTGCCATCGGCATCCACGCCGGCCAGGGCAGCTTCGCGGTGTTGGACACGTTCGGCACGGACAACACCTTTACCACCTCCAAGCTGACGGTGGTGGGGGCGTTCCACGCGCTGGTGCTGCACGGGATCCCGCAGCGGTTTCCGCAACTGCGCATCGGCGCCATCGAGGTCACCGCCCAGTGGCTTCCCTACGTGCTGCACGACCTGCGCCTGCGCTTCAAGAAGGCGGGCCGGCGCCTGGATGACGACCTGCTCAGGACCCAGCGGCTGTTCGTGGCATGCCAGACCGACGACGACCTGCCCTACGTGCTCGGCTACGGCACGGAAGACAACCTCATGGTGGGCTCGGACTACGGCCACGCCGACAACGCCAGCGAGTTGCTGGCGCTCCGCGGGATCCGCGACAAGGGCGAGATCGCCGCCGAGGTGATCGACAAGATCCTCGCCCACAACCCGGCGCGCTTCTACGGACTGGCGGAAGACTAGATGGCGTCCTTCGACTTCGCTTCGCTACGCCTGTCCTGAGCTTGCCGAAGGGCTCAGGATGAACGGGGTAGGGCTCCACAACCGTTCGTCCTGAGCATAGCGAAGCGAAGTCGAAGGACGCCATTCGGAGGAGAACATGCTGGCCATCGACGCCGACGCCCACGTCATCGAGACGGAGCACACCTGGGACTACCTGGAGGGCCGGGACAAGCGCTTCCGTCCGGTGCCCGTTACGCTGGACATGCCCGAGGGCGGCACGCGCAACTTCTGGGTCATCAACGGGAAGCTCATCGGCGGCCGTGACAACATCGGCCTGGACACCCCCAAGGAGTCCCGGGACATGGCCGACATCGACGCGCGCCTGAAGCACATGGACGAGATCGGCACCGACGTGCAGGTGCTCTATCCGACCCTCTTCCTGCGCCCCGTAACCGACCGCTCGGACGTGGAACTCGCGCTCTGCCGTTCCTACAACCGCTGGCTGGCGGACATCTGGGCGGCGGGCAAGGGGCGGCTCCGCTGGGCCGTGCAGCTACCGCTCTTGAGCATGGAAGAGGCCCTGGACGAACTGCGTTGGGCCACGGAGCGCGGCGCCTGTGCGGTTTTCATGCGGGGCCTGGAGACCCATCACCCTCTCCACCACCCCTACTTCTTCCCGCTCTACGAGGAAGCCGCCCGTCTCGACGTGCCCATCGGCATCCACTCGGGCATCGGTAACGCCGCCGTCTCGGAGGCCTTCGGCAACGACCCGTTCCGCACCGCCAAACTCACGGTCATCGGCGCGGTCCACGCGATGGTCATGCGCGGCATTCCGGAGCGGTTCCCCGGCCTGCGCATCGGCGCCATCGAGGTGGCGGCCCAGTGGGTGCCACACGTGGTCCGGGACATCACGCTGCGGCAACGCAAGGCCGGCGTGAAGCCCGACGAGGACCTGCTCGCGGCCAACCGGCTCTACGTCGCGTGCCAGACCGACGACGACCTGCCCTACGTGCTCCAGCACGCGGGCGAAGACATGATCATGATCGGGTCGGACTACGGCCACGCGGACAACGCCAGCGAGCTGCTGGCGCTCAAGGGCCTGCGGGAAAAGGGTGAGGTAGCACCCCACGTCATCGACAAGATCCTGCACGAGAACCCCACGCGGTTCTACGGGCTGTCGGAAGAATAGGGAGAGATGGAGTCCTTCGACTTCGCTTCGCTTACGCTCCGCTACGCTCAGGACGAACGGTTATGGAAGCCTCACCCCGTTCATCCTGAGCGTAGCGGAGCGAAGTCGAAGAACTCCATCTAGAGGGAGACCAGCCGTGAGCGACGCATTCGAGCTGCTTCTCGTAAACGGAACCGTGATCAACCCGGGGGCCGGACCGCGGCGGGAGCTTGACGTGGGCATCGCCGGCGGCCGCATCGCAGCCATGGAGAAGGGTCTCGCGCGGGACGGCGCCGGGCAGATCCTCGACGTCGGCGGCTGCTTCGTCACCCCGGGGCTCATCGACTTCCACGTGCACAGCTACTGGGGCGTCAACCCCTACGGCACCGACCTCGACGCCGTGTGCGGCGCCAGCGGCGTCACCACCACCGCGGACGCGGGCTCGGCCGGGCCGGTGAACTTCACGGGGTTCCGGCACCTGGTGTACGAACGGTCCCGCACGCGCATGCTGGCCTTTGTCGCGGTGGCGCAGCACGGAGTCCTCAACGCGCCCGGAGAGCTCGAGAACATCGGCTTCGCCGACCCCGACAACGCCGCGCGCACGGTGCGGGAGAACCCGGACGTCGCCGTGGGCATCAAGATCCGCCTGCACGTCAAGTCGGTGGGAGACAACGGCCGCGAGGCCCTCGGGATGGCGGTGGGAGCCGGAGACGCCAGCAATTCTCCGGTGATGGTGCACGTGGGAGACACCGGCATACCCATGGAGGAGATCGTCGAGACGCTGCGTCCGGGCGACATCGTCACCCACTGCTACACGCCGAAACAGCCGGCCATCGTGGACCCGGACGGCCGTCTGCGGCCTGCCGTTCTGGAGGCGCAGAAACGCGGGGTCGTCTTCGACGTCGCCCACGCCAACGGGCACTTCGACTTCGACCTGGTGGCCCGGGCCATGGACCAGGGACTGCGCCCGGACATCATCAGCACCGACCTGCACAGGATGAGCGGCTCCGGCCCCGTGGTGGACCTGCCCACCACCCTGACCAAGTTCCTGATGCTGGGACTGGACCTCGATGAGATCGTCGCCGGCTGCACCATCAACGCCGCCCGCGCCATCGGATGGGAAGACCGCCTCGGCGTCCTCGAAGTGGGCAGGGAGGCAGACGTGGCGGTGCTGGAGGTGGTGGACGAGGAGGCGACCCTGGAGGACAGCGTCGGCAACCGCCGCACACACGGGCAACGCATCGTCGCTCGCCACACCATCCGCGCCGGGGTGCTGTAGGTAGCCATGAGCGAATGGATCTTCCGCTACGACGGCTTCGACCCGGCCAAGCAAGGCTTGCGTGAAGCCCTCTGCACCCTCGGCAACGGCTACTTCGCCACCCGCGGCGCCGCGGAAGGGGCCGAGGCCGGCGACGTGCACTACCCCGGCACCTATCTCGCCGGTTGCTACAACCGCCTGGAGACTACGGTCGGCGACCGCGTGGTAGTCAACGAGGACTTGGTCAACCTGCCCAACTGGCTCCGACTGCGGTTCCGCCTGGAAGACGGGCCGTGGTTCGAGCTGTCGGCGGTCGAGGTGCTGGCCTACCAGCAGGAGCTGGACCTCAAGAACGGTTTGCTGACGCGAAGGCTGCGGTTCCGTGATCCCGAAGGTCGCACCAGCTTCATTCGCAGCCGGCGGCTGGTGCACATGCGGCATCCGCACCTAGCGGTCCTGCGCTGGACGCTGCTGGCGGAGGACTGGTCGGGAAACGTCACCATTCGATCCTCGCTGGACGGGTCGGTCATCAACGCCGGGGTCCCGCGCTATCGCCAGCTCAATTCCAAGCACCTGGAAACCCTGGAGAAGGGCCGCACGGGCGAAGACGGCATGTACCTCGTGGTCCAGACCAACCAGTCGCGCATCCGGCTGGCGCTGGCGGCACGCACCCGGCTCTTCCGGCAGGAGGAATACGAGGAAGTCGCGCCCCGCACCATAGAGGAAGCGGAAGCGATAACGCAGGAGTTCGTCGTCCCGGTAGGGAAGAAGCAGGTGGTGACGCTGGAGAAGACGGTGGCCCTGTACTCGTCCCGTGACCGGGCCATCTCGGAAAGCGGCCAAGCCGCCCGGTCCGCGGCAGCGACGGCCGGCCGGTTCGTGGAGTTGCTGGATTCCCATGCAAGCGCGTGGCAATCCCTGTGGCGCCGTTGCGACGTGGAGCTCCCTTCATGCCCGGAAGAGGAGAAGGTCCTGCGCCTGCACGCCTTCCACCTGCTCCAGACCGCGTCCCCGAACTCGGTGGACCTGGACGCCGCGGTGGCCGCCCGGGGACTCCACGGCGAGGCCTACCGCGGCCACATTTTCTGGGACGAGCTGTACTTCCTGTTCTTCTACATCGCCCGGATACCGGAGATCGCCCGGTCGCTGCTGTTGTACCGCTACCACCGGCTGGATGCCGCGCGCAGGGCCGCCCGGGAGGATGGCTATAAGGGCGCCATGTATCCCTGGCAGAGCGGCAGCGACGGCACCGAGGAGACCCAGAAGCTGCACCTGAACCCCAACTCCGGCCGCTGGCTGGACGACAACAGCCACCGGCAGCGGCACGTCAACATCGCCATCGTCTACAACGTCTGGCGCTACTACAAGACCACCGGCGACCGGGAATTCCTGTCCCGCTACGGCGCCGAGATGATCCTGGAGATCGCGCGCTTCTGGTCCAGTCTCGCGGAGCGGAACGAGACCACCGGACGCTACGAGATCCACGGCGTCATGGGCCCGGACGAGTACCACGACATGTACCCCGACGCCGAAACCGGCGGCCTGCGGAACAACGCCTACACGAATGTGATGGTGGTGTGGCTGCTGGAGCGGGCCTTCGAGGTGCTGGACCTGCTGGGCCAGAGCCGGCGGGCGGAACTCACCGAAGAGATCGGTCTAGCGCCGGAGGAAGAGCAGAAATGGCGTGACATGAGCCGCAGGATGACCGTGCCGTTTCACGGCGAAGGCGTCATCAGCCAGTTCGAAGGATACGGGGCGCTGGAGGAGTTCGACTGGGACGGATACCGCGAGAAGTACGGCAACATCGAGCGGCTGGACCGCATCCTCGAAGCCGAAGGCGACACCCCCAACCGCTACAAGGTGTCGAAACAGGCGGACGTGCTGATGCTGTTCTACCTGCTGGGAACCGACGAGCTCCGCGCCCTGTTCCTGCAGCTCGGGTACAAGCTCGACGACGAAACCATACGCAAGACCGTGGACTACTACACCGCCCGGACGTCCCACGGCTCGACCCTGAGCCGCGTGGTGCACGCCGCGATATAGGCGCGCACCGACCCGGGCACCTCGTGGCGCTATTTCACCGAGGCGCTGCAAAGCGACGTCGCCGACATCCAGGGCGGCACCACCCCCGAGGGCTTGCACATGGGCGCCCTGGGCGGCCTTGACGAACTCCTGCTCACCCGCTACGCCGGCGTCGACACCATGGGCGAGACCCTGTGCATTGACCCTTGTCTACCCGAAGAGCTGCCCGCCCTGCGCCTTGTGATCCTCTACCGCGGGCGGCGGGTGGGACTGGACCTGACGCGCGAGCGCGCGCGCATCTCACTGGACGGGGAGTCGCCGGCGACACTGGGCGTGGTGGTGCAGGGCACGCGGCACGAGCTTGCCGCGGGCGATACGGAGATCCGCCTGAACCAGGGACAGTCGTAGGCGGAATCAACCAACGAGATGCGTAGGGGCGGGTTTCAAAACCGCCCGCGCCCGTGCCTCGCGCGCAGTTCAGGCCTGGTACTTGATCTCGCCCCCCACCACCGTCATCTCCACCTTCAGGTCCTTGATGCGTTCCGCGGGAATCTCGAAGGGGTCGTCCGCCAATACCGCCATGTCCGCCAGCTTGCCGACCTCCAGGGTTCCCTTGATATCCTCCTCGAAGCCGGCGAAGGAGGCATGGGTGGTGTGGAGCTCGAAAGCATCCTGGACGCTCAAGGCTTCCTCCGGCGCCAGGGTTTCGTCCCACAGCATCCGGCGGGAGACGTAGGCGCCGATGTCGCGCAGCGGATCCACCGGCCAGTAGCCGGGGGCGTCGGAGCCGCCGGCCATCTTGACGCCCGCCTCCAGGAGCGTCTTGAGCGGGAACGCCCGCTCCATGCGCTTGGCGCCGATGGCGGCGCGGATGGAATCGCCGACGAAGTAACCCAAGGAGATGTTGGGAATGGCGACGATGCCATTGCGCACGAGACGCTCGATGCGCTCGGGGGTCATCAGCCAGTTGCCCATGTGCTCGATGCGGTGGCGGTGGTCTTCGCGCGGCAATTCGGCCAGCGCCTTCTCGTAGGCCTCCAGCGACATGTCGAAGGCGCGGTCGCCGATGGCGTGCACGCAGCAGCGGAGGCCGGCGGTGTGGCAGCGCAGCACGGTGTCGTCCAGCTCGTCCTGCTGGATGCGGATGAGCCCGCTGTAGTCCGGCGTGTCGAGGTAGGGTTCGTAGAACAGCGCGTTGCGGCCGGTGATGCCGCCGTCGATGCTCATCTTCGCGCCACCCACCCGCAGCCACTCGTCGCCGAAGCCGGTCTGGAGGCCGGTCTCCAGCACGCTGTCCGTGCTCATCTCGGACTCGATGACGCGCAGCAGGAGGCTCGAGCGCATGTGCAGGCCCCCCTCCGCCCTGAGCTCCTGGTAGGCGCGCACCGCGGACGGGTCCTTGACGATGTCGTGGATGGTGGTCACTCCCCGTTCGAGGGCCTGCTGCACGGCGAAGGCGATGCCCAGCTTGCGCGCCGTGGCATCGAACTCGGGGATCACGCCCGTCACGATGTGCTGGGCGCGCTCGTGCAGGATGCCGGTGGGCTCTCCGGTGTCGGAGTCCCGCTCGATGGCGCCGCCGGCCGGATCCGGCGTTTCCCGGTCGATGCCGGCGAGCCCCAGGCCTCTCGAATTGGCCACGGTGACGTGGGCGCCGAAGGAGACGGACGTGGGGTGCTCGGGGACGGCGGCATCGAGGTCGACGCGGTCCGGGAAGCGCTTGTCCTTCATGCGGAAGTCCTGCATCGGGCTTCCCTGCGCCACCACCCAGTCGCCCGTGGGAGTCTCCGCGGCTTTCTTCGACAGGCGCGTGAGCACGGTGTCGATGTTGTTCACCGGACCGTAGAAGTCGCGGACGTCCACCAACTGCATGTCCGCCAGCCCCTTGTCCGCCAGGTGCACGTGGGCGTCGGTCAGCCCGGGGATCACGGTAAGGCCCCTGAGGTCCACCTCCCGGGTGTCGGCGCCGCCGAGCCGCCGGACGTCGTCGGAGGCGCCCACGGCGACGATCCGGCCTCCGGAGCAGGCCACCGCCTGAGCCACGGGCGTTCCGGGGGCGAACGTGCGTACCTTTCCGTTGAAGAACACAGTGTCGGGATAGGGCAAGCGACTTCCAGCCATTGAGAACCTCCGCAAGTAGTTGCCGGGATGCCGTTGTCGGCGGCGCAGATCCATGAATATAGCCGCGCCGGTGCAACGTCAATCAGGAGGCGCTCAGGGTTGACTTCCGACACGACAATTTCATATGTATCGCGGGACACGGACCGCACTGGGTCCGCATTCCGAAAGGAGGAAGGCTCAATGAGACTGGAAACACGTGGAAATCTGTGGAAGCAGGCTGGAGCGCTTGTCGCAGGGGCGGCACTCCTCCTCGGCTTGCTCGTCTCCGGCTCCGCCTGGGCGGCCTCCAAGGACCGGGTGGTGATCTACAACGCCGGCAGCATCGATTCACTCCACCCCTACAACCACAGCCTGGGCCCGGCCTACTCCATCTGGGAGCACATCATGGAGCCGCTGGTGCAGGTGGACGAGGAGCGTGGAGCATACGTGCCCAAGCTGGCGGAGTCCTGGGAGTTGAAGGGCAAGGAGTGGACGTTCAAGCTGCGCAAGGGAATCAAGTTCCACGACGGCACGCCGCTCACGGCGCACGACGTCGAGTTTTCGTTCAACCGCATCAAGACGGACAAGAACAGCCTGCAGCGGCGGCAACTGAGAGAGCTGGTGGAGATGCGGGTCGTGGACGACCACACCATCGTCCTGGTGACGGACACGCGCAACGTGGTGTTCCTCGACAAGATCAAGACCCGCTTCGTCATGAGCAAGGCTGCCGCGGAGAAGTACGGCAAGGACGTGGACAAGCACCCCATCGGCACCGGACCCTACAAGTTCAAGAGCTTCAAGCGCGACGGCGACCTTGTCCTGGAGCACAACGACGCCTACTGGGGCTCCCCGAAGCCGCAGATCAAGACCATGGTGTGGCGCAAGGTCACCGAGGAGGCCGCCCGGGTCGCGGCCCTGGAGGCCGGACAGGCTGACGTGGTCAACGCGGTGCCCGCCCACGAGGTGGAGCGCCTGAAGAGGAACCCCAGGATCAACATCAAGACGGTGCCCGGGGGGCGCATCTACTTCCTGGCCCTCAACCCGGCGTACAAGCCCTGGGACAACAAGCTCGTGCGGCAGGCGGCCAACTATGCGGTGGACGCCTACCCCATCGTGAAGAACATCTTCGACGGCCTCGGTTTCGTGGTGGAGGGCGCCGCCGCGAAGCAACACATCGGCTACGACCCCAACGCCAAGCGCTATCCCTACGACCCCAAGAAGGCCCGTGAGCTTCTGGCCAAGGCGGGATACCCGGACGGCGTCAACGTAAAGATGTACTATTCCGCGGGACGGTATCCCAAGGACACCGAGGTGGTGCAGGCCATCGCGGCCCAGATGAAGAAGGGCGGTTTCAACATCGAGCTGATCAGCCAGGAATGGGTGGTGTTCTGGGGCAAGACCGGGGTCAACGGCGGCAAGATGCCCTTCTACTACATCAGCCGGGGCAGCGTCGTCGACGCGCACACGCACCTTGAGCAGTACTTCAAGACCGGCGCGAGCGTCCGTGTCGACTACAGCAATCCCGAGTTCGACAGGATCATGGCACTGGAACAGGCGGAGACCGATCCCGAGAAGCGTCTCAAGCTGCTGCACCAGTTGGGCCGGATCGTGAAGGAGGACTCGCCGTGGGTGCCGTTGTGGGTTCTGGCGGACATCTACGGCGCCGCCAGCAACATCGAGTGGAAACCTCGTTCCGACGAGAGGATCCGCGCCTGGGAGATGAGTATCAAGTAGCAACCAAGTCCTCCTCCACGGTGGGGAGAGGCCCGCATTCCAAAAGGGGGATGGCTCAATGAAACCCGACACACGTATTCGTGGAAGTTTGTGGAAGCGGACAGGGACACTGGTCGCGGGCGCGGCGCTCCTCCTGGGCGTGCTCGTCGCCGGCTCCGCCATGGCCGCCTCCAAGGACCGGGTGGTGATCTACCACGCGGGCGGCATCGACTCGCTCCACCCCTACAACCACAGCCTGAGCCCGGCCTACGGCATCTGGGAGCACATCATGGAGCCGCTGGTGCAGGTGGACCAGAAGGCCAACAAGTACGTTCCCAAGCTCGCCGAGTCCTGGGAATTCAAGGGCAAGGAGTGGGTCTTCAAGCTGAAGAAGGGCATCAAGTTCCACGACGGCTCGCCCTTGACCGCGCACGACGTGGAGTTTTCGTTCAACCGCATCAAGACCGACAAGAAGAGCCTGCAGCGGCGGCAACTGAGAGAGCTGACGGAGATGCGCGTGGTTGACGACCACACCATCGTCCTGGTGACCGACACGCCCAACGTCGTCTTCCTCGACAAGCTTCAGAGCCGCTTCGTCATGAGCAAGGCGGCCGCCGAGAAGCACGGCGAGGACGTGGACAAGCACCCCATCGGCACCGGTCCCTACAAGTTCAAGAGCTTCAAGCGCGACGGCGACCTGGTGCTGGAGCGCAACGACGACTACTGGGGCTCGCCGAAGCCGCAGGTCAAGACGATGGTGTGGCGCAAGGTGACGGAGGAAGCGGCGCGGGTCGCGGCCCTGGAGGCCGGGCAGGTGGACGTCATCAACGCCGTGCCGCCCCACGAAGTGGAGCGCCTGAAGCAGAACCCCAGGATCACCATCAAGTCCGTTCCCGGATCGCGCATCTACTTCCTGGCCATCAACCCGGGGTTCAAGCCTTGGGACAACAAGCTGGTGCGGCAGGCGGCCAACTATTCGATAGACGCCGACTCCATCGTCAAGAACATCTTCGACGGCCTGGGTTTCGTGGTGCAGGGTGCCGGCGCGAAGACGTACATCGGCCATGATCCGAACGCCAAGCGTTATCCCTACGACCCGAAGAAGTCGCGCGAGCTGCTGGCCAAGGCCGGCTACCCTGACGGCGTCTCGGTGAAGCTCTACTACTCCCAGGGACGTTATCCCAAGGATAGCGAGGTCCTCCAGGCCTTCGCCGCCCAGATGAAAAAGGGTGGATTCAACGTCGAGCTCATCTCTCAGGAGTGGGTTGTGTTCTGGGGCAGATCCGGGGTCAACGGGGGCAAGATGCCCTTCTACTACATCGGCCGGGGCAGCGTCATCGACGTCCACACGCATGTCGAGCAGTACTTCAAGACCGGCGCCAGTCCACGAATCGACTACAGCAACCCCGCGCTCGACAAGCTCATCGAAGCGGAGATGGCGGAAGCCGATCCCGAGAAGCGCGCCAAGATTCTGCACGAGATCGGCCGTATCCTGAAAGAGGATTCCCCGTGGGTGCCGCTGTGGAACCTGGCGGACATTTACGGGTTCGCCAGCAACATCGAGTGGGACCCGCGGTCCGACGAGAGAATCCGCACCTGGGAGATGGCGGTCAAGTAGAGGCGGCTTTCGAACAGGGGCGGGTTTCAAGCCCGCCCCTCGCCACAAGGCTGGTCATGGAGATGCAGGCATGAAGGCCGCGGTGCTGCTGGAGCAGAACACCCCTCTCGTGGTGGAGGACGTGGACCTCGAGGGTCCCAGGGCGCAGGAGGTGCAGGTCCGCATCGGCGCCACCGGCATCTGCCACAGCGACCTGCACAACATCAAGGGCGAGTGGGACAACCGGACGCCCGTGATCCTCGGCCACGAGGGCGCCGGCGTGGTGGAAGCCGTGGGCGAGGGCGTGGACCACGTCAAGCCGGGCGACAACGTCATCCTTTCCTTCCGTGCCAACTGCGGCCGTTGCGAGAACTGCGCCCGCGGCATCCCGGTTCTCTGCAACGGCCACGACTCCCCGCGCCAGATGATGCACGACGGCACGGCCCGGGTGAGCCTCAAGGGGCAGCCGCTTTTTATCTCCGCGCGGCTCGGCACCTGGGCCGAGCAGGTAGTGTGCCCGGCAGAGCAGGCTGTCCCCGTCCCCGGCGACATACCGCCCGAGGTGGCCGCCCTCATCGGCTGCTGCGTCACCACCGGCGTATGCTCCGTCACCAACGCCGCGCGGGTGGAGGCCGGAGACACCGTGGCGGTCATCGGCTGCGGCGGCGTGGGGCTCAACTGCATCCAGGGCGCCCGCCTGGTGGGCGCCAGCACGATCATCGCCATCGACATCCTCGACGGGAAGCTCGAATACGCCCAGGAGTTCGGCGCCACCCACAAGATCAACAGCTCGCGCGAGGACGCGGCCAAGCGCGTCCGCGAGATCACCGGCGGCGGCGTGGACTACGTCTTCGAGGCCATCGGCCTCGGCCCCACGGTGGAGCAGGCGCTCGAGTGCGCCCGGGTGGGCGGCACCGTCGTGGTGGTGGGGATGGCGCCCATGGACCACACGGCGTCCATCAATCCCCTGCGCTTCGTCAGGGAGCAGAAGACCCTCACCGGCACGGGCTACGGCAACGCCCGGCAACTCATCGACATCCCCAGGATGGTGGAGCACTACAAGGCCGGCCGGCTCGACCTGGACCGGCTGGTGTCGCACCGCTACAAGATCGACGACATCAACGAGGGGGTCGAGCGGCTCAAGCAGGGAGAGGCGGCCCGGGGCGTGGTGGTGTTCTGAGGGCATGGCGGTGTTCTGAGTTTCACATGCGACACACCCCACGAGTCAACTCCATCGCGAGGGAATCATGCCCATCGCCAACGTCAGCGGCCTGAACTTCCACTACGAGTTCCACGGCAGCGGCGAGCCGCTGGTGCTGGTGAGCGGCACCGGGATGTCCGGCGACCACTGGAAGATCTTCCAGGTCCCCGAGCTGGCGCAACACTACCGGGTGCTGACCTGGGACCACCGGGGCACGGGACGGAGCGACAAGCCTGACGTCCACTACTCCACGCGGATGTTCGCCGATGACTGCGTCAACCTGGTGGAGGCGCTTGGCATCGGCCGCGCGCATTTCCTGGGTCACTCCATGGGCGGACGCGTCTGCCAGTGGATCGCCATCGACCATCCCGAGGTGGTTCACAGCGTGATCCTCTCCGGCTCCGGGCCGGGTTCCTCCTACGATGACCAGTATTACGAGCGCGGCGTCCCCTACTCCACCGCCGTGGCAATGGCCGAGAAGGGCCACGAGCACTACATGGAAGACATCTTGGGTGGCGCCTTCATGTTCCCGCCGGAATTCGTGCGCGACCACCCGGACAAGGTCGAAAAGTTCCGCGAGGTGAACAGGACCTACTTCACCCCGCTGCGGCCCTATCTCCGGCACGTCGTGGCCCGCCAGGAGCACGAGACCCGCCACCTGCTGGACCGCATCCAGTGCCCGACGCTGGTGATCTGCGGCGCCGGAGACACGGTGGACGAAGCCACCGGCAGCCACGTGGAGTCGTCCAAGGTGCTGGCCGAGGGCATCGCCGGCGCCGAGTTCAAGCTCGTGGAGGACGGCAATCACGGCTACCTTCGCCAGATGCCGGACGTGGCCAACGCGCACTTCCTCGAGTTTCTGAAGCGTCACCCCATGGACTAGGAAGAACGGCCGAAGAACCAAGGACCCGAACGGAAAGGAGTTGCGATATGAGCGACGGCAGAAGACGGATCAGCCGGCGGGACGTGCTGAAGGGCGGGGCCGCCCTGGGGGCGGCGGCCCTGATAAATCCTTCGCTGGGGCAGTTCGCGTACGCGGCGTCCAAGGACCGCGTGATCGTGTACAACGCCAGCAACATGGACAACCTTCACCCCTACGACCACAGCAGCGGCGCCATATACGGCCAGTGGCAGCACATGATGGAACCGCTGGTGGAGTTCGACTACGAACAGGCCAAGTTCGTGGGAAGGCTGGCGGAGTCGTGGGAGTTCCGGGGCAAGGAGTGGGAGTTCAAGCTGCGCAAGGGCGTCAAGTTCCACGACGGCAGCCCCCTCACCTCCGCGGACGTGGCCTTCTCCATCGACCGGATGAAGAACGACAAGAGGAGCCTGCAACGGCGTTCGTTCCGGAACGTACAGGAGGTTCAGACACCCGACGACCACACGGTCGTCGTCATCACCAAGAAACCCTCGGTCACGTTCCTGTCCCGCGGCGTCCGCAACCGCTTCATCATGAGCAAGACCGTGGCCGACAAGTACGGCAAGGACGTGGACAAGCACCCCACCGGCACGGGCCCCTACAGGTTCGTCAGCTTCAAACGTGACGGCGACTTGGTGCTGACGCGCAACGACGACTACTGGGGCAAGAAACCGGCCATCAAGGAGCTGGTGTGGCGCAAGGTCGTGGAGGTCAACTCACGCATGGCCGGCCTCCAGGCGGGACAGTGCGACGTCATGGACCGGGTGCCGGTGCATGAGGTGGAGCGGATCAACCGCCACCCCCGGGTCTCGGTGCGCAGCGTGCCGGGTCTGCGGATTTACTTCTTCGCGTTGAACGTCAACTTCAAGCCCTGGGACAACAAGCTGGTTCGGCAGGCCGCCAACTACTGCGTGGACGCCGACTCCATCGTCAAGAACATCTTCGACGGCAACGGCGAGGTGCTTCAGGGACCGGTGGGACCCCGCGTTTACGGGTACAACCCCAACCTAAAGCGCTACCCCTACGACCCCAAGAAGGCAAAAGAGTTGCTGGCCAAGGCCGGATATCCCAACGGCGTGGACGTCAAGCTGCACTACTCGCCGGGCAAGTACGCGAACGACACCGAGTTGGTGCAGGTGGTAGCCAGCCAGATGTCCAAGGGCGGCTTCCGGGTCGAGATCGTACCGCAGGAATGGGTGGTTTTCTGGGGCCGCGACGGCGTCAACGGCGGCAAGAGTCCGTTCTACTACATCGGCCGGGGCAGCGTGCTGGACACCGACACGCCGCTCTACCAGTACTTCCGCACCGGCGGCTCCAAGCGCACCAACTTCAGCAACGCGGCTTTCGACGCGCTCGTGGACGCCGAGCAGGCGGAATCGGACGACGCCAAGCGGTTGAAGATCCTCCAGGAGATGAACGCGGTCATCATGGAGGAAGCGCCGATGATCCCGTTGTACCAGCTCTTCGACCAGTACGGAGCGGCCCGTAACCTCGTGTGGACGCCGCGCCCGGACGAGAAGATCATGCTGGAGGAGATGGACGTCAAAGCCTGATCGCCAAACTTCAGCGAACAAAAAGCCGCGCCGGGAAACCGGCGCGGCTTTTTATTCACGCTCGCAGCCGCCACCCGTCACGCCTCGTACACCACCTCTCCCCCCACGATGGTCCGCTCCACCGGGACGTTGCGTATCTCCCACGGGTCCACGGTCAGCGGATTGTCCCCCAGCACCACCAGGTCGGCTAGCTTGCCCGCGGTGATGGAGCCCTTGATGCCTTCCTCGAAGGCTGCGTAGGCAGCGTTGATGGTGTAGGCCCGGATACCCTCCATGGGCGTGATGCGCTCGTCCTCGCCGAGCACCACCCCCGCCCGGGTCTTGCGGTTCACCGCGCACCAGATGCCGAAGAGCGGATCGGTGGCGAAGAGCGGGTCCTTGGGCAGCGCGATGGGCGTATCGGAGTGGGCTACGGTGACCACGCCCAGGTCAATGGCCGTGCGCATGGGGTCCAGCCGTTGCGCCCGCTCCATGCCCAGGAAGTCATGGATGTGGCGGTCGCCCCAGTACCAGACGTGATGGGGATAGAACGACGCGATGACTCCCAGGCGACTCATCCGCGCCAACGCGTCCCGGGTGACCCCCTGGCAGTGCTCGATGCGGTGGCGCGGGTCGGGCCGCGGCACCTCGTTCATGGCGTTCTCCACGGCATCCAGCGCCACGTCCACGCCACGGTCGCCCTGGGCGTGGATAGCCACCTGGTAGCCCTTGCCGTGGGCTTCGGACACGAGCTTCTTCTGCTCCTCGGGCGAGTACTGGAGCACGCCGCGCGGGTCCTTGGTGGGGTCGTCGGTATCGCTGGTGATGTAGGGGTCGTAGAAGGCGCAGGTGTGCACCTGGATGGAACCGTCGCTGCAGGTCTTGACCGCGCCCAGCCGCAACCAGTCCGAGCCGAAGCCGGTGCGGAGCCCCAGGTCCCGCTCCAGGTAGAAGCGCTTGTAGGGGAGGTCGTGGATCATCAGGTAGACCCGCACCTTGAGGCGGCCCTCGTCGATGGTCTCCTGGTACGCCCGGTAGTGGTCCGGGGTGTCGCCGGTGCCGGCGTCGTGGGTGGAGGTGATGCCCACCGAGTTGTACTCGCGGCCCGCCAGCTCCACGCCGTCCTTGAGCTGCTGCAGGGTCGGATGCGGCACCAGGTTGTTCACCGGCCGAGCGGCGGCCTTCTCCCTGAGCACCCCGGTAAGCTTGCCGGTTTGCGGATCCCGGTCCATGTGGCCGCCCTCGGGCTGCGGCGTGTCGTCGTCGATGCCGGCGAGCTTGAGCGCCGCGCTGTTGGCCATCCACACGTGGGACGAGCGGTAGGTCATGACCAGCGGATTGTCCGGCGCCGCGCTGTCGAGCTCGGCCAGGGTGGGCCAGCGCTTCTCCGCCACGGCGGTATGCTCGTAGCCCTGGGCCTCGATCCACTGCCCCCTGGGGGTGACGGCCGCGCGCTCGCGGATACGCGCCAGCACGTCCTCGATGGAGTTGTTGGGCGGAGTCCGCACGTTCACCATCCCCAGCCGGACGCCGAAGGACATGAAGTGGGTGTGGGGCTCGATGAACCCGGGGAGCACCGTCTTGCCGCCGCAGTCGATGACCCGTGTGTTCCGGCCGGCGCATTGCCGCACGTCGTCGTTGCTTCCCACGTAAAGGATCCGGTCGCCCTTGAGGGCCACGGCCTCGGCGGTGGGACGGGCGTCGTCTACCGTGATCACATTGCCGTTGACGAGGATCGTGTCGGCGTAGAGACTCTCCGGCAGCGCCATCCTCACCCCTCCTTCTTACCCGGGCCGTACACGACCCGACCGGGCCGGGCGCCGGTATGGTCGCCGTTCTCGATCACCATCTGCCCGTTCACGAACACGTACTCGACGCCCCTGGGATACTGCTTGGGCTCATCGAAGGTGGCCGTGTCCGCCACCGTGTCGGGGTCGAACACCACGACGTCCGCCCAGTACCCTTCCCGGAGCAGCCCCCGGTCCTTGAGCCCCAGCACCTGGGCCGGCAGCGAGGTCATCTTGCGGATCGCGTCAGGGAGGGTCAGCACCTTCTCGTCGCGCACGTAGCGGCCGAGCACGCGCACGTTGGTGCCGAAGCTGCGCGGATGCGGCCGGCCGGGGGACTCGAGGTTGAGGGCGCTGCCGTCGGAGGACACCGAAATCCAGGGCACCCGCATGACGTCCTGCACGTCCTGCTCGCGCATGGTGTGGTGGATGCCGTGGATGAAGATGCCCTCGCCGTAGATCAGGTCGAAGCAGGTGCTGGCGGGGTCCTGCCCGCGGATCTCGGCGATCTGCTGGATGGTCTTGCCTTCCCACGCGTGGTGCTCGGGCTTGTCCAGGCGAGCCGCCACGATGCCTTCCCAGCCGCCGTGCTCGCTCACGTACTGGGTGAACTCGGGATCGTCCATGACCCGCTGGCGGAAGGACGGGCTCATGAACTCGCCGATGGTCTCCTGCACGGGCGCGTCCTGCACCCAGCGCGGGAACAGCCGCCGCCACGGGTGCTGCATGGCGGTGTAGGGATACTGGTTGGCGGTGACGTCCAGACCCTCGCTCCGGGCCTCCTCGATCTGTTCCACCACCTCCATCACCCGCCCCCAGTTCTCCTTGGAGCGCATCTTGAGATGGTACACGTGGATGGGGATGTCGGCTTCCCGGCCCACCTTGAGCGCCTTCTCCAGCTCCTCCATGATGTCGAAGCCCTCGCTCCCCAGGTGCACGCCGTAGTAGCCGCCGTACCTGCGCGCCACCCGCGCCATGGACACCACCTCGTCAGGGTACTCCGGCCCCTTGGCGTGCCAGGCCGCGGTGAGCCCCAGGGCGCCCTGCTCCATGGCCTGAGCCACGTACGCGTTCATCCGCTCCTGCTCGGCCTCGTTGGCCGGACGTTCCTTGAACCCCACCACCACGCGCTTGACCTGCTGCGGCGACACGCCCGAGGCCACGTTCATGGAGATGCCGCCCGCCGCGAGCCGGTCGAAGTACTCGCTGAAGGTCGTCCAGTCCGTCTCGATGCCGCTCCGGTGCCGGTGCTCGGCCACGTACTCCTCGAACACCGACCCCACCAGCGGCGCCACGGTCTGGCTCTCGCCGATGATGTCCAGGGTCACGCCCTGGCGGATTTTGCTCTCGCCGTTGCCGTCCTTGATCAGCGGTTGGTCGCTGTGGGTGTGCATGTCGATGTAGCCGGGGGTCACCATCTTGCCCCGGACGTCGATGGAGCGCGTCCCCGAGCCCGGGTCCAGCCGGCCCATGGCAGCGATGCGGCCGTCCTTGATGGCCAGGTCGCCGTAGTACCAGGGGTTGCCGGCGCCGTCGATGATGGCCCCGCCGTGAAGCACGGTATCGAAAATCGCCATATTGAAGGTCCTCTCTGTGTGGCTGAGATCTGCGCGAGCGGGCGCCCGCGGATTCGTGCGCGCCTTATAGCATTCCCGTCATCCAGACACAACGCGGCCAGGCTTTGACCATACGCCTGTACGCCCGGGCGATTCTGGATGGGTTGACTTTGTTGGGTCAATGTTGGGAGACTAGTGTCTTCCCAACCTTTGGTGGCCTGAAATCGACCGCATGTTACGGGCCACTGGTCTTGCCAAGGTCGCGCTCAAAGAGTCGTTGCAGGCGCGAACGGCGCTGTCAGGCCCACAACCGAGGAGGTGTACCGTGGCCGAGGAACAGTTATATGGCGACAACCCCATCGCCCAGCGGAAGACCGACCAGTACAAGCGTGAATACGTGCACGACTTCGTCCGGAAGTGGGACGAGCTCATCGACTGGGACGCCCGGGCCGCCAGCGAAGGGGATTTCTTCATCAACATTCTCAAGGAACGCGGTGTCGAGCGCGTGCTGGACGTGGCCACCGGGACCGGTTTCCACTCCATCCGGCTCCTGGAGGCCGGGTTCGACGTCACCAGCGCGGACGGCAGTCCGGAGATGCTCGCTCAAGCCTTCGACAACGCCAAGGAGCACGGCTTCATCATGAAGACCCTTCACGCCGACTGGCGTTGGCTGAGCCGGGACGTTCACACCCAGTACGACGCGGTCATCTGCCTGGGGAACTCGCTGACCCATCTGTTCTCGGAGCAGGATCGCCGGAAGGCCCTCGCCGAGTTCTACTCGGTGCTGCAGCACGACGGCGTCCTGGTCCTGGACCAACGCAACTATGACGGCATCCTAGACGATGGGTTCACTTCCAAGCACGTCTACTACTACTGTGGCGACAACGTCAGCGCCGAGCCCGAGTACGTGGACGAGGGACTGGCCCGGTTCCGCTACGAGTTCCCCGACAACTCGGTGTTTCACCTGAACATGTTCCCGCTGCGCAAGGACTACGTCCGAAAGCTCATGGGCGAGGTCGGCTTCCAGCAGGTGAAGACCTTCGCCGACTTCCAGGAAACCCACCGGGTGGAGGACCCGGACTTCTTCATCCACGTGGCGGAGAAGATCTACAAGAACGAGGAACGGCCCGCCAGAGTGGCGGTGGGAGCCACGTATTCCCAAACGGTGGAGACGGCGCGGGACTACTACAACAGCAACGACGCCGACCGCTTCTACGCCACCGTGTGGGGCGGCGAGGACATCCACGTCGGCCTCTACGAGGGCGAGGGCGACACCATCTTCGACGCCAGCCGCAGGACGGTGCGGAGGATGGCGTCCATGATCGAGGGGCTGGAGCCCACCACTCGCGTGCTGGACATCGGCTCCGGGTACGGCGGGTCGGCCCGTTACCTGGTCGACAATTACGGCTGCCAGGTCGGATGCCTGAACCTGAGCGAGGTCCAGAACGCGCGCAATCGCGACCTCAACGCCCGGAGAAAGTGTTCTCTGGCAATCAACGTCGTGGACGGGAGCTTCGAGCAGATACCCTTGCCGGACGACAGCGTCGACGTGGTGTGGTCCCAGGACGCCATCCTGCACAGCGACGATCGGCGGCAGGTGTTCAACGAAGTGGACCGGGTCCTCGCCCAGGGCGGACAGTTCATCTTCACCGATCCCATGCAACACTCGGATTGTCCGCCGGACGTGCTGCAGCCCATCCTGGACCGTATCCATCTCGATTCCCTGGGGTCGGTTCCGCGCTATCGGACGATGCTGGCGGAACTGGGCTTCGAGGAGCTGGAGTTCGTCGACCTTACGCCACAACTCGCCACCCACTACGCGCGGGTCCTGGACGAGGTGCAGGCCAATCACTGGGATCTGCTGAAAGTGTGCAGCGCCGAGTACATCGACCGGATGAAGGCCGGCCTGCAGCACTGGGTGGACGGCGGCAACAAAGGCCATCTCCAGTGGGGCATTCTCCATTTCCGGAAGGTTTGAAGGAATTGACGGATGGATGGGACAGGCGGGTCCGCCCGGCCCGGTGGGGGGCCCGTGGCGGGCCCCTATTCCGAGGCCGTTGAGGCGGTCAGGTGCTACTACAACAGCGGTGACGTGCGCCGCATCTACGATACTTCGTACGGCGACGAGCACCTTCATCTGGGCATCTACGAGAGCGACCGGGATACGGTCGACGAAGCCGGCCTGCGGACCGTGGAGAGAATCGCCTCCATGGTCCACGGACTGAGCCCCCGCACCCGTGTGCTGGACATCGGCGCGGGCCATGGCGGGTCGGCCCGTTACCTGTTCCGCCGATTCGGCTGCCACGTGGCATGCCTCAACCTGAGCGACGCCCAGAACGCGCGCAACCGGGACCTCAATGCCAGGGACAGGTGCTCCCTGGCCATCAACGTGGTGGACGGGAGCTTCGAAGACATCCCCGTGACGGATGGGAGCTTCGATGTGGTGTGGTCCCAGGACGCCATCCTGCACAGCACCCGGCGAAAGCAGGTCTTCGCCGAAGTCGGCCGGGTGCTGCGCAAGGGCGGACAGTTCATCTTCACCGATCCCATGGTGGGTGAATCCTGCCCTCCCGAAGCCCTGCAACCCATCCTCGACCGCGTCCACCTGGATTCCCTGGGATCCCTTCGGGAATACCGGGCCATGCTGTCGGAGCTGGGTTTCGAGGAACTGGAGTTCGTCGACCTCACGCCGCACCTGGCCACCCACTACGGGCGGATCCTCGAGGGACTGCTCGCCAATGAGCAGGAGCTGTCGAAGCAGTGCGGCGCCGATCATGTCCAACGCGTCAAGACCGGCCTGCGGCACTGGGTAGACGGCGGGGAACGCGGCTACCTGCAGTGGGGAATCCTGCATGTCCGGAAGGCGTGAGAGAGTTCCAAGGCGCGGCGTGTACCCGGAGGATCCGGGGACAGGCGCCGAATTCTCGGGGTAGCCCTACCCTCCGGCGATAGCTCCTACGATGAGCAGGGGCTCCGCGCCCGATGCCACGGCATCCGGCAGCGGTGCGTCCGGCGCCTCGTGGGTCACGTCCTCCTTGCAGGCGAAGAACCGTACCATCGGCCGCCGCCTTCGCGTCACGTGATCACGGATCGTGCCTCGGAGCATCGGGTAGCGCGCTTCGAGGGCGTCCAGCACGCTGTCCCGCGTCACCGGCCCGACCACCGCCAGCGTCACCTCGGAGCGGATGCCGGCGAGCGTTTGCAAGTGATAGGGTAGCACGACGCGGATCACGGCAGGGTCTGCACCTCCACGGAAAGGATGCTCGGCAGGTCCCGGACGATGGCCGACCAGTGATCGCCGCCGTCCGGCGATACGTACACCTGCCCGCCCGTAGTGCCGAAATAGATGCCGCAAGGATCGAGCGAATCGACGGTCATGGCGTCCCGCAGCACGTTTACGTAGCAGTCCTTCTGGGGCAGTCCGTCCGTCAGCGCCTCCCATTCGTTGCCGCCGGTACGGCTCCGGTAGACGCGCAGCTTCCCCTCGGGCGGAAAGTGCTCCGAGTCGCTCTTGATGGGCACGACGTACACGGTCTCGGGCTCGTGCGCATGAACTTGGATGGGAAAGCCGAAGTCGCTCGGCAGGTTGCCGCTGACCTCGTGCCAGTTGGCGCCGGCGTCATCGCTGCGCATCACGTCCCAATGCTTCTGCATGAACAGGGTGTCGGGATTCGACGGATGCAACGCCAGGCGGTGCACGCAGTGGCCGATCTCGGCGGTGGGATCGGGCATGAACTGCGAGTGCAGGCCGCGGTTGATGGGGTGCCAGGTGCGGCCGCCGTCCTCGGTACGGAACGAACCCGCCGCGGAGATGGCGACGAACATCCGTTCCGGGTGCTTCGGATCGAGCAGGATCGTATGCAGGCACATGCCGCCCGCCCCCGGCATCCACGCCGTACCTGAATCGTGGCCGCGGAGGCCCGCGAGCTCGTGCCACGACTCCCCGCCGTCGGTGGTGCGGAACAGCGCGGCGTCCTCGACGCCGGCGTAGACGACATCGGGATCGGTGAGCGAGGGCTCCAGGTGCCACACCCGCGCGAACTCCCACGGGTGCGGTGTGCCGTCGTACCACTGGTGGGTGGTCAGCGGGCGGCCGGTTTCCTCGGAAGTGTCGTAGACGAACTTGTTGCTTTCACCCCGCGGCATCGGCGGGCTCGCGGCGTCGCCGGGTGAAACATCCTGCTCCGGCGGGTCCGATCCCGGCTGCTCCCAGGTCAGGCCGCCGTCGCTGGAGCGCTGAATGATCTGCCCGAACCAACCACCGCTCTGCGACGTGTAGATGCGGTCGGGGTCTGCCAGGGAGCCCTTCATGTGGAAGATCTCCCAGCCGGCGAAATACGGCCCCGCCACGGACCAGTTCCGGCGCGCGCCGTCGGCCGTCAGGACGAAGGCTCCTTTTCGGGTGCCCACGAGGACTCGGATTGCGGTCACGGTCGTTCTCCTGATGCTTCCCTTGCCGCTCCCCTACCATCCCACCGGACTCGCCAGCCGCCCGCCGATCTCCGGCGAGTCGGCGGCGTAGCGGTAGACCCGGAACATGCTGTTGGCCGGACCGCGGCCCTGGTAGTCGGCGAAGAACGGGCAGACGTACTCCCAGACGATCTCGCCCGCCTGGGTGACCTCGAAGGCTCGTCCCATCTGCCCCTCGCAGATGAGGGTGTTGCCGTTGGCGAAGCGCTGGGCGCCGCTGATGTTGGGACTGAAGAACGTCCAGATGGGCGAGCCCCGGTAGTGCCAGACGGTTTCCCCCGACTTGGGGTCGAGCTCGATGACCCGGGAGAACGGGTTGTCCAGACCGTGAATGCCGTTGGCAAAGAGCAGGACGTTGCCGTTGGGCAGCACCGTGCAGTCGTGCTGGTGGCCCCAGGTGGCGTCCTGATGCGACCACTTCACCCTGCAGGTCTCGCGGTCGATCATCATGATGGCGTTGAGGCGCCTGAAGCTCAGCATCACGCCGCCGTCGTCAAGCGGGAAACAGGCGTTGGCATGGGCAAACTCGTCGCGGCCGCAGCTATGGCAGAGTTCCCATCGATCCAGGTCCAGGTCACGCCATGCGTGCCATTCCCACACCGTCTCGCCCGAGGGTGACACCTCGCGCACATAGTCGCCGTAGGTGACGCCGTCGTGCTCGCTGTCAGGATAGCCGCCCTTGATGCGCGGCTGGACATCCGCCGGCACCGGTTCCCAGCCGATGTAGATGGTGTTGCCATCGGGGCGTCTGCGGAAGTCGTGGTGCTGAGCCGGGTCGGAGTACTCCCAGACCACTTCTCCGTCCCAGGTGTATTCCCGCAGAAGGCCGCCCTTGCCGCGCCAAAGCGGCGGCCCCGCGTCCTCCACCCGGCCGGCCCAGAGCAGGTTGCCTGTAGGGAGGAGATACGCGTAGTTCCCCGGACACAGCGGGAAAGACCACTCGTGGAGCACCTCGCCACGCATCCCGATGAGGTATGCCTTGCGTGACGACTGCGGTACGATCAGCGTGTAGCCCGGCGTCGCCTTGGCCCTGTCGTAAACCAGCACGCCTACGTCTCGGTGTCTCATAAGGCCTCCTAGCGACCTTCTCCAGGCCCGGTATCGTCAACCCCTCTCCCTCTGGGAGAGGGTGGCCGAAGGCCGGGTGAGGGCGCCCCGACAATCCCTGCCCCTCCTGTTCCCCGCCCTTGAGCGCAGGCTGCTCGAGCCGGGCACCCTCACCCCAACCCTCTCCCAGAGGGAGAGGGGGCAGGACAATGACGGGTTCCAGCAACTTTCTACGGCGCCGGCTCCCAACCTACCGGCGGCCTACGGCCATGCCATCCCGCCGCCTGCTCGTAGGCGTGGGCCACCAGCAACAGCGCCGGTTCCTGGAAATGGGGCGCGGCGATCTGCAGCCCGATGGGGAGGCCCTGGGAGGAAAAGCCGCAGGGGACGCTCACCGCGGGTGCGCCGGTGACGTTGAACGGGATCGTGCAGAGCGTCCCGCGGGTGCCGCGGGCGTCGGACAACAGGATACGCCCTCCGGCCGATTCCACGTAGCCTTGCTCGCACTCCTCGATGGTCTCCGCCGGCATGCTCACCGCCGGGCTCACGATCACGTCCACCTGCTCGAAGGCCCGGTCGAAGGCTTCGCAGATGAGGCGGCGGACCCGTTGCGCGGTGACGTATGCATGGGCGGGAAGCGTCAGCGCGAGAATCTGCCGGTTCATCAACCCCGGGCTGTAGTCCCGCGGCCGGGTGCGCAGGAACGGCTCCGCCGGAGACAGATTCTCGGCCCGTGCGGTCACGAGCTGTACCATGGGGACGTGCTCCATGTACGGAACCGGCAACTCCTGCACGGACATGCCCAGGGACTCCAGCAACTTCACCGCATCGGCCACCACCTCCTTGACTTCGTCCACCGCCAAATCGTCGAAGTAGTCTCGGATGATGCCGACCTTGAGGCCCGCCACGCCCTCGCCGAGAAGTGCGCCGAAGTCCGGCACCGGGGCGTCGCTCGACAAGGGATCCTTCGGGTCCGGGCCGGCGATGGCCTGAAGCATCAGCGCGCTGTCCCGCACCGTGCGGGTAAGCACCCCGAAATGGTCCGTGGAGTAGCCGCCGGTGCCGGCGACGCCGCCGACGCGGCTCACTCGACCATAGGTGGCCTTCAGGCCCACGACGCCGCACAAGGAGGCCGGATTGCGCACCGAGCCGGCGTTGTCGGTGCCGATGGACCCCAGGGCCAGACCCGCGGCCACGGACGCCGCCGAGCCGCCGCTGGAACCGCCCGAGACGCGGTTCCGGTCCCATGGATTGCGGGTGGTGCCGTAGTAGGGATTGATGGTGGTGCAGCCGGCGGCCCACTCGTGCATGTTGGTCTTGCCCAGGATCACCGCCCCGGCCTCCTTGAGGCGGGCCACCACGGTGGCGTCCTCGTCCGGAATCCAGTCGGACAGGTGCTTGGCGCCCGCGGTGGTGCGGACACCGGCAGTGGCGAGACTGTCCTTGATGGAAACAGGAATGCCGTGCAGCGCACCGCGATAACGCCCTGCGGCAATGTCGGCCTCGGCCCGGGCGGCATCGTCCAGGGCCCGCTCCCGGGTCAGGGTGACGAAAGTGTTGATCTCGGGGTCCAGCCGGTCAATGCGATCCAGGTACGCCTGGGTCAGCTCCACCGGAGAGACCTCCCGCGCCTCGATGCGGTGCGCGGCCTCGGCGATGGTCAGATCGTGAGTGTCCATCGAAGCATCCATCCCAGGCAGCAGTGTCCCTTGTCCATATCGAGGACAACGGCTCTCTGCCTCTTACGGGTAGTCGTTACAGGTAGCCCTGCTCCCTGCAGAACTTCTCCGCGCCGGGGTGGAGCGGCACGTCCAGGGGCGTGGCGTCGGTATCCTTCCACAACTGGTCGATGCCCGTCAGCGTCTCCCAGTAGATCTCGCTCTGGCGCTCCTTCAGCGCCGCGCACACCTTGTACACGTCCTCGTCGGGCAGGGATTCCCGGGTGTAAAGAGGCCAGCCGCCGTAGTCGATGCAGGTGTGGTCCGCCTTGAGGTGAGGATAGCGTTCCGCCGGTATGTTCACCGTGCGCCACCCCAGGGCGTTGAGTCGCTCCATGGCGAAATCGTCCGGGGTGACGGGCTCCATGCCGCGCGACAGGGCGTCGTCGAACCACAGCACCAGACCCTCGTCGAAGACCGCGTCGATGGTCTCGTCCCTGAGCGCCGCCATGCGGCGCTCGTCGCCCGGCCCGCCGTTGAGCTGCAGGCTTCCGCCCCAGGATTCCAGGTCCGCGAGCGTGAAGCCGTAGATCTCCAGGGTCTGGTCCAGCAGCACCCGGGTGGAGTGGGTGGCGTCCTCGCGGATGGAGAGGCGCAGCGGATACTTCCGCTCCTTGATCTGGGACAGGGAGGTAATTCCCGTGCGCGGGTGGATCATGAACACGAAGCGGTCCCAGGACGGGTAGCAGGCTACCACACGGAGCGGCAGCGGCTCCTCGAAGAGCCCGACACCCCGGTAGGCCTGGGTCAGGAAAGCCGACGGGTTCACCATGGACATCTCCAGGTCCCCCTTGGCCACCGCGTGGGCGATGATGGGCGAGCCCGTGGACATGCGCAGCCACGGCCGGAAGTTCTCCGCCGACCCGCTCCCTACCGATATGCACATGTCCCGGTTGCCGTAGTACGGCTCGTTCGGGTCGCCGGCGACGTGCAACCCGATTTGCCACAGCATCAGGCTGCGCTGAAAGTTCGCTCCACGCGGAAGTCGCTCCATGGTTGTCCTCCGATGCTAAATATTTGTTGTTGCCCTTATCCCAGCAGCCCCGCCCCCCGAGCCCACCGGTACTTGGCGCCCAGGATCGCCACCGGTAGTTCAGTGGTGTAGGGACAGGCAACGATGCCCCGTTCGTAGAGGTACTCCGAGGCCTCCTCCACCTGGACGTCGCCCACCAGCGACACCACCACCGGCTTCTCGATGCCCTTGTCCCGCCCTTCCTGCACCACCCGGGCGCACAACTCGGCGAACACCATGGGCGGCGTGATGATGGTATGCCAGTAGCCCAGGATGAGCGCGTGGATGCGGTCGTCCTCGAGGCCGAACCGGATGGTGCGCTCGTAGGTGGTAGGAGGCTCGCCGCCGGTGATGTCCACGGGGTTGCCCGATGCGCCGAAGGGTGGGATGAACTGCTTGAAGCCCTCGTCCAGGTCCTGGGGGAACTTCATGAGCGAGAGGCCGTTGGCCACCACCGCGTCCGACAGCAGCACCCCGGAGCCGCCGGCGCCGGTGATGATGACGATCTCCTCGCCCTTGGGGGTCGGCAGCACCGACAGGCCCCGGGCGAACTGGAGCATGTCGTTGAGGGAATAGGCGCGCACCACGCCGCAGGCCTTCAGGAGGTCGTCATAGACCTTGTCGTCGCCGGCCAGGGCGCCGGTGTGGGAGGCGGCGGCGCGGGCGCCGAGCTGGGTGCGGCCGGCCTTGAGCATGACCACGGGCTTCTTCTTGGACACGCGGCTGGCCACCTCGTAGAAGCTGCGGCCGTCCTTGAGGTCCTCGGCGTGCATGGCCACCACCTGGGTATTGTCGTCCTGCTCGAAGTAGGTGAGCAGGTCGTCCTCGTCCAGGTCCGACTTGTTGCCCAGCCCGACGATGGCGGAGACCCCCAGCCGGGTGGAGCGGCTGAAGCCGATGATGGACATGCCCACGCCGCCGCTCTGGGACGACAGCGCAACCGGGCCCTTGACGTCGTAGGGGGTGCAAAACGTCGCGCAGAGGTTGGCGGGCGTGTAGTAGAAGCCGTAGATGTTGGGTCCCATGACGCGCACGTTGTACTTTCGCGCCTCCGCCAGAAGCTCCGCCTGCATCTCCTTCTCGCCCACCTCGGCGAAGCCCGACGGGATCATCACCGCCCCCGGGATGCCCTTCTCCCCCACTTCGGTCATGGCGGCGGCGCAGAACTTGGCCGGCACCGCGAAGATGGCCACGTCCACCTCGCCGGGGATGTCCTTGACGCTCTTGAAGCACTTCTTCCCCAGGATCTCGTCGGCCCTGGGGTTGATGGGGTAGAGCTCGCCCGCGTAGCCCCCGTTGATGATGTTCTTCATCACCGAGTTGCCGATCTTCCCTTCCCCGTCCGAGGCGCCGATGACCGCCACCGCCCTGGGGTTCATGATGCGCTGCATGGCCGAGACGATCTCGTCACGGGACGGCCGGTAGGGTTGGGGCTGCGCCGCGAAGTCCACGGTCATCACGCTGTCCACCGCGGTGGCGCCACCGGCGTCCGCCAGCACCGGGTTGAGGTCTACCTCGCGGATCTCCGGGAAGTCGCTTACCAGTTGCGAGACACTCACGATGATGTCCGCCAGGGCCTCCCGCTGCACCGGCGGCCCGCCCCGGACGCCCTTGAGGACTTCCGCCGCGGCCACGCCGTCCAGCATGGAGAGGGCGTCGTCGCGTGTGGCGGGGGCCAGCCGGAAGGTCACGTCGCGGAGCACCTCCACCAGCACGCCGCCGAGCCCGAAGGCCACCACCTTGCCGAAGCTCGGGTCGGTAACCGCGCCGACGATGACCTCCACCCCCTTGCGGGAGACCTGCTCCTGCACCTGGACCCCGGCCAGCGCGGCGTCGGCCTTGTAGGCTCGGGCACTGCTCAACAGGGTCCGGTAGGCGCGCTCCGCCTGCTCCCGGTCCGCCACCCCCACCAGCACGCCGCCGGCTTCGGTCTTGTGCAGGATGTCCTCGGAGACGATCTTCATCACCACCGGAAAGCCGATGTCCTCGGCCAGATCCGCGGCCGCCGCCGCCGACTGGGCCACGCCTTCCCGCGGCAGCGGAACGCCATAGGCCCGCAGCACGGCGCTGCACTCCAACGGTGACAACGTGGTCCGTCCCTCGGACCTGGCTTCATGCAAGACCGCGAGGACCTGCTCCTGCCGATCAGTTGCCGATTGCATCTTGTACGGCCTCCCTCCCCGGAGGATGGACCCGACGGCTTCCCCGAACGCGCGACGGGCGGATCTCGATTCGGAAGAGTCTACCGAGTGAACGCTCCAGCGCTTCTCAGCGCGGCGATCTCCTTCTCGCCGTAGCCCAGGACTTCGCTCAGCACCTCGTCGGTATGCTCTCCCAGCAAGGGCGAGCGCTTGATCTCCACCGGCGAGTCCGAGAGCTTGATGGGGCAGCCCACGTTGTGCCACGGGCCCCGCTCGGGATGATCGACCTCCACCATCATCTCCCGGAGCTGGACGTGTTCGTCGTGGGCCAGGTCCCTGGTGCTCATGATCGGGCCGCAGGGGACGTCGAGATCGTTCAGGATCTCCATCAGCTCCCACTTGGTGTAGTCCCGGGCGAACTCCGCCAGCAGGCGCCACATCTCCGCCTGGTTGGCGCGCCGGACGTCGATGTTGTCGAAGCGTGGGTCGTCGGCCAACGCCTCGCCGCCGATGCGCTTGGCCAGGGCTGTCCACACGTGCTCCTGCACCACCACGTAGAGGTAGTCGTTGGCCCCGCCGGGCTTGCACGGAACGGCGTTACCCAGTTGCCCGCCCCCCGAGTCGTTGCCAGCCCGCGGCGTGAAGTCCTCGAACTCCTGCACCGAGTACTCTGCCAAGGGGCCGCGCTCGATGCGCTGGTGGTCGCGGAACTTCACGCGGCAGAGGTTCATGACGCAGTCCATCATGGCGCACTCGACGTACTGGCCGCGCCCGGTGCGTTCCCGCTGGAGCAGGGCCGCGAGGATTCCCGCCAGCAGGTGAACGCCGGTGCCGGAGTCGCCGATCTGGGCGCCGGTCACCACCGGTGGGCCGTCGAACATGCCGCTGGTGCTCATGGCCCCGCCCATGGCCTGGGCCACGTTCTCGTAGGCCTTGAAGGCGGCGTAGGGCCCCTCGCTGCCGAACCCCTTGATGGAACCCATGATCAGCCGCGGGTTCAGCTCGTGCACCTTTTCCCAGCCGAACCCGAGGCGGTCCAGCACGCCCGGGCCGAAGTTCTCCAGCAGCACGTCGCACGCCTTGACCAGCCGGGTGAATACTTCCTTGCCGCGTTCGTTCTTGAGGTTCACCGTGATAGAGCGCTTGTTGCAGTTCAGCATGGTGAAGTAGAGGCTGTCGGCGTCGGGAATGTCCCAAAGCTGCTTGCGCGTGGCGTCGCCCGCGGGCGACTCGAGCTTGATCACGTCCGCGCCAAGAAAGCCCATGAGCTGGCTGGAGGTGGGACCCGCTTGTACGTGGGTCATGTCCAGGATGCGGATGCCGGAGAGTGCCTTTTCCATTTCGTTACCCGGTTGCCTGCAGGTGGCCCTGTTCTACTTGTACATGGTCTGTCGCTTGGTGCCGGGAGCCCACTCGCCCGCGTTCACCCAGATGTTGACGACAGCCGACTTGCCGGAGGTTCGCACCGACTCCCGCGCCCGCCGCAGCGCCGGCCCGACCTCATGGCAGTCGGTGACCTCCTCGCCGTATCCGCCCAGCATCTCCGCGAACTTCGAGAACGGCACGTCGCCGAGCAGGTTGCCGACGTTGCCACGCTCCTCGCCGTACTTGGAGAGCTGGCCGTAGCGGATCTGGTTCATGGCCGAGTTGTTGCCGATAACGGCGATGTAGGGGGCGCCGAACCGGTTGGCGGTCTCCATGTCGAACGCGGTCATGCCGAACGATCCGTCGCCGTAGTAGCACAGGACTTCCTTCTCCGGGTGCACCAGCTTGGAAGCCAGCGCAAAACCCGTACCGACGCCCAGCGCGCCGAGGGCGCCCGGGTCCATCCAGTTGCCGGGTGCCCGGGGCTCCACCGCCTGAGCGCTGATGGTGACGACGTCGCCGCCGTCGCCGATGTAGATGGTGTCCTCGGTCAGGAACTCGTTGAGCTCCCAGGCGACGCGCCAGGGGTGAATGGGATTGGCGTCCGACGTGAACAGCGGCATGAGCTTCGCCAGCCGCTCGTTCTCGAGGCCGCGGAGATGCTCGAGCCAGCGGGCTCGGCCCTCGGCGCCATTGTCGGGGCGTTCCCCGACCGCCGCGTGCACCGCCTTGAGGATCGCTCCCGGATCACCCACGAGGCCCAGTGAGACGTCGCGGTTCTTGGCCACCGTGCGGTAGTCCATGTCGATGTGGACCACGGCGGCGTCCGCTCGCAGCCGGCGGCCGTAGCCCATGCGGAAGTCGAAGGGCGTGCCGACGATGACGATGACGTCCGCCTCGTTGAAGGCGTCGCCACGTGTGCGGTTGAAGTAGTGAGGGTCGCCGGGCGGCAGCAGGCCGCGGGCGGCGCCGTTCATGTAACAGGGGACGTTGAGCGCCTTGAACAACGAGGTAGCGGCCTCGTGTCCCCGGCAACTCCACACCTGGGCGCCCAGCAGCACCGCCGGCCGCTCGGACTTCACCAACAATTCCGCCAACTTCTCGACATCCGCGGGGTCGCCGATGGAGCGGGTCGAAGCGCGGTAGCGCCCGCCCTCCGGCACGATCACTTTGTCCGCCGGGACCTCGCGGTCGAGCACGTCCCGGGGTATTTCCAGGTAGCTTGGCCCCGGCGCCCCGGCAAAGCACTCGCGCGCCGCCATGGCCACCATGTCGGCGATGCGTTCGGTGGAACGCACGCTCGCCGAGAACTTGGTGATGGGCGCGGCGACGTCCACGTGGGGAAGATCCTGCAGCG
Organism: Deltaproteobacteria bacterium; assembly: GCA_028818755.1. GTDB lineage: Bacteria > Desulfobacterota > Binatia > UBA9968 > JAJDTQ01 > JAJDTQ01. The sequence goes on along the minus strand of JAPPNF010000108.1, from coordinate 32,078 downwards.
ACCCCATCTTGTGCTGTGTCAGAGCCCCCTGGCCGCCGATGTGCAGGACCGGGCTCTCCGAGCGGAACGCCGTGGCGATGCCGGTCAGGGCGTTGGTGAACCCCGGCCCCGCGGTGGTGACTACGCAGCCCAGCCGCCCCGTCTGCCGGGCGTAGCCGTCGGCCGCGTGGGCCGCCACCTGCTCGTGGCGCACATCCACGACGCGGATGCCGTGGTCGATGCAGCCGTCGTAGATGTCGATGATATGGCCCCCGCACAGGGTGAAGACGGTGTCCACGCCTTCGTTCTTGAGCGCGGCCGCCACCAGATGGCCGCCGGAGACGACGCTCTCGTCGCGGCTCTTTTGCGCCAGCGTATCCTCGGCCGTGCTGGAGGTCCGTTTGTCGGTCGAAACCCTTGCCATGGTTGCGTTTCCTTCGCGGAGGCACTTGCCGGCCGCCTCGCCCCATTCCTGCTGAACCGGCAAAATGCAGTTAGTTAATCCCTGTCCGTCACGTCTGTCAATCAGGCTTGCCCGCAGGTTTGTGGTAAAGTATTCGACCGGTGAGGGAGGGTTGACGGATGGACCCCAAGAACACCAACCACAAGGAATTCAGCCAACAGGTAAGCAATGCCAGTAAACAGGATAGCATCGTCGAGCTACTGGCGATGCTGGGGGGATCCGATGTCGAATTCGAACCGCCCCTCCTCGGCGACGAACTGCTCAGGATCCCGTAACTGTCATGAATGGTCGAAGATGTCCCTGACCATCACTCAAGTTGACGCTTTCACCAGCGAGCCGTTCGGAGGCAACCCGGCCGCCGTGTGCCTGCTGCCCGCTCCAGCCGACGTCGCGTGGATGCAGCGGGTGGCGCGAGAGATGAACCTGTCGGAGACCGCGTTCCTCGTGCGCCGCGAGGCTGGCGGCTTCGACCTGCGCTGGTTCACGCCCGCGATCGAGGTCGACCTCTGCGGCCACGCCACTCTGGCAAGCGCTCACGTGCTTTGGGAGGAAGGACACCTGCCACCAGACGCGCCGGCCGTTTTCCACACGCGTTCCGGCCGGTTGTCGGCGGAACTGCGCGGCGGGTGGATCGAGATGGACTTTCCGGCGGAACCGGCCCAACCGGCTCCTGCTCCGGACGGACTGGCCGCCGCCCTTGGCACCGAGCCGGCATACGTCGGCCGGAACCGCTTCGACTACCTTGTCGAGGTCGACACACGGTCGACCGTTGAGCGTCTTGCTCCGGACTTCACGCGTCTCGCGGGAATCGACACGCGCGGGATCATTGTCACGGCGGGGGCTGAATCGGACGGTCTGGATTTCGTGTCGCGCTTCTTCGCGCCACGCACCGGCATCGACGAGGACCCTGTCACCGGATCGGCCCATTGCTGCCTGGGACCCTATTGGCAATCACGCCTCGGCCGCGACACGTTCAACGCACTGCAGGTATCGGAGCGCCGCGGTCTCGTCAAGGTCGCCGTTCGCGACGAGCGCGTGATACTGTCGGGTCAGGCGGTAACGGTCCTGCGCGGTGAGTTGTTGCCCTGATCCGCCTCAGGTCAGACTGCCGATGGCCGCCTGAATCGCACCCAGCAGCGGCGCGGGATACACGCCGAACCAGATCAGCAGCACCGTGAGGCCGGCGAGCACGAGTCCCTCCGGGAGGGAGAACCGGCGGGTGGCGGGCAGGGGCGAGGAGGGGTCGTCGGGAGCCGACAGGTACATGGTGATGATGAGGCGCAGGTAGTAGTAGAGGCCGATGACGCTGCTTACCACCAGCAGGATCACCAGCGCCCACAGGTCGGACAGCACGCCGGCGGTGAGGACGTAGAACTTGCCCACGAACCCCGCGGTGAGGGGGATCCCGGCCAGGGAGAACAGCATCACGGACAGCGCGCCGCTCACCCACGGACGGCGCCAGAAGAGGCCCCGGTAGTCGCTGACCTCGTCGGCTTCCTTGCGCTCGTCCGAGAGCGCCGCGATGATGCCGAAGATGCCCAGGGAGGTGATGAAGTACGCCACCAGGTAGTAGGTCACCGCGTGGGACCCCTCCCGGGAGGCCGCGATCACCGCCACCAGCAGGTAGCCCAAGTGGGCGATGGACGAGTACGCCAGCAGGCGCTTGACGTTCTCCTGCAACAGCGCGAGCAGGTTGCCGAGAAACATCGACAGCACGGCGATGATCGCCAGCACGGTGGCCACCGATTCATAGTCCAACAGGCCGCCGTATTGGCTGTAACGGAGCAGCAGGGCCACCATGGCGCCCTTGGAGACCGTGGTCAGGTAGGCGGTCACCGGCGTGGGAGCGCCCTGGTAGACGTCCGGCGCCCACATGTGGAACGGCACCACCGCCAGCTTGAAGCCGGCGCCGATGACCACCATGCCGAAGCCCCCGAGCAGCAGCAGGGTCGGCTCCCGCGTCTTGCCCGCGAGCACCGAGTTCATGGCGGTGAAATCCATGGTGCCCAGGTCCGCGTAGATAAGCGCCATGCCGAATAGCAGGAAGGCTGCGGACGCCGCAGCCAGGATCAGGTACTTGACGCCGGACTCCAGCGCCGTGCGAGTGGTGCGGAGATACGCCACCAGGCCGTAGAGGGAGACGCTCAGGATTTCCAGTCCGAGGAAGAACGACACGAAGTGGTTGCTGGCGGCGAGCACGGCGCAGCCGAACGTTGCCAGCGTCAGCAGCAGGTAGAACTCCTCGCGGTTCCCGGGCGCGCGCTCCAGGTAGCCGTACGACAGCACCACCACCACCATGGTGGCCGCCGACAGGAGCCCAATGTAGAAGAGCGCGAACGCGTCCATGGCCAGCAGCGGCGCCACCGGCGGCGCCGTGCTTGCGGCCACTCCGGGCAGCACCGCCACGGTCAACCCCAACCCGGCCAGCGACAACACCACCGCGAGCCCGTGGCTGCGGCGGAACGAGATCACCAGCATGAGCACCAGCGGCGTCAGGCCCAGCAGGACGATGGGGGTCAATGCGCCGAACACGTTCACGGCCGCTTACCTCCATCCGGCGGTATCGACGCCATGGCCTTCGGTCCCTGGACTTCCTTGACCGGAGGGCGCGACGCCGGAGCCCGGGCCTTGTCGGCGAACTGCCGCATCTGCGCCAGCGCGTCGCCGGACGTCGTCAGCACCGGCTGCGGATAGAGACCCAGCCAGAGGGTCGCGCCGATGAGGGATGCCATGATCGCCATCTCCCGGCCGCTGGTGTCGTCGAGCTTCCACTCTCCGGTGTTGGCGCCGTAGTAGACCTTCTGCATCATCCACAACGAATAGACGGTGGCGGCCACCAGGCCCACCGAGGCGAGAACCGTGAGCGGGACATTGACCCGGAAGGCGCCCAGCAGCACCAGGAACTCGCCCACGAAGCTCGCCAGCCCCGGCAGTCCCAGGGACGCCATGGCGAAGAACAGCCCCACGCCTCCCATCCGGGGCGTGACGGCCCACAGGCCGCCGAAGCGGCCGATCTCACGCGTATGGGTGCGGTGCTGGAGGTCGCCCACCAGCATGAACAGCGCGGCGGCGCTGAAGCCGTGGGAGAGCATGATGATGACCGCGCCCTGAAGGGCCAGCTCGTTCCACGTGAAGATCCCCAGCAGGACGAACCCCATGTGGCTGATGCTTGTGTACGCCACCATGCGCTTGAGGTCGGTCTGCCCCAGCGCCAGCAAGGCGCCGTAGAGAATGCCGACCACCGCCAGGATCATGGCGATGAGCGCGAAGTCCGCGGCCGCCTGGGGGAAGATCGTCATCACGAACCGCAGCATGCCGTAGGCGCCGATCTTCAGCACCAGACCCGCCAGCGCCACGCTGCCGGCGGTGGGCGCCTGCGTATGGGCGTCCGGCAACCAGGTGTGGAACGGGACCACGGGGAGCTTGACCGCGAACGCGATGAAGAAGCCCAGCATGAGCCACCACGCGGTGGCCTTGGACATGGGTGTTCCCACCAGCTCCAGGTAGTCGAAGGTCATGACGCCGGTGGACTGCCAGTGCACCACCACCAGCCCCAGAATCGCCAGCAGCATCAGCAGCCCGCTCCCCTGGGTGATGATGAAGAACTTGGTGGTGGCATACACCCGGTTCTCGTAGCCCCAGATGCCGATGAGGAAGTACAGCGGCAGCAGCGAGATCTCCCAGAAGGCGAAGAAGAGGAACAGGTCGAAGGCGATGAAGACGCCCGACAGGGCGGTCAGGATGAGCAGCAGGTTGAAGTGGAAGAACCCTACCGAGTGCGTGACCGATTTCCAGGAGGTCAGCACCGCCAGCACGGTCAGGAAGCTCGTCAGCAACAACAGCAGCAGGCTGAGCCCGTCCACCGCCAGGTGGAAGCTGATCCCCAACTGCGGTATCCACGGCTGCTTGTAGACCACGAGCCAGCCGCCCTGCCCGGTCTCGATGCCGGCGAAGAAAACGCCCCAGGTGGCCAGCAGCAGCAGCATGTGCAGCAGCGCCGTCCCGAGCGAGATCCAGCGCGGCCACAGGTCGCTCCAGCGACCCGCGATCCACGCCGCCAGTCCGCCCGCCAGGGGCATCAGCAGGATCCAGGCAACACTCATAGCAGGATCACCAGTCCCACGGTCGCCACCGCCCCCACGGCGATGCCGGTGGCATACCACCGCACCGCGCCGGTCTGGGTCAGGCTGACGACGAAGTGCAGCATCTCGGTGACGAAGGCCGTGGCGCGATAGAAGGCATCGATGAAGTCGCTCTTGTTGACCCGTGCGCACCACAGGTAGGGCTGCACGAAGACCACGTCATAGAGCCGGTCGAAGCCCCAGCCGGAAAGCCACAGGCGCTCCAGCGCGGGCGCCCAGGGCAGCGCGACGATGCGCTGCATGTGGTGGGCAGGCCCCATCACCAGGACCCACACCAGGTAGATGCCGCCGATGGAGGCGACCGCGGCCATGAGCTCGAACAGGAACTCGGTGCCGTAGCTCGCGTGGGCGCCGTGGAATTCGGGCAACGCGGTGTTCAGGAAGTCGGAAAACAGGGTGAGCTTGCCCATGGTGTGGGGCAGCTCGATGAAGCCGCCGGCGATCGAAAGGACCGCCAGCACACCGAGCGGGATATGGACGCACGGACCGGGCTGGTGGATCGGCAGTAGCTTCTTCACCCACTCGGTGGCGTCCCTGAAGAAGGTCAGGAACACCATGCGGAAGGTGTAGATGGAAGTGAGCAGCGCCCCCGCCAGGGCCCCGGCCCACAGCCACACGCCGCCGATGTCTGAGTTGTAGGCGTTCCAGATGATCAGGTCCTTGCTGTAGAAACCCGCGGTGACCACGGGGATGGCCGCCAGCGCGCCGCTGCCGATGAGGAAGCACCAGAAGGTGAACGGCATCAGCCGGCGCAGGCCGCCCATGCGGTACATGTCCTGCTGGTGGTGCAGGCACATGATGACCGCGCCCGCGCCCAGGAACAGCAGCGCCTTGAAAAAGGCGTGGATCATGAAGTGGAACAGCGCCGCCGACCACGCGCCCACCCCCAGGGCCAGGAACATGTAGCCGATCTGGCTGATGGTGGAATAGGCCAGCACGCGCTTGATGTCGGTCTGCACCAGCGCCGCGAAGCCCGCCATCAGCAGCGTCAGCGTCCCGATCACCGCCACCAGCGTCAACACCTGCGGGGCCAGCACGAACAGCGCGTGGGTGCGCGCGATGAGATAGACGCCCGCCGTCACCATGGTGGCCGCGTGGATGAGGGCGCTCACCGGCGTGGGGCCCGCCATAGCGTCCGGCAGCCAGGTCTGGAGCGGAAGCTGGGCCGACTTGCCCACGGCCCCTCCCAGCAGGAGCAGCGCCACCACCGCCGCCAGCCCCGAGCCCGGCTGGAACTCCTCGCCGGCCCGCTGCAGCAGGTCCTGTATGTCCAGCGTTCCCAGTTCCGCGAAAAGGAGGAACAGCGCCATCAGCATCGCCGTGTCGCCCACCCGGGTGACGATGAAGGCCTTGCTCGCGGCCGCGCCGTTGGCCTCGTCCCTGTAGAAGAAGCCGATGAGCAGGTAGCTGCACAGTCCCACGCCCTCCCAGCCGAGCAGCAGCAGCATCAGGTTGTCCGCCAGCAGCAGCGTGAGCATGGCGCAGACGAACAGGTTCATGTAGGCGAAGAAGCGGCTGTAGCCCTCCTCCTCCATCATGTACTCGACCGAGTAGAGGTGGATGAGGAAACCCACGAAGGTGACCACGAAGATCATCGTCAGCGAGAGGGCGTCCAGGTAGAAGGCGAAGGCGGGACGGAAGCCGTCCACGTCCAGCCATACCCACAGGGTCTGGGTAAAGGCGGCCCCCGCGGGCGGCGCGGCCATGAAGCTCAGCCCCACGATCAGGGTCACCGCCGCGGACAGGCCGACCGAGCCGCAGCCGACGAAGGCGACCTCGGTACGCGAGAGGCGCGAGCCGGCCAACATCAGGACGACAAAGCCCAGGAGAGGAAGCGCGGGTATCAGCCACAGCAGCTCGAGCATGTCATCCTCTCATGTGGCTCAGGGTATCAACGTCCAGGGTGTTGAACCGGTAGTAGATCTGCACCACCAGCGCCAAACCCACCGCCACCTCGGCCGCGGCCATGGCCAGGATGAAGAAGAACATGACCTGGCCGTCCGCCTGACCCCAGTGCGCGCCGGCCACGACGAAGGCCAGGGCCGCGGCGTTGAGCATGATTTCCAGGGACAGGAGGACGAAGATGATGTTGCGGCGCACCAGCACGCCGGTCAGGCCCAGCCCGAACAGCACCGCCGCCAGCACGAGGCCGTGCTCCATGGGGACCGCGGCCATCAGGACTCACCCTCCTCGCCGTCCGACGGCACCCGCCGGCCGAGATGGAAGGCTCCCACCAACCCGGCCAGCAGCAGCATGGCGGCCAGCTCCACCCCCAGCACGTACGGACCGTAGAGGGCGGCGCCCACGCGCTTGACTCCCACCGCCGCCGGCGCGCCCGCCTGTCCGGGCTCGACCACCAGCAGCACCAGGAACTCGACGAACAGGATCGCGCAGAGAATCGCCGGGCCGCGCCACGCCTTGGGTTGCAGCCATTGCTGTTCGCGGGCGGTGGCCTCGGCGCCGAGATTGAGCATCATGATGACGAACACGAACAGGACCACGATGGCGCCGGCGTAGATGATCACCTCCAGCGCCGCCACGAAGGGCGCCCCGAGGGTAAAGAAGATCAACGCCAGCGACAGCAGCGAGACGATCATGTACAGCAACGCGTGCACGGCATTGGTCCGGGTGATGACCATGGCCGTCGAGATGACCGCAATCGCTGCCGCAAGATAGTAGACAATGGTCATGGGAGCAGGCTCTTCACGTCGACGGGCTTGTCCTCGTTCTCCGACGCCCCCTTGTCCTTGCCGCTGATGGCCAGGCCGGCGACCCGGTAGAAATTGTACCCGGGGTACTTGCCGGTGCCGTCGATCAGCAGGTCTTTCTTCTCGTAGACCAGGCTCTGGCGGTCGAAGTCGCACAGCTCGAAATCGGGAGTGAGCTGGATGGCGTAGGTGGGGCACGCCTCCTCGCACAGCCCGCAGAAGATGCAGCGCGAGAAATTGATGCGGAACCATTCCGGGTAGCGCCGGCCGTCGTCGCGCTCGCCCGCCTGGAGGGCGATGCAATCCACCGGACAGGCCGCGGAGCATAGATAGCAGCCCACACAGCGCTCGTCGCCGTCCGGGTCCCGGGACAGTATGATGCGGCCCCGGTAACGGGGCGGCAGGTACGGCTTTTCTTCCGGATACTGGACGGTCACGGGCCGCCGGAACAGGTGCACGAACACCGTCCAGATGGTCCTCAGCATGCTCAACATCGGCAACTCCCACGGGCGGGTTTAAAACCCGCCCCTACAACATGGGCGACTCCCGTAGGGGCGGGTTTAAAACCCGCCCGCGACATTAGCGACTCCTCACGTCTTCAACAGCAGCAACACTCCTGCCGTCACCACCAGGTTGAGCAGCGACAGCGGCAAGAGCACCTTCCAGCCGAAAGCCATCAACTGGTCGAACCGCGGCCGGGGCAGCGCCGCCCGCAGCGTGATGAACACCAGGATGAAGAACAGCAGCTTAAGCCCGAACCACACGATGCCCGGCAGCACCGGCCCCATCCATCCCCCGAAGAACAGCGTCACGATCATGGCCGAGATCACCGTCACGCCGACGTACTCGCCGACGAAGAACATGCCGAACTTCATCCCCGAGTACTCGGAGTGAAAACCGGCCACCAGCTCGGCCTCGGCCTCGGGAAGATCAAAAGGAAGGCGATGGGTCTCGGCCAGCCCGGCGATGAAGAAGATGGCGAAGCCCAGGAACTGCGGCACGATGAACCACACGTTCCGTTGCGCCTCGACGATCTCCCGCAGGCTGAAGGAGCCCGCCAGCAGCACCACCCCCATGAGCGAGAGGCCCATGAAGACCTCGTAGCTGACCATCTGCGCCGACGCCCGCAGTCCGCCCAGCAGGGCGTACTTGTTGTTGGAGGCCCAGCCCGCCAGCACCACGCTGTAGACGCCCATGGACGACATGGCGAGGAAGAACAGCAGTCCGATGTTGAGGTCGGTGACGCCGATGGTCTCGGTGATGGGTATCACCGCCACGGACATGAGGCCGGTGACGACGATGACCGCCGGCGCCAGGATGAACACCGCCCGATCCGCGAACGGCGGGATCCAGTCCTCCTTGGTGAAGATCTTGATCATATCGGCCAGCACGATGCCGAGTCCCAGCGGCCCCACCCGGTTGGGCCCGTAGCGGTCCTGCAGGAGGGCCAGGAACCGCCGCTCCAGCCAGATGAGCAGCGCGGCCAGGATCAGGGGCGCGTTGAGGACCCCCAGAACCACCACGATCTGCAAGACCACGTCCTTCACGTCAAACCTTGCGGCACGGGCTCCAGGCCGGAACGTCGACGCCCTGAACCGCGATTCCCATCGGCACCCCAATGACGCCGGAGGCCATACCCGCGGACAAACGCGCCGGCAGCCGGTACAGGGCGCGGTCGAACTCGATCTCCACCAGCGCTCCCTCCTCCACCTCCAGGGTTCGTGCGTCTTCCGGGCTCAGCGCGGCGTAGGGCTCGGGACACCGCTCGGCCACCGCCGGCGCCGCCGCGCTCGATTCTTCCGAGCCGTATATGTGATACAGCGGCACCACCAGGAACTCGCCACCGCGCCGCTCGAAGGGCGCTGGTATGTCCTCGCTGTAGGCCGCGTCGCCATTGGCGCCGGGCTCCAGGAGGCGTATTCCCGGGTCGCCGCCGGTCAGCGCACCACCCACTTCGGACTGGAACTTGTTCAGCGACTGTACCGAGTTCCAGCCAGGCGCCCAGAACCGCGTTATGAGCGCGGAGGGCGGCTGCTGGGGATAGCCCTCCATGGAGAACGCCAGCGGGGAATCGGGGTCCGCCGGCGGCTTGGGCTCGTGGACGGTGACGTCGGCCTGCACGGCCGTCCGGCCGCTGGCGCGCGGCGACTGGCGCGGCACCTTCTCCCCGTTGACACGGAAACCCGCCGTGGGCAGGTTCTGCGGCAGCGGAGCGAACACCGGCACCGCCCGGGCCAGGGCGGCCAGAAGATCGTCCGGCGACGCCAGGGTCGCGAGCTCATTGCGCCCGGCCGCCTGCGCCAGCTCCATCAGCCAGCTCCAACCGGGTTTCACGTCTCCTTCCGGAACGAAGACCTGAAAGAAACGCTGGGCCCGGCCCTCGTTGCTCACCAGGGTCCCCTCGGTCTCGGCGAACGACCCTGCCGGCAACGCCACGGCGGCGCCCTCGGCGGTCTTGTGGGCGGAGTGGTCGATGGCGATCACCTGAGCCGATTCCAGCATCGCGTCCACCAACGCGCCCGGGGCCCGGCGATAGAGGTCGTTCTCGAGCACCACCACCGCGTCCACATGGCCGTCGGCGACCCTCTGGAAAGCTTCCGAGGTATTCATGGCGTTCAGCAGTCCGAGGCCGAAGCTGTTGCACTCGGGCGCCGTGAAACAGAGATCGGCGGTACGTTCCCGCCCCAGGGCCCGCGCCACCTGCGCGGCGGCGTCGATGACCGCCTCGCTGCCGCTGCCCGACCCGGAAATGACAACCGGCCGCTCGGCCGCCCGCAACGCGCCGGCGACGGCCTCCGCCAGCGCGCGGTCGCCGTCCGCCAACCCCTCCACCTCCGGGGCGGAGTCGTCCAGCGCCCGGGCCACTGCGAACCCCAGCCGGGCGACGTCGTCGGGCGCGCCGCGGCAGCTCGCCGTCGCCACCTCGTCCAGCTTGGTCGCGCCGGTGGTGGCGATGTACAGGGGACCCTTCTTCTGCTGCATCACCTCGCGCAGAGCCGCGTCGTCCCAGCGAGGAATGCGCAGCCGCATGGCCTCGGCGCGGGGCGCCTGTCTTGCGGCCTGGCGCACCGCCAGCGCCAGACGCGGGGCGGTCTGGGTCACGTCCTCTCCCAGGATGAAGACCGCGTCCGCCGACTCCACCTCGCGCAACGACGGCGTCCGCACACGGGTGCTGCGCAGAGCGCGAAGCATGCGCGCCACCAGGTGGTCTTCCCCGGCCGCCATGCCGCTGAAGAAATTCCTCGCCCCCACCAGCGTGCGGAGCGCGAAGTTGGCCTCCAGCGACGCCCTCGGCGAGCCGATGCCGATGATGCGGGACTGCCGCCCGAGCAACGAGGCCGCCCGGCGCAGCGCCTCCGGCGCGCCCGTCGGCTGACCGTGCAACAGCGGCTGGCGCAGGCGCCGGTCGCCGTTGACGAAGTCGTAGCCGAACCGTCCCCGGTCGCACAGGAAGTAGCCGTTGACCTCGGCGTTGTAGCGGTTGAGTATGCGGCGAAGCTGGCCGTAACGCTCGCCCGCGATGGTGTTGCAGCCGAGGCTGCAATGGGCGCACACCGACGGCGCCGTCTGCAGGTCCCACTTGCGCGTGTAGTGTCCCTTGAGCGTCTTGTCGGTGAAGACGCCGGTGGGGCAGACCTCCACCAGGTTGCCGCTGAACTCGTTCTCCAGGACACCGTCCTCGTGACGGCCGAAATAGACGTGGTTGTGGGACGCGAAGGCGTCCAGGTCCTTGCCGTCGGCATAGTCCCGGTAGAACCGTACGCAGCGGTAGCAGGTGATGCAGCGGTTCATCTCGTGGTTGATGAATGGACCCAACTCCTGGTTCCGGAAGGTGCGCTTGCCGAAGCGGTAGCCGCGGTAGTTGTGGCCGGTCATCACCGTCATGTCCTGGAGGTGGCACTCGCCGCCCTCGTCGCACACCGGACAGTCGTGGGGATGGTTGCTCATCAGGAGCTCGATGATGCCGGCGCGGAACTGCGCCGCGTCCTTGTCCTTGATGGAAATGCGCGCGCCGTCCATGGCCGGGGTCATGCATGCCATGACGATGCGGCCGCGCTGGTCGTTCTCGTCCCGGTACTGCTTGACCGCGCACTGGCGGCAGGCGCCCACCGACCCCAGCGCCGGATGCCAGCAGAAATACGGCAGGTCCAGACCCTTCGAGAGGCATTCCTCCAGCAGGTTCTTGCCGGGGTCCACCTCGTAGGGGCGATCGTCGACGTAGATGGTAGCCATGATCGTTACGCTGCGTCGCTCTTGGGAATGAGCTTCTCGAAGTCCTCGCGAAAATACTTGAGCGCGCTCTGCAACGGCTCCATGGCGCCGGGCGCCAGCGCGCAGAATGTATTGCCGGGCCCCATCATCCGGGTCTGCATCTCCAGCCGCTCCAGGTCGCCGGGCCGCCCCCGGCCCTCCAGCAGTCCCTGGAGGATCCGCGCCGTCCAGGGAAGGCCGTCACGGCAGGGCGTGCACCAGCCGCAGGACTCCTGGGCGAAGAAGCGCTCCAGGTTGAGCACCATGCCCACCACCGAGGTCTTGTCGTCGAGGACGATCATCAGGCCGGTGCCGAGACGGCTGCCCGCCGCCTGCACCGAACCGTAGTCCATCTTGGTGTCCAGGTGCTCTTCCACCAGGAAGTCGGTGGAGGCGCCGCCGGGGAGGACGCCGCGGAAATGGTAGCCCTCGCGCATGCCCCGGGCGCGGCGCTCGAGGATCTCCCGCATGGTGGTGCCCAGGGGCAGCTCCCAGGCTCCGGGACGCCGCACCTTGCCGCTCACGCCGTAGATCTTGGTACCGCCGTCCTCGCTGCGGCTCAGCCCGAGATACCACTGCGCGCCGTGGCGAAGTATCGGCGGCACGTTGCACAGGGTCTCGACGTTCTGCACGATGGTGGGCTTGCCCCACAACCCGCTCACCTGGGGAAACGGCGGCTTGGCCCGGGGATTGGCGCGCTTGCCCTCGAGCGCGTTGAGCAACCCGGTCTCCTCGCCGCACATGTAGCGGCCGGCGCTGGTGTGCAGGTGCAGCTCGAAGCTGTAGTCCGAACCCAGGATGTTCTTCCCCAGGTAACCCTTGTCATACGCCTCGGCCAGCGCCCGGGTGATGCGCTCGGCCGCGACCTTGTAGGCCCAGCGGAGGAAGATGTAACCGTTGGTGGCCTGGATCGTGTACGCCGACAGGATCATCCCCTCGATGAGGAGATGCGGGTTTCCTTCCAGGATCATGCGGTCCTTGAAGGTCCCGGGCTCCATCTCGTCGGCGTTGGCGATGAGGAACTTGGGCTTCGGCGCGTCGTCGCCCATGGGCACGAAGCTCCACTTCTGGCCCGTGGGAAAGCCCGCGCCGCCACGGCCCCGAAGCCTGGAATCGGTCACCTCCTGCAGGACGTCGGCCGGGGTCATCTCCTTCACGACCTTGCGCAACGCCTCGTACCCGCCGACCTTCTCGTAGGCCGCCAGATCCAGCACGCCGCCGTCCGATCTCAGGTCCCCGGTGAGAGGCCTGTCCATGGATGCTCCGTTCGCCATAGTCCGCCTCAGATCTCCGGCGGTTGCCGGTAACGGCCGAGTATCTCATCCACCTTCTCGTTGTCCAGATTGCGGTGGAGGTCGCCCCCCACCATCATGGCCGGCGCGCGGTCGCAGGTGCCGAGGCAGGCCATGGGGAGCAGCGTGAACTTGCCGTCGGCCGTGGTCTCGCCCAACTCGACCCCGAGCCGCTCCTTGAGGTGGGCGCGGATGTCCTCGTAGCCCATGATCCAGCAACTGACGCTGTCGCACAGAAGAATGACGTTCTCCCCCACCGGCTTGCGGAAGATGAGGTTGTAGAACGTGGCCACGCTGTCCAGGGCCTCGGGGCTCATGTCCAGGAGCTCGGCGACCTCCTTGAGATGCTCGTCCGACACCCAGCGGTGGCCTTCCTGGACGATCTTCAACGCCTCCACGCACGCGGCCTGCGCGTAGTCGTAGTGGCCCGCCTCATCCCTGATTCTTTCGCGCTCCTGTTCGGTCAGCATGGGAACCTCGTCATCGCCCGCGCCGTCACCTCAACGGTCGATGTCCGCCAGCACGAAATCGATGCTCCCCAGTATCGCCAGCAGGTCCGGCACCATCGTGCCCCGGCTCATCAGCGGGATCATCTGCATATGGGCGAAGGACGGGGTCCGGATGCGCACCCGGTAGGGAATGGTGCCGCCGTCGCTCACCAGCCGGTAGCCGTTGTTTCCCTTGGTCGCCTCGATGCCCATGAAGGATTCCCCGGCGGGAATCACCGGCCCCCAGCTCACGCTCAGGAAGTGGTTGATGAGCGTCTCGATGTCGTGCATCGTGCGCTCCTTCCGCGGCGGCGTCGTCAGCGGATGATCCGACTTGTAGTGCCCCGGGGGCATGTTCTTGAGGCACTGGTCGATGATCCGAAGGCTCTGGCGGATCTCCTCGATGCGCACCACCGCGCGGTCGTAGCAGTCGCCCTTCCGGGCGATGGGGATGTCGAAGTCGAACTGGTCGTATCCCGAGTAGGGCCGCTTCTTGCGGAAGTCCCAGTCGAAGCCGCAGGCCCGCAGCCCCGGTCCGGTGACGCCCCAGTCGATGGCCTCCTCCGCGGTGTAGGCGCCGATACCCTGGGTGCGCGCCTTGAAGAGGCGGTTCTGCATCACGATCTTGTCGTATTCCACGAGCCGGTCCGGGAGATAGTCGATGAAGTCCCGCACCATGGCCTGCCAGCCCTTGGGCAGGTCCTGGGCCACCCCGCCGATGCGGAACCAGCTCGGGTGCATGCGTCCGCCGCAAACCGCCTGGACGATGTCGAAGATCCGCTCGCGGTCGTTGAAGGTGTAGAAGACCGTCGATAGGGAGCCCACGTCCTGGGCGAAGGTGCCGTACCACACGAGATGGCTGGCGATGCGGAAGAACTCGGACATCATCACGCGGATCACCTGGGCGCGGTCGGGGACGTCGATACCGGCCAACTGCTCCACCGACAGGACGTAGGCCAGGTTGTTCATGACCCCGCCCAGGTAGTCGATGCGGTCCGTGTAGGGGATGAAGGAGTGCCAGGACTGCCGCTCCCCCATCTTCTCCGCGCCCCGGTGGTGGAAGCCGATCTCCGGCAGGCAGTCGACGATCTCCTCGCCGTCGAGCTGCAGAACGATGCGGATGACGCCGTGGGTGCCGGGATGCTGGGGCCCGACGTTGAGGAACATGAAATCGGTGCCCTCGTGGGTGCGCTTCATGCCCCAGTCCTCGGGCCGGAAACGAAGCGCCTCCTGCTCCCTATCCTGACGCTCGTCGGGAAGCTCGAACGGACCCATTTCGGTGGCCCGGGCCGGGTGCTCCTTGCGCAGAGGGTGTCCCTCCCAGGTGAGCGGCATGAGGATGCGGCGTAGCGAAGGGTGTCCGTCGAAGCGGACGCCGAACATGTCCCAGACCTCGCGCTCGTACCAGTTGGCCGAGGGCCACAGGCCCGTCGCCGTGGGCAGGGAGGCGTCGCCGTCGCTCACCGGCACCTTGATGCACAGGTCCTCGTTCCGCCCGTAGGAGAGCAGGTGGTAGAGGACGGTGAAATCGTTGTCGGGCTGCCCGTCCCTCTGCCTGCGGAAGCGTTCGTCGATGGCGGTGAGGTCGTAGAGCGTGCCGAAAGGCCGCTCCACTTCGGTCTTGAGGAACTTGAGGACCGCGGCAAGGCGTTCCCTCGACGTCCACAGGGTCGGGAACCCGCACCGGGTCTCCTGCGCCGTGAAGGCGTCGGCGCCGAAACGGCCTTCGAGCTCGGTCACCACCGCGGGCGCATCACTCATGAGCCGCACCCGTTGCGCCGTTGCTGTCGAACGGGCGCCGCATGGAGGCCGTGATCCGTGTCGGGAAGCGATGGAACCGTGTTCATCGGAACGCCAGGCTAGACTTCATCCGGGGAACGCAGGCTGGTGGCGTGAATGCGGTCGGGCCGCTTCACGTCGCGCATGGCGGGCAGCGGCACCTTTTCCACCCCCTGGGGACCCACCATCCAGCTCAGCGGCCGGCGTTCGTTGCCCACGGCCTTCTGCAACAGCGTCAACGCCTCCAGAAAGGCCCAGGGGCTGGGCGGGCAGCCCGGCACGTAAACGTCCACCGGCAGGATCTTGTCCACACCCTGAACCACGCTGTAGATGTCGTACATCCCCCCGGAGTTGGCGCAGGCCCCCATGGAGATGACCCAGCGGGGCTCCATCATCTGCTCGTAGAGCCGCCGTACGATGGGCGCCATCTTGATGAAGGGGGTGCCCGCGATGACGATGACATCAGCCTCGCGGGGGGTTCCGCGTATGACCTCGGCGCCGAAGCGGGCCACGTCGAACTTGCTCGTGAGGCTCGTGGCCATCTCCACGAAGCAGCAGGACAGCCCGAAATGGAACGGCCACATGGAGTTCTTACGCCCCCACCGGACTAGGTCCTCCAGGCGGGCCATCATCAGAAGCTTCCGTATGGCTTCGTCGAAGCCGCCCTTCTCAGGCTCGGCCGGCTTGGGCTTGGACAACGACCATTGCATGGGCGTCCCTCTATCCTTTCTCCCGACCGGCCTTGGCCATCCTGAGCCGGACCGGCTCCCAGTCGAGCGCGCCCATGCGGTACTCGTAGATCAGCGCCACCACCAGTATCACCACGAACACCACCAGGCCCGCGTAACCGGGCCATCCCACCTCCTCGTACGCCACCGCGTAGGCGAAGATGAAGACCGCTTCGAGATCGAAGATCACGAACAGCATCGCGACGATGTAGAACTTGACGGACAGGCGCACCCGCGCCGAGCCGGTGGAGACGATGCCGGATTCGTACGGCTGCCCGGTGGCACGATCCGAATGCCGTTCGCCAAGGACGAACGACAGCCCGATCATGCTCCCGGCCACCACGAGAGCAATCAGAAAGTACAGGCCCAGCGGCCAGAGCGTCTCGCTACCCATGATGTTTCGCCACGCAGAATTTTTTCAGGAAAGTCATGCCGAGGCTGGAATCGAAGCCTAGTATACGGGTTGAGGGGATGTCAACTAATGGGCGAGAAATCCGGGCAAATGCACACTATGACGCTGGCAAGCGTCGCAGCAGATTGTTCTCGATCAACGTCCTGAAGTGCATCAATGTGGTGGCGGCAAGGGGGCCCTCCCGAAGGCGGACCACGCGTCAACCGGTTGCGTTGCCTGCGCTACGGCAAATTCTCCTACAACAGCGCGCTGACCGCTCGCCACATCTTGTCGAAAGACGGTGATCGCCGGCGCGCCAAGGCCATGTCGAAACGAGTCGTGAATGTTGCCTGGTCGGCCGTTGGACTGTACGGGCCGTTCATCCGGTCTCGGAGCCACGCCTTGGCTCCCCGGATCGATTCCGGGTCTTTCGGGACCGCCACGTCAGCCGTAATCCCTCGTGTTCCTTGCAGGGAATCTACCGCGGCGATGAACCACGACTCGTACTCGCTGTTCGCCACAACCACTTCGATGCGTCGGTCGGACCGCGCCGTGCGGGCGCGCTGCAAGATGTTCGGTCCGAGTTCCGCCGGGCAATCACTGTCCGCGTCGAGCAGAACGAGTATGCGGCCCTCGGCATCACCACGGATCGCCGCCAAGTTGACATAGCGCTCGACCTCGTCCGGCTTGACGAAACGTTGCCGACGAACGCGAATCGGCCTCAAGACGTCGGGCGGATCGAGCGGGGAGACCTCCTCGCCGATCCGTCGGATCAAGGCGGGGACGGCCTCCACTTCGCCATCCCCTTCGACGATGGAAACGATTCTCGCCACGGATCACTCCTCCTGGCGGAAGAGATCCAACTGGACCTGTGTCGCCTGCTCCGGGTCCGGGAGAAGCTGGTTCATGCGGAGCATCTCGCCAGCCGTGAATAGCCCGTCACGTAGCGCGGTACGGCCCGCTTCATCGAGCCGTGCGATCTTCGTCTCTCCGTTCTCGGAAATGACTGCCAAGATGGAATCCGAAGGAATCGTATCCCGGTCCAGCAAGTCCGCGCTGTGGCTCGTGACCACGACCTGTACACGCTCACTCGCCTCGCGAAGAACATCCGTCAGCACTCCCGCAGCGGCGGGATGAAGAGCTCCTTCTGGTTCCTCGATACCGACGAGTTTCGCGTTCACCGACTCCGTGTCGATACCTTGGTAGAGTGCCACGAGCACGCCCAGCACCCTTAGCGTACCGTCCGACACATTATGGGCAAGGAATCGCCACGGGTGGGGGTCGCCGCGCACCTCCTGACGAAACTCCAAGGTCAACTTGGGTCCCACCGTCTTTGACTCCATGCCCACTGTTCCCGGCACAACCTTCGAGAGGTATTGACCGACCCGCGCCGCCGTCTCGGGCGAGCGCGACTTGAGGTTGGCGAGGACACTCGCGATGTTGCTTCCGTCATGGGTCAGGAGATCCCCGGGGTCGGGCGACTGCAGCTCACGGATCTGCTCCGGGTTGAGGTTGTAGAACCCCATCCCCGACAGGGTATCGTAAATCGGCCTGAACGCTCGATACGCCGATGCGGGAAGGAGATAGAGTCTGTCACTCCCGCCTGTCGGCGGCGGGTGCGGGATCGAGGTGGACAACAGCCGTCCGTCATCTATCCGGAAAAACGCCCGCCCTTCGGAATGGGACAGGACAACGCATTCTTCACGCCGCACGACGTAGCGGCCCTTCGGCCGCGCGCCGATTTCAAAGGCGTACCAGCCGGCAGCATCGGCCAACCGGAACCCCAGACGAATGCCGAAGTGGTTGGGGTGACCGCGCGACCGCCGGCGAACCTCGTTGATCCCGCCCCGCTCGTGCAGTGCGTGATCCGGAGTAAAGCGCAAGGCCTGTGCGGTAAAACGCAGAGCATCAACAAAATTGCTCTTCCCCGAGCCGTTGGGACCCACGAGGAGAGTCAGTGGCGTCAACTCGACGTCACAAGCCGCAATGCTCTTGTAGTTGCGCAGGGCGACGCGCGTAATCGTCCTGGGATCGGTGTCAGTCGTCATGGGTGGGCTCAATTCTCACCTCGGCATTCGCCGGCCTCGAATTTGGTAGGCGCAGTCTGCCACCGTTGTTTCTCCAGTGGCGCGGCAAGACTACAACGTTGCAAGTATGCGTGCGCGCTCACGGTCCGACAATCTGTCCGCCTTGTCCCACACCGCGATCTCTTCGTCGCTGTAATGCCCGGCGACGTTGGGCTTGAGGACGATCTCGCTGCCACGATCCTCCAGGGTCAGAATGTCACCAGCCTTTAGATCGAGGCGCTTGCGCAGCGCCGATGGCAACGTGATTCGACCGCGACTGGACACGGTCACCGTTTCACCCATGGGGAAGTCCTTTCGATCCTGCATTTCAGCCGTCGTCTTATCATGTTCCCGGAAGTTCAGGGAATCGGTGATGTTGGATCAATAAATTCAACCCTTTATTATGTTGAAATGCATAATGTTAATATGCATAATCAATGAATGCAATTCCTTGATCGCCGCCACGAGATGGAGCGGCTGGACAATGTGCTGTCGCGGCCCGGGGCGTTTGGGGTCATCTGGGGGCGCCGCAGGATCGGCAAGTCGCGGCTGCTCATCGAGTGGACACGGGGTAACGACGGCCTGTACACGGTGGCGGATCAGTCCGCGCCGCCCGTGCAGCGGCGCTACCTGGCGGAAGCGGTCGCTGAACGATTCCCCGGCTTCGCCGACGTCGAGTACCCGGACTGGCGCTCGTTTTTGACGCGGCTTTCGGCGGACGCCGATCGCTCCGGGTGGGAGGGTCCGTGGGTGCTCGACGAGCTGCCCTATCTGATCGATGCGGACCCCACATTGCCCGGGGTCTTGCAGAACTGGCTGGACCGACCGGAGCGGCGGGTTCGCCTTGTAGTGTGCGGATCGAGCCAGCGCATGATGCACGGCGTAATACTGGACGGGGCTGCCCCGCTCTACGGCCGGGCTGCCGAAGCCTTTGCGGTCGGTCCCCTGCCGCCGGGACACCTCGCCGAGGCCTTTCCCTTCGACAAGCATCGCGACCTGGTCAGCGCCTATGCACTGTGGGGCGGCATACCCCGCTACTGGGAGCTTGCCGAACCTTTCGGGAACGACATCGAGGCGGCGGTGGATGCACTGGTTCTGGACGCCGCAGGGCCGCTGCATGGTGAACCCGAACGGCTGCTGCGAGAGGAGACTCCTCCGGCCACGGCGCTGCGGCCCTTGCTGGACGTCATCGGCAACGGCGCGCACCGGGTCAGCGAGATCGCGGGCCGTCTCGGCAAGCCCGCTTCCAGCCTGTCGCGGCCACTCGCGTCGCTCGCGGAGATAGGGCTTGTACGCCGCGACACGCCGTTCGGCACCGAACCCAAGTCCGGCAAGCGCAGCCTCTATCGCATCGACGATCCGTTCCTGCGCCTGTGGTTCCGGGTGGTCGCTCCCCATCGGGCGGCCCTGGCGGCCGCACCCCGGGAGACGCGGCTCACGTACTGGCGACGTTACCGGACCAGTCTTGAGGCTGTCGCCTGGGAAGAGCTGTGCCGCGGCATCGTGCCCCTGCTGCACCGTTCGGATACGACCCTGGGCCGCCTAGGTCCGTGGGAGCCCGCACAACGCTACTGGCGCGGCAACGCCCCGGAACTCGACATCGTCGCACGCTCGGTGGACAGGAAGCGACTGCTGGTGGGCGAGGTCAAGTGGACGACGCAGCCGGTCAAGGTCTCCGGCACAGACACGCGCGTCCACGTCGGGGACCTCGCGGGCTCCGAGGACATCGAACTGCACCAAGCGCTGTTCGTTCCGGAGCGGACGCCCGAGGACGCCGAGTCCCGTCTCCATGTCGTCGATGCGAGTACGGTCATGGGGCTGCTGGTGTAGGATTGCGAAGCCATGCCCACGGACTGTCTGACGACACGCAAGGGCCTGGCCTTCGTCTGGCCCTAGACGGCAAACTGGAGTATATCTTTGAAGCGTCGATGGTCAGCGAACCGGGTGGCTGCCCGGTCGGGTGAAAGCGCGAGCACCAAGGGAGGACCTCGATGGGCTTGGCTTATGATGATCTGATCGAGCCGGTGATCGTCCGGCAGGAATCCAGGAGCCGGTTCTATTGCATGTGCGGCCGCACCCAGAACTTTCCGTTCTGCGACGGGTCGCACAAGGTGACGTCCATCACGCCCCGTGAGATCACGGTGGACGAGCCGCGCACCATGGCCATCTGCGCGTGCTGGCGGTCGAAAACCCGGCCGTATTGCGACGGCACCCACGGAAAGCTGGTGGCGTCCAAGTAGCCCCAAGGGGGAAGTTACAAGGAGAACAGGCGCATGTACGAGGTGAAGAATCCCATCGAGGAGGCCAAGGCCAACCCCGACGTCCGGCACCTCAAGTTGTGGCGCACGGACCTGACGTACTTCTGGACCATCAACTGCGAAGAGAACATGCAGGACGACATGCACTACCACGAGAACGACGACCACATCTTCATGGTCCTCGAGGGCGAATGCACGGTGCGGACGCCGGAGAACGAATACGTCCTGAAGCCCCACGACATGATCCTGCTGGAATCGGGCAACCCCTATCAGCTCTGTAACACGGGCGAGGGGCGCTTGATATTGTTCGGCGCGGGCAACTCGCAGGTCGACGGCAAGCCGCGCACCCGGGTGCCGAGGCGGCCAAGCCACATTCCGGTCCGGCAGCCGATCATCGCGTAGGATTCACGTAGGCAAACACTCAAGGAGGACGACATGCTGCGACTACTGTCTTACGGCCCTTGACCGTACGCCCACAGGACAAGGCTTGTCCTGGCAGAGAAAGACATCCCTTATGACTTGGTGGAGTGCGATCTCAAGAACAAATCGGAGGAGCTGGTCACGCTCAACCCGTACGGCAAGGTGCCGGTGCTGGTGGACGGCGACACCGTGATCTACGAGTCGGCCGTCATCAACGAGTACCTGGACGAGAAGTTTCCCGAGGTGTCGCTGATGCCGAAGGACTTGGCCAAGCGCGCCGAGGTGCGGATCTGGATCGACTTCTGCAACACCCGGCTCCAGGCCGCGGCGGGCAACATCCGCCACGACCACGAGGTCGAGAAGAACAAGAGGCGCCTGCGGGAGCACCTGGAGACGCTGGAGAAACGCATGGCCGGCCGCGACTACATCGTCGACGACTACTCGCTGGCGGACATCACCTACATCCCGTTCTTCACCCGTGAGGACTCCTACCGGACGTCCATCACCGAGGACCTGCCCAACGTCAAGCGTTGGCGCGACTCGCTGCTGGAGCGGCCGAAGGTGAAGTCGACGCCGTAGGGCGAGGACATCGGTCCTGACGTCGATGAAGGGCTCCTTCACACCACCCTTCCTGGATTCCCGCTTTCGCGGGAATGACGGAGGGGTGCGGGGGGCTCACGGAGCGGAGCTAGGGCATCACCCTTTCGAGGACGCCGAACTGGCGCAAAAGGTAACCGGGCTTCAGGCGCTGCTGCGGGAAATGGGCCACGTGGTGGTCTGTTTCTCCGGCGGCGTCGACTCCGGCTACCTGCTGGCCGAGGCCGTGAACGCCCTTGGGGACAACGCCCTGGCGTTGACCGCCGTCTCCCCCAGCCTCGCGCCGGAAGAGGGAGCGGACGCCCGCGGCCTGGCCGAGAGCATCGGCGCCCGGCATCTGCTCATCGACACCTACGAGCTGGACGACCCCCGCTACGCCGCCAATCCCGTCAACCGGTGCTACTTCTGCAAGACCGAACTCTACTCGAAATCCATCGACGAGGCGGCGGCGTTGGGCATTGCCTACGTGCTGGACGGCTTCAACCTGGACGACCGCGGCGACCACCGTCCGGGCCGCAAGGCCGCGCGCGAGCGCGGCGTGCGCTCGCCGCTGGACGAGATGGGCTTCACCAAGGCCGACATCCGCGAAGCGGCCCGCCAAATGGGGCTCCCGGTCTGGGACAAGCCGGCCCTGGCGTGCCTCTCCAGCCGCTTCCCCTACGGCACCGCCATCACCCCGGAAAAGCTCACCCAGGTGAACCGCTGCGAGCGCGTGCTGCGGGAGCTGGGGTTCCGCGTCTACCGGGTCCGCTACCACGACGAGCTGGCGCGCATCGAGGTGGCGCCGGACGAGATCGAGAAGCTGTTCCGGCCGGATGTCCGCGAGGAAATCCTGCGGCGTTTCAAGGATGCCGGCTTCACCTACGTCAGCATCGATCTCCAGGGCTACCGCACCGGCTCCCTCAACGAGAACATCACGAAATAGTAGCTGCCATTCCGGGAACCGGGAAATGGCGGCCGTTCTCGCGCTAGCCCATGGCTCACCACCCCAGTTCCAGGGCCTTCCGGACCCAGACCTGTACGTTCTTGAGGCGTTCTGGTTGACACGGAATGGCCTTGTTGATAGCGGTAGCCCCTCGGTCGCATCTGGACCGAAACGGACAAGGAGGTAGCACTATGTTTCGCAGAATCGTGTTTCTCGCGGCGCTGCTGGCGCTCGTGCTGGGCCACGCGCCGGCGAGCGCCGAAGACTTCTACAAGGACAAGACGTTAAGGATGCTGGTGGGCTTCTCTCCGGGCGGCGGTTACGACACCTACACCCGCTACATCGCCCGCTACATCGGCAAGTACATTCCCGGGAATCCGACTCCGGTGGTTCAGAACATGCCGGGAGCGGGGAGCCTCATCACCGCCAACTACATCTTCAAGCGGGCCAAGCCCGACGGCAGGACCATGGGGGTGTGGAGTCCGGCGCTGATCTTCGCCAAGGCCATGGGCGACAAGAAGGTGCCCATCGAGCCGGCGGAGTACGAGTACATCGGCACGCCGACGTCCGACACGGTGACCTGCTCTCTCATGGCGGCCTCGGGGCTCAAGACCCTGGACGACGTGGTCAAGTCGGGCAAGGTGGTGACCATGGGCGGCACTCGCGCCCCCGGGAACACCACCGACCCCTTCCTGTTCCTGAACAGGGAACTGGGAACCAAGTTCAAGGCCATCCCGGGGTACGGCGGCACCGCAAAGATACGGCTGGCCATGGAGTCGGGCGAGGTCGACGGCGCGTGCTGGACCTGGGAGTCCAAGAGGGTCACAGCCAGGGGCCTGCTCGACGCCCCGCCGGACAAGAGGATGATACCCTTCATCATCGCCAAGCGCCTCGACGATCCCGAGGTCAAGGACATCCCGCTCTTCTCGGACGTCCTCAAGGGCGAGAATCTCGCCGCCTTCAATGCCTGGAACGGCCAGAACAAGATCACGCGGGTCTACACGCTGCCGCCGGGCACGCCCAAGGACCGCGTGGCCATCATTCGGAAGGCCTACAAGGCGGTGATGGGAGACCCGGCCTTCCTGGCGGAAACGAAGAAGGCCAAGCTCAACATCGCCTATGTCTCTCCCCAGGACATCGCGAAGGCGTTGCAGTCCATCAACAACATGCCGCCGAAGATCAAGGAGTATCTTCAGATCCTGACGGGCTTCAAGAAGCCGAAGGCCTGAGCCGCCACGGCGCGGCGGCTAGCGAGGCTGGATATGGGCATGTAGGGGCGACCGCCGGTCGCCCCTACGGGAGATCGTCCCGCCCACCGTTCTTGCACCGCCTGCCTGTAGGGGCGACCGGCCGATCGCCCCTGCCGGAGATTGTCCCGCTGACGGTTTTGCGGCGCCGGCCGTCAGTTGGGCGCCATCCCCTTCTTCGTGAGTTCCTCGATGGCGCTGTCCGTCTTTCGGAGCCCGCCGAGGCCCATGCCGCCGAGCACATTGGGCGCCTTCGAGAACTGGACGTCGTCGTAGGGCACCACCTCGATGCGGTTCCCCCACGGGTCGCGGAAGTTGAGCCGCTGGTCCAGGGGCTCCACGCCGAGACGGTCCAGGGCGTCCCGCACCGGGCCGCGGTCGTCCACCACGAAGCCGAAGTGGCGCTTGCCGTCGGCCTCCTGGGTCTTGCCGAGGCTCAACTGGATGAACTGGTCGCCGAGGTCGATGAAGGCGTTGTGGTCGCTCCGGCCGCGCAGGGTGAAGTCGAAGATGGCGCCGTAGAACTCCAGCGCCTGGTCCAGGTCTCCCACCTCCAGCACCACGTGGTTGATGCCCATGGCGCGGGCCTTTTTGGGCGCGTTCTCGCTCATGACCGCTCCTTTCCTGTCTATTCGCCGCTACCCGCTGTAGTTCTTCAGGATCCACTGCGCGATCTCGTCGCGCCGGGCGAACCATACGTCCGGGAACGACTTGGCGTAGCGGATGGCCTCGTCGTAGAGCTTGCCGGTGGCCGGGAACGCCATCTGGCAGTGCATGGCCAGGGTGAGCATCTTGGGATGGGTGGCCGACTCCTCGTAGAGGATGTCGAACTCGTCCCGGAACGCCTGCAGGAGGTCGCTGGCGCTCTTGCCGCGCCGGTACATTCCGGTATCGTTCAGTCCGCTGATGGCGTTCTTGTAGGGGATCACCACCATGGTCTTGCCGGCCGCCTGCACGAGATAGGGGACGTCGTCGTTGACCGCGTCGCCGTGCCAGGTGAAACCCTCCTCGGCCAGGAGCTCGAGGGTGTTCTCGGTATGACGCATACCGGACGACAGCCAGCCGGACGGGCGCACCCCCACGAGATCCTCGAAGGTCTTCGCGCAGGCGCGTATCTCCTCCCGTTCCTCGTCCCTGGAGAGCAGCACCAGTTGCACGTCCTCGGCGTAGCTATGGGCCACAACCTCATGGCCGTCCTCGTGGACCTTCTTCACCGCCTCCGGATAACGCAGGGCGCAGAGCGCGTTGGTGTTGAAGGACGCCTTGACGCCGTACTTCTCGAGGATGCGCAGAATGCGCCACACGCCGGTGCGGCCGCCGTAGTCGTTCTCGCTGGCGGTGCGGAAGTCGTACGGGCAGCGCACGTCCTCGGTCAGCGGGTTCGAGCCGCCCACGTGGCGCGAACGCCGCAGCTTGGGGTCGGGGGTCTCGGTCCACGCTTCGAGGTTGCCGGCCAGCGCCACCGCGATGCGGGCATCGCCGGGCCAGCGGATGTCGAGCTTCGCGGCCCTGGAGAACACGTCGTAAAAGGAATCGTGTTGCGGAATCATGGGTTCAACCCCCTTCGTTGCCGTCGAGATACTAAGTCACATCTGCGCCGTGACGCCGTTGCGCGCGCACTCGTCCTCGTACATCTGACGCAGGACCTTGTCCTCGTCCTCGAACTCGATCTGCTCCACGCCGCGCTCCTCCCCCTGCACCGCCGTGGAGGCGTGCAGCGCCACGAAGCGGCAGGGCTCGGGGCCGGTGTTGTAGTGCTGGTGCCAGCTCCCCGCCGGCGGCGAGATGACGGTCCCCTCCTGCCAGTCGAAGCGCTCCGGCTTCTCGCCCTCCTGCCACATGAGGGAGTAGCCGGTGGAGTCGAGCATGTAGACGTGGGCGCCGGGGCCGTGGCGGTGCGCCTTCTTGTAGGTCCCCACCGGGAACTGGGAGACATGGGCCAGCATGGTGCTGCCGGCCATGTGTATGTACATGTTGCGGTTGCCCTTGCCGCGCTTCTCCCGCGGCACCAGCCTGATGTCGCGGATGTTGCTGATGAAGTTGCTCTCCAGGATGCCGCCGTAATAGTCGGTGTTGTACTTCCCCTCCCGGCTGAAGAAATCCTCCTGGGCCGGGTCGAAGCGGTCCCGGAAGAGGTGGTCGGTGTTGAAGATGAAGTCCGCGTCCCGGTAGAGCTCGAACACCACCGGCGCGCTGGTGAGGCCGAAGTAACGGGCGCGCTCCGTGCCGCTGGCGTTGAAGTGCTGGTGCCAAGCGTTGAGCGGGATGGCGAACAGGCTGCCGGCTTCCCACTCGAAGGTCCGCTTCCGGGCCTCGTCGTACCACACGGTGGTGGCGCCCCGGCCCTCGGCGATGAGCACGATCTCCTCGAACAGGTGCCGCTGGGGCGCGAGGCTCGTGCCGGCGGCGATCTCGCAGACATAGCCGTCCGCCACGCGCTGGTCCGAGAACGACAGGTAGGCGCCCTTGCCGCCCCTGCGCGACCAGTCTCCCAGCTCCAGGGTGCGCACGTCCTGGACGTGGGAGCCGCTCACCACCGGCAGTCCTTCCGATTCGATCCACCGGTCGTAGGCGCCGAACCGGTCGCTCATGAACTGGACGTAAGGGTGTACCTTGAACTCCATGACTGCCTTGGTGGCCATGGCGGACTCCTTTCGGAGAAACGGATGGCAACAGGCTATCGACTTTGGCGAGAGAATGCGAGCCGTGGCCAGGACGTCGATATTTGTTAAGGTGAACGCATGACAAACGGCGAAAATCCACCCGCAGCAAAGGTCATCCCGCATGAGTTCGAGCACCACGGCCACGTGCGCACCGACAACTATTACTGGTTGCGCGAACGGGACAACCCCGACACCGTGGCCTACCTGGAGGCGGAGAACCGGCACACCAGGGACGCCATGGCCCACGTCGAGGCGCTGGAGGAAGCCCTGTTCGAAGAGATCAAGGGGCGTATCAAGCAGACCGACATGTCGGTGCCCTACCGCCGGGACGACTACTACTATTACACCCGCTACGAGGAAGGGCAGGAGTATCCCCTCTACGCCCGCAAGCGCGAGTCCCTGGAGAACCCGGAAGATCTGATGCTCGACGTCAACGTCCTGGCCGAGGGGCACGAGTTCTTCTCGGTAGGGAGGCTCGCGGTGAGCTCCGGGCAGGACCTGCTGGCGTACACGGAGGATACGCAGGGGCGGCGCATCTACACCATCCGCTTCAAGGACCTCGCCACCGGCGAGACGCTGCCCGACGCCATCCCGGAGGTGACGAGCAACATCACCTGGGCCAACGACAACCGCACCCTCTTCTACGCCAAGCAGGATCCGGAGACCCTGAGGTCGCACCGCATCTACCGCCATGTGCTGGGAACGGATCCCGCGGAGGACGTGCTGGTCTACGAGGAGGCCGACGACACCTTCTCGGCCCACGTGTTCAAGACCAAGTCCAAACGGTACCTGATGATCGTCTCTTCCCAGACCCTGACCAGCGAGTACCGCTATCTCGACGCCGGCAATCCTACCGGTCCGTTCACGGTCTTCCTTCCGCGGGAACGGGGACACGAACACGCCGTGGACCACTTCGAGGACCGCTTCTTCATCCACACCAACCACGAGGCCAGGAACTTCCGGCTCGTGTCGACGCCCCTGGACCGTACCGGCAAGGAGCACTGGGAGGAAGTCATCCCGCACCGCCCCGACGTGCTGCTGGAGGGCTTCGAGGTGTTCCGCGACCACCTGGTGCTGGAGGAGCGGCGGGACGGACTGGTGCAGCTCCGGGTCATGCCGTGGGACGGCTCGCAAGAGCACTATCTGGAGTTCGGCGAACCCGCTTATCTCGCCGGCACCAACGTCAACCTGGAGTTCGACACCACGGTGCTGCGATACGGCTACACCTCCATGACCACGCCCAGCTCCATCTACGACTATGACATGGTGACCCGGGAGAAGACCCTGCTGAAGCAGGAGGAGGTGCTGGGAGGGTTCGATTCAGCCAACTACCGGACGGAACGGCTCCACGCCACCGCTCCGGACGGGGTCCGCATCCCCATATCGCTGGTGTACCGCAACGGCATGGAACGGGACGGCCGCAGTCCGCTGCTGCTCTACGGCTACGGCTCCTACGGCCACAGCCTCGACGCCGCTTTCGGCTCCGCGCGGCTGAGCCTGCTGGACCGGGGCTTCGTGTTCGCCATCGCCCACGTCCGGGGCGGCGAGGAAATGGGGCGGGCATGGTACGAGGACGGCAAGCTGCTGAAGAAGAAGAACACCTTCACCGATTTCATCGCCTGCGCCGAGCACCTGGCGGAGCAGCTCTACACCTCCCCGGAGCGGCTGTTCGCCATGGGCGGCAGCGCCGGCGGCCTGCTGATGGGCGCGGTGGTGAACCTGCGTCCGGAGCTGTTCAAGGGCGTGGTGGCCCAGGTCCCGTTCGTCGACATCGTCACCACCATGCTCGACCCGGACATTCCGTTGACCACCGGCGAGTATGACGAGTGGGGCAACCCCAACGACAGGGTATTCTACGACTACATGCTGTCGTACTCGCCCTACGACAACGTCGAGGCGAAGGACTACCCGCACATGCTGGTGACCACCGGCCTGCACGATTCCCAGGTGCAGTACTGGGAGCCGGCGAAGTGGGTGGCCAAGCTGCGCGCCACCAAGACCGACCGGAACCGGCTGCTGTTGAAGACCAATATGGAGGCGGGACACGGTGGGGCATCGGGGCGCTTCAAGCGGTACCGCGAGATCGCCCTCGAATACGCGTTTCTTCTGGACCTGGCCGGAATCCGGGAATAGCGACCGCCCGCACGGTTGTCGATGCGTCGCCGCGGGACGCGAGATTCCGTTTGCACGGGCGGCTGTCGAATCCCGCGCCTACTTGTCCTCGTCGTCCTCATCCATCGACATGGCTTTCAGATGCTTGTCGATGGTGGTGTACCCCTTCCACTGATCCACCAGCCAGTAGCGGATGCCGAACTCGAACCGGAGCTCCCGGGTCTCGCCGTCGCTGGGGTTGAAGTGCTGGTGGTGCATCATGCCCGGAGGGACGTGGACCGCGTCGCCCTGCTCCCAGGTGTACTGCTTGCCGCCGATCTCCGAATAGCCCGCACCCTTAAGCGCGTAGAGGTAGGCCTCCGGATGGGCGTGGCTGTGGCTCTTGGAGCGCGGCAGCTCCACGAAGATGGAGCTGATGGCCGCGGCCGTGGCCTTGAAGCCGTTGCGGTTGCCGCTGCGGCCCATGAGGAAATAGGTGGCGCCGTGCTTGGACTCGGCCGATAGCTCGTGCTGGTCCTGGTGCATGGAGATGCGCCGGCCGTCCTCCGGCCAGTCCTGGGACTCCTCCGGCCCGATGGCGGCCAGCGCGCCGGCGTCGTTGGCGCCGCAGTCCTCCAACTGGTCCATGCGGCCCATGTACACCGACGCCTCCAGGTGCCATGCCAGCCCGGAGATATAACCCACCGGGACATCGCCGTCGTTGAACAACTGGTGCTCGGACCGATAGGGTACGTGCAGGACGGTGCCCGGACCGAAGTCGTAACGCTTGCCGTCCAGGACCATGAAGCCGGTGCCGCTCTCGACGTAGATGGCTTCCTCGCCGTGGCTGTGCCGTCCGGTATGCCAACCCACGGGAATCTCGGCGCGCATCATCATGCTGCCGCCGGTGGGAAAGCCCAGTTCGGGCGCGATCATCAGCGCCGCCCTGGCGTCCTGGCGTGTCTTGACCCACTCGAGTTCCTTGTGGCGCGCCACCCGCGGCGCGTTCTCGACGAAGTCCTCGTTCCGTTGGGTCGTGCTCAACCATTCACTGTAAAAGTCGCTCATTGTGGTTCCTCCCCGGACTGCCGGCGCTACGTCGCGCTCCCGTTTGCTTGAGCCTTCTTAGACGAATTCCGATGGGACCTCAAGAACGGGAGTCCTGGTTGACATTGGTTGCGGCTTAGGTTGACCAGATGGACCGTTCGTACCATATTGATTCGACCTCGGCCTGAGAGGGTCGCCGCCCGACTCCTCCACTTGAATGACGGGAGCGGTCGAGCACTGACGCGAATGGTGAGGGATGCATGGACCACACCTGTTCTCCGTCCGTTCGGGATGACAATCTCAGCGGCGTAAAGGGGCAGCCGTGGCAATTCGCATACCGCGAAGCGCTGAGCCCCTACGTCTTCGCGAGAATCCTGATCGTAATCGGCCTTTACATGGGCGCGTACGTCGCCATCTGCCCTCTGGGCACCACCGACCTCCCGTGGATCCAGCGTCTGGCCTATTTCACCCTGGGCTCGTCCCTGGTTGCTCCCCTGTGCCATTCCGGGTACGCGGTAACCCTGTACCTCGTCCGTTTCCGGACCCCAGGTTGCATCGCGGCGGCGGTTGTCGCGCAAGTATTCGTGGCCGCGTCGACGGCCACCGCCACCGCGTACGGTGTCGACTCGCTCTTCCTTTCGGAGCTTCCCGCCTATGGTTTCGCGACGGTGTACGTGTTCATGACCCTGTCCGTGGCGTTGTGCAGCGCCGTCGTCCACTACCTAGTCAGCCAACGCGTCAAGAACGAGGCCGGCGGCCGGGCCGCGGCGGAACCGGGACCGCCGGCACCCTCGGCCGGCGGCGCGGCGGCTCCGGTGGCTCCGGTGGCACGCAGCGGTGTCGCCCCGACGACGTCATCCAAGTTCCTCCACCGTCTGCCTCGAGAGGTGGGCCGGGACATCGTATGGCTCAGGATGAACGATCACTACGTGGACGTATTCACCACCTCGGGTCAATGCGCCGTCCTGATTCGGTTCGCCGATGCCATCGCCGAGCTTGGCGACATCGGGGGGCGCGTCCATCGCTCCCATTGGGTTGCCTGGTCCCACGTCGAAGGTTGGGAAAGACGCAGCCAACGGCCGCGGCTACGGCTCACCGACGGGCGTCTGGTCCCGGTAAGCCGCACCTACCTCCACGATGTACGGGCCGCCCTGGAACGTCATCGCGCCGACGCGGACCCCACTCCACGGACCACCTGAAGGCGCGCTTGACAGTCGTAACGGGCGGAGTCTATAAATGAGGGTCGCTCGGAAGGTCATGCGGAACGTCAATGCCGTGTTGCGGCCCAAAGCTCCTGCCCGGCCGCATCGCTCGTGGTTCCCAACAGCGGCAGCATCCGTTAATGAAACCCCACGGAAATGACGCCTAACGGCGTCATTTCGAGCACTTGGAGCAGGCGAGCCTCGCTTCCGTGAGGCGAATTATTCTATTCGGGTCAACGACCACAAGAAGCCGCAAGGAGGTTTGAGAATGGCGACTAACCTGAAGTTCGGACTGTTGTTGCCCCATTTCGGGGATCAGGGATCGGCGGAGAAGTGCATTGAAGGATCGAAGCTGGCCGAGTCATTGGGATTCGACTCCGTCTGGGTCCGTGACCACCTGGTCTTCGAGCCCCACGGCATGGAGGGCACGGACAACACCCATATCGAATGCGTCGCGATCCTGTCGGCGATTTCGTCGGTGTGCAAGAAGCTGATCCTGGGGACCGGTACGATGATCTCCCACCGCCACCCCATCCACCTCGCCCAGTGCATGGCGGCCCTGAGCGTCCTGGCCGACGGCAAGGTAATCATGGGCATCGGCGCGGGAACGTTCCAGCACGAGTTCGCCGCGGCGGGGCTCAAGAACACCCGCGAGGACCGCTTCAACATGGCCAAGGTCAACTCCAACCTCGTGCGTCGGCTGTGGGCCGGCGAAAAGGTGAACTACGAGGACGAGTACTACTCCTTCGAGGACGTCGAGCTGAAGCCCACGCCCCTGGCCCCCATCCCCATCTGGTACGGTGGCGGCACCCCGGCCTCGTGCCGGCGCGCCGTGGACTACTGCGACGGGTGGATGCCCGGACGGATCCCGCTGGCTACGTTCCACAAGTGCATCAAGTACCTGCACGACCTGTGCGACAAGGCCGGCAAGCCCATGGTGACCACCGGGGCCATCCCCATCACCAGCATCGCCAAGGACAAGGACACCGCGGTGAGCAAGGTCAACGCGCCCGGTCTCATCAACGAGGGCAACAAGAAGCCCACCTGGGTCAAGCCCGCGTCCGGGACCTTCTCCGAGCTCAAGGACATCGAGGGACTGCTGCTGGCGGGCACGCCGGAGGACATCGTCCGCGATACGCAGCGTTACGAGGAAGGCGGTCTCAACCACATCGTCTACGACCTCCGGTTCCGCTACGAGGACTGGTACGAGCAGATCGAGCTGCTGGGCAAGGAAGTCCTGCCGGGGGTACGCGCCTAGCACGACCCCCCAGGGTTCGGAAACCTGCCGCGGGGGGGGGGGGGGGGGGGGGGGGGGGGGGCCCCGCCCCCCCCCCCCCCCCC
>JAPPNF010000044.1 GCA_028818755.1 Deltaproteobacteria bacterium | reverse complement strand
CCACCAACGACTGCCACTACCTCGATCCCGAGGACGCCCACGCCCACGACATCCTGCTGTGCATCCAGACCGGCAAGGGCCACAACGACCCCAACCGGATGAAAATGGACACCGAGGAACTCTTCCTCAAGTCCACCGACCAGATGTTGGAGGGATTCGCCTACCTGCCCGACGCCGTGGACCAGAGCGTGGCCATCGGGGAACGCTGCGAGGTGGTGCTCGAGTTCGGCAAGTACCACTTCCCGCACTACGAAACGCCCAACGCCCAGAGCCTGGACGACTACCTGGACGCGTGCGCCCGCGAGGGGCTCGGACACCGGCTCAAGGATGCCGGCGAGGTTGACCGCGACGCTTACCGGGCAAGGCTCGACTACGAGCTGGACGTCATCAAGAGCATGCAGTTCCCCGGCTACTTCCTCATCGTCGCGGACTTCATCAACTACGCCAAGGAC
Source organism: Deltaproteobacteria bacterium (assembly GCA_028818755.1). Classification (GTDB taxonomy): domain Bacteria; phylum Desulfobacterota; class Binatia; order UBA9968; family JAJDTQ01; genus JAJDTQ01. Next base: position 12,512 of record JAPPNF010000044.1, on the reverse strand, counting down.
AAGGGCATCCCGGTGGGTCCGGGGCGCGGCTCGGCGGCCGGCAGCCTGGTGGCCTACGCCCTGCGCATCACCGACCTCGACCCGATCCGCCACAACCTGCTGTTCGAGCGTTTCCTGAACCCGGAACGGCGCTCCATGCCGGACATCGACGTGGACTTCTGCATCCGCGGCCGCGACGACGTGATCCAGTACGTCAAGGAAAAGTACGGCGCCGACAAGGTCGCCCAGATCACCACCTTCGGGACCCTAAAGGCCAAGGCCGCCATCCGGGACGTGGGCCGGGCCGTGGGACTCTCCTTCGCCGAGACCGACGCCATCGCCAAGCTCGTGCCCGCTTCGAGGCAGGGCTTCGACTGCCCGCTCAGCGACGCCCTCAAGCAGGAACCGCGGCTGAATCAACTGGCGGACGAAGACCCGCGCGTGGCCAACCTCATCAGCCACGCGCTGCGCCTCGAGGGCCTCACCCGGCACTCGTCGACCCACGCCGCCGGGGTGGTGATCTCCCACCTGCCGCTGGTGGACACCCTGCCCCTCTACGTGGACAAGGACGGCGGCATCGTTACCCAGTACGACATGTCGAGCGTGGAGAAGATCGGGCTCATCAAGTTCGACTTCCTGGGGCTCAAGACCCTGACCCTCATCCACGATTGCCTGGACCTGATCCGGGAGAGCCGCGGCACGGCGCCCGATCTCAAAACCGTGGGCCTGGACGACCAGGAGGCCTACGGCCTGGTGGGCAGCGGCAACACCACCGGGATCTTCCAGCTTGAAAGCACGGGCATCCGGGACATGAGCGTGCGCATCAAGCCCAACTGCTTCGAGGACCTGGTGGCCATCCTCGCCCTCTACCGCCCCGGACCGCTCGATAGCGGCATGGCGGAAGAGTACATCAAGCGCAAGAGCGGCCAGGAGAAGACTTCGTACCTCCACCCGGCGTTGCGCCCCATCCTGAAGGACACCTACGGCGTCATCGTGTACCAGGAACAGGTCATGGAGATCGCCCAGACCATGGCCAACTACAGCCTCGGTGATGCCGACATCCTGCGCCGCGCCATGGGCAAGAAGGACCCCGAGGAGATGGCGAGCCAGCGGCAGCGGTTCATCGAGGGGGCGCGCGCCAACGATATCCGGCAGGAGCAGGCGACGGCGATCTTCGACCAGATGGAGACCTTCGCCCGCTACGGCTTCAACAAGTCCCATTCCGCCGCCTACGCGCTGGTTTCCTACCACACCGCCTACCTCAAGGCGCACTATCCGGTGGAGTTCATGGCGGCCTTGATGAGCTCGGAGATGGGCGACACCGACAAGGTCATCAAGAACCTCGCCGAGTGCCGGGAGCAGGGCATCGAGGTGCTGCCCCCGGACGTCAACGAGGGCGGCGCCCAGTTCACGGTGGTGGGGGAGCGGGTCCGTTTCGGCCTTTCGGCGGTCAAGAACGTCGGCGGCAAGGCGGTCGAAGCCATCAAGGAGGACCGCGACCGCACGGGTCCGTTCGAGTCGCTCTTCGACTTCTGCCGGCGCGTGGACCTCAAGGTGGTCAACCGCAGAGTCGTGGAAAGCCTCGTCAAGTGCGGCGCCTTCGATTCCACCGGCGTGTACCGCGCCCGCCTGATGGCGGCGCTGGATGACGCGCTGAAGGCCGGCCAGTCGTCCCAGCGGGACCGAGACAGCTCCCAGTTCGGCATGTTCGACCTGCTGGAAGTGCCGCCCGGCGACTCCATGGACGCCTACGAGTCCGTGGAGGAGTGGAGCGGCGGCCAGCTCCTGGCTTTCGAGAAGGAAACCCTCGGCTTCTACATCACCGGCCATCCGCTGGACCGGTTCGAGGAGTCCTCCAAGCGCCTCGGGGTGCTGCCCGCGAACCAGGTCCGGGGAAACGGCGGCAACGGCGAGGTGACCATGGTGGGGGTGGTGACGGCGCTGAAGCTCAAGAACACCAAGAAGGGCGATCGCTACGCCAACTTCAACCTCGAGGACAAGACCGGGTTCGTGGACACCATCGCGTGGCCCGACACCTATCGGCAGACCGCCGATTGCATCGGACGCGACGATCCCATCCGCGTCCGGGGCAGGCTGGACGTCGGCGAGGAGCGCATCACCCTCATCGCCAACGACATCCTGCCGCTGGAGGAGGCCTGCGCCGAGGCCATCGCCGATCCCGCGAGCAACGGCCCCAAGGAAGTCCATTTCTATCTGACCGAAGACAACCGCGCGGAGCTGCAGGCGTTTCGCGACCTCATCGTGGGGGAAGAAGGACCGGCTTCGGTCTACCTGCACATGACCACCGCGGCCAGGGAGACCAGGGTCATCGGGCCCGCCGACTTCCGCATCAATCCGTCGAAGGCACTGCTGGACACCGTGCACCGCAAGTTCGGTATCACCGCGAGAAGGAGCTAGTGTCGCACTAGTGGAAACGGGGAACGGAAAACGAGTCCACCCGGACCAAGAGCGCGAACGCGCGGTGCTGGTGGGCGTGGAAACGCCCGGCTCCAGCTCCGACGTGCCCCTGGGGGACAGCCTGGAGGAGCTCCGGGGACTCGCCGCCACCGCGGGCGCCCGGGTCATCGGCGTCTTCAGCCAGAGCTCCGGAAGGGTCCACAGCGCCACCCTGGTGGGCTCCGGCAAGGTCGAGGAAATCCGCGCCTTCACCGAAGAGCAGCGGCCGGACCTGGTCATCTTCGACAACGACCTCACGCCGGCGCAGCAACGGAACCTGGAGACGGCCTTCAACCTGCGGGTCGTCGACCGCACCCAGCTCATTCTCGACATCTTCGCCCAACGCGCTCAGAGCCGCGAAGGCAAGCTGCAGGTGGAGCTGGCCCAGCTGCAGTACCTCCTGCCGCGCCTGACGCGGTTGTGGTCCCACCTGTCCCGGCTGGCCGGGGGCATCGGCACCCGCGGCCCGGGCGAAACCCAGCTCGAGGTGGACCGCAGGCGCATCCGGGAACGCATCGGCCGGCTCAAACGGCGCCTGGAGGGCGTCGCCAAGACCCGGCGGCTGCAGCGCAAGGAGCGCGAGTCCATCCCCTACCCCACCGTGGCGCTGGTGGGCTACACCAACTCGGGGAAGTCCACGCTGATGAACCGCCTCACCCGGGCCGGAGCGCTGGTGGAGGACAAGCTCTTCGCCACCCTCGATCCGCGCACCCGCGCGCTGCGGCTGCCCAACGGGGAGCAGGTGATGCTGGTGGACACCGTGGGCTTCATCAACAAGATCCCCCACACCCTGATGGACGCCTTCAAGGCCACGCTGGAGGAGATCCATCAGGCGGACCTGCTGCTGTGCGTGATGGACCCCACCAGCCCCGTGGCCGAACGGCAACTCGCCATCGTCGAGTCGGTGCTGGACGACATCGACGCGGCCGAGACCCCCCGCCTCGTCGTACCCAACAAGATCGACGTCGCCGAGAGCCTGCCCGTCTACCCGCAAAACGGCCGCGAGGGCCTCTGCCCCATCTCCGCCCGCACCGGGGCGGGTATCGACCGTCTGCTGGAAACCATCGGCGGATTGCTGGACCGGGGGAAGCAGACCATCCGCTTGACGCTTCCGCAATCCGAGACCGTCATCATCCCCTTCCTGCGCGCTCGCGGCCGCGTGCTCGCCGAAGAATACAACGGGGGCGACGTGCACATCACCGCGCTGGTGACCGCGAAGGTCTCGGGGCAGCTCCGCAAGCTCGCCGCCGCTGCTCGCCATTGACAGAACCCCCATGGTTTGGTAGTAAAATCAGACCTTTGCGAAGATGCTTCGAGGCACGTAGCTCAGTGGGAGAGCGCTTCCTTGACGCGGAAGAGGTCGGCGGTTCAATCCCGCCCGTGCCTACCATTCCCCTAGTGTCCTGTCTCACAAATACGGTTGTGAAGATGCGAGGGCATTTTGGTTGTCGGCAAGGCGCGATGACGAGTGGGGGCGACCGTAGGTCGCCCCAGGGCGGGCACCACGCGAGGAAGAGCAACGCAGCCGACGGCGAAAAAGACCCGCAGATTATGCTGCGAATTAACCAGACACCACACTAGTTGCCTGCCGTTAAGAACGGTCGCTTTTTGCCGACCCTAACAGGATAGGATGAACAACATTCGCGTAACCGTACCCGGGGGCGAGACCGTCGAGGCCGCCCGGGGCACCCGAGCCGGGGACATCGGCTCGTCAGGCGCGCCCGACGGCAGGCGCATCGTCGCCGCCGCCGTCGACGGCGCCGCGGTGGACCTGGCCCGGCCGGTGACCGAGGACTGCGCGGTCGAATGGATCCCCCTCGACAGCCCCGAGGGCATCGACATCCTGCGCCACTCCACCGCCCACCTCATGGCGCAGGCGGTCCAGAGCCTGTTTCCCGGTACCCAGGTGACCATCGGCCCCACCACCCAGGAGGGCTTCTACTACGACTTCAAGCGCGACAAGCCGTTCACGCCCGAGGAGATCGAGGAGATCGAGGAACGGATGCGCGAACTGGCGGGAGAGGACCTGTCCATCGCCCGGGAGGAGCTTTCCAAGGCCGAGGCCATCGAGCTGTTCCACGGCATGGGGGAGGACTACAAGGTCGAGATCCTCTCGGCGATCCCCGAGGACACCGTATCGCTCTATCGCCAGGGGGATTGGGTGGATCTCTGCCGCGGCCCCCATCTGCCCAGCACCGGCTTCATCCAGGCCTTCAAGCTCACCTCGGTGGCCGGCGCCTACTGGCGCGGCGACGAAAAGAACGAGATGCTCCAGCGCATCTACGGCACCGCGTTCCCGTCCCGAAAGCAGTTGAAGGAGCACCTGGCGCTGCTGGAGGAGGCGCGCAAGCGGGACCACCGCAAGCTCGGCAAGGAGCTGGACCTTTTCAGCTTCCATCCGGCGGCCCCGGCGAGCCCGTTCTTCCACCCCAAGGGGGCCTTCGTCTACAACACGCTCGTGGAGTACATGCGCGGCCTGTACCGGCGCTACGGCTACGAGGAGGTGATCACGCCGCAGATCTTCGAGGCCGGCCTGTGGCACCGGTCGGGGCACTACGATCACTACAAGGACAACATGTACTTCACCCACATCGACGAGCGCGAGTTCGGCGTGAAGCCCATGAACTGCCCGAGCCACACCTTCATCTACGCGTCGAGGAAGCGCTCCTACCGGGACCTGCCCCTGCGGCTGGCGGACTTCGGGCGGCTGCACCGCTACGAGAAGTCCGGGGTCACCGCCGGGCTCACCCGGGTACGCAGCTTCTCTCAGGACGACGCCCACATATTCTGCACCCCGGAGCAAATCGAGGGGGAAGTCAACAGCCTGCTTGACATGCTTCGCGAGGTGTATCATAGGTTCAACTTCGAAGACCTGGAGGTCTTCCTCTCCACAAGGCCGGACCAGTACCTGGGGGCTCTGGAAACCTGGGAACGGGCCGAGGCGGCGCTGGCCGCGTCGCTGGAGAAGCGGGACGTAGCCTATGAGATCAGTGAAGGCGATGGCGCCTTTTATGGCCCGAAGATCGATTTCGTCGTCAAGGACGCGATGAAGCGCGGCTGGCAGCTCGGCACCGTCCAACTCGACTTCTCCATGCCCGAACGGTTCGACCTTGGTTTCATCTCGCCCGAGGGAACAGTGGAACGGCCGGTGATGATCCACCGGGCGATTCTCGGCTCCATCGAACGCTTCATGGCACTGTTGATCGAGCACACCGGCGGGGCCTTCCCCTTGTGGCTGGCGCCGGTGCAATCCCGTATCGTGACGGTGACCGATCAACAGAAACCGTATGCCGCCACCGTGCGCGACAGGCTTCAGGCGGACGGATGGCGGGTGGAACTGGACGATCGCAACGAGAAGCTGGGGTTCAAGATCAGGGAAGCCCAGGTGGCCAAGATTCCGTACGCGCTGGTCATCGGCGACAAGGAAGTGCAGAACGGCACGCTGTCCGCGAGGAAACGCGGCGGGGAGAACCTCCCGACGATGCCGGTGGAGGATTTCCTCGACCGGCTGCGGGACGACGAGAGGCAGGAAACGGAGCCCGCACAGTGACACCGCGCACGCGTATTTTTTCAGGAGGTGCCTTATAGCGCGGCCCACGAGAATCAACCAGCAGATACGGGCACGGGAGGTCCGCGTCATCGACGCGGAAAGCGGCCAGCTCGGAGTCATGCCCCTGCATGAAGCCCTGAGCATAGCCGAGCAGAAGGAGCTCGATCTGGTGGAAGTCGCTCCGGACGCACAGCCTCCGGTGTGCCGCCTGCTGGACTACGGCAAGTTCCGCTACCTGCAGAAAAAGAAGACGCAGGAGGCGAAACGGAACGCCACCTTCGTCGCGGTCAAGGAAGTCAAGATGGGAGCCCGGACCAACACGCACGACCTGGAGTTCAAAGTGAGAAACATCCGGCGCTTCCTGGAGCGGGGACAGCGGGTCAAGGTGTCGGTATTCTTTCGAGGCCGCGAGATCACCCACCCCGAGTTGGGCAGGGCCATGCTCAACGGGGTCTTTGACGAAGTTCAGGACCTGGCGAAGCTGGACGTGTCGCCCAAGCTGGAAGGGCGCAACATGGCCATGCTGCTGACGCCGAAGAGCAACGCGTGACAGGACACTAGAAGGGACAGGAAATTCAGGATGCCCAAGATAAAGACGAAAAGGGGGGCGGCCAAGAGGTTCAAGGTCAGCAAGAGCGGCAAGGTCATGAGGCGACGCGGCTTCAAGAGCCATATTCTGTCCACCAAGAGCCGCAAGCGGAAACGCCGCCTGAGACAGGCCGAGTCGGTATCGAGCTACGAATCGAAGACCATGCGACGCCTCATCCCCTACATGTAGGGAGGGGCCGGGCAGCGACTCACGTCCCGGCGGCGAGCGCCGGGATCCACCGACATCAACACCCGTTTGGACGAAGTGCCCGGGCGCGCCCTCGCCGGCAGCGCCCCTTTTGATATCTGTTCGAGGAGCAAACGCCATGCCTAGAGTCAAGGGCGGACCGGCCTCCCGCCGGCGCCGAAGAAAGTACATGAAACTGGCCAAGGGGTACGTCGGCGGCCGCCGCAGACTGTACCGTGTCGCCAGGGAGACCGTCGAGCGCGGACTGGTCTACGCCTACCGGGACCGACGGGTGCGCAAACGCACGTTCCGGGGGCTGTGGAACATACGCATCAGCGCGGGCGCGCGGGTCAACGGACTGTCCTACAGCCGGCTGATCCACGGCTTGAAGAGGGCCGGCGTGGCGCTGGACCGCAAGATCCTGGCCGATCTCGCGGCCACGGACGCGGCGGTGTTCGACCAGGTCGCCCAGTGCGCCAAGCATGCCCTCGATTCCCAAGCCAACCATGCCCCCGACCCCGATACGGGGGCCTGACACCCTGCCCTGCCCATGATCGAAGCCCTCGAGAAGCTCCATGAGGAGGCCGCGAGGCGCCTAGAACGGTGCGCCTCGGAACCGGAGCTGGAGCAGATCCGCATCGACTACCTGGGCCGCAAGGGCGGGAAGCTCACCGCGCTGATGCGCGGGCTCAGGGAGCTTCCGGCAGACGAGCGGCCGCGCGCGGGGCAGGAGCTAAACCGCCGGCGGGCGGAGCTCGAGGACCTTCTCGACGCCCGGCTGAAGGGTCTCCGGGAGAACGCGGCAACCCTCGCGGACGGCGGCCCGCGCCTCGACGTGACCCTGCCCGGAAACCGCCCGGAGCGGGGCCGCGTGCATCCCCTCACCCGGGTCACCGACGAGATCATCGACGTCTTCACCGGCATGGGATTCGAGATCGCCCGCGGGCCGGACGTGGAGGACGACTACCACAACTTCGAGGCTCTCAACATTCCCAGGGACCACCCGGCGCGGGACATGCAGGACACCTTTTTCGTGTCGGAAGACCACGTGCTCCGCACCCATACCTCGCCGGTGCAGATCCGCGTCATGGAACAGCGCCGCCCGCCGCTGCAGATCATCGCGCCGGGCGCCGTCTACCGCCACGACGACGACGCCACCCACTCTCCGGTCTTCCACCAGGTGGAGGGCTTCATGGTGGACCACGGCATCACCTTCGGGGACCTGAAGGGTGTGCTGACCCACTTCCTGGAGCAGATTTTTCAGGACGAGGTTCGCGTGCGCTTTCGCCCCAGCTTCTTCCCGTTCACCGAGCCCAGCGCCGAGGTGGACATCGGCTGCATCCTGTGCCGCGCCGACGAGGACTCGGGCGGCTGCCGCGTGTGCCGCGGGTCGGGATGGCTGGAGATCCTCGGCTCGGGAATGATCGACCCCAACGTGTTCGACTTCGTGGGATACGATACCGAGACTTTCTCGGGCTTTGCGTTCGGCATGGGCGTGGAGCGCATAGCCATGCTGAAATACGGGATGGACGACATCCGGATGTTCTTCCAGAACGACGTCCGCTTCCTGAGACAGTTTCCGCCTTAAGAGCCTGTAACGAGTGACCGCGCGGTGCGGGCGCGGGCGGGTTGGAAGCCCGCCTACACCCGGCGCGCGGGTTCACGAATCGATCATGAAGCTGACTTTCAATTGGCTGATGGAGCTGGTGGAGGTGCCGGACCCGGCCGCGTTCGGGCCCGACGAGCTCGCCGAGCGGCTCACCCAGGCGGGGCTCGAGGTGGAGGCGGTCAAGCCCCTGCCGGACGATGCCGGTGCGCTGATCGTCGAGGTGGCGGACGTCCGGCCCCACCCCAACGCCGACCGGCTGTCCGTGTGCGAGATCCACGACGACGGCGAGCCGCGGCGCATCGTGTGCGGCGCCCCCAACGTCCGGACCGGCATGAAGACGGCTTTCCTGCGCGTGGGCGCCGTGCTGCCGTCGGGGCAGGCCATCGAAAGGCGCTCCATCCGGGGGGTCCCGTCGGACGGGATGCTCTGCTCCGAGAAGGAGTTGGGGCTCTCCGACGACCACCGCGGCATCATGGAACTGCCCGGCGACGCCCCCGCGGGGACCTCGCTGCAGGAGTACCTGGGCCTGGACGACTGGATGCTGGAGGTGAGCATCACACCCAACCGTGGCGACTGCCTCAGCGTCCTGGGGCTGGCGCGGGAGATCGCCGCCCTCACCGGGGGGAAGCTCCGGGTCCCCATCATCCCCGATCACCTCCGCGACCACGCGCCGGCGATCCCGGTCTCGGTGGAGATCCTGGACCCGGTGTTGTGCCCGCGCTACTCGGCCCGGCTCATCCACGGGCTGCGGCCGGCGCCCTCGCCGCCGTGGCTCCGCTTCCGGCTCGAGGCCTGCGGAATCCGCTCCATCAACCACATCGTCGACGTCACCAACTACGTCATGCTGGAGACGGGCCAGCCGCTCCACGCCTTCGACGCGCAGAGTATCGCGAGCCAACGCATCGTGGTCCGCACCGCCGGGGAGGCGAGCACGCTCACAACCCTGGACGGATCGGACCGGGCGCTCCATCCCGACGACCTGCTGATCTGCGACGGCGACACCCCCGCGGCGCTGGCGGGAGTCATGGGCGGCGCGGGCTCGGAGGTCACCGAGGAGACGGAGTCCGTGCTCCTGGAGAGCGCCCACTTCGACCCCCTGACCATCCGGCGTACGGCCAAGCGCATGGGAATGCATACCGAGGCCTCACACCGCTTCGAACGGGGCGTGGACCCGGCCGGAACACGCTACGCCATGGACCGGGCGGTGGCGTTGTGGGAGCGACTGGGCGAGGCCCAGGTGGTGCCCGGCTTCGCCGACGCCTACCCGGGAGCGCGCAAGCCCGCCGAGATCACCCTGCGGTACGCCAGCGTCAAGCGCGCCCTGGGCGTGGAGCTGCCGCGCGACCGGATCCGTGGAATCATCGAATCCCTGGGCATCGAGCTCAAGCGCTTATCGGACCACGACCTGGTGGTATCGCCGCCCTCGTACCGGTTCGACCTCACCCGGGAGGCTGACATCGTCGAGGAACTGGCGCGGGTCCACGGCTACGACAACATTCCGGCCACGCTTCCGGCGGTCAGGATGGGAATCCAGGGCGACGCGCTTCTGCGCTGGGTACGCAAGACCCGTTCCCTGCTGACGGCGGAGGGATTGAACGAGGTGGTGACGCTGCCCTTCTGCTCCGCCGCGATGAACCGGACCTTTCCCGGCCTGTGGGGCGAGGACGGCAAGCCCGTCCGCATCGCCAACCCGCTGCGCCAGGAAACGGACGAGATGCGCCTGAGCCTGCTGCCCGGCCTGATCGAGAACCTGCACTACCACTCGGAGCGCCGCAGCGAAACCTCGATGATCTTCGAACTGAACAAGGTGTTCTCGCTCGGAAGCGAGGGGGGCTACACCGAACGGATGAACGTCGCCGGCCTCATCCGCGGCCACCGGCCTCAGCGAGGCCTCAGGGCCGAGAGCCGGGCGTTCGTGTTCGCCGACATGAAGGGAATCGTGGAGGATCTCCTGGAAGGCCTCGGGCACGCCGATTGCCGCTGGCGCGCCGACGCGCCGACGCCGATCCTGCATCCCGGGGGCTTCGCCGCGGTCTCCGCCGGAGGCGTCCCGGTGGGCTACATTGGCGAGATAAGTCCGCGAGTTCGCGAGGATTTGGACCTGCCGGCCTTCTTCCTTTTCGAGCTTGACTTCGGTGCGATCGTTCACTATGCTCGGCCAGATTTCAAGGTGCGTCCCATTCCCCGTTTCCCGTCGGTGGAAAGGGATCTTGCCATCGTCGTGGCCGAAGACTTTCCGAGCCAGACCGTGATCGACTGGGTGCGGGAACTGGACCGGGCTCTCATCGAGAGAGTGGATGTCTTCGACGAATACACCGGCGCTCCCATCAGCGAAGGCAGGAAAAGCTTGGCCTACAAGGTGTTTTACCGATCGACGGAAAGAACCCTCACCGATCACGAGGTCAACACGGTGCACGAGGATCTGACCCGCCGGCTTTGTGCCGCGTTCGACGCCACACTGCGGTAGCGGGCCCCGGCCGGGGCTCCTCGGAGGAAGGCAACCATGACCAAGGCTGATATCATCAATCGGATCTATGAGAGGGTGGGCTTTTCCAAGAAGGAAGCCACCGACGTTGTCGAGGCCACGTTCGAGATCATCAAGTCCCATCTAGAGAAGGGCGACAAGGTGAAGATCTCGGGGTTCGGAAACTTCGTCATCCACGGAAAGCAGCCGCGCAAGGGGCGCAACCCCCAGACCGGCGAGGAAATCACCATCGCGGGCCGCAAGGTGCTGACGTTCAAGCCCAGCCAGACCCTCAAGAAGAACATGAACTCCGCTCCGGCGGAGCTCTCCGATACCGACAACCTGACGATTTCATGATATCATGGGATCCATGGCAGTCGTGATTCCCGACAAGCTCTACTTCAAGATCGGCGAAGTCAGCGCTCTCCTGAAGTTGAAGCCGCACGTGCTGCGCTACTGGGAAACCGAGTTCGATATCCTGAACCCGGGCAAGGCGCCGTCCCGTCACCGCCTCTACAGACGCAAGGACGTCGAGCTGCTGCTTCAGATCAAGCAGCTTCTGTACACGGAGGGGTACACCATCGAAGGGGCGCGGAAGAAGCTCAAGCAACGCGACCCGGCCGGCGAGGAGCCGGCCTCGACGCCGTGGCCCGACCCCGAGTACAAGGAAACTCTCCTCCAGATCAAGGAAGACCTGACCTCCCTCCGGAACATGATCTCCTGACCGCCCGCCAAACCGAGAATTGACCCGTTCCCGGTTGAGTGTTAAGACGTTTCCCATAGTGTCGGGGCGTAGCGCAGCCTGGTAGCGCACACGCTTGGGGTGCGTGTGGTCGCTGGTTCAAATCCAGTCGCCCCGACCATTTTCTTACCCGGACCATGATAACCCGCGCCGCCCCGATCTACCGTCGTGAGCTCAAATAGCCGTAGCGTCGCAGGATTCGAGGGCGCCAGGGAACGGATGGTCCAGACCCAGTTGCGTGATCGAGGGATACACGACTCGCGGGTGATCCGTGCCATGCGCAGGGTGCCGCGCCACCTCTTCGTGGAGCCCGCCCTGGTGAACCGCGCCTACGACGACGACCCGTTGCCCATCGGCGCGAAGCAGACCATCTCCCAGCCCTATATCGTCGGATACATGTTGCAGGCCCTCAAGCTGAAGGGGACCGAACGCGTGCTGGAGATCGGCACCGGCTCCGCCTACCAGACGGCGCTGCTGGCGGAACTGTGCGCCAACGTCTTCTCGGTGGAGAAGCTGCACGAGCTGGCGGTGCAGGCGCGGGCCCGCCTTGATGAGCTATGCTACTACAACGTGGCGATCCACATGGGAGATGGAACCCTCGGGTGGTCCGAGCACGCCCCCTACGACGCCATCGTCGTGGCGGCGGGGGCGCCCGGGATTCCGGCGCCGCTGTCCCAGCAGCTCGCGGGCGGCGGAAGGCTCATCATTCCCATCGGCGACGACCAGTCCCAGACCCTGAAACTTACGGTGCGGACTCCCACCGGCCTTGAGGAAACGGACCTCGGAGGATGTCGGTTCGTCAAGCTTCTGGGGAGGTACGGTTGGCAGGGCTAGTGTCGTGTCTCGCCTGAAACGTCGTGAATATGCGAGGGCATTTTTGCCGTCGGCAAGGCGCGATGACGAGCAGTGGCCCCTACCACGGGAGGAAGAGCAACG
>JAPPNF010000175.1 GCA_028818755.1 Deltaproteobacteria bacterium | reverse complement strand
CCTGCTCGGACACCGCAAGCGCGCCACCACCGCCATCTACGCCCACCTCGACGATGCCGCACTACAGGGCGCGGCAGCCCAGGCGGCCGCGGTCATCGCCCGCGCCATGGGCTTTCGGGCCGAACTCCCGTCGCTGGGCGACGAGTACGACGCCAGCAGGCCCGACCGGACACCAGTCGGCGTGGCGCAAGCCCTCCGGCCGGAAACCGAAGCGCCAGTCAGCCCGAGCCACGACTGTCAACCGGACTCGACAAAGAAGGTCGTGGACCAATCGTGAACCTACGGAACGTGACTTGCGGTCATCGGGTCTGCTATTTTAGCCGGATGAAAGCTACCCCCGGCGAACTGTGCTTCGCGCGGCGCTTGGAGTCCCTGCTCGACGACGACTGGTTGTGGTTCCACAACGTACCGGTGGGAAAGCAGCGGCTTTTTCCGGATTTCATCCTCGTGCATCCCCAACGCGGCTTGCTGGTCCTGGAAGTCAAGGACTGGAAGCTGAGCTCGATCAAGCGCATCGGCCACGACCGCGTTGAACTGGAGAACGCCGGCGGCTTGCAAACCAAGGTAAATCCGCTCAAGCAGGCGCACGAAGGTGCCTTACAGACCAGAGACATGCTCCAGTGCGATCCGCATTTGAAGGAGAAACGAGGCAAGTACAAGGGGAATTTGATCTGCCCTTGGGGGTACGGCGTGGTGTTGACGAACATCACCCGCAAAGAGATCCGGGAGTCGATGGTGCCGGATGATGGATTCGAACGGGTGTTGCCGGGTCATCTGCTGATCTGTCAGGACGAGATGCTGGAGGACACCGACCCGGACAAATTCCAGAAACGCCTTTGGGGCATGTTCAAGTATCGATTCAAAAGGCCGCTGACCCAGTCCGATCTGAAACGCATCCGCTGGCACCTGTACCCGGAAATCCGCATTGACAACCTGGAACAACTTGCCCGCGGCCTCGGCGACGGGCATCGCGTCATCCACGGCGTGGCGGGCTCCGGGAAGACCCTGATTCTGGAATTCCGCTCCGAGGTTCTGGCGCAACTGCTCAACAAGCCGATTCTCGTCTTGTGTTACAACATCACCCTGGCGGCTAAGCTCAGGAGTCACATGCGCAGCAAGGGCATCGCCGACAAGGTGCTTGTCTACCATTTTCACGACTGGTGCGGAGAACAACTGAAAGCCCATCAAGTGGATGTCGCTGAAGGCGACAAGCCGTATTGGGAACGGCAGGTGGACAGCGTGATCGCCGGCGTCGAGAAGGGAAAGATCCCGCGCGAGCAATACGGCGCGGTATTGATCGATGAGGGTCACGATTTCGAGGAAGACTGGCTACGACTCGCCGTCCAGATGGTCGACCGGAACACGAACTCGCTGTTGCTGTTGTACGATGACGCCCAGTCCATCTACCGTCGAAGCGGCTTGGGTTTCTCCTTGTCGAGTGTGGGCGTGCAGGCGCGTGGCAGGACAACGATGCTCAAACACAACCACCGCAACACGCGTCAAATCCTGAACTTGGCCTACGAGTTCGCCAAGGAGTTGCTTCAGGAGAATAACGCCGACGACGACCACGTGCCGTTGGTCAAGCCGCAAGCTGCGGGGGTGACCGGCCTCATGCCGAAATTAAGGCAGTTCGGTTCGTCAAAAAAGGAAGCCCGTTTCGCTGCCGACTGCGTTGCAAAGTGGCGCGACGACGGTGTGCCGTTGCGGGAAATGGCGATCATTTACGACCGGCACTGGATGGGCAAAGCCGTGGCGAAGAAGTTCCGGCAACGAGGCATTCCCTTCCAGTTGCTGTCTGAAAAGAAGAACAGGGAGGGCTTCAATCCAGGGGGCGATCAGGTGGTGCTTGTGACACGGGAGAGCAGCAAGGGACTGGAGTTTTCGCGCGTGATTCTTGTCGGCTTGGGAAGACTCCCGGCTGAACCGGAGAAGGTCGCCGAGGAAACCCGCCTGCTGTACGTCGCGATGACACGCGCACGCGAATGCCTGTTGATGACGGCAAGTGAAACCAACCTCTACACGCAGAGGATTGAATCCATTACGCGTGCTGAAACTCCATCATCCTCGAACCCCTTGTGAGTGGACGAAGGACGAAGGCGCAAAGTGCGTCGGTATTGGGGAGCCTATATCTTGCAACCTTTCTCGGCGGCGATCTTCTGGAGACGCTCCTGACGATCCTTGGCCGCGGTCACAGCCTCGTCAACATTGCTGTAGGTCGCAATCATGGCCGGCCAGAAGAGAAGAAAGGCGGCCACATTGGTGCCCGTCGCGCCCTTTTCTCGTCTTGCTTTCTTTTCGAAGTCCTGAGCCTCAACGAACTGCTCTTGTAACTGCTGGCAGTTGAGACGGTTGTCGCCTACCTTGTGGACATCGACCACCTCGGGAGTAGCGCAAGCTGCCAAGGTTGATGCGAGGATCAGTACACACAACTGCTTCATTTCTCTTTCCCTCTCTCCTTTCATGCTGCCTTCAGAACCTCTCGCGCCTCTTGACAGCCCTTACTCTCCAATAACCGCTATCAGATATCTAGATATCTGGACCGGTTTCAAGGTGAACTGTTCCCCAAGCTGGCCGAGGAGGTGTGGGAACTGCACACGGAAGCGCAGGCGCTTGGTTGCAGTGCGCGGGAACCTGTGCACCGGACCATGCACCACCTCGTGCACCGGTCACTTCACCACGCTCCTCGACTCTGCGGTAACATGTGAATCGGCTCTCGGCGATTCGCGGTAACAAGTGCAACCCGCCCGTTGACGGACGGTAACACCGAGCCTTCGGTGCGCGGTGTGTGAAACGCCGCGCTTCGTGCTTGAACCGTGCAGCACGGTCTGTTACCTCTGTTGTCTGGAAGGCGATGCGGTACCCGCTCGGAGACTGCGGCCCGGTCGTCTCGCTCAATCGCCGCGAAGGCTCCAACCCCTTGCGGCGCAGGCTGTTCCGGCCGATGACGGTGTGCAGGGCACAAGCGCCCATCTGACTCCTTGCGGAGTCTTTCTCCTCACACCCCACGCATCAATGATGCTGGTCGCGCCATTCGCACCCTTGGCCCGCCGCTCTCTGCGCAACCCTCGCCTTCCGCCGCCACAGCCTTGTTGGACCGAGCGTATGTCGCACCGACACACGCCGGCCATCCTGCCCCTGGCCATGCACGGCTACGCTTGCCCTGCACCGATACACGAGCGACACACGCTTGTCCCTGATGAAAACACGGACCGATACACGACCGACATACGCCCAATGGTTCACCTCGACGCCCGCCGCAGCGTTTGCCCTAGGCTCAGGCGATCCGAATACGGGAGCCTTCGCCGACATCCCGTGGGAACTCCGGAGCGGGCACCGTATTAGGCTCGTCCGTAGGACTCTCTGCGATCACATCCGGGCTTTCCACAACCCATCTTCCTATGGTTCTTCAGGAGCATCCATGAGTTGCGCACAGCGAATCCGGCGGGCCGTCGTGCCCGTGCTTTTCATCGCCGCCCTGCTTGCGCCGGCGGGCGCGGCCTGGGCCGTCGACCCGGTGTTCTCCACCTTTTTCGGCGGCGCCATCCGGGGATACGACCCGGTGGCCTACCACTCCGAGGGCAAGCCGGTGGCGGGCAAGCGGGCGCACCGGGTGGAGTGGAAGGGGGCCACCTGGTCCTTCGCCAGCGCGAGAACAAGGCGCTGTTCGAAGGCGATCCCGAGAAGTACGCGCCCCGCTACGGCGGCTACTGTGCCTGGGCGGTGAGCAACGGCGGCACCGCCTACATCGACCCGGACGCCTGGACCATCGTGGACGGCAAGCTCTACCTCAACTACAGCCTGGGAGTGCGGGAGCAGTGGTCCCAGGACATCCCCGGCAACGTCGCCAAGGCCGATGTCAACTGGCCCAAGATCCTCGCGGGCAACTAGCGTGACGGGCGACGGCCGGCGAAGGAATCCCGGACGACGGCGGCAATCAACGGTCCCCGCCTACATCGGGTAGACCGTCCCGTTACCGTGGAGGTGCCAGTACTGGAAACCCCGGCCAGTATAGCGGGCGAGCAGATAGAAGTCGCCGGGGGCCGTCTCCATCCACTCGCTCATCATTTCCACAAGCCATTCCGCCACTCGGGAGCATCTTCGTCGCCACGCCTGCACTTCGCTGCCACAGCTTTCTTGCATTGACGCCTGGAGACCGCGCGATCCACGACTTCGGCCTAGTATGCTCTGACTTGTCTCTCCCGCTCAAGCGCCGTTCGGGCTAACCCATTGATATCACGTGTCTTTTGCACTCCCCTCACCGATGTCTCGCCATGCGGTTCCGTCTCTACGGCGGAGCCGGTATTCTCGTATTCTCACACGCTACGCCAAGGCCCACCGCCCCTGCTTGGTCTCCGCCGACCAGCAGGAAAATAGCGTAATTTCAATTCCTTATGGACGTTGGGACTTCTAACTCGACTCTTCGTCTCTCCAGAGCAGCCTCGCTTTCAGGACACGATACCCGCTCCTTTGCGAACCGAACTTCACTCTTCACACTGATTGAGATATCATGTTTTATGGCTTGATGGGCCATAGTCAAGTAAGCACACTCCGCTCCAAACGACTCGGAGAACCGTCCATGCCCAGCCTGACACAGCATGACCACGGAAACGCGCGATCCGCGGATGCATATGCGTTCATGCGCCCGGTTGTTGGGAACACTCTGGCAGAGGTTCTCCCGCCACAGTGGCGTTTCCTCCCTGACGCCAAGACTGCGCTGCCGAAGCTCGCGAAAGACAGCACGGCTACTGCGCAGATCAAGGCGCTGTCCGCCCAAATACCGACTGAGCATCGCCTTGTTCTGGGCGATGCCCGCGAACTCCGGATGGAGTCGGGATCGGTTCACTTGGTCGTCACTTCGCCACCCTACTGGACACTGAAGGAATACCCGGAGGTCGACGGCCAACTTGGACGCATCGACGACTATGGGGCGTTCCTGCGCGATTTAGAGACAGTCTGGAGCAACTGCTACGACGCGCTGGTGCCCGGCGGTCGCCTAGTCTGTGTCGTGGGCGACGTGTGCCTGTCGCGCCGCCAGAACCGAGGTCGACACACGGTCCTGCCCCTTCACGCGGCGATACAAGAACAGTGCCGCGGGATCGGGTTCGACAACCTTGCGCCAATCATCTGGCACAAGATCGCCAACATGCAGACCGAAGCAAAGGGTACTGGGGTGTATCTCGGCAAGCCCTTTGAGCCGAATGGCGTCATCAAGAACGATATCGAGTTTATCCTGATGCTGCGCAAACCGGGAGGTTATCGTCGTCCGTCTATGGCGGCACGGGTTCTCAGCCTGATATCGGCAGATGATCATGACGCATGGTTCCGTCAGATATGGACGGGAGTCGGTGGCGCATCCACGAGACGGCATCCCGCGCCTTTCCCAGTGGCACTCGCCGAGCGGCTGATCCGTATGTTCAGTTTCGTGGGTGACACGGTGCTCGATCCCTTCACGGGCACCGCATCCACGCAGGTCGCCGCTGCCCAGTGCGGTCGCCACAGCGTCGGCATCGAAATCGAGCCTTCCTATCTTCCGCTGGCGCGCAAGCGGCTGGCCGAACAACCGCATTCGACGGTCCATTGCAAATGATCTCTCTGCAAGACTCGATTGACGAACTCTACCGGATCGCGGTCATCGAGAAGCGTACAACGTCCACGCTGCGTTTGAGTCACCTTGCGGACTTGTGCGTTCAGGAACTCGATCTGCGAGGTATTGCGGGTGCCGAGAAGGAGATACTTGTTCCAGGTATCGGCCGTGATAAGAAGTGGGATGTCGCATGGAAACGTGACGGTAAAATTCGTCTGGGAATCAGCCTCAAGTCGCTCTTGAGCAACATTGCTGGCACAGTGCCCAACCGCGCGGACGACCTGATGGGCGAGATGGCGAATGTGCAACTTCTCTCGCCCGAGATCGTGACAGGATACGTGATGGTCTTCAACACCGACCCGCAGTTTGAGAAGCGCGGGGACGGCCAGCGTTGGGTTGATGTTTTCCGCTCCTATGTGGAACAGCTATCGGGACGGAAGGCACCCGCATGGGCGGCAGGGATGGTCGAGGCAGCGGTCGTTGTGGAGGTCGATTTTTCCAGCGGCCCAGTCCTAGCATCGCCGCAAACTCTCGATCCGTTCTTTGACCGCTTGGCCGACAGCCTCAAGCAACGCAATCCCGGCATCTTGACGGGGAATCACACTGAAGAATAGAACGGCGTTGATCCCACGGTGATTCAGGAGCCCACTTGAAGGCATGATGGAACTCGTTGGATCAGGATCGAAGCCATGCGAGATCTTGCAGAA
Source organism: Deltaproteobacteria bacterium (assembly GCA_028818755.1). GTDB lineage: Bacteria > Desulfobacterota > Binatia > UBA9968 > JAJDTQ01 > JAJDTQ01. The sequence goes on along the minus strand of JAPPNF010000175.1, from coordinate 6,875 downwards.
AAGTCGCTGTTTGCGCTGCTGGGAGTCTTTGCGACCGGGTCACTTCTAACCTATTTTACACCTACCGGCTGGGGCTGGCCTGTCGCCCTGGTCTTCGTTATTGTGCTCATTCTTTTCCTGCGTTTCTTCAGGGGTATTCGGCACGAGGGGGCGAATAGCCAATCGCGCTTTCGCTTGACGCGATCCCACCTGCTCTTTGCCGCAGTCGGTGTGTTGTTGGGCGGTATAGCGTGGTATCTGCTGTCGTCGATCATGGAACCCGAACCGTCATGGTCCCCCGAGGATCGTCATAGAGGGCTACACTGTCTAACTGGCGAAGCTGAGGCGTACGACAGCTCAAGGCTGTCGGTGAACGAAGCATCGGTCATGGTTGCAAAGCACTACGCGCGAGACAAGGAAGTATTCGCGCTCCACGGGTATCAGATGTGCCAAGCCGATGAGCAAGGGTGGCATCCCACATGGATTTGGTTCCGGGATAGTAATGAGAACGCAGGCATTTCCTATCGGGTCACCGTAGTACCAGTAAAGAGTGACGGATGCGTAGCAAGAACTATGCCGGTGAAAGTCATCAACAATGTGCCACCCGAGCGCTTGCCACCAAATCCTACGTGGGTGATGAAGATAGAAAACTGCTCAGCGAGCGGCTACGCAGGACCAGCGCAATAGGCGCGATCACTGGCGGCATAGCGCAGGTCTCGCAGCCGCATCAGCCCCAATTCCGGCTGTATCGCGCGCCTTGATCCAGAACGACTAGAGGGCATGTCTGGTCAACGGTTCGTTCCCGTTCTCGCCGGGGGAACACCCAGTCCCCCGAAACGGAACGGCGAGGTTGTCCACAGCTCCCAGCTCCCGCGTAGCGGAGCCGAGCAGAACGTGCCTCGGCCCGGTCTTCGCGTCAATCAAGGTCAACCGGTCGGATTTGACCTCGGACCAGCGCAGACAATGTATTTCCTCTGGCCTGCACCCGGTCAGCCGGAGGAAGCGGAGCATCGCGACGCAGACTGGATTTTCGCCTCCGCGCAGACGTAGGACCGCGCCGAGCTTCGCCAGATCGTCCGCGCCGGGCGACCGCACGGCGGGCGCCGACAGCGGACGATGCCGATGCATGGGTTCCCAGCGGCTTCGGGCCGATGGCCCCACGCGATGACGCAATCGAACATGTTGCGCAGTATGTCATGGCTTCGGTTCGCGCCGCGCGGCTTCCGGCGTCTGTGCGGCGGGCTTCTCCGATGTGGCCCGAACTCGTCCGGCGTGGCGTGGCCGGCGTGAGGCGGGATGGCTCAGGCGGCCCCTCAGGACGATTTCCCCACCTTCTGACAATAGTTCACCACAAGATAGGGCGGCATGTTGTTGTGGGGCTTGCCTCCGCCGCGATCTTTCGTAGTACGGTTGCCGTCAGTGTAGTGCCGCTCTTTGTCGTCGTCGTCACCACGCACACCGCCACCTGTCCTGCCATCCAAGTATCTGTCTTTGAAAGAATGAGTATGATTTGGCATCTCGAGTTCTGTTAGCCGATGCACATACGCACCCCCTTTCTCACCGACCTTAAACGTAGTCTTTCCCTCAAGTTGCTCTTTTGTCTGTCCAGCGCCAAGGGGGAACCGTCCGTCCATTGTATCGTAACGCCTCCAATCCGGTCCCAAGTCGTCACAAGTGCTAACCGTCAGAACGATCACGCCGGCAAGTAACTTTCCAAACTCTACCGTCTGGGCTGTGAGTAGCTTTGCCATATTGTCTTCTGTCTCTTGCGCGGCTTCGCTCATTCTTGCAAGTGCGTTATTGTGTTGTCGCTCGATGACGGAGACTCTCCCTTTCAGGTTGCCGTAATCGACAAATCCAGCAATAGCCACAAGCACCAAAGTAATCAGGCCACCCGTTTTGATTTTACCCATCGGCATCGGCCTTCCTCCAATCTTCATGATTCACGCCATTTCCTCAACTTCACAAGCAAATCCGCCTGTATCCCTGCATGATTAGAGCAAATCACAGATTACAGACGCCGCACAAACGATCAAGGTCGCCTGTGGCATCCACCCCGCCAGCATGTGAAAGTGGATCGTTGCGGCCGAAGTATGTGAATACCGATCGGGGGAGTGCGGTGGTACAGTGTTTGTACTCTACCTCTAGCCCGACAGGGTGAGGTTGAAGGCGGCCTGGTCGGCAGCGGGGTCCGTGCCATCGATTCCTCTGGTGTCGGTACAGTCCAAACTGGTGTAGGCGCCGTCCTTCGGCCAGACCGTGGCGTAACCCACGTATTCGGACCCGATCCGTCCCGCGACGACCAAGTTGAGCATGTTCGTGGCGCTGTTCCAGGCGGTGGTGTTGGAACTCGACACGATCGTTCCGGCGTCGCCCGACCTTAAGGCGTCAAAGTGGCTCGGCTGCGGCAGGTCGCCTACGCCGGGGGGAGCGGCAGCGCCACCGCCAGCGGCACTAGGGCGCCCGCTAGCCCGGCAGCGAGGCGCCGACGTGATCGTCTTGTCGCCGCCGCTTACCATGCTGGCACCGCTAGCTGGTGTCAAGAGCAGGCTGGACGCGGATTGGGCTCGACGGCTCGTAGACGACGCTATACCCGGAGCCCTAATGATATCGAGGGGTGAACTAGCGGCGAAAACGCCTCCCCAGTCGACCCTCGCGCCCCAGGGGTCTGCGCTTCAGCGCTCTGGACAGAGTTCAACGTCAATGGCCGACTGATAGCGACATGCCTACGAGCCGGGCGGTTCACGTCTTGTTACCGATTTAGAAAGCCGGTATCCGGGCTTGATGGACATGGAAAAGCGATGCGGACACGCGCCCGGCGGGGGACGCCGACGATGGTAGCCTCCATCGGCAAGATCGCCTCGCCCTCCCAGGGCGTGAGCTACTACGAGCGCGATGGATACTACTCGAAGGACGATCCTGCGCACAGGGAGGCGAGTGCCTGGGCGGGCAAGGGGGCGGAGGAACTGGGGTTCTCGGGTCCGGTGGACCCGGACACGTTCCGCGCCATCCTCGAAGGCCGGGTGCCCGGCGGGCGGCAGCTCGGGCGCAAGGACCCCGACGGCAGCATCCACCACCGTCCGGGCCGGGACGTGACGCTGTCGGCGCCCAAGTCGGTGTCGGTGATGGCGCTGGTGGGAGGCGACGAACGGATCGTCGCCGCGCACGACCGGGCGGTGGGGAAGACTCTGGCGTGGATCGAGCCCAACGCCATCGAGACCCGGATGCAGGACAAGGCCACCGGCGCGATGGTCCGGACCGGCGGCCAGAAGATGGTGGCGGCCACCTTCAGGCACGACGCCTCACGGAACCTGGACCCCCAACTCCACACCCATGCGGTGATCGCCAACATGGCGCAGGGCGGGGACGGGAAGTGGAGGACGACGGTGGACGACGGGCTCTACGCGGGCAAGATGGCGATCGGAGCCATCTACCGGGCGGAGTTGGCGGAGGGTCTCAGGGAACTGGGGTACGGTATCGAGAGGACGCACCCGGACGGCAGGTTCGAGATTGCGGGGATATCGCGGGATGTGATCGAGGCCTTTTCGACACGGCGGGCGGAGATAGAGGCGGCGATGGAAGAGCGCGGCCTGGGGAATTCGGGCGAGAATCCTCATCTGGCGGCGCGTGCGGCGCTCATGACGCGGGCGCACAAGCGCGACGTGGACAAGGAAGAGCTTCGGAGGAGTTGGGAGCGCCAAGCCAGGGAGCTGGGCTTTTCCGCGGCTATCGTCCGGGCCAAGGCAAGGAAAGTGGAACGGGAACTCCCGGCGCCGGATCTGTTCGCGGACCGGGGCAACGAGGCGGGCGACGCCACGAGCTGGGCAGTGGAGCACCTCTCCGAGCGTCAGGCGGTGTTCGGCCATGTAGACCTTCTGGCGGCCGCGCTGGGGCGGGAGCCGGGCAAGGTCACGGTGGGAGGGGCGGAGCGGGCCATCGCCGCACTCGAGGAGCGGGGTGGCCTCCATGCCGCAACGGGCCTGGGACACGGAAGACACTGGACCACGGACGCGGCACTGGCGCGGGAGTCGGAGACGATCGCGCTCATGCAGGCCGGAAAGGGGTCCGGGAAGGCGATCATGCGGGGCTGGATCGCAACGACGAGACTGCACCGGGGCCGCCTGAACGAGGGGCAGAAGGAAGCGGTCAGGATGATCCTCGCGTCCACGGATCGCGTGGTGGGAGTTCAGGGGTACGCCGGGACGGGCAAGACGACCATGCTCGACAGGCTCCGGGCTCTCCTGGAGAGCCGGGGCTACCGGACGATGGGGCTGGCTCCGTCGGCGTCCGCGGCGCGCACCCTGGAGCGGGAATCGGGGATCGGGTCGGAGACGTTGCAACGGTTCCTTGCGCAACATGCGGGCATTGGCGAAGGCCGAGGCGCGCCGAAGGGACTTCGCGGCCTGCGCGCCTCGTTCTCGAAGACCGTGCTCGTGGTGGACGAGAGCTCGCTCGCATCGAGCGAACAGATGCGCGGACTGCTCAGGGTGGCGACCACGCTGCGGGTTCCCCGCGTGGTGCTGGTCGGAGACGAGAAGCAGTTGGGCGCGGTGGAGGCGGGCAAGCCGTTCGAGCAGCTCAGACGGGCCGGGATGAAGACCGCGGTGATGGACGAGATCCTGCGGCAGCGCGACAAGGAGCTCAAGGAGGCGGTGAGGGCGGGCCTTGCGGGCGAGGTGAAGACCGCGTTCGAGAAGCTGGGGGAACGCATCGCGCAGGTGGACCGCGAAGAGATCGGAGCGGCCGCAGCCCGGCGCTGGCTCTCCCTGTCTCCCGACCAGCGTGCAATAACGGGCGTGATCGCCCCGACCAGGGCGTTGCGGGACGAGATCAACGAGACAATCCGGGCGCAACTGATCTCCGAAGGCGCGGTGTCGGGACCGGCCAGGCAGGTGGAGAAACTGATTCCGCGGGACCTGACCCGGGCGGAGATGGCCCGGGCTTCGAGCTATTCCGTGGGCGACACCGTGATCTCCAACCGCAAGTACAAGACCCTGGGAGTGGACAAGGGAGACCAGCGCGAGGTTCTGAGGGTCGACCAAAAGTACAACGTGGTCTGGCTCGGCACCGAAAAAGGCGATCCAGTTGCCTGGCGGCCGCACCTGATCGCCGCGGCCAAGGGCGGAGTGGAGGTGTACCGGAGCGAGGAGATGGAGCTTCGGCCGGGAGACCGGGTGCGGTGGACGCGGAACGATCCGGGTTCGGGACTCGCCAACGGAGAGACCGCGGTGGTGAAGTCCGTGGAGAAGGACGGCGTCCGCTTCGGTCTCGAGGACGGATCGACGGCCCGTTTGGCCGGAGAAGATCCCCAACTCCGGCACCTGGACCGTGGCTGGGCGTCGACGATTCACGCGTTCCAGGGCAGGACCGTGGACGGGATCATCGCGGCGATGCCCACCGGGAACCCGGACCTGACGAACCAACGGGCGTTCTACGTGGCCATCAGCCGGGCGCGGGACGATGCGGAGTTGGTGACCGACGATGCCTGGAAGCTCTCCGACCAGTTGGAGAGAGCCACCGGAGAGCGGGTCTCGGCGCTCGACGGAGCGGCGAAGGAGGCCGCGCACGAGGCCATCTTTGGTGTCGAGAGGCCTGGCGGCCGTGACCGGGACCCGGCCGAAAAGGAGCAGGCAGCGCTCGATCCCGACAAGCCGGACCGTGGAATCGACAGCGGCGACGGCCACGAGGTCGAACGGGAACACGACCGCCAACAGCAGGAAACCCTGGAACCCATCAAGACGCCTCTTGAGATGGACCTGGAATTATAGAGAGTTCCCGTCTCCTTCGGGCTCCACTTCGGCCGCCGCGTGCACCGAAACGCGCACCGAAGCTTTCCCGAAACGTTCAACTCCCCTCCCGGCCGTGGCCTGAATGTCCCGCCGACCTTCTCCCGCCGCCGGCCCTTCCGGGCAGCCGTTATCATCCCCACGCGCAGCCGCTCGCTCGTTTGCCGCCCGGACCAAGTTGGTGGTTGCGGAGATCCTGCGTTTAACACGCCGTATGCTCCGTATCGCAGCGCACGTCCGAGCGCTCGCGGCGGTGTTCCGTGCCGGGCGCGTGTATGGATGCGCCCGCGCCTCGTCTACGCAGACCTTGAGCGACTGGACCATCGTGGGAAAGGCGGGCGGCGGCGCACCATGACCCGGATCCTCGGTAGGAAACGAGCTGTAGGATTTCCGCCACCGAAGGGCTGGACATGGGCCCTTTGTCAGCCTGCAAGAGCTTGAAATCGTTCATGTGTTCTTTCCGCTCCACGGCAGTGGACCAAATAGCATCCACCGTTTCCCAAGGGGCAAAAGGCTATGAGGGGCTCGGCCAGCGCACCCGGTCGCAGACAAGGCGCGACAGGCACCACGGTGCGGCAGGTGTGGAAGAATACCGGCTCCGCCGTAGAGACGGAACCGCATGGCGAGACATCGGTAATGGGGAGACAAAAGACGCGGGATATCAACAGGTTAGCCCGAGCGGCGCTTGAGCGGGAGAGGGAGATCAAAGCATACGGAGCCGAAGCCGCGGATCAGGGGTGGTTCACGAGGCGTCCAGGCAAAGATGCATGCGTGGCGGCGCGAGCGCGCGTCTGGCGGCGAAGATTCCCTGGGGAACCGGGGTGGTTCGCCAGAGAACCGGGGCGGTTCCCGGGAGAATCGCGGCGTAACACGGGGCGTCATATCTTACTGTTTATTCGGCAGTTTTTCGTGTTACGCTTTGCGTCGCCGTCATACATTCGGCCTACAGCGAGTTACAAACCACTTACAGCAGCCTGGACCGGGTCATGGACGGCGCGGCCGGCACATTCGGGTCGATGCCCGTGCGTGGCGCGGTGACGGCGGCCACGCCGTCGGCGTGGCGCGCTCTGCCATCGTCGCCGAAACCGTCACGCGGCGAGCATCGTCGCG
>JAPPNF010000047.1 GCA_028818755.1 Deltaproteobacteria bacterium | reverse complement strand
ATGGCGGTGATGCTGACGCTCCGGGACCACAGCCACGTGCCCGTCACCTCGTCCGGGGCGATCACCTTGGTGAAGAACGCCGCATAGATGAACGTTACCACCAGCGTCGTGAAGGCCGAGTTGGCGAAATCGTAAAGGCACCAGGCGAAGATCGTGCGGCGGTTGGTCGGCATGAAGACTCCGTGGGGTCCAGACCGTGTATACCACATCGTCAGAAATCACCGTAAAGTGACGATAGGTCAAGCATTCGGACCGTATGCAGGCCGTGCTCGAACGTTCGTGGTGGTACTTCCGTACGGAGTTTCCAGTGGTCGAAGCGGCGTATTGCAAACGCGCCCGGAATGGGCTGAAATGAAATCAACTACCTTAGTGCTTTCGGAGGCATCCATGCATCTCACACAGCGTATCCGACGCGCCTTCATTTTCATGCTCGCCACGGCGTTCCTGGCGGGTTGGGCCGGCACGGCGTCGGCCCTCGACCCCGTGTACTCGACCTATCTCGGCGGCGCCATCCGAGGCTACGACCCCGTGGCCTACCACACCGAGAAAAAGCCCGTGAAAGGCAAGCGAGCCCACCGGGTGGAGTGGAAGGGAGCCACTTGGTCCTTCGCCAGCGCCAGGAACAAGGAGCTGTTCGAGGGCAATCCCGAGAAATACGCCCCCAAGTACGGCGGATACTGCGCCTGGGCGGTTAGCCAAGGCTACACCGCCTCCATCGACCCGGACGCCTGGAGCCTGGTGGACGGCGCCCTCTATCTCAACTACAGCCTGGGCGTCCGCGAGCAGTGGTCCCGGGACATACCGGGCAACATCACCAAGGGCGACGCCAACTGGCCCAAGCTGCTGGCCGGCAAATAGGGGCCGGCGCGGGACGGAACCATGAAGTACTCGAAGCATAACGCCAAGGACTATGCCCGTGAGAACATGAAGGGCATCTGGGCCGCGGCCATGAACCCCTTCAACGACGACTTCTCGTTCAACGAAGAGGGATTGCGGCGGAACATCCGGCACTGGATCGACGATCTGGCGATTCAGGGGCTCTTCATCGCCGGCAAGCAGGGAGAGTTCTTCTCCATGTCGCTGGAGGAGCGCAAGCGCAACATGGAGATCGCCGTGGAGGAGACCGAGGGCAAGGCCGGCACCATCATGTCCTGCTCTGATCAGAACTTCGACACGGTGGTGGAGCTGGCCCGCCACGCCGAGGACGTGGGCGCCGACTACATCGTAGTGCACGCTCCCATGCTCCATTTCGTCAGCGACCGCGACGACACCATCTACAACTACTACAAGGCCGTGTGCGACCGGGTGGACATCGGCATCGCCATGTGGAGCCATCCCGATTCCGGCTACCTCATGAGCCCGGAACTGTGCGCGCGTGTGGCGGAGCTGCCCAACATCGTAGGCATCAAGTACTCGGTCCCCCGCCCCATGTACGCGGAGTTGACAAAGCTGGCCGGAGACCGCCTCATCGTCAGCACCGCCTCCGAGGAGGAGTGGCTCGACAACATCGTCGAGCTGGGCTGGCAGCTCTACCTGTGCTCGTCCCCGCCTTACCTGCTCCAGACCCGCAACGACCGGCGCATGCACGAGTACACCCAACTCGCCTTCGACGGTCAGGCCGACAAGGCCCGCCAGGTCCGCGACAGCCTGAACCCCGTCCGCGAGGCGCTGTCGTCGACCCGCCCCGGCGGCAAGCCCCACGCCCACCAGAAGTACTGGCAGGAGCTCCTGGGCCAGGCCGGCGGCCCCACCCGCCCGCCGTTCCTCCAACTTACCGAGGAGGAGAAGGAGCGGACGCGGGATGCTTTCGAGGGGTGCGGGTTGAGAGCGTAAACGTCGGCACCTCCACCCGGTACTCCCTGAAAGATCCGGCTCAGTGCCGACCCCGTGCGGTTGGCGGACGCCATTATATCGGTCCTCGACCGCCCACCCGAGAAACAATCGCTACGGGAGACGGCAGCACGCTTGTCGGCTGAGAGAGCCGTGTCCGCCTATGAGGACCTGATCTTTTCCGTGAGTGGAACTTTTCACTAACGGCCGCCCAGGGGTTGCCACCCCCGCCCACTTGGTAGATAATCCCCGCACTGGCAAGAAGCTGGCGGCGTTGAAAGTCCGGACCGAGGTCTTCGGTGATTGCGTGCATGGGAACGTGCCACCGGGCCTTCGACGTCGCCTAACGAGCATCGAAACGAGGGCGAAGCGATATGGAAACCCGATCATGGGTCGCCGCCTGGATGCGCACGCACAGGCCGGGCGGGGGCGCGTGGACGGGGAAGGAAAAGGAGGATGACATGAAGTTACGAACAGCGGGTTTGCTGGCGACAGCATTTCTCGTGCTCGGCCTGGCCGCCTCGGCGCAGGCGAAGTGCGGCAAGGTGACCATCTCCGAGATGAACTGGGACTCGGCGGCGGTGGCGGCGCACGTCGAGGGCATGATCCTGTCGAAGGGCTACGGCTGCCAGGTTGAGCTGGTGCCGGGCGACACCGTGCCGACGGTGACCTCCATGACGGAGAAGGGCGAACCCGACATCGCCCCGGAGATCTGGATCAACTCCGTGAAGGAGGTGGTGGGCAAGGCGGAGAAGGAGGGGCGGCTGAAAAAGGCCGGGGAGATCCTGAGCGACGGCGGCGAGGAAGCCTGGTGGGTGCCCGACTACGTGGTCAAGGCAAACCCGGAGCTCACCACGCTGCAGGCGGTGATGAAGCGCCCGGACCTGTTCGAGGACAAGGAAGAGCCCGGCAAGGGCCGCTTCTACGGCTGTCCCTCGGGCTGGGCCTGCCAGATCATCAACGCGAACCTCTTCAAGGCGTACGGGCTCGACAAGGCCAACTTCACGCTGTTCGATCCGGGGTCCGGCCCGGGTCTGGCCGGGGCCATCGCCAAGGCGTACGAGCGGAAACAGCCGATCTTCACCTACTACTGGGCGCCCACCTCGGTGCTCGGCAAGTACCCGATGGTGAAGCTCGGCGGCATGAAGCACGACCCCAAGACGTACGCGTGCATCACCAACAAGGACTGCGCGGACCCGAAGCCGAACATGTACCCGAAATCCGCGGTGCTGACCTACGTGGTGGGCAAGTTCGCGGAGAGGGAGCCCGAGGCGTTCAAGTTCGTGTCCAGCGTGTCGTGGCCCAACGCGGTGGTGAACAAGCTGCTGGCGTGGAAGGACGACCAGAAGGCGGACGCGAAAGAAACCGCGGAGCACTTCCTGAAGAACAACGCGGATGTGTGGACGAAGTGGGTGTCCGCGGACGTGGCGGCGAAAGTCAAGGCGGGCATGTAACCCCGCGCTGAACCAGGGAGGGGTTCCGGCGTCGCGCCGGCGCCGGAACCCCCTCTCTCATCCGGGTGCGAAGGGCGAGAGCTTCGAAGAGCAAGAGGTCAGCCATGTACGGCCATCGCGCGCGCATAGGGTACACCTCGCCGCCCATCGTCACCGAGGTCTTCCCCTACGAGTTCTACAAGATGGCGCCTCCCGGCGTCACCCTCGCCCTGACCACACTCATGGTAGCCCGGCACTCGGCCGAGTCCGGAGAGGCCCAGGAAAGCTGGAACCACGCCGTGCGCGCGGTCCGGGAGATGGCCCGGGCCAAGGTGGACATCATCGTCTTCGGCGGCGGCCCGGTGGTCTATTCCGGGGGCCAGCAGCGGGCCGACGACACCATGCGCGACCTGCGGCAGGAATTCGGCATCCCGGTCACCAACAGCACCACCGCCTACCATCAGGCCGACGCCGCGCTGGGCGCCCGGGTGGTGGGTTCCGTCACCTACGCGTCCGCCCCGGGAAGCACCGAACACCTGCCCAACGAGCGCTTCACCGACCCCGACAAGACCACCCTGGTGGGCCAGAAGTTCGCCGGCGTGCCGTTCATCGAGGTGGGTGCAATTCCCTCCGAAGTGCCGTTGCAGCTCGCCCGGGAGCTCAAGCAGGAACACCCGGACATCGACACCATCCACCTGGGCTCGCCCCACTGGGCCACCGGCGCGGTCATCGAGACCATCGAGCAGGAACTGGGCGTCAACGTCGTCCAGGGAAGCCAGGCGATCCTGTGGTGGGCGCTGCGCACGCTGGGCATGGACGACCGAATCGAGGGGTACGGAAGGCTTCTGCGGGAGCACTAGGCAACGGTGCGAGTCCGGACGGAAGTGGATGGTCGGGGCGACTGGATTTGAACCAGCGACTTCACGGACCCGAACCGTGCGCTCTACCAGGCTGAGCCACGCCCCGACACTCGATCCGACCGAACCCTGGCTTGTCCGGAAAAATCTAACACACCGATCCTGCGACGTAAATCAGGAGGCCGGTTCCGGCCGCAGCCGGCGCATGCGGGCGGCGAAGAAACCGTCGGTGTCGTGGCGGTGGGGAAGCGCCAGCAGATAGGGTCCGGCGGTCATGGAGCGGGCGTTTTCCGGGAGGTGGGCGGCGGCCTCCTCCACCACGAACCCTCCGTGGCGTTCCAGGAAGCCCTCCACCACCTGTTCGTTCTCGACGCCGGACAGGGTGCAGGTGGCGTACACGAGAACTCCGTCCGGGCGCACCCGCGAGGCGGCATGGTCCAGGATGCGGGCCTGGAGCGCGGCCATGCGTGCCAGGTCCTGCTCGTTGCGCCGCCAGCGGATTTCGGGATGCGCGCGCAAGGTCCCCAGACCCGAGCACGGCGCGTCCACCAGCACCCGGTCGAAGGCCCCCGTCTCCCCCGGAAGGTCCCGGGTCGCATCGCCGACCCGGGCGAGGATGCGGTCGAGCCCCAGGCGGCGGGCATTCTCCGCCAGCTTCGCGAGGCCGCGTTCCGAGACGTCGCAGGCGACGACCTCGCCGCCGCCGTCCATGAGCTCCGCCATGTGCGTGGTCTTGCCGCCGGGCGCGGCGCAGACGTCGAGCACCCGCATTCCCGGCGCGGGGGCGGCCAGCAGGCCCACCACCTGGGAGGCTTCGGCCTGCACCTGGCACAGCCCCTCGCGAAACTCCGGAAGGCCCGCCGGCGACGACGCCCCGCGCAGACGCACCGCCAGCGGCGACCACGTCCCCGGCTCGGCATCGACGCCCCGGGAGCGCAGGCGCCGCACCAGCGCGTCCCGCGATGTCCGCAGACGGTTGGCTCGCAGCACCAGCGGCGCCTCCTGGTTGTTGGCCTCCATGAGCCGCAGGCCCTCCCCGTCGCCGAACTGCTTCCGCCACATGTCGACAAGCCAGCGCGGGTGGGAAACCAGGACTGCCAAGTCCGCGGCGTCCGGGGACGCCGGCGGCGGTGTCCACGCCTCGCGCCCCTGGCGAGCGATCCGCCGCAGGACCGCGTTCACCAGCCGCGCCTTCCCCGGGCCGGCGCGCCGCTTGGCCAATTCCACCAGCTCGTTGACGGTTGCATGAGAGGGCACCCGGTCCAGGAAGAGCAACTCGTAGGCGCCCAGCCGAAGCAGGTTTCGCACCGTGGGATCCAGGTCTTCGAGGGGGTCCCGCAGCAGGGAGCCGAGCACCCAGTCGATGCGCCCGCGCCAGCGCAGGGCGCCGTAGACCATGCGGGTCAGCAAGGCGCGGTCGGCCCGCGGCAGTGCCGCCTCCTCCAGGCGGGCGTTGAGCAGCACATCGGCGTAAGCTCCGCGCCGGTCGACGCGGTCGATGATGGCGAGGACGATCTCGCGGGGGTTTGTAGTGTGCTGAGCCACCAACGGGCAAGGTTACCACACCCGGCGCTAGGGCGACCGCGGGTCGCCCCTACACATGCCCCAGATAAACCCCATGTAGGGGCGACCCGCGGTCGCCCCATGTGGCGGGCACCACGCGAGGAGGACACTAGGACGGCGGCGATTCGAACCGCATCCCCGCCCGGAGCCCGGCGCCCCGGACGAAGGCTTCTGCCGCCATGCGCTTCCGACCCTCCAGTTGCAACTCGGTAATGAGCAACGCGCCGGCACCGGTGGCCACCGTGATACCGTCCGCTCCCGCCCGCACCACGGTTCCTGGAGTCTCCACTTGGCGAGCCAAAACCGCCGGCGAATAAGCGGCTATCACAGTTTCCGGCGCGTCCGTCTCTTGCGCCTCTTCCGCTGGCGCCGGCGTTGCGCCGTGCACCTTGACACGCTTGCCCTGCCAGTAGCTGAAAGCCGAGGGCCAGGGGGTGAAAGCCCGAATCCGCCGCTCGATCTCCGGCGCCGCGCGTGCCCAGTCGATCATCCCGTCCTCTTTCGTGAGCATGGGAGCGAAGGTCACGCCGGCGGGGTCCTGCGAACGCGGCGTGAGAGAACCGCTTCCGACACCCTCCAGCGTGGCCGTCAGGAGGCGCGCGCCGACCGGAACGAGCCGCGCCTCCAGCGTCGCCGCCGTCTCGTCCGGCTCCATGGCCACCTCTTCCGCCAGCAGGATCGGACCCGCGTCCATCTCCGCCACGAGCCTCATGGTGGTTACGCCCGTCACCGCCTCCCCCTCTAGGATGGCCCACTGCATGGGCGCCGCGCCACGGTACCTGGGAAGCAGTGAATAGTGGACGTTGACGCAGCCCAGCGGGGGAAGATCCAGGATCGCTTGCGGCAGGATGCGCCCGTAGGCCACCACCGCGACGAGATCCGGACGCCAACCGCGGAGTTGTTCCAGCAGGCCGGGGTCCTTCATCTTCCGCGGCGTCAGCACCGGAATGCCGGCCGCCGCGGCCGTGCGCCGAACCGGCGAAGGCATGGTGGCCTGGCCCCGCCCGGCGGGGCGGTCGGGTTGCGTCACCACGCCCACCACCTCGTCAGGGCCGCCCAACAGGGTTTCCAGGGTGGCCGCCGCCGAGGCCGGCGTCCCCATGAAGACGATTCGCATGGTTGCCGAAGGTCGGGTGAGGGCCGCCGGCGGGACTCAGATGACGACGCCGCGGCTCTCCTGCGGCTCCTTGCCCGTGCGAATGGACTTCTTGAGCCTGCGCACGTAGATGTCGCGCTTGAGCCGGCTTATGCGGTCGATGAAGAGCTTGCCGTCGAGGTGGTCGATCTCGTGCTGGAGCGCCACGGCCAGGAGCCCATCGGCTTCGATGTCCACCTCCTCGCCGTTCTCGTCGTACGCGGACATGGCCACCCGCTCGGCGCGCTTCACCTCGGCGGTGAAGTCGACCACGCTCAGGCATCCCTCCTCGAAGATCGCCTCGCCCTCGGTCTCGCGTATCACCGGGTTGACCAGCTTGATGACGTTGGCTCCCCGGTTCTCGTGATCGAGGTCCAGCACGATGATGCGCCTGGAAACGCCCACCTGGGGCGCGGCCAGCCCGATGCCGGGCGCCGCGTACATGGTCTCGAGCATGTTCTCGATGAGCTCGGCGGTCTCGCCGGTGATGGCTTCCACCGGCAGCGCCGGCGTCCGCAGGACCGGGTCGGGAAACTTGAGGATGTCGAGGATCATAACTTACGAAATTCATAACATGTTGTGCGGATCCACATCAACGTGGATCCTGAAGACCCTGCCCCTGGGCACCAGCGCCGCCGCCCGCCGGGCCAGAGCCAGGAGCGCCGGCCGGCTGCGCCCCTTGAGGAGGATCTGCCAGCGGTAGCGGCTGCGCAGCCTCGCTATGGGCGCCGGCGCCGGGCCGAGAATCTCCAGCGGCGCCTTGGGTTTCTCCCGCCGCAACGCCCGGGCCAGGTCGCGGGCGCCGCGCGCCACCTTGTCCTCATGAGTGCCGTCGAGACGCAGGTGCACGAGATGCTGGAACGGAGGGTAACCGACCTCCCGGCGGAAGCCCGTCTCGGTGGCGAAGAACGTGGGATAGTCGTGCGCCCTGGCGGGCTCGAAGCAGTAGTGGCCCGGCACCAGCGTCTGTACGATGACGCGGCCGGGCTCGCGCGCGCGGCCGGCGCGGCCGGCCACCTGGCTGATGATCTGAAAGGTCCTTTCGGCCGCCCGGAAGTCGGGGATGTTCAACGACGAGTCCGCCAGCACCACCCCCACCAGCGTGACCCCGCCCACGTCATGTCCCTTGGCGATCATCTGGGTTCCCACCAGCACGTCGAGGTCCCCCTTCTCCCATGCCCGGAAGATCCGTTCCTGGGCGCCCCGGGCGCTGGTGGTGTCCCGGTCCATGCGGCCGATACGGGCCTTGGGCAGAAGCCGCCGCAACTCGTGCTCGACCCTCTCGGTGCCGAAGCCGACCTCGCTCAAGGACAGGTTGCCGCATTCGGGGCAGGCGTCCGCCTTGCGCTGCCGGAAGCCGCAGTGGTGGCAGAAAGTGCTGTCGCGCCCGAGGTGATAGGTGAGGCTGATGCTGCAGCGCGGACAGCGGAACACGAAGCCGCAGGACCAGCACTGCAGGAACGACGCGAACCCCCGCCGGTTGAGAAAGATCAGGCTCTGGCGTCCGCGCTCGTGGTTCTCCCGCAACGCGCTCAGGAGCGGGGCGGAAAAGAGTCCGTCGGCGCTCGATTGCCCGGGCCGGGTCTTGAGGTCGACGATCTCCACGCGGGGCATGGGCCGCGCCTCCACCCGCTCGGTGAGCTCCAGCATTCGGTACCGCCCGCCGCGGGCGTTGTGGTAGCTCTCCACCGACGGCGTGGCCGAGCCCAGGATCACCGGGCAGCCGACGATGCGACCGCGCACCACCGCCAGGTCGCGTCCGTGGTAGCGGACGCCCTCCTCCTGCTTGTAGCTGGTGTCGTGCTCTTCATCGACGACGATCAGTCCCAACTCCCGGACCGGCGCGAAGACGGCGGAGCGGGCCCCCGCCACCACCTTCACCGCGCCGTGGGCGATGCGCCACCAGTGACGCCACCGCTCCGCCGCGGTGAGGCCGCTGTGAAGCACCGCCACGTCGCCGGGAAAGCGCGCTTCGAGCCGGTCCAGCAGTTGCGGGGTCAGGGCGATCTCCGGAACCAGGATAAGGCTCTGCCGGCCCCGCCGGCGCACCTGCTCCATGGCCCGCAGGTAGACCTCGGTCTTGCCGCTGCCGGTGACGCCGTGCAGCAGCATGGTCTCGAAACCGCCCTGTTCCAGACGCGGGTCTATGGACCGCAGCACCTCCTGCTGCTCCTCGGTGAGCACGGGAGCGCGGCCCGACTGGGCGCCGGCGGTCGTTTCCGGGCGCGGCTGACGCCTGCGCCGCGCCTCGCGCACGTGGCCCCGGAGCCGGTCCTCCAGGACCACGGCTCCGGCCGCGGCCAGCCTGTCGACCACCGCCTTGACGCCCCGGCGCGGGAAGCGGCGGCTCAACGCCGCCGGGGTCAACGGACCGCGGCTCCTGACCGCATCCAGCACCTCCCGGTCCAGCGTACCCTGCAGGCCGTCCGGTTCATGGGCGAAAGTCACCACCAGGCGACTTTCGGCGCGCAGCAACGGCGGCAAGGCCGCCGCCAGCACCTCGCCCAGGGGGGCGACGTAGTAATCCGCCGCCCAGCGGCACAGCTTCAGGAACGCCGGGTCCAGGAGCGCCTCGTCGTCCAGCGCCTCGGCCACCTCCTTCACTCCTGTCACCGGAGATTCCCGCTCGAACCCGACGACGACGCCGGTCACCCGCCGCCGCCCCAACGGCACCAGGACGCGCATACCCACGTCGAGGCGCCCGCGGAGGGCCTCGGGCACCGCATACGTCAACGGCTCGTCGAGCGGCGCCGGCACCGCCACCAGCGCGTATTTGCCGCTTGCTGCCATCTCCCCGAATTATTGATGAGACGCCGCCGGAATGCCACGCCTTTGACACCCCCGGCGGTACTGACATGACTGACGGACCTTTCCATTACCCTTCCCCTCCCGGCTCCCTTCTATCCCTTCCCGGCACTTGCGCCGTTCTTTCCCCTCTCCCTCCCGGTGTGTGCGCCGTTCTTCCCCCTCTCCCTTTGGGAGAGGGCCGGGGTGAGGGTGCCCCGGACCACTACTGGCCCGCAATTTGCGTTCACACCGCCCCATGGGCGGCCTCATTTCTCTCCGGCGGGCGCGAACTTGGTTGGCGGTGGACGTGGGTTCAAGCTCCATCAAGATCGCGGAGGTCACGGAAGCCCGGGGCGGCCCGCGGGTCCTCCGCACCGGAGTGCTTCCAGTGCCGGCTGGAGCCGTGGAGAACGGTTTCGTGCGCCGGACCGACGTCCTCGGCCACGCCATCCGGGAATTCGCCGGCCCATCGCAGGGAAAACCGCCACGGGCCGTCGTGTCGATCCCCGGTAGAGGAGTCATCATCAAGCGCCTCCAGGTCCGGGAACGGAACTTGCGGAAACTGGACGACGTGATCGAGTTCGAAGCCATGGACGCCCTTCCCGAGGATCCGGACAACGTCAACATCGACTACCATGTCCTCGGACCGTCGGAGGGAGGCGACGGCCTGGAGGTGCTCCTGGTCGCCGGCAGGAAGAACCTGGTCGAGAACTACGTTGACCTGGTGGAAGCAGCCGGACTGGTTCCGGCCATCGTGGAGGTGGATCAGTTCGCACTCCGGTCCGCCGGCAGCGTGAGCGCCAGCGGACCCGCCGATGCGCTGGTTCACGCGGGCGCCTGCTCCACCACCATCCATGTCCCGACCGACGAAGCACCCGGCTATACCAAGGAACTTCCCATGGGCGGGGAGCAGTTCACCGAGAGTCTGGCCGTGAACCTAGGCGTTTCCCGCGATGAGGCAGAGGCCGTCAAGCTGAGCGCTCCGTCCGCCGAGGCCGCCCCCCTGCTGGACGGCCTGTGCGAGGAATTGGCGGCGATGGTGGGCCGTGGCCTCGCCCTGGTCGGGACGCTGAGCGGCAGGACCGGGCCGCGCCGGGTGTCCCTGAGCGGCGGCAGCGCCCTGCTCCCCGGCCTTGCGCCTAGCCTGGCCCGGGCGCTCGAAGCGGAAGTCCGGATCTCGGGACCCTTCTTCGGACCACATCTGCCGCCGGACCAGGAACACACCGGACCGGGATTCGCCGTGGTGGCCGGCCTGGTCACCAGGAACCCGTTCGAATAGATAGCCGGGTCGCAGCGAGGCCATGCCATGAGAACCATCTTCGGGCGCGACAAGAGGAACCACGCGGCGCGGCCAATGATTCGCATCAACCTGCTGCCGACGCGGGAAATCCACGCGGCGCGGCGGAAGCGCCGCACCGTGATCGCCGGAGCCGCCGCGCTCTGCTTCGCCGCAGGCGCCCTGGCCGCGTTCAACATCTCGCAACTGCGCCGGCAGACGGTGTCGGATTCCGAGCTGACCGAGCGGCGCCAACTGGTTGCCGGATTGCGGCTCGATACCAAGGCCGTGAAGGAACTGGAAGGGCGAATCCGGCGGCAGCGTCACAGGAATGAGGCGGTCGAGGCCAGGCTGCAACGCCGAGCGCACCACTCGCGCGTCCTGCGCGGCCTCTCGACCGCGGCGCCGGAACGCTTGTGGTTGACCCGTTACGCCGAGTCCGGCGACAAGACGATCCTTGAGGGCCGTGCCACCGACGACGACTCCATTACGCGGTTTCTCCGCCGACTCCTCCCGGTCGTCAAGGATCCGCGGCTCGTCGAGGCCGGCCAGGTCGCCGGTGACAACGGCCTCCGGCGCTTCGTCATCCACGCCGGAACTCGCGCGCTTCCGGATTCCATTCCGCGCGAGAAACGACAGCGGCGGGACGGCTGAGCCGATGGCACGGTACTACCTGGACGTCCTGCTGGAACGCCCGCTCTCCCAACAACTTCTGTTCATCGGAGCGCTGGTCCTGCTGCTGGCGGTGCTCGATTATGCTCTCGTGTACCGCCACCAAGCCGGGCGTATCGCCCGCATCGCGGCGGACATCGAGCTCGTTCGCCTTGAAGAGGCCCGGTTGCGCGCGCAGCTCGGCCGCCTGCCGCGACTTCGTAAAGAGGCTGCCACGCTGGGACGCGCGTTGCTTTCGCGGCTCCCCCGCGGCAGCGGCCCATCGATGCCGCTGGAAACCGTTTCCGCCCGAGCGGCCATGGCCGGACTCGCAGTGATCCGATTCCAGCCGGGCGCCGTCCGCGCAGGGGAGCACTTCACGGAGGTCCCCATGGAGGTGGATGTCAAGGGAACCTTTCACGGCCTGCTGGGCCTGTTCGATCTCTTGGCCGGATCGCCGGATCTCCTGAACGTGACCGATCTGGCGATTGACGCGCTGCCCGCGGAGGACGGCCGCACCATGCTGCGGATCGAGTTGGAGATGGCGGCGTTGCGGCCGCCGGCGGAGGAAGCGGACATGGACGCCGAAATGAGCGCGGGTGCGGATCCGGCCACCTACGCACCGGCTCCGAGTCCGGCGCCGACACCGCCCCGCGTCAACGCCGAACCGCCGCTCCGGGACCCGTTTCAACCCTATGAACCGCCGCCCCCACCCGAGGCGGCCCCGAAACCTCATCCTGAACCGGTGCAGGAACAGCGGGTGGAGCCCGATCCCGTGCAACAGTTCCATGCCGCCGGCATCGTGTGGGAGAAGAGCGCAGCGGTAGCGCTGGTCAAGGACGCCGGGGGATTCGGCCACGTCGTCCGACGGGGAGCCCACCTCGCCGACCGCCGCTACCGGGTCAAGGCCATCACCCCGTGCGAAGTCGTGCTGGAAACCACCCGCAACAGCCCGAGCTCCCGCCAGACGCGCTTGAAGGTCCCGCGATGCGCCGGCTTCGAGAGCGAGGACGAGAACCCTCCCCGAAAACGCGACCTGCCATGAACGACGAGGTCGGGACGGCTCAATTCAAGGCCCTCCAGGCTATCAGGCGGACCCGGTCCCGGGGGGTGGCGCCGGCGGGGTCGTGCTCCAGCAGGGTTTCGAGGACGGCTCTCGCATGGGAGCGCGGACACGGGTTGGCGGCGGGATAGCACGCGGAGGAACGGAGCCGGAGCCTGGCCGGCGTAGCGCCGGTCACGGGAGTGGCCACGACGGTGTAGCTGCCGCCGTGAAACTCCCGTGCGTCGAAAAGCGTGATGGCCGACGACACGTCGGAGAAATCACGGTCGCCGTCTTCGTCGGACAGCTCGTGCCGGCCGTGGACGAGTCCGGCTTCCGCGGTATGAAACGCAGCTATGCTCTTGTAGTAGGCGCCGGCGATCCGAAGGTCGGTCAGCGTCGCGGTCATGCTCGTGGCGCTCACCATGGCCAGCACCGCGATCAGCATGAGAGCGGACGGGAGGACGATACCCCGCTGGCTTCCAAGAAAGACCCCGACACCGCCGGCCGTCGACCGTGAATCCTGCCTCTCCACCTCATATGGAATGATCGGCGAGGGCGGCGAGTCCTTTAGGAAGCTCTGATCAATTGCCACCGGGCAAAATGGGCGCCCTTCGACTTCGCTGCGCTACGCTCAGGGCGAACGGGAGGAGAGCCCAAAACCGCTCGCCCTGAGAGACTGTGAAAGTATACTGGCGAGGATCGAGTGAGACGAAGGCAAGTTTTTTGG
>JAPPNF010000165.1 GCA_028818755.1 Deltaproteobacteria bacterium | reverse complement strand
CCCCCCCCCCCCCCCCCCCCCCCCCCCCCCCCCCCCCCCCCCCCCCCCCCCAGTCGGTCTACGTGGCGGCATCGGTGGCGACCTTGTGCTTGCTCCATCGCGCCTGTGCGCCCTTGGCGGCGATCTCCTTGCGCCGCTCCGGCGTCATGGCCGCCGCACGCGCGTGGCCGCCCTCTGCCCGCTTGGACTTCGGTTCCTCGTCTTGAACGTCGCCCGTGGCGATGTCCACCACCAGCTTGCCAAGCTGGTTCACGTCGGCGGGTCTGTGCTTCTTCATCATGGGATGGGGATATGCGACATGTGTCGCATATTTGTCAAGCCTGAAATAATTCAAGCTGAGCCACTACCAAAGGATTCGTTATGCCCAGCTCAGTCTGGCTCTCGCGTATCACAGGGGAGATCTCGTCGCAGCAGACCGGCAAATGCGCGATCTCTGGTATCGACGGGCCGTGCGAGAGGGCCATCCGGTCGCCGAATACAACATGGCAGTCAATATCCGGCGGTCCGATCCAACCCGTGCCCGGGCGATGCTGCGGCGTCTTGCCGAGCGAGGTCTCGTTCGTGCAAAGGAGCGCTTGGAGGAAATGCGATAGAAACCTGAAAAAGCGGCCAACGGACTAACCTTTTTTCCCGGGCAGACGCTCCCGCCTCACGGTCTCCTTTCGGCGCGGCTCCGGGAATACATCGGGCGTGCACAACACGTCCACCAGAACCGGTTGCGTATTGCCCAGGCGCAACGCCTCCGCAAAGACGTCCTCCAACGCGGCAGGTTCGGTGACCCGCAGCCCCGCGGCGCCGAACAGCCTGGCATACTCGTCGAACGGTGGGTTGCCGATGGCGTCGCCGATGTAGCGTTCGTCGTAGTAAAACTTCTGGTAGGCGCGCTCGGAGCCGTAGTTGAAGTTGTTGAGGATGATGCAGGTGGTGGGGATGCCTTCGCGCACGGCGGTCTCCAACTCGGCGCCGTTGTAGAGGAAGGAGCCGTCGCCGCTGATGGTGACTACCGGACGCCCGGGCGCGGCGAGCTTGGCGCCGAGGCCCACGGGATAGCCGATGCCGATGGCGGCGAGCCCCTGGGGGGCCAGGAGGCTCCGGGGGCGTTCGAAGGTCTGGTATTCGTAGACGTAGCCGGGGCCGACGCCGGCGTCGATGGTGATGATGGCGTCCCTGGGCAGGACCTTACGCAGGGCAGCGTGGGCACGGCGGGGGTCGATGGGCCGGCCATGGTAGGCGGCGGCCTTGTTCCGGTGCGCCGCTTGCGCTGTCCGCACCTTTTTCGCCTTGCTCAGCCAACCCGGCCGGCTCACTCCCTTGCGCTTCACCGACCGGAGCAGCGCCTTGAGCGCGGCCCGGGCCTCGGCCTGGATCCCAACATCGGCCGGGTAGACCCGGCCGATGTTGTTCCGGTCCTGGGCGACGTGGATCAGCTTCGTCCCGGGGGCGAAGAAGTCCGGACGCCAGAACGTGGTGGTGTGGCCCAGGCTGGTACCCACCGCCAGCACCAGGTCGGCCTGACTGAAGAAGGCCTGGGCCTCGGGCAAGGCGCCCCGGCCGATAGTACCGAGGTACAGCGGGTAGGACTGAGGCGCCACGTCGTCCCTTCCGGTGGAGGACATGACGGGGGCATCGAGGCGTTTCGACAATGCCACGACCTCGTCGCCGGCCTCGGACCAGAGCACCCCACCCCCGGCCAACACCACCGGGCGGCGCGCCTTCTCCAGCAGACGGACGGCCGCCGCCACGGACCCGGGCTCGGGCGCCGGCGCGGCCACCTCGCCGCGAATCAAACGGGACAGGTCCGGCCTCTCCACGCTCTCGTTCAGGACGTCCCGAGGCAGGTCCAGGTGTACGGGTCCGGGGACGCCCGTCATGGTGCGCTGGTAGGCCTCCCAGGTCAGAGCCGCCGCCAACTCGGGCTTGCGCACCTGCACGGACCACTTGACCACGGGCCGGAACATGGCCTGCTGGTCGATCTCCTGGCTGGAGTCCCGGAACATGTCCTTCATCATCGGTGCGCCGGTGACGACCAGCACCGGGCTCTGGGCGTGGAAGGCGTTGGCCACCCCGGTTAGGAGGTTGGTGGCGCCGGGGCCGTTGGTGGCGATGCACACGCCGGGCCTGCCGGCGATGCGGGCGAAGCCGTCGGCCATGAGGGCGGCCGCCTGTTCGTGACGCGTCGACAGGAACTGGATGTCGTCACGGCCGTACATGCCGTCGAGGATCTCGAGCATGCACGAGCCGACGACGCCGATTACCTTGCGGACGCCGAGTTGCGCCAGTACTTCGGCCACGGCATGTCCCGCGGTCATTTGCATGATAGTCTTCCTCCAGGTCGGTCGATGCGCGAAGCGGCGCACACGGTACTCTTCGGAAACCTAAAAGAGGCGGGCTGGCAACACAAGGGTTGACTGGTCGTACCGGTCACGGGTTCCTGCTTTCCCGTACACCCTCACCCCAACCCTCTCCCAAAGGGAGAGGGAGTGGTTCTGACACAGGCTGTTCCGCGGGAACGACCGATCCGGAGGCTGGCAAGGTACCGAAATGCCGTGGCATCCGTTCGGCACGTCTGGTAAGATCCTCGCTGTCGCGAACCCGGGGGGCAGCCCCGGTTCTGCCGCAAGCCTCCCTCAAGAGAGGAGCAGCCATGGAGCCCGATGGCATCATATTCACGGAGCGGCGCGAGCAGCCCATCAAGCAGTGGCCCTTCCAGGACAAGAAGGTGGGGCAGGCGAGAAAGGCCCAGCGTCACCCGCTTACCCGCCGCTACATGTTCATGCGGGAGGACCACGACCGGCGCAACTTGCACGACGGTCCGGTGAACCCGGACCGGCTGGAGACCGAGGACTGGGCGGGGGTCACCCGCACCATGAAGAAGGCGGCGCTGGACATGGGCGCGGATATCGTCGGCGTGGCGCCGCTTGACGAGTTCGACTACGTGCGCGGCACCAAGCCCCCCGAGGGGCACAAGGTGGCCATCACCTTCGCCATTCACATGAGCTTCGAGGAGATGAAGCGGCTGGGCCCGCTGGCCCAGACCGAAGTGCACAAGGTCTACTATCTTCTGTCCGATGTCACCGTCCGTCTGGCGCAATATATCCGCGCCTACGGCTACCACGCGGTGGGTTATGCCAACGAGGGCGACCTGCTGTTCATTCCGGTGGCCTGGAAGGCGGGCTTGGGCGAGCTGGGGCGCCACGGCTCGCTGATCACCAAGAAGTTCGGCCCGAGCGTGCGGCTCGGCGCGGTCACCACTGAGATGCCGCTGATTCCCGAGGCGCAACCCGCGAACTTCGGCTTCGACGACTTCTGCCTGCGCTGCAACGCGTGCACGAACTTCTGCCCAGGGGATTCCATCGTTCCCCAGAAGCAGGAGGTGTTCGGCACCGTGCGCTGGCACGTGGACACTCCTACCTGCCGGCCTTTCTTCGAACAGTACGAGGGCTGCAAGGTCTGCCTCACGGTCTGTCCGATCAATGCGCAGACCCCTGTCGCGCCCATGTACAAGGACCTCATGAAGGGACTCATGCGGCGCAAGATACCCGTCCGGCAGCTCATCGACGAGTGGCGGGCGGAAGGCATCCGGGAGACCGAGGAGTTCGGCGAGGGCTGGGTTCCGGAATCTGAGGAAGAGAACGGATCCGGCGACGGCCAGTAAGACGGCTCGCCGATCCTTTGGACGGCAACAACGAGGGAGAGTTGCATGTTTTTTGAGTTGCGCCAGTACAAGACGAGGCCCGGCAAGCGTGACGCCTGGGTCAAGACCATGGAAGAAAAGATTCTTCCGTTCCACGCGTCCAACGGCGTGGTGATTTCCGGCAGCTTCACGGGCCGGGACGACGACGACACCTACGTCTGGCTGCGCCGCTTCGACAGCCAGGAGCAGAAGGAAGCGTTCGCCAAGACCATCGCGGAGAGCGACTACTGGAAGAACGAGGTGGTCCCGGACATCCAGGAGATGCTGGACCGGGAAGCCATGGTGGTGACGGCGCTCGAAGCCACGGCGTTGTCGGTCATTAACTGAGCAGTGGACCGAACACGGGCGGGTCTAAAACCCGCCCCTACACTCCCCGTGGTCTCGGAGTGTTTGCCGTCCGGTCAGAACCTCTCCGAGCCTGCCAGCATCTCGCAGAGTTCTCGGATGCTGTCCAGGCCCTCCAGGCCGCCGATAAGCTCGGCGACCTGCCCGACCTGCTCGGCGTCCAACGCCCTGGCCGCGCAGGTATCGAACTTCTCCCGCAACTCTGCCGGGGTCAGAGGCTTTTCGGGCCTACCCCTTGAGTGGTCCACCCGGCGGCGCAACTCGCCGCCGTCCTTGAGACGGACCGCCACATCTGCGGGACGGGCGCCGTCCGCGGTTTCCACGAGGCCGGTATCCAGTTCCATGACGATGTTTTCCGCGATGCGCCGGACCGTCGGGTCCGCCGCCGCCTCGTCCGTGAACGTGTCCAGCACCAGCGCTCCGTCCACGAGCGCCCTCGCCAAGATGTAGGGCATGCTGAACTTGGACTCGATGCCGTTGCTTGGCAGCGCGTTCAAGATCCGGTCGAACACCTGAGAGGTCACGCCCACCCGCATAGAATCCACCTGATCCGGCCGAAGACCTTCCTGCCGCAGCTCCAGTACGGCGTCCACGGCGGAGTGGGTCAGGCCGCCGCAGGGATACGGCTTGACGCTGATGCCGATGCCGGTGAGGTCGAAGCTGCGGCCGAGAGTCTCGAACGGGCTCGCGTCGCACTCAAGCCCACGGCCGAAGCAGTCGAACACCCCTTTCCCTTCTTCCAGCGCCGCCGGGCTGGAAGTGAAGCCTTGCCCGGCCAGACGCGCCGCCAGCACCCCGTTCTGGGCCGCCAGCCCCGAGTGCAGCGGCTTCGTCATGGTGGCGAAGTTCCACACCATTCCCGACGCCATGGAAGCAGCGATGCCCAAGGCATTGCGCGTGGCGCCGGCGTCCAGACCCGCCAACCGTGCGCAACAGGCCGCGGCGCCCACCGTTCCGAAGCTCGATGTTGCGTGCCAGTGGCCATGGGTGGAAAGCTGCGGCATGGAACGGGCCAGCCGCGACACTACCTCGAAACCGGCCACGTAGGCGGCGAGGACATCCCTGCCGCTCGCCTCCGTCGCTTCCCCCATGGTCAGCACGGCCGGGATCAAGCCGGCGGTGGGTTGACCCATGAGATAGCTGTGGTCGAAGTCCAGGGCGTGCGCCGAGGTGCCGTTGCACAGCGCGGCCAGGGTGGCGGAGGTCCGGAACCCCTGGCCGATGACCGTGGCCTCGGCGGCCCGGGATTCCTGCCGGGCCAGCGCGCCGCAGATGCGCGCGCTCTCCTCCTCGGAGCCCGCCAGGGCGACGCCGACGCAGTCGAGGAACGCCGCCTTGGCCGCCGGGACGACGTCCGGCGGCAACTTGTCGAAGTCGTTGCCGGTGACGAATTCCGAAACCTTTTCCGCAAGCCCTGCCATATAGTGTTCCTTTCAAAGGGCAGCGGTCGCCCCACTCCGCCTGGATTCCCGCCCCCGATCGGGGTCGAGGGCATGCTTGCGCGGGAATGACGGTTTGCGGGCACCCGCGTCTATCGCTTACCGGCGACGGAGCGGCAAGTGGCCGGCGGGTCCGCGGATGCCGTCGTCATAGCCAACCAAGGAGCCGGAACAGGCCGGGGCGGTCGGCGAACTCGTCGATGGGAAGACGTTCCAGGT
The DNA here is from genome assembly GCA_028818755.1 of Deltaproteobacteria bacterium. Lineage (GTDB taxonomy): Bacteria > Desulfobacterota > Binatia > UBA9968 > JAJDTQ01 > JAJDTQ01. Next base: position 8,134 of record JAPPNF010000165.1, on the reverse strand, counting down.
AGAGAATCCCGTCGGCGGTTACGGGGGGAGTTTGAGATCGCACCGCGTAGGACCCGCCGGCTTCGGTGAGGCGGAAGCCGTCGTTGGCGAGGTCCACCAGCCCCTTCGCCGACAGCGCATCGAGGATCACACGGTCCACCTCATCGAAGCGCAACTCGATGTCCCCTGCCCTGAAGGCGCGCACCAGACTCGCTAGCAGTGTTACCGCCTTGGGATCTTCCATCGTGGCCCTGGCCTCATCGAATCGCCAAGGCCCCTACCCGCTTTGCCCCGGCTCCTGGTTGCCGCGCCTCGCGGTGTGGCCCAGCACCGTGGTGGCCGCGCCGATCATGGAGGTGAGGTCGCTCAGGTTGGCGGGGACGATGAGCGTGTTGCCTTCCTTGGCGAGGCTGCCGAAGCGCTCCAGGTAGTTCTCGGCGACTCTGAGTTGCATGGCCTTGTCACCACCTTCCGAATCGAGGGCCTCCGCCACCTTCTTCAGCCCTTCCGCCGTGGCTCCGGCCACCGCGAGGATCGCCGCGGCCTCGCCTTCCGCCTCGTTGATCTGCCGCTGCTTGGCGGCTTCCGACGCCTTGATGACCTGCTGCTTCTCGCCTTCGGCCTCGTTGATCTTGGCGTCCCGTTCGCCCTCGGACGACAGCACTGTGGCGCGCTTCTCCCGTTCCGCGCGCATCTGCTTCTCCATGGCCGAGAGCACGTCCGACGGCGGGTTGATGTTCTTGATCTCGTACCTCAGCACCTTGACGCCCCAGGGATCGGACGCCTTGTCGAGCTCCTCGACCACGCTCTGATTGATGTGTCCCCGCTCCTCGAAGGTCTTGTCCAGTTCGATCTTGCCGATCTCGCTGCGGAGCGTCGTCTGAGCGAGCTGGGAGATGGCGAAGACGTAGTTGCCGATGCCGTAGGAGGCCCGTTCCGGGTCCACGACCTGCATGTAGAGCACGCCGTCCACCCCCACCTGGACGTTGTCCGAGGTGATGCAGATCTGCTCCTCTATGTCCAGGGCGTGCTCCTTGAGGCTGTGCCGGTAGGCGACCCGCTCGAGGAACGGTACCAGGATGTTGAAGCCGGGCTTGAGCGTTCGCGAGAATTTGCCCAGGTTCTCGATGACGTAGGCGTTCTGCTGAGGCACCACCACCGCGGTCTTGACCAGCACCACCAACACGACGAGGGCAATGACGCCCGCCGTGATCAGGAAACCCAGATTGGCATCCATCTATTTCTCCTCCCTCGACTCATTCGCTGCATTGTCCGTCAACCCTTCGATGGACAGATTCAGGCTGTCTCTCCCGACCACCCGTGCGCGCCCCCCGGCCGCGATGGGCGCCGGCCCGACGTTGACCGCGGTCCATTGTGTCCCCTGCAAGTCGACCCGGGTCTGCCCGCCCAGGGGAACCTCTTCACCCACCGATACGATCCGGCCGGCCACCTGGTACTCGAAACCCGGCAGGCCTCCCCGAATCCGGTCGTAGAGCCTCCCCCGAAACATCACCATGGACGCCACCGCGAGAATCGCGAAGCCCAGCAATTGACCCCACACCGGCAGGTCCACTCCCGCCAGCCCGACGATGCCGACGCAGACCGCGGCGGCGCCCACAAAAATGAGGTAGAAAGCCGCGTCGACGGCCGTCAGCTCCACGCCCATCAAGATGATTCCGATGCTGACCCAGCCCCACCAAGGCATATTCCCGCTCCTGAATGTCGGGTCGATGCCCCGGCCTCCTCGCCGGTTCCCCACCGACCCCTGGCGGCGTTCTCCGCCGCTATTGGATTGCCCCCTTGATACGAGTATGCTGGTTTACATGGGTTGGATCAATCCTGCCAAGGAGGTGCTGCCGTGACCTCGCCGGATCAATTCATCGACGAGTTGTGGGACTACGCAAACCAGGTGCCAATGGTGGAGCATCCCTGGTTCAAGGGCATCGTCGACCACCGATGGAGCCGCGAGCAGATCGTCCTGGGAGAGGTGCAGCACTACCTCCGCGTGCGTACCAACCCCATCTACTTCGGGTACATGGCGGTCAACGCGGTAGCGAACCGGGAACAAGGGCTGGCGGACGTGGTGCTGGAGAACTTCCTGGAGGAGCTGTCCGGCGACCGCAGCCACGTGGACATCATGTACCAGTTCCTGGAGGAAGCCGGGATATCCCGCGAGGAAGCGGACAACGCCGAGCCCACGCCGGGCACCCTGGCGGCCATCGAGATGATCATCGGCTGCTGCCAGCGCAGGTCCGCGCTCGAAGGCGTGGCCATGCTCGCCTTCGTCGAGAGCCAGCACGGCGGCCCGGACGGCGCGGCCGCCCGGGCCTACAAGGAGCTGGTGGGACACTACGGTTTTTCGGAACGGCAGGTGGAAACCTACCGCATCCACGCGGAACAGGATGTGGGGCACGGCTCCCGGCAGATAGACACCCTCCGCAGGGCCGCCGTCGATGAGGAAACCCGCGAGAAGATCCGCCGCGCCGTCAAGCTCGGCATCACCGCGTTCACCCTGGAATGGGACGGCCACGTCCAGGCCATGACCGGCCGGCGGGACTTCTGGCCGGGAGTCCGGCCCTTCGACCCGCGTCAGGCCGAGGCGGGCCTGCCGGAAGCAAAGCAAGCGTGAACCTGCCGTCCGGAAAGGACCGCCCCACCCCGCTGGTTCCCGCTTCCGCGGGAATGACTCTTCGAGGGCCGGCTAGATCGGCCAGTCGTCCGGCAGCGGCGCGCGCAGCTTCTGGTACTCGGGATCCTCGCCACAGGTCTCGCCGACGCGTTTCAGCGTCGCGACGAGGTCGTCGAGTTCCATCTCAAGGGTGTTGGAGACCATACCCGCGGTCTCTTCGAAGCCGAGGCCTCAATTGCCGTATCAGCCACCCATGCGCTTGAAGATGTACTTCTCGCGTTCGGTCATGCTTTCCTCCAGGCACCTACAAAATACGTTCGAGCGTCATTTTCCTGTCAACCGTCAGGCCCTCGACGCCTTCTCTGGATCTCCGGGGTCGGAGAACCCCACCCGCTGAACCGTCACGAGCTCCGTGGCCGCGTCCGGCGACCCGTCCGGCGCGAAGCGCACGGTCATGCGCGCCAGTATCCGCCAGAGGACTTTCCGCCATTCGACCGTGGAGATCAAGAACGTATTCTCCACCACCTCGCCGTCGCTGCCGCGGCACGCAACCACAGCCTCCAGGTCGGTGCTTGCCGACGGCGCGACCCGAACATCTGCAAGCTCCCGGAGGCCGCTGCGGAACCGCCCGTGCGGGAACCGCACATCGAGCAACCGCATCTCGGAAGTGGTGAGGTTGTCGATGCGCCAAGCCATGCGCCAATCCTCGCCGCACCTGGCGCAGGATACCTGCGTCACCCGGATCCGCGGCTCTTCCGCTTCGGGGTCCGCCGGACGTTCCGCGTCGCTCATGAACGCTCGCCGCGGCCGCCGTGAGTGCTTGTCATGGCCAAGACCCGCTCAATCCTTCGCACCCTTCGGACGGTACTCCGCGGCGGCGATGCGGTCGGGGAACTCGATGTCCTCGTTGCGGCAGGCGTCGACGATGAGCTTCGAGCCCCAGTCCTTGCCCGGATGCACGGGGTCCAGGCGGCTGCCCTTGACGCGGTCGATGATGGAGATGTCGGTGGCCGCGTCCACCCGCGTGGCCACGGCCCACAGCACCTCCTCCTCGTCGTATACGTCGATATCCGCGTCCACGACGACAACGTGCTTGAGCAGTTCCGAGGCGGTGAACGCGGCCATGGCCGCCAGCTTGGCCTCGCCCTCGCAGCGCTTGTCGATGCTGATGTAGCAGTGGAACCGGCCGGCGCCGCTCAAGGGAAGGCATACCGATTGGACCGTCGGCACCACCGCCTTCACCTTGCGGTAGATGCTGCCCTCCTTGGGCACGGCGCCCAGCAGGCGGTGGTCCCGGTGGCCCGCCAGGATGTCCATGCACCAGGCGTCGCGGCGGTGAGTGATGGCGGTGATCTCCACCACCGGCGATTTCCCGGGATCCCCGTACATGCCGGTGAAGTCCCCGAACGGTCCTTCCACCTCCCGCTGGTGCGGCAGCACCCGGCCCTCGATGACCATCTCGGCGTCCGCGGGCACCAGCAGCTCTTCGCCGAAGGTCTCGGACGGCACCAGCCGCAGCGGCTCGCCCATGAGCCCGCCGATGCTCTCGTACTCGTCGTCGGCGATGCCGTTGAGGATGCAGTTGCCGAGGTAGTAGGCCGGGTGGTGGCCGACGACGCAGGCCACAGGGAGCGCCTCGCCGCGCTCTTCCGCGCGCACGAAGTAGTCCCAGAGATGCCGCCTCTCGAAGAACATGACGAGGTGGTTCGGGTCGCGCACGTAGCAACGGTGGAACGAGGAGTTGTAGACGCCGGTGTCCGGGTCCCTGGCGCACCAGGTCATGGTCAGGTAGGGGCCGAGGTCCGCGACGTGGTGCGTCAGCACCGGCAGGAAATGGAGGTTGGGGTCCATCCTGACCTGCTTCACCGGGGCGTCGGCGGCGTCCACCACCACGGGCTTTTCGCGCCGCGCCTCACGGGCCTGGAACTCCAGCATCAGCTCCCGTCCGGACTGCTCGGGCGGCAGGTCCAGAGCCACGGCGCAGGCCGCGCGGGATGCGAACACGTTCATCAGGAGAGGGAACTCGGAGGGCTCGCCGCTCAGGTTGTCGATGTTGGAGAAGAGCACGAGGGGTTCCCGCTTTTGCTTCTCCAGGTCGGCGATCATGGCGCACACTTCCAGATCGATGTCGTGCTTGTCGGTAACCTCCAGCAGCCGCTCGGGCGCAAGGCGCCTGACCGAATCGATGTAGGTTCTCAGGTCCATCGCCCGAGTGTACGGCCCGCCAGCGTGCCCGTCAACGTGCCCGTTTCCGCAAGACGGTTCGCTGGCCGGGCCCCGTGGGGGGCACCTGCGTTGCAATACTCATGCGAAAGGAACAAGCTTTGAGCCTGGCTCGACACGTTCGCCATCGTCCCGCGGCCTCTGCCCATGACCACGACCACAGAAAACCGGGAGTCGGAGATCCGCGTAACCGTACCGCAATCGCTCCACGGGAAACGGCTGGACGCGACCCTGGCGGCACTCCTGCCCGACTACTCGCGATCCAGGCTCCAACGATGGGTGCGCGACGGGCATGTACGGATCGACGGCAGCGTCCCGGAATGCGCGGACAAGGTCGCCGCCGGTACCTCCATCGAGATCGAGGTGCCGGAGCCCGCCGAGGTTTCCTGGAAGGCGCAGCCGATAGCCCTGGACATCGTCCACGAGGACGCCGCGCTGCTGGTGGTCAACAAGCCTCCCGGGATGGTGGTCCATCCCGGCGCGGGCAATCCCGAGGGTACGCTGCTGAACGCGGTGATGCACCACGCCCCCGCCCTCGAGGCGGTCCCCAGGGCGGGCATCGTCCACCGGCTGGACAAGGACACGTCGGGCCTCCTGGTGGTGGCCAAGACCGACGCGGTGCGGCTGCGGCTGGTGCGGGAGCTGCAGGCGCGGCGCATCAAGCGAGAGTACCTGGCGCTGGTACGGGGCGCCGTCCGCGCCGGCGGGTCCGTCACGGCGCCCATCGGACGGCATCCCGTGCACCGCACGCGCATGTCGGTGCAACGACGGGGCAAGGAAGCCACCAGCCACTACAGCGTGAGGGCGGCCTACCGCCGCCACACGCTGTTGACGGTCCGGCTGGAATCCGGACGCACCCACCAGATCCGGGTGCACATGGCCCACATCGGACACCCGGTGGTCGGTGATCCGGTGTACGGCGGCCGGGGTGCCGCCGCCCGCAAGGGGCAAGGAACGGCGCTCACCGACTCGCTGCGGGAATTCCGGCGGCAGGCGCTGCACGCGGAGCGCCTCGGGTTGCAACACCCGGAAACCGGCGAAACCCTGGAATGGTCCGCGCCCGTGCCGGAGGACATGCGGGTGCTACTGAACGCTCTGGAGGAAGACTCCCGCTCCTGACCGTTCGCCGGTCCCCTCGGCGTTCGCCAGGTGTCCCGTATGGACCCGTCTACCTCGTTCGTAGTAGATTCGTTGCGGTTCAAAAGGGCGGTCAGGCGGTCAGCGAGTACCGCGGAAAAGGAGATCAACGATGGAAGAGTCGGCCGGCACCTACAACTACGAAACCTTCAACCGCTCGGAAAGCTCGGCCAAGGCCGGGGACTTCGCCGTGCGCCTGAGGGCAGGCGAAGAGGCTCCGGACTTCACCCTTCGGACCATCGAGGGAGAGCGGGTCAGCCTTTCGGCGTTCAAGGGCAGCAAACACGTGCTGCTGGAGTTCGGCAGCATCACCTGACCGCCCTTCGTGGGCGAGGTCTCGCCCCTCAACGAAATGTACCGGAACTATCGGGACAAGGGCTTCGAGTTCTTCACCATCTACGTGCGCGAGCCCCATCCGGGAGAGAACTACGGTCCGCACAAGGACTTCGAGCAGAAGCTCGAATTCGCGCGCCAGTGCCGGGACCAGGACGGCATCGAGAACCCGCTGCTGGTGGACGACCTGGAGGGCACCGTGCACCGGCTGTACGGCGTCCTCCCCAACATGGTCTACATCGTCAGCAAGGAAGGCCGCATCGTCTACAAGGCCATGTGGACCGACCACGACGAGATCAGGGCGGTGCTCGACAACCTCGTCATGGCCGACGAACTGCGCGCCGAGGGCGTACGCCTGAAGCCTTCCATCACCGAGAAGATCAACTTCATCCCCGCGCAGTACGCCGGCGGCGTCCGCGAGAAGGTCTTCGACCGGGCCGGTCCGAAGGCATGGGAGGACTACCGCACCACCTTCGGGGAGTAGGAAACCTGGCCGCGACATGACCGATCCGCTAACGGTGGCCGCCGTGTTCGCGGTCTTTCTGGTGGCGGGCGGCGTCAAGGGCTTGGTGGGCTTCGGCCTGCCCGCCGTAAGCTTGGCCTTGTTGACCTTGGCCCTCGACCTGACCACGGCCATGGTCCTGGTGCTGGTTCCTTCCTTCGTCACCAACGTCTGGCAGGCGGCGGCGGGTGGCAACGGCCGCGCCATCGCAGGAAGGATCTGGCCGTTTCTCGCCATGGCGACCGCCACCGTGTGGCTGGGCGCGCTGGCGCTCGTACGGGTGGACGTGGCATGGCTCTCCGGGCTTCTGGGCCTCGTGCTCGTCACCTACTCGGCGTTGAACCTCGGCGGCGTCCGCTTCGCGCTTTCGGCACGGCAGGAGGTTTGGGCCGGTCCCGCGCTCGGCGCCGTCAACGGTGTCCTCACGGGCATGACCGGCACCTTCCTGGTGCCCGGCATCCTGTTCCTTCAGGCCATCGGCATGTCGCGCGACATGCTGGTCCAGGCCCTGGGGATGCTCTTCACCCTGTCCACCGTGGCTCTCGCCCTGGCGCTGCACGGCAACGGCCTGTTGCACGTCTCCTTGGGCTCCCTTTCCGCCGCCGCCCTGATTCCGGCGGCCATCGGCATGGCTGTCGGGCAACGCGTCCGCAAGCGCCTCTCCGAGGAACGGTTCCGCCGGATCCTCTTCATCGCCCTGTTGCTGTTGGGCGCGTACATCGTCATCCGCTCGGGGCGGGCCTTGGCGTAATCGGCGGGCGGGCGGCGCCGGGCGTATCCGCCGCTGTCCTGATGGACACAGATTGACAGCACTTTAGATAAACTGCTAGCATTCATGCAGGTCAAGAGGAAGGGAGGGGCGCATGGCGAACTTGAGCATACGTCGCCTGGACGATGAAGTCGTGATGCGGCTGAAGATTCGCGCGCAACGTGAGAAGGCGTCGCTGGAGGAGACCGTGCGGCGCATCCTTCGCACGGCGGTCGTGGACGAAGAGCCGGTGGGTACGATGATTCGCCGGATCGTGGGAAATGACGGCTACGACCTCGAACTGCCCGAACGCGAATTCGACGAAGCCATCGACTTCACCTCGGCCGACTACGGCCATGACGATTCCCAATGATTCTGTTGGACACAAATGGGAGCCTATTTCACCATACGGGCATAACCATTCGATTTTTCTAGGTCTTTCTTTGGACAGCTTCCAGTCACCACCTTCGCCGTAAGCAAATCGCAAGCGGATTGAATACGATACTCGCGTATCTCTAGCGCACACGGGTCGTAAGCGTTCGGGCCTGCCGTGGAGTCCGTGTTTGCAGGGGTCATTATCCAC
>JAPPNF010000056.1 GCA_028818755.1 Deltaproteobacteria bacterium | reverse complement strand
TGGTGCAGTTTCCGCCCGGCGGGGGCTATGACGCCATGAGCCGGGCGCTGGCCCGAAGCCTCGACAAGTATCTGCCCAAGGGCATTCGCGTCATCGTCAAGAACGTCACCGGCGCGGGCGGGCGGCGCGGCGCCATCTACCTGTACCGGTCCAAGCCGGACGGCCACACGGTAGGGCTCCTCGACCTCCTGGGCCTGATCCCGCCCACCATCACCTCCTCGAAAAACCCCGGCTACGAACTGAACAAGTTCCAGTGGATCGCCCGCATGGGGAACGACGCCTATACGCTGTTCGTGTCGGGCAAATCGCCGCACAAGACCCTGGACGACCTCAAGAAACTCGACCGGCTGCCCTGGGGGGTCGAGGGCATCGGAACCGGGCGGTGGCTGCCGTCCTACCTGGCGGCCAAGAACCTGGGCCTGCGCTTCGACGTCGTCACGGGCTACCGCGGTACCGGAGACAGCGTGCCCGGCCTGATGCGGGGCGACTTCATAACCTGGCTGAACCCGAGCGAGCACTCCACGGTGGGACCGCTGGCGAAAGAAGGCAATCTCCGCTGCGTCGTCCACCTGGCGCCGAAACGTTCCTGGGCCTGCCCGGAAACCCCCACCTCCGCGGAGCTGGGCAACGGGTACCTGAGCAGCGTCCTGCGGCTGGTGGCCCTGCCCCCCGGCGTCCCTCCCGCCACGGCCAAGAAGCTGGAGGAGATCGTGGTCAAGGCCATGAACGACCCGCTGTTCACCGACTGGGCCAAGAAGAGCGGCACCCCCATCGACCCGGGCGACTCCGCGGCCGCGGTGGAGTCGGCCAGCAACCTGATCGGCCATGTGCAAAAGGAAGCGGACGGCATCCGCAAGGCGCTCAAGAAGTAGCGCGGGAGGCGCCCGGCTCCTTCCGGGCGACGATAACCGAACGAGGACGACATGCCGGGTGTAATCGACGCGGACACGCATATTTCCGAGTCGGAGGGGATGTGGGAGCTCATGGAGCCTTCCATGTATCCCCGCCGGCCGGTGATGACCGAGGTGCCGGACGACACGCTCTACGCGGACATCAACGTCCTGTGGCTGATCGACGGCAACCTCTTCCCCAAGCCCGCCGGCCGAGGCGGTTTCCGGCTGGTGACCCCGTCCCGCTCCAAGGCCCAGGGCCGGCGGCAGGACGTGCTCATCGCCTGCCGGGAGATCACCGACGTGCCGGCGCGGCTGGCGGACATGGACCGGCTGGACGTGGACGTGCAGGTCATCTACCCGACCCTGTTCCTGATCTACCTCACCGACGATCCGGAGCTGGAGACCGCGCTGTGCCGCGCCTACAACGACTGGATGGCGGACGTATGGTCCAAGTCCGCGGGAAGGCTCCGCTGGGTGTTGGTGCCGCCGCTGCACTCCATGGACGCCTCCCTGGAGGAGATGCGGAAAGCCAAGTCCAACGGCGCGGTGGGAGTCGCGCTGAGGGGGCTCGAAGGCGACCGTAGCGTCGCCGACCCCTACTTCTTTCCCCTCTACGCAGAGGCCGAGAAGCTGGACCTTCCCATCTGCATCCACACCGGATCCGGCTCGCGCACCCTTCTCAACATGTTCGACCTGGCCATCAGCTCGGTCTTCGCCAACCAGGTGGTGGTGCCCCTGTTCGCGTTCCGGGACATCGTGGCCAACCACCTGCCGGCGCGATATCCCGGCCTGCGGTTCGGTTTCATCGAGGCCAAGGCAAGCTGGATCCCTTACCTGATCCACCTGTTGCGGCGCGAGTCCCGGGCCGTGAACATGAGCGGCCGGAAGGGCATCCAGCGTCCCAGGTGGAAGCACGAGTCCAACGTGGACCTCTTCCGCGACTACCGCATCTACGTCGCCTGCGAAGCCGACGAGGACCTGCCCTACCTTCTCAACTACACCGGCGCGGACAACCTCCTCATCGGCTCGGACTACGGCCACACCGACCCCGCCAACGAGCCGCGCATGGTGGACGTGATGCGGGCCCGCGAGGACGTGCCGGCCGAGGTCATCGAGAAGATACTGGCGGACAACCCGAAGAAGTTCTACGGCATCTAGTGTCCTGTCCAGTCAATTCGCGTAATAATATGCGGAGGATTTTTCGTCGTCGGCAAGGCGCGATGACGAGCAGTGGCCGGTACCACGCGAGGAAGAGCAACGCCGCCGACGGCGAAAAAAGACCCGCAGATTATTACGCGAATTGACCGGACAGGACACTAAGGAGGGCGATGTCCCAGTGGCGCGTTCTGGAGAAAGCCTCGGCGAAAGGGCGGCGCGGGAGGTCGGCGTGCTGCTGGGCAAGTGCGCCGCGGGAGAGGCGGAGGTCGCCACCACCTACTTCAGCCGCCCGCGGCCCAGGGAAAACCACATCCGGTTTCTGAGACAGCAGACCGGCCGGGAGCTGACCCGCGTGTACCAGTTGGGCGGCCTGCTGGCCAATCAATTGGGATGGCTGGGCGTCACCGTGGACCGGCACACCTACCTCGAAACCCTGGAGAAGCTTCACGAGGAAACCAACCACTACGTCTTGTGCCACGACGTGCTGGCGTGGTTCACGGGCGAGCAGCCCTTCATCGGCGAGCTGCGCCGCTACGACATCTTCAACCCCGACCCGACCCTCCCCGAAAACGAGGCCAGCATCCGGTTGTCCCGTGAGAAGAAAGCCATCGCCGACGAGCTGGCGGCGGAGGGGGCGCCCTGGGCAGCCCTGGTGGGGGACGAAGGGGTGCTGGAGGGCGGCGGCTCGGGCACGTTCTTCGCCTTGAGCCGGATCAAGGGCGGCGAGCTCGAGCGACGGGTGGCCGAAGCCATGAAGGTGGTCCTGAACGACGAACTGCGGCACGGCGCCGACCAGTTGGAACGCTTCCACGACCTCGATTTGACGGAGGAAGACCTGGAGCGGATCAAGGGATACGTCAAACGCCACGGCGACGCGCGGGTCCGGTTTCGCAACGCCCAGTTCAACTATCCCGTCAGCGAGGAGCGCATGCGCGAGATCGAAGCCGGCAAGATCGAGCCGTTGTACGTCTGGGAAGAGGTCGCACGGAGCGAGCCGTAACACCCCCCGGCCGCTTCCATGGACCGGCGCGGACTTCGTACCATCTCGTAGCCTGACGGTGAAGGAAGCGACATGTACTCCCTGAAAGGACACACTGCCATCGTTACGGGCGGCGCCAACGGTATCGGCCGCGCCACCGTCGGGCTGCTGGGCGAAGCCGGCGCCAACGTCGTCATCGCCGACCTTGATGAAAAGGGAGGCGCGCAAGCGGTGGAGGAGTTGACGGCGAACGGGGTTGCCGCGCTCTTCGTCAAGACCGACGTGTCGCGGGGCGACGACGTGGACGCTCTGATCCAGGCTACGACGGCACGGTTCGGGTCGCTGGAAGTCCTGATGCCGTTCGCCGGAATCGGGCTCGAGAAGCTCGCCCTCGATACCACCCGCGAGGAATGGGACCGGGTGATCTCGATCAATCTCACCGGCAGTTTCCTGGTCATGCAGGCCGCCGGCGCGGTCATGGTCAAGGCGGGCTACGGACGGGTCGTGGCGATGGCCTCCGTCTCAGGGATGCGGGGAGGCACCGGGCGCACCGCCTACGGCGCCACCAAGGGCGCCGTGATCACCATGACCCGTGTCATGGCCCTGGAATGGGCGGAGACCGGGGTGACCGTAAACGCGCTGGCGCCCGGCCCCGTCGACACCGCCCTGACGCGCAAGATGTACGACGACGAAACCCGCCGCGCGTATGACCGGGCCATTCCCATGCGACGTTTCGCCCTGCCGGAGGACGTCGCCCACGCGGCCCTTTTTCTGGCGTTGCCGCAGTCCGGTTACATCACCGGCATCACCCTGCCGGTGGACGGGGGATTCACCTCGAGCGGCGTCATCAAGCGGAGCTGAGCCGGGATCGTCATAGATTGTAGAAGGCCAGGCCGTTCTCGCGCAGGATCTTCTGCTTGACGGCCTCGGAGATGTCGGTGCGTTCCCGGATCTCTTCGATTCCGGTCTCGCGGGCCTCGGCATGGGGGATATCCCCCTCGATGAGGATCTGGTCCTCTCCCACCAGATCGATCACCTGCGGCAGGAGCGGCTCCTCCGCCTCGCAGGTCACGTACACCCGACCTTCCTTGAGATACTCGCTGGGAAGTTTCTTCGAACGGTTGCCGAGCATCGCAACAACCGGATGGTAGTGGTCCATCCGCCCCACCATGTATGGGATCCACTCGGAACCCGCCTCCAGGAAAGCCACCCGAAGCTTCGGGAAACGGTCCAGCACCCCGCCCCCCAGGATGCTGAAGAATCCCATCAGCACCGGCAGCGTGAAGCTGAGGATAAGCGCCGCGTAGGGGTCCTCGCAGGTCTGCGTCAGGCCCGGCGCGCTCCAGCCGGTATGGATGCACACCGGCAGGTCCACCTCGCAGGCGGCGGCATAGAACGGCGACAGGTCCGGGTGGTGCAACAGCCGCTGGCCGGCGCTGCCCCCGATCATGAGCCCCACCGCTCCCAGCTCCCGCGCCCGGCGGACCTCCGCCACGCAGGCATCCGGATCCCGCATGGGAATTACCGCGGCCCACTTCAAGCGCTCCGGCCGCTCGTCGCAGCGTTGCGAGATCCAGGTGTTGTAGCTCCGCATCAACGCCGCCTCGAACCTCGCATCTTCGCTAAGGCGGTGGAAGAGGATCGAGGAATAGATGACCTGTATGTCGATGCCGAACGCGTCCAGGTCCTTGATCCGCGCGTCGATGTCCGTCAGCCCCTGGCTGCCGATGTTGAAGATCTTGTCCCGGGCGAACTTCATCTCCAGCGGGGTTCCGCTGAAGGTCGTGCCCGAACCCCACAACCTGGGATGGATCTGACCGTCGATGAGCCACCAGGCATCGATGTGGGAGTGGGTCGCCAGCCCCTCCCCCCGCACGACCAGCGGCCGCCTGTCGCGAAACTCTTCGTCCAGATAGTCCCACGTCTCCGGCACTTCCATGACATGGGAGTCCGCATCGACAACTCCGACCTCTCGCATGGGTCTTCCTCCTGTGGAATTTCCGCGGTTACCGCCACCACGGCACGCGCCCCGGTCGCACTATCGGGCAAAAAAGGCTCGGCTGTCAACGGAAACGTCCCGGTGGCGGGACGCTGCTCTCGCGGAGGAAATCACGACGCCGTTGCGGGTCAACGGCCGCGACGCCGGCGGGCGACCGACTACGTTCCGATCTTGAGGTCGCTTGCCTGACTGAAAGGTTGCTTGGTGGTTTTCCTGGGTAGCGTCTTTAATACGACAGTGGAAAGTTTATCCGATAGCGTTTTTACCTTTCGGGAAGGCAACGCCGGCGTACCATCATATTCTGTCGTGATCCTTTTCGCCATCGTCCGCGATTCGCGAACTCGCGCTTCCCGCCGTATCACCGCCTTCCAACGCGGTCTGCGCCACCACCAGCGTCACCGCCTCATCGCCGGCCGCGGCCCATCCGTGGCGCATGCGTGCGTCGAAGTGCACCGACTCGCCCTCGCGCAACTCCATGATACTGTAGGGCTCCATGTAGAACCTTATCGATCCGCTCACGACGTAGACGAACTCCTCCCCGGTGTGGGCGTGAGCCAGCGCTACGACAGCGTCGTCGGGAGCCTTCGCGACCCGAATCAGGCGGGGATGAAGCGCCTTCGTCGACAATTCACCGCTCAACACGAGGCACTCGCGGTCCGGGGCGCCAACCCGAAGCCCTTCACCAAGCCGGTTGACCGTCCGTGATCCGTGGGCGAAGGTCGCGAAACTCCCGCCTTCGAAGAACTCGGCCAGATTCAGGTCTAGGCCTTCACACAACCGGACCAACACATCGTAGTTCGGAGATGTCTGGTTGTTCTCGATCTTGGAGAGGGTGGAGACGGCCACACCCGTCTTGTTGCTTACGGTTGAAAGGGTCCAACCGTTCTCCCTTCTCAGGCGGTGCAACGCCGTCCCTACATTATGTGAACGTTTACGGCTGGGCATAAGGTTTCTCGAATTTGAACTAAATTGACCTTGAGATCACTATCGGTTGAGTTCAACTTTTCCGCGCGGACAACCACAATTTTCAGAACCTCCACCCAATAACCATCATTTATAAGAACATATAACCCTGTCCGACGCAAGTATGAATTTACGGCACTATTCAAAAGGGTAGAATTTTCAAGAAACACCGGGACGCAACTTGTGGCCGAAGGCCCCCGGACTCCAGCGGGATCGCAATGACCAGACGGTCAGGAGGCCGGAGGATGGCGACCGGAAGGAACACGTCTTGTCGGCGCACGATATTCGGCTCCTTTAACTCCGGTGCGGGAGTCGTGCTAGGATACCCCTTCGGCGGGCGGACAGGAAGGCCGACGGAAGGGATCTGTCTCGGTCCGCATGGGAGGACTCATGAAACTCTACGGCTACTTCAGAAGCTCCGCGTCCTACCGGGTGCGCATCGCGCTGTCGCTCAAGGACATCGACTACGCCCTCCAGCCGGTCCACCTGCGCCGCAACGAGCAGCGGGCCCCCCTCTTCCTGGAAAGCAATCCCCAGGGCCTGGTCCCCGCCCTGGAAGACGGCGGCGCGGTGCTTACGCAATCCCTGGCCATCATCGAGTATCTGGAGGAGCGGATTCCGGAGCCGCCCCTCCTGCCGCCGGCCCCGGTGGACCGGGCCTGGGTCCGGGCAATGGCTCAGATCGTCGCCTGCGACATCCACCCGATCAACAACCTCCGGATCCTGCAGTATCTGGAGAACGACCTCGGCCTGGACGACGACGCGAGAGCCACATGGGCGGCGCGCTGGATCGACGAGGGTTTTTCGGCCATGGAAGCCATGCTCAAGGACGATTCGCGAACGGGCACCCATTGCTGCGGGAACCAGCCGACGCTGGCGGACATCTGTCTCGTACCCCAGGTGTTCAACTCGCGCCGCTTCGGTATGGATCTGGCCCGTTACCCGACCCTTGCCCGGATCTACGAGAACTGCATGCGATTGCCCGCCTTCGCCGATCAGGCCCCCGAGCGGCAACCCGACGCCGAATGACCCTAGTGTGCTGTTCCGCATATTCGTTTGCCGAGATGCGCAGGATTTCTTGTTGTCGGCAAGGCGCGCCGACGAGCAGTGGCCAATACCACGTGAGGAGGAGCAACGCAGCCGACGACAAGAAAGACCAGCAGATCGGTGAACGAATATGCGGAACAGCACACTAACCCCTCATCGGCTGGTAGCTTCGGCCGCCTGCGCCGCCGGCGTGGCGCTGGCCGTGGCGCCGACGCCCACCGGGTTGCCGGCGGAAATCCTGCCCGCGGCCGCGGTCGCGGTGGTGTGCATCGGGCTGTGGGCGACCGCCGTCATACCCGAGTACCTGACCGCGGTCATCTTCTGCTTCCTCGCCGTGACCGTGGCCGCCGCCCCGCCGGACGTGGTCTTCGCCGGTTTCCAGTCAACCGCGGCGTGGCTCGTGTTCGGCGGGTTGATCATCGCCGCCTCGGTGCAGACCACCGGCCTCGGAGCCCGCATCGCCACCGCCGCGGTCGGCTACTTCGGCAGGTCCTACCGGGGGTTTCTCTGGCGTATCGTACTCACCGCCGCTCTCATGGGCTTTATCATGCCGTCCAACATGGGCCGGGTGCTCGTCATGCTGCCGATCTTCCTGAACCTGGGGGAGCGGCTCGGGTTCGGCCCGGGCAGCAAAGGCCGTACCGGCGTCACCCTGGCCGTGGCGGCCGGCAGCATCTTCCCGAGCTTCGGCATCCTGACGGCGGCCGTGCCCAACGTCGTGCTCCTGGGAGCGGCCGAGAGCATCCACGGAATCGAGATCACCTACGGGGAGTTTTTCCTGTTGCATTTCCCGGTCATCAGCATCGTCAATATCGTGGCGCTCCCCTTCCTGATCGCGGCCCTTTTCCCGGCCCGGCTCGAACCGGCTTCGGCGCCCGCCCCAAGCGCGCCGTGGACGGCCGCCGAACGCAACCTGGTGCTGATCCTGGTCGTGACCCTGGCGCTCTGGGTCACGGACCACTGGCACCGGGTGTCTCCCGCCTGGATCGCGTTGGGAGCGGGCATCCTCTGTCTGCTGCCGCGCCTGGGATGCATCCCTGCCACCTCCCTCACGGGCAAGGTCAACCTCGGTCCTTGGCTCTTTATTTGCGGCATCATCGGCATGGGATCGGTGGTGGTTCATAGCGGGTTGGGCGGCCTGCTGGCCGGCTGGCTGCTGGACAGGCTCCCCATGCAGCCCGGCCACGACCTCTCCAATCTTGCCGCCATGAGCGCCGTGGGCATGATCATCAGCATGGCTACTACGGTCCCGGGCGAACCGGTCATCGCCGCCACCCTGGCCAGGGACATCAGCGCCGCCAGCGGCTGGCCCGTGGCCACCGTGCTGCTGGTGCAGGCCGTCAACTGGTCCATGGTGCCCTTCCCCTACGAGCTGCCGCCCATGGTGGTGGCGTCGCGAATGGCCGGGATGGGGATCGGTCACGCCACCCGTCTGCTGCTGGCCCTCACGCTGCTGGCATGGCTGGTCACGTTGCCGCTTCACTTCGTCTGGCTCCGGCATCTAGGCTACTTCGCGGGGTAGGATACTTCGCGGCTGAAACGGGACGAGGATGAGCTGGGAGACCGGACTTTACGCTTTCGCCGTGGTGCTGTCGGCCGCGAGCCTGCAGGGAATCACCGGGGCGGGCATGATGATCCTGTCGGTGCCGCCTCTCGTGGCAGCGATGCCGGCTACGGTGGTGGTTCCCGGCATCGTCCTTCTTTACCTGCCCTTGGGCACCGCCCAGATCATCCAGCTCCGCCGTGACATCGACCGGCGGCGCCTGGCCACCCTCCTGCTGAGCTCCGCCCCGATGGTCCCCCTGGGCGCCCTGGTCCTGAGGGAGGTGGACACGGTCACGTTGCAGCGGGGCATCGGTTTGCTGATGATCGCGCTGGCGCTGCTGTTGCAGGTGAAACCGGGGCCGCCGTTCTCGCGGGAGCTCCCGCCCTGCGTCGGCACCGGGCTGATCGCCGGCTTTCTCGCCGCCAGCACCTCCGTGTCCGGCCCGCCCCTGGTGCTGTTCGGGCTCAAGCAGCGCTGGGAACCGGCCCGCTTCCGCGCCACCCTGATCGCCTATTTCCTGGTGATCTCCGCGTTCTCCCTGCCTTTCTACTGGGAGATGGAGCTGCTCACCGCCTCCGTCTGGCGGTTCGTGCTCTACGGTCTGCCCGGCATTGCCCTTGGGTACTTCACCGGCGCGTGGCTCCGGGCGAGGGTCTCGGTGGCGGCGTTCCGCTGGCTCGCCACCGGCGTCGTGGTCGCCGGCGGCCTCGCCGCAGCCCTGCTTTGAAGGCAAATGCGGCCCCGGAGCCCCGGTTTCACGGTTGACAACGCAACGGCGCGTTGGTAGAAGCGCCAAATCACCCGAGATCGGGTACCCATCGTCAACCATCGGAAGGGAGAGAAAAATGCAAAATCGTTTACGAACCGCTGTCCTTGCGCTGTTCGTCGCGGGGCTGGCCCTGTGCCTCGCCACCACGGCGCTGGCGCAGAAGAAGACCCGTGTCACCATCGGCGCCACCGAGACCATGGAGACCCACAACCCATACGGCGACAGCGTGGCGCTGCTCTACGGCATCTACACCGAGTTGGCCGGCCCCCTGTGCAAATACAACTGGAGCAACGGCAGTTGGGAGCCGCGCCTGGCCAAGAGCTGGAAGGTTCTGGATCCCAACAACTGGGTGTTCGAGCTGGACCAGCGCTACAAATTCAACGACGGCAGCCCGGTGACGGCCCACGACATCGTCCACTCGATCTGGCGCATCTTCAACGATCCGCAGAGCAAGCAGAAGGCGTCCGTGGCCCGTCCGGTCAAGGAGGCCAAGGCGCTCAGCGACTTCAGCGTGCAGGTCACCACCCACAAGCCCACCGCGCCGCTGCTGGACTTCCTCTGCGACGGCCTGATCATCACCAGCAAGGCCGCCTACGACAAGTACGGCCCGGCGGAGGCCGACCGTAAACACCACCTGGGCGGCGGGCCCTACGAGTTGGTGGAGTTGGTGCAGGGACAGCGCATGGTCATCCGGAAGCGGCCCGATCACCCGGCCATGTCGAGGAATCCCGACGCGCCGGACGAGGTCGTCTTCCGCGTCATGCGCGAGGCCGAGCAGCGGGTGGCGGCCCTCATGAACAACGAGGTGCAGGTCGCGCAACTCATCCCGCCGCATATGATGAAGACGGTGGAGAACTCTCCGAACCACAAGATCGTGAAGATCCAATCCCTCGTGATCATGTTCCTGGGCATGCAGCCCAAACCGCCCTTCGACAAGAAGGAAGTGCGCCAAGCGGTGTGCTACGCCATCGACCGGGACAAGATCATCAAGACCCTGCTGCAGGGGCAGGCGCAACGGCTCGACGGCCCCCTGGGCCCCGGCCAGTTGGGATACAACCCGAACCTGAAGGCCCGTTACACCTACGACCCCAAGAAGGCGCGTGAGCTGCTGACCAAGGCCGGGCATCTCGGCGTCGAGGTGGAACTGCAGACGCCTGTCGGCCGCTACATCCTGGACAAGCAGGTGACCGAAGCCATGATCCCGATGCTCAACGCCGCGGGCTTCAAGGCCAAGCTGCGGACGCCCGAGTGGCCCACCCTCTGGGCCAACGTCCAGAAGGGCAAGGTGCCGTTCTTCTACATGGGTCGCGGCGGCGTTCTCGATCCGAGCTCGGCGTTCCACCAGTACTTCAGAAAGGGCGGCTCGCCGCGGATCGGCTTCTCCCATCCCGACATCGACGCGGCCCTTGACAAGGAACAACAGGAGTTCGATCCGAAGAAACGGAACGAGTACCTCTCCGAAGCCATGGAGTTGATCACCGACATGGCGCCCGCCTGCTTCCAGTGGCGGCACGAGTTCCTGTGGGGCATGTCGAAAAACATCGACTATCAGCCCCCGGCTGATTCCCGCATCTACGGCATGGACATCAAGGTCAAGAAGTAGCGGGACAGGTTCCCGCAAGCGAGAGAGGGGCATGCTTCCGGCTTCGGCGGCATGCCCCTCTTGATTTGGGAGCCCATGGGGCGGTCCGGGAAACGGAGCCGCGCCGCGGGCTTCAATTCCACCAGGAGGCCTCATGAAACCCCGATTCCGCGGCATCTTCATCCCGACCCTGACCACCTTCCACGACGACGGCGAGGTGGACTTCGACGTGCTCGGCGAGATGCTGGAGTTCAACATCGACGCCGGCGTGCACGGCCTGTTCGTGCTGGGCTCCACCGGCATGGGGCCGGCCATGACCACGGAGCAACGGCTCGCCACGGCGGAATTCGTCATGGAGCGGGTGCGCGGACGCCTGCCGGTGATCATGCACGCCGGCGCCGCGGACGTGCAGACCACCTGCCGGCTGGCTCAACACTCACAAGGCTTGGGCGTGGCCGCGGTGGCCGTGGTGCCGCCGTACTACTACACCGACCACACGCCGTGGGAGATTACCGCGCACTACAAGGCGGTGGCGGCCGCGGTCAACGGCACCCCGCTGTTCCTTTACGACAACGTCAAGTACTCGGGCTGGGCCTTCACTCCGGCAACGGCCAAGGCTCTGCAGCAGGAAGTGCCGTCGCTGTGCGGCATGAAGGCGAGCTACTACGGCCAGGGGCCGCTGATGGGCTATCTGGAAGCCATGCCGGAGGACTTCGCGGTCATGTCGGGCAACAGCATCGACCTGCTGCCGGCCACGCCTCACGGGTTGAGCGGCGCCATCCCGCCCCTGACCAGCGCCATCCCGGAGATCTGCGTGGCGCTGTGGGACGCCCTGGAGCGGAAGGAATACGAGCGGGCGATCCCGCTGCAGAAGAAGGCGGACGACTTCGGCCGCGCCATCGGCCGGCTGGGGCAACGCTTCGGCCGCAGCGCCCATCGCGAAGCCATGCGGGCGCGGGGCTTCAGGATCAAGCGCTACCCGCGCTGGCCTTCCGAGGAGCTTACCGAGGAAGCGATGCAGACCGTCGCCGACGCCCTGAAGGCCACCGGCGTCTGACGGCCCGCGCGACGAACAAACTTCAGGCCTTCTTTTCGGCGGGGGCGGCCTTCGGTGGTTCGAGGTCCCAGCCCTGGGTGGACATGTCCATGATGATGCCGTGAGGACCCCGGACCTTCTGCTCGAAGTAGAAGCTGTGGTGCGAGCCCACGGTGTCGCCGAGCAGATCCGCCTCCGTCCCCTCCAGCCGTCCTTTGGCTTCCTCAAGGTCGTCCACCTGAAACCCCATGTGATGGAGCCCCTCGTAGCTGGCCCCTCCCACCATGTCCGCGGCCTCGTCCGAAGGATAGTTCAGGAAAGCGAAGTTTATGTGCCCGTCGGAGAGGAACACGCCCCCGCCACGAGGCGAGTCCGGCACCTTCTTGACGAACTTGAGACCGAACACCTTCTGGTAGAACGCGGCGGTCTTTTCCGGGTCCTTGGTGGCGATGGCGATATGCCTCAATCGTGCCATGGTTCCTCCCCTTCTTCTTTCGTGCGTGTTTTTCGGCTCAACCGGACGCGGTCACTCGACCCCTTCCATGGCACGGCCGATGCCGCCGAGAAACACCTGCCAGAACTCCAGCGACTGCCGCGCGGCTTCCAGAATGCCCTCCCACTCGACATCCGTCGTGGCGTAGTTGGCCAACAGCTCCATGGTCTGGCCCTTGTGGTCGGTATCGGCCTCTCGGTGCAGCTTGAAATTGGGTAGCTGCTCCAGGGTCAGCCCCAGGTCCTTCGTCCAGCGCTCCTGGGCGCGGGTCTGGTGCGCCCCGCCGGGAATGATCGGGTCCAGGTTGACCCGCTCCAGCACCGCCACGCCGCCGAGCCCCTCCAGCCACGACAGGTTGAAGGCCAGCCAGCTCCAGCCGCAGATGGCCGCCCGGGTGGTGGGCAACGGCTGCGCATGGTGCACCTCGTCTGCGGTAAGGCCCACGGCCTCGCCGTGCCGCACCCACAGGGTGTAGTGGTCGGAGCCGCAACGCGGGTCGAACAGCATCTCCTCGGTCTCGTGGGCGAGGAGCTCCTTCTTGACCTCCATGTGCGGACAGCGCGCGATCAGGTAGGCCCAGGCCGAGCGCCGGCCGCGCACGAACAGCCCGAACTGCTGCGCGATGATCTGCGCCCGCCGCGGAGTCAGCCGCATTTCGTAGAACTCCTGGACCTCGGGATCGGCGAACGTATCCCGCGTTAACTGGTTCAGCAACTCGTCGTACCGTGCTACCGTGGCATCCATCCCCGCTCCTTCCAGTCCATCGCCCTGTTTATGACGCCAGACACTATGCGCCCACCGGTATCCGCTCCATGGCCTCGAGCACGCCGGCCCGATAGATGGTCATGAGCTCCATGGATTCCTTGACGGCGCGCAGCGCCTTGTCCTGCAGCGGACCGGTGGCGTGCTTCTCGAGATCGGGCAGGAACATGTCGCTGTGCTCCTCGTCGGCCTGGGAGTGGACGTCGAAGTTGGGCATCTCCTTCATCTTGAAGCCCATGTCCTCGCTCCAGCGCCGGCCCATGCGGGTGGAGTGGCCGCCGCCGTGGTCCCCCAGCAGGCGGTCGTCGTTGCACCACTCGGTCACCGTAAGCGCCGCCAGCCCCTCCAGCCAGGGCTTCTCGCGGGTGATCCAGCCCCAGGCATAGAGCACCGCGCGGGTGGTGGGAAGGGGGTCGGCGTTCAGGATGTCCTCCGGCTGGAGTCCCACCGTCTTGCCTTGGTTCAGGATCAGCGTGATGTGGCCATGCTCGCTGAACTCGTCCTTGATCACCTCGCCGTACTCGTGCTGCAGGATCTTCTGCTTGACCGACCAGACCGGGCAGTTCCCGGACACGTGCGCCCAGCAATCGCGGCGGTGGCGTATGAAATGGGCCAGCTCCCGGACGATCACCTGGGCGCGCAACGGCGTCTGTTTCAGGTCGAAGTAGCGGGTCACGACGTCGGAAGCCGAATGCTCCCGCACGATGTCGCCGATGGCCTTGCGCCACTCGTGAACTTCCATGCTCGATCCCTCCCGACTCGTGCCGTGGAGACGCGGCACGAGTGTCCTGTCTGGTTCATTCGCATGATAATCTGCGGGTCTTTTTCGCCGTCGGCTGCGTTGCTCTTCCTCG
>JAPPNF010000169.1 GCA_028818755.1 Deltaproteobacteria bacterium | reverse complement strand
GAGCAGTGGCGGGCACCACGCGAGGAAGAGCAACGCAGCCGACGACAAGAAAGACCAGCAGATTGGTAAAGAATTACGTGGGACAGGACACTAGCCTTTGGCGCAAGGGCGGAGAGCCACGCTACACGAAAAAGGGCCGTCGAGTCGACGGCCCTTTTTTTTGTCCGGGAACGAGAGCGCCGGCAGGTGTCGTGACCCGTGTCAAACGGAGCCGTGCGCCAGACGCACCGTGCTGGCCTGCGGACCCTGCTGGCCCTCCTCCTCGGTGAAGTGCACCCGCGCGCCCAGCGAAAGGCGCTCGAACCCCTCCACGACGCTGTTCTCGTGAAAGTAGATCTCCCGGCCGTCGCTGGTCTCGATGAAACCGTAGCCCTTGGCGGAGAACAGCTTGCTCACCCGGGCCGTGGGCTCCCCGGCATGGGTCTTCACCTCGCCGCGCCGGCGCCGCGCGTAGTCCTGGACGCGGCGTCTGGCCGCGTCGAATGCGTCGCGGATGGCCACGTGGATGTCATGGTGCGCCGCCGCCTGGCTGCTGTCCCGGTTCACCACCAGCTCTCCGCCGGGCACTGTCAGATCGATTCGGACATTGTAGAGCCTGCCCTTGTGATGGTGACGGTGCGGCGCGGCCACCACCACCCGGCAACCCGTGATCCGGTCATAAAAGCGATCGAGCTTGGCGGCCTTGTCGCGAATGGCCTGCTCGATACCGCGAGAGGGTTCCACGTCGCGGAAGGTCACTTGCAGTTCGAGTTTCATCGCCCCCTCCCTTTCTGATCTCTTTTCCTTTTTATAATCTTCGGCGATACTGCGTCAAATTACCTCACGGCCGGCCCCATCGAAACCTGGCCTCCGCGGGCGAACATCCCCATGAGCGGGCGCAACCTGACAGGATTCTCACCCTCCGACACACGCCGGCTGAAACGCGTGGCGCGGTCGGCCCCGTCGCCCGACACCGCCCTGGTCCAACTCGGCCGGCTCGTGGAATCCGGTGGCAGCGCGCCGTTGGCAAGCCTGGCGCCGGCGGATCTCCGGATCCTGCTGCAGCTCCTGGGCGGCAGCGCCTACCTGGGCGATATCCTGATCGGCGAGGAAGATTCCTGGGGCGAGACCTTCATCCGCTCGGTCAGCACGGGACCCAGGACGGCTACGCAACACGCGGCGGAGTTCGGCGCCGGCGCCGGGGAGGAAGCGCCGGCGCAGTTCTACCGCAGGCTGCGGCGCCACAAACGGCGGGAGTTCCTGCGCATCGGCGCCCGCGACCTCGGCGCGCTGGCTCCGGTGGAAGAAACCATGGGGGAGCTGACGACGTTGGCCGACTTCGCTCTGGAGGCGGCTTACCGGTTCTGCCGCGCCGATCTGGAACGGCAGCACGGCCGGGTCCGGTTCCCCGGCAAGTCGCGGGACAACCGTTTCGTCGTCCTCGGGATGGGCAAGCTGGGCGGCCGGGAGCTCAACTTCAGCTCCGACATCGACCTCATCTACCTGTACGAAACCGACGAGCCGGGAAGCCGCCGCGCCATGCCGCCCCTGGAGTTCTTCAGCCGGCTCGCGGAACGGCTGACCCACGCCATGGGCGAGATTACCGAAGACGGGCTGGTGTTCCGCACGGACCTGCGACTCCGTCCCATGGGCAGTCAGGGGCCCATTGCCCAACCCCTCGCGGCGGCCCTGTTCTACTACGAATCCTGGGGCCTCGCCTGGGAGCGTTCGGCGCTGATCAAGGCCAGACCCGTGGCCGGCGACAAGAAATTGGGCGAGGAGTTTCTCGAAGGCGTCAAACCCTTCGTCTACCGCCGCTACCTGGACTTTTCCACGGTGGAAGAGCTGCGTGACATGAAGGCGCGTATCGAACGGCAACATCTCGCCGGCGAGGACGGCCGGGAGCGGAACCTCAAGCTCGGGCACGGCGGCATCCGCGAAGTGGAGTTCTTTACCCAGGCGCTGCAACTGGTGAACGGCGGTTACGACCCCCGCATTCGGAAAGAGAACACCCTCGAGGCGCTGGCGGCGCTGGCGCGGTGCGGTTACATCCCGGCGGCGGAGAGCAAGGCGCTGAGCGCGGCCTACCGGTTCCTGCGCAACGTGGAGCACAAGATCCAGGTCTTCGCGCACGCCCAGTCCCACGAGATTCCCCCTACCACGGACCGGCAGCGCGCCCTGGCGCGACGGTTGGGCTACGTCGACGAACCCGGCGGAGAAACCGAGGCCTTCTGGACGGACTACCGGGCGCAGACCGAGGTGGTCCACGCATCGTTCGACCGGCTCTTCTACAGCGCACGGAAAGAGATCTCCGCCCACGGAAACGACCTCGCGGCGGAGGTCTGGCAGGACCTGGAGCGGGAGGAATGGGTGGTCGAAGCTCTCCGGGAACGCGGCTTCCCGGAGCCGGAAAAGGCGTACAGAGACCTTCTCGCGGTACGGGACGGCAGTCTCACCACGCCCCCCAGTCCCAGGCGGGTCAAGGTCATGCGCGATCTCATGCCCGCCTTGATCAAGACCATGCTGGAATCGGCGGAGCCGCAGCAGGCGCTGCACCACATGGCCGAGTTCGGCCGCCGCATCGGCGCCCGTACCGGGTTTCTGTCTCTTCTGGCCGAGAATCCCAAAACCACGCGCCTGCTCATCGACCTGTTCGCCAACAGCCGCTTCCTGTCCGTGTTGTTCGTGAACCGGCCAGAGTTGCTGGACTCCCTGATCCGGGCGGACCTCACCCGCGTAGCCAAGACCCGGGCGGAGATGCTGGCCGAGATCACCGCATCCATCGAGGAAACCGACGACATCGAGGAAAGGCTCGACCGGCTGAGACGTTACCGTATCGAAGAGTTCATCCGGCTGGGCCTCCACGATCTTGGCGGGGAGCTGGAGTTCGACGAAGCCGTCCGGCAATTGAGCGATCTCGCGGAGGCCTGTCTCGAAGCGGCCCTGAGGCTGGCCCGAAACGAACCGGACCGCCGCCACGGCGCACCGGAAGGCGGACGCTTCGCCGTTCTGGCCATGGGCAAGCTCGGCGAGCGGCAGCTCGATTACAACTCCGACCTCGATCTCATCTTTCTCTACGACAGCGCCGACGGCAGCGAGACCGGCGGCGGCCCGGCAGGCGGGATGAGCGTCCACGACTACTACGTGCAGTTCGGACAACGCCTCATCGCCTACCTCTCCGCCCCGACGGCCGAAGGCATCGCCTACCAACTCGACATGCGGTTGCGGCCGTCGGGACGGTCGGGGCCGCTGGTCTCGTCCCTGGAAGCGTTTCGCCGCTATCACGAGACCAGCTCCCAGCTATGGGAACGGCAGGCGCTGATCCGCGCGCGTTTCGTAGCGGGCGACCCGACCCTGGGCGCCGAGGCCGAGGCCATCGCCGAACGCTTCGCCTACCAGGGAAACTTCAGTGACGGGGATCTGGCGGAGATCGACCGCCTGCGCATGCGCATGGAGCGGGAACTGGCGCGGGAGGACGGTTCCCGTTTCGACGTCAAGACCGGGCGCGGCGGATTGATCGACGTGGAGTTCCTGGTGCAGATGCTGCAACTGCGTTTCGGGCACGAACATGCGGCGCTACGCCAACGGGACACGGTCGGCGCGGTCGCCGCGCTGCGCGAGCTGCGTTTCCTCGGGGCACGGGACTACCGGACTCTGGTGGAGGGGTATACGTTCCTGCGCCGCCTGGGCCACCGCCTGCGGCTGGAGCGCGACCAGGACACCCACGTCCTGGAACGCGAGCCCGACAAGCTCCGGGCCGTTGCCCGGGCGCTCGGCTACGGGGAACGCGGCCGCAAGTCTCCGGGCGCGGCGCTGCTGCGGGACTACGAGAAACGGCGCGAGCGCATCCGCGCCTGCTACGACAGGTTCTTTCCGGACGCCGGGTGACTCAGGACACTAGCTGTCCAGCATCTCGGCCAGATCCGTCACCACGATATCGGCGCCGTTCTCACGAAGGGCGTCCGCGTCGCCATGCCGGTCCACTCCGATCACCAGGCCGAAGCCGCCGCGGCGCCCGGCCTCGACCCCGGAAAGGGCATCCTCCACCACCACGGCTCTGTCGGGCCTCACACCCAGCTCCTCGGCGGCCCTGAGATAGGTGTCGGGCGCCGGCTTGCCCGGGATCTTCAGGCGCTGGGCGATCTCCCCGTCCATCCTGACGTCGAAAAGGCCCTCGATCCCGGCGGCCTCCATGATCGTCTTGCAGTTCTTGCTGGATGACACCACGGCGGTCTTCATCCCACGGGCGCGGAGGTCCCTGGCCCAACGGATGGTACCGTCGTACGTCTCCGCCCCTTCCGCCGCCAGCACCTCGTTGAACAAGCGGTCCTTGCGGTTGCCCAGCCCGCACGCGCTCAGCGCCCCCGGCGGGTCCGCGGGGTCGCCGTAGGGCAATTCGATTCCCCGAGACTCCAGGAAGCTCCGCACCCCGTCGTAGCGGGGCTTGCCGTCCACGTAGCGCTTGTAGTCGGCGTCGATGTCGAAGGGCACGAAGGCGTCGCCGGCGTCAGCCGCGCGCTGCTCCAGGAAGGCGTCGAACATCCTCTTCCAGCATACCGAGTGGACCCGGGCCGTCGAGGTCAGCACGCCGTCCAGGTCGAACAGCACGGCGTCGAAGTCGTCCGTGGTGACGCGACGATGAGCGGGCTTCACGCCGCTTCCTCCTTTAGTCTTGCCAGGATCGTGTCCCGCACCTCCTCGACCCGGCCCAGCCCCGACACCCTGACGTAGCGCGGCGCCGCGGGATCGCCCCCGGCCTGCCACCGGGTGTAGTAGTCCACCAGCGGCGCGGTCTGCTCGCCGTAGACTTCCAGCCGCCGGCGCACCGTCTCCTCCCGGTCATCGTCCCGCTGAACGAGATCCTCGCCGGTGACGTCGTCCTTGCCCTCGGTCTTCGGCGGATTGAACGCCACGTGATAGACCCGCCCCGATGCCGCGTGCACGCGCCGGCCGCTGAGCCGCGTGATCACTTCCTCGGGCGGGACGTCGATCTCCACCACGTGGGTGACCGGGATGTCGTTATCCCGCAACGCCTCGGCCTGGGCCAGCGTCCTCGGGAAGCCGTCGAAGAGAAACCCGTCGCGGCAATCCGGGTCCCGAATGCGCTCCTTGATGAGCTCCACGATGATCTCGTCCGACACCAGCGCCCCCGACTCCATCACCGCCTTCACCCGCTGCCCCAGCGCGGTGCCATCCTTGACCGCCGCCCGGAGCATGTCGCCCGTGGAAATCTGCGGTATGCCGAAGGCCGTGACGATGGACTCCGCTTGCGTTCCCTTGCCCGCTCCAGGCGGACCCAACAAGATGATACGCATGAACGCGCTCAGTAACATGGGAACCGGGGAAGCATCAAGACGGAGCGCGCGCCGGCGCCCTTCCGGGCAACTCGGACGGAGAAACTGGCAACCGCGCGGCGAATCCCGTAGAATGTGAGCGGTACGCGCTCCGACCGACGGGGCCGCTGCTCCTCATGGACTCCGGGAGACCTTCATGCCCAACCCAGGGACCGACGACAATCCCCTCCGAGTAGCCATCATAGGTTCCGGGCCGGCGGGCTTCTACGTCGTCGAGCGGCTGTTCAAGGAAACGGGATTGAACGTCGAGATCGACATGTTCGACGAGTTGGCGACCCCGTTCGGTCTCGTGCGCGGCGGCGTCGCGCCGGATCACCAGAAGATCAAGTCGGTCATACGGGTCTATGACCGGAACGCGCGGAAGCCCAATTTCCGCTTCTACGGCAACGTGCGCTACGGCCGCGACCTCCACCTGGACGACCTCCGGGCCCACTACCACCAGATCTGCTTCACCACCGGCGCCCAGACCGACCGCAGCCTCGGCATTCCCGGGGAAGACCTCCAGGGCAGCCACGCGGCCACCGAGTTCGTCGCGTGGTACAACGGGCATCCGGACTACCGGGACCGCCTTTTCGACCTGGGCGGTGAATCCGCCGCCGTCATCGGCGTAGGCAACGTCGCCATCGACGTCGCCCGCATCCTGTGCCGGAGCTACGAGGAACTGGCGGTTACCGATATCGCCGACTATGCGCTGGAGGCATTACGCGAAAGCAGGATCCGCAACGTCCACCTCATCGGCCGCCGGGGCCCGGCCCAGGCCGCGTTCACCAATCCCGAGATCAAGGAGATGGGCGAGCTGGCCGACGCCGACGTGGAGATTCTCCCCGAAGAGGCGCGGCTCGATGACCTCAGCCAGGCGTACGTGGACGAGCACGCGGACAAGGCCCTTGTCCGGAAGATCGAAATCCTCCAGAGTTACGCCGGCCGGCCCGCCACGGGCAAGTCACGCCGGTTGAGCATCCGCTTCCTGCTGTCGCCGACGGAGATCATCGGCAACGGTGACGGACGCGTAAGCAGCCTCCGTCTGGTGAAGAACGAACTGTACGCCGACAACGGCGGCTTGCGGCCACGTGCGACCGACGAGCACGAAACCATCCCCGCCGACATCGTCTTCCGCTCCGTGGGCTACCTCGGCGTGGCCCTGCCCGAGATCCCCTTCGACGACCGCCAAGGCGTCATTCCCAACGACAGGGGCCGGGTGCTGGCCGGGAACGGCAGGAAGCCCGTGCCGGGCCTCTATGCCTCGGGATGGATCAAGCGCGGACCTACGGGCGTCATCGGCACCAACAAGCCCGATGCAGTGGAAACCGTCGAACGCATGCTGGAGGACCTGGAGGCGGGTGCGATCCTCGACCCCGACCGCCCTGGCGTGGCCGAAGCCGAGCGGCTGGTCCGGGAACGGCAGCCGGACTACGTTTCCTACGAGGACTGGCTCCGGCTCGACGACATCGAAACCTCCCGCGGCAAGAAGAGCGGGCGTCCGCGCGTCAAGCTCACGCGCACCGAGGACATGATCGCTGCACTAAAGGCATAGTCGCGACGCCAAGGGCCGGGGCCGAGCCCTCTCCGAAACCTTACGAACTGCCTCCGAGCAGCGCCGCCGCCGCGCGGTCCGCAATCACTACCGCGGCGTTTGCCGCGACCCTCCCCGCGGGAATGGTGGCATCGCCGTCACGCAGACGCAACAGCATCTCCTGCTTGTCATCGCCGGTAACCACCCAGAGGATCCGGCGCGCGTTGTCGAGGACCGGATAGGTCAGGGTCATGCGCCACCGTCCCTGGTAGACACCGGTAACGGCCACGGGCGCATCGCGGATCTCCAGTTCCGGCGCCTCGGGGATCAGAGACGCGGTGTGGCCGTCCGGGCCAAGGCCGAGATGAACGAGATCCAGCCGGCCGGACGGCGCCGTCAGGTTCTGGAGCACGTCGCCGTATTCTCGCGCGGCGCCGTCGAGGTCCGCCGCCGCCACCGGCATGGCGTGTATCTGCCCCGGCTTGAGCGGCGCCCGCTCGAGCAGGCTTTCCCGCAAATGGGTGAGGTTCCGGTCGGTATGCCCTTCCGGGGCCACACGTTCGTCCACCTGCACGACTTCTACCGCCTCCCACGGGAGCTCTTCCTCCGCAAGCACCCGCAGCATGATCCAGGGGGTCCGTCCGCCGCTCACCGCGAACACGAACCGTCCGCGGGCGCTCACCGCCGTCCGGGCGGCATCGGCTATGAAAGCCGCGGCGCGGCGCGCCACGGCATCGGCATCGAGAAGAACCTCGATATTCATGCGCTCGGCCGACGGCTATTTCTTGGCGGGCAGCTCCTCGTGGCCGCCGAACTGGAAGCGCATGGCCGACAGCAGCTTGTCGGCGAAGTCCGCCTCGCCGCGGGAGCTGAAACGCTCGAACAAGGCGGCGGTCAGGACGTGGGCGGGCACCGCTTCGTCCACCGCGGCCTGGATGGTCCAGCGCCCCTCGCCGGAATCCGACACCCGGCCCGCGAACCGCTCCAGCCCGGGATCCTCCAGGAACGCGTTGGCGGTGAGGTCCAGCAGCCACGACGCCACCACGCTGCCGCGGCGCCACAGCTCCGCCACCTCCCCGAGATCGAAGTCGTACTGGTAGTGCTCGGGGTCCCTCAGCGGCGTCTGCTCGGCGCTGGCCTCGTGTCCCTGCTTGCCGACGTTGGCGTGCTTCATGATGTTGAAGCCCTCGGCGTAGGCCGCCATGATGCCGTACTCGATGCCGTTGTGGACCATCTTGACGAAGTGTCCGGCGCCGTTGGGACCGCAGTGGAGGTAGCCATGCTCCGCCGTGCCCTTGCCCGGTTCCCGCCCCGGCGTGCGCGGCGCCTCGTCGATGCTGGGCGCCAGCGCCGCGAATATCGGGTCGAGGTGCTGCACCACATCCGTCTCGCCGCCGATCATCTGGCAGTATCCGCGCTCCAGGCCCCAGACGCCGCCGCTGGTGCCTACGTCGACGTAGTGGATGCCCTTGGAGGTCAGCTCCTTCGCGCGCCGGATGTCGTCGATGTAGTAGGAGTTGCCGCCGTCGATGAGGATGTCGTCCTTCTCCAGATGATGGACGAAAGACTCGATGGTCCGGTCCACCACCGCCGCGGGCACCATCATCCACACCGCCCGGGGCTTCTCGAGCTTCGCCACCAGCTCCTCCAGCGAAGCGCTGCCCACGCCACCCTCCTCCACCAGCCCCTGGACCGCGTCGGCGTGCCTGTCGAAGGCCACCACCTCGTGCCCGGCCTTGATCAGCCGCCGCGCCATGTTGCCGCCCATCCTTCCCAAACCGATGATGCCCAACTGCATACGAACCTCCTTGGACAGGGTGCCTATCTGCCCCGAATCCGTCTTCTGCGGGGTCACTTCCACCCTGATGCATCTTAGCACACGAATCTGTGGGACACGGCACGAGGCGGCCCGAAGAGCCGCCGAGGGCCGATAGAATTACCGGTGCGGATACGTTAGATTGACCGCGCAATGTACGCTCCCATCGAGAACTACGGCGTCATCGGCGACCTTCACACGGTCGCCCTGGTGGGCAACAACGGCTCCATCGACTGGTTCTGCTACCCGCGTTTCGATTCGCCCAGCGTCTTCGCAGCCGTGCTCGACGACGCCAGGGGCGGACGTTTCGTGATCGGGCCCGACGTGGAGAACGTCACCTGCCGGCAACTGTACCTGCCGGACACCAACATCCTCATCACCCGCTTCATGACCGAGGAAGGCGTGAGCGAGGTGATGGACTTCATGCCCCCGGGCCCCGCCGACGAGAACTACCACGGGCGCCTCATCCGCATCGCCAAGGTGGTGCGCGGCACCATGTCGCTCAAGCTCCAGTGCACTCCGGCATTCGACTACGGGCGCGCGGAGCACACCGTGGAGGTCCGCGACAACCGCGCGGTGTTCCAGAGCGACGGCCTCGGCTGCATGCTGAAGGTATCACAGAGCGGCCACCGCACCGTCGTGTCCGTCCGCCCCGACGGCAACGGCGGCGTGGTTGCCAGCGGGACCCTGCGCGAGAACAGCGTGTTGACGGCGGTGTTCCAGGGCGTCGACGACGGCGGTATCGACTGCGACTGCCCGGAGGTGGAAGGCTGTCTCGGACTGCTGGAGGACACCGAGCGGTACTGGCACCAGTGGCTCCGGCAGTCCCGCTACAGCGGACGCTGGCGCGAAATGGTGGACCGCTCGGCGCTGGTGCTGAAGCTCCTGTGCTACGAGCCCTCCGGCGCCATCGTGGCCGCGCCCACCTGCAGCCTGCCGGAAGACATCGGCGGCGTGCGCAACTGGGATTACCGCTACACCTGGATCCGCGATGCCAGCTTCAGCCTTTACGGCCTCATGCGCCTGGGCTTCACCTACGAGGCCGGCCGGTTCATGGACTGGCTCAAGGAACGTTGCGGCGACTTGAAGCCCGACGGCTCGCTGCAGATCATGTACGGCATCCGCGGCGAGAAGGAGATCCCGGAGTCCACCCTCGACCACTGGGAAGGCTACCGGCAGTCCGCTCCCGTGCGCATCGGCAACGCCGCGGCCGACCAGCTCCAGCTTGACATCTACGGCGAGATGATGGACTCGGTCTACCTGTTCAACAAGTACGGCACCCCCATCGACTCGGAGCTGTGGACCAACCTCTCGCGCCTGATGGAGTGGGTCTGCGACCACTGGGACCAGCCCGACGAGGGGATCTGGGAGGTGCGGGGCGGGCGCCAGCACTTCGTCTACTCCAAGCTCATGTGCTGGGTGGCGCTGGACCGGGGGGTGCGGCTGGCGGAGAAGCGCTCCTTCCCGGCCAACCGCGAGCGCTGGCTCCAGAACCGGGACGCCATCTACCAGAAGATCATGGCCGAAGGGTTCAACCGGGAACGGAACGCCTTCGTGCAGGCCTTCGGCAGCGACACGCTGGACGCCAGCAACCTGCTCATGCCGCTGGTCTTCTTCGTCTCCCCCACCGACCCCAAGATGCTCTCCACCCTGGAGGCCATCAACTGCCCGCCGCACGAGCACGGGCTGGTGTCGGACAGCCTGGTCTACCGCTACGACGTGGCCCGGACGGCCGACGGGGTGGCGGGAGAGGAAGGCACCTTCAGCATGTGCACCTTCTGGCTGGTGGAAGCGCTGACCCGGGCCGGCAGGCTCGGGAACGCCCGCTTCATCTTCGAGAAGATGCTGAGCTACGCCAACCACCTGGGCCTCTATTCCGAGGAGACCGGCCCACGGGGCGAGGCGCTGGGCAACTTCCCCCAGGCCTTCACCCACCTGGGGCTTATCAGCGCCGCCTTCAACCTGGACCGCAAGCTGGGCTCCAAGGACTAAGTCCCCGCACCGCATCCCGAAACCTGTCCGCACGGTTGCGACGGTCCCGGCAATGACGTAAACACACCCCGGAAACCGTGGCCGATGGACGGCCCTGAATCACCCCCAGGAAACGGAGGAACACCCATGCTTTCGAAAGTACTCGTGGCAGTGGCCGTGCTCGGACTCAGCCTTCCCGCGTTCGCGGAAGAGAAGATTTCACCCGCGCTTCAGAAGGTCATCGAAGCCGCCAAGAAGGAAGGCGAGCTCAAGATCCAGTGGACGCCCGGGCGGCTGGGCGGAGACGTGGGGCTCCGCAAGATGGTCGCGGCCTTGAACAAGCGCTATGGAACCAATCTCAAGGTGCGGTATACGCCCGGACCGAGCTTCCCGCGCATGACCGCCAAGCTGCTGCAGGAGCACGCCGCCGGCCAGCCCGCCAGCAGCGACATCCACCTGGGCACCTCGAACCACATCTCCCAGGGAACGGCCAAGGGCATGCTCATGCAACTGGACTGGGAGGGGCTGCTGGAGCGGCCCAACCCCAAGGACGCCAACATCAACCGGACGGCCCCCAAGGGCGCGGCGGTAGCCATCGCCTCGCGCGTGGTGGGCATCTCGTACAACTCCCGGCTGGTCAAGGGCGATGACGTCCCCAAGAGCATGGAGGACGTCTTCAAGCCCAAGTTCAAGGGCAAGATCGCTTCCACCCCTTACGCCACCGGGCTCTACCAGTTCGCCGCCGACGACATGCTCGGGCGCGAGCGCATGACCGACTACACCAGGCGCCTGGCCGCGCACATCGGCGGACTCATGCTCTGCAACGCCCAGGAGCGCATCGCCAGCGGCGAGTTCCTGATGCTGGTGTTTGACTGCGGTCACGACGACGCCATACGCATGACCCGCAAGGGCGCGCCGGTCAAGCAGGCCACCATCAAGGAGATCTCGCGGATCAACGTCATGTACCTGGGCGTGCCCAAGCACTCGCAACGCCCCAACGCCGCCATCCTGTTCGCGAACTTCATGAACACGGCGGAGGGCCAGAAGCTCCAGTGGGACCTGGGCGGCCATGACCTGCACATCTACCCGGAGGCCAACACGCGCAAGCCGGTCCTGGATATCGTCAAGGGCGGCGGCCTGCTCTTCATCGACACGGTGGAGCGCAACAACACGCACGACCCCAAGGCGCTCCGGAAGATCCAGGCGGAGTTCCGCAAGATCCTCAAGGACGGCGGAAAGTAGCCGCCACGCGACCCGGGAGGCCACGAGTCTCCCGCGGCCCGATCAGCGTCGGGGGCATGCTTCGTATCGAGTCCGAGGCATGTCCTCGACCCGGCGGGAATGAGTGGCCTGTCACATGCAATCGTGTACCAGGCCACTAGTTGTCTGCACCCGGACCGAGAAAGGCCCATAGCCTTGCGCCTGCCGCGTCTTAACGGCCAGGTTTCCCCTCTGCTGCCCATCGCGCTGGCCCCCATGGGGCTCGTGGCGGTGTTCATCCTGGTGATCGTGTGGGTCAGTTTCCAGACCGGCACCCTGGGCACCGTCCACTCCGCCTACACCCTGGAAAACTACCGGGACGTCCTGGGGGACTCCGAGATCTACGGCGTGGTGTGGAACACGCTGTGGTTCGCGTGCTCCACGGTGTTCTTCGCGCTGATCATCGGGCTTCCAATCGCGTGGTTGACCGAGCGCACCACGATCCCGGGGAAGCCCGCCATCTACGTCATCATGACGCTGGGGCTTTTGATCCCCGGCATCTTCGTGGCCATGGGCTGGACCTTCATCGCCCACCCGCGCATCGGCTTCATCAACCGCTGGCTGGTGGACCTGCTGGCGCTGGACGACGGTCCGGTGAACATCGCCACGCCGGTGGGCATGGGCTTCGTGCAGGGGCTCAACCTTGCGCCGCTGGCCTTCATCCTCACCACGCAGATGTTCCGGGCCATGAACCCCATGCTGGAGGAGGCGGCGCGCACCGCGGGCATGAGCGCGGCCGCCACCCTGCGCCGGGTCACGCTTCCCCTGGCCGGTCCCGCCATCCTCGCCGCGGTCATCTACATCTTCATCGTCGGCATCGCCACCTTCGACGTGCCCGCGGTCATCGGGCTCGGCAACCGGATCTACCTCTTCAGCACCTATCTGTTCACGCTGACGTTTCCCGAGGACATGGAGCCACGCTACGGGATCACCGGCGCGGTGGGGGTGCTGATGATCGTGGTGGCGCTGGCGCTCACCGCCTGGTACGGCCGTGTGCTGCAGAAAGGCAACCGCTACCAGGTCATCACCGGCAAGGGTTACCGCCCGAAGATGCTGGACCTGGGCGGGTGGAACTGGGCCGCCTGGGCAATGATCGGCCTCTACGCCGTCCTTTCCAAGCTCGTCCCCATCGCGCTCGTGGGCTTCATCGCGTTCGCGCCCTACGTGGCGCCGCCGTCGCTGGAAATGTGGGAGCAGCTCTCGCTCAACAACTTCTACAACGTCAACTGGGAGCTGGTGTGGCGCGGCATGAAACACACGCTCATCCTGATGTTGGTGGTGCCGCTGCTGGTGCTGGTGTACGCTTTCGCCATCTCCTGGCTGGTGGTGCGCACCCGCAGCCGCGGGCGTTACGCCCTGGAGTTCGGCGCCTTCCTGCCCCACACCGTGCCCGAGCTGCTCTTCGCCATCGGCGCGCTGCTGGTGGCGCTGTTCGTGCTGAAGGACTACGTGCCGCTGTACGGCACCGTGTGGCTCATCGCGCTGGTGTACCTGGTGACTCGGCTGCCCTTCGCCACCCGCGCCCTGAACGGCGCGCTATTGCAGATACACAAGGAGTTGGAAGAAGCCGCCTACGTGTCCGGCCTCACCATGCTGCGAGCCAACCGGCGCGTGCTGCTGCCGCTGTTGCGCCCCACCCTGATGTCCGTGTGGATATGGACCGCGCTGCTGGTCTATCGCGAGGTGACCGTGGCCGTGTTCCTCGCCACCGAAAGCAACATCACCCTTACCGCGGTGGTGTGGAGCTACTGGGCGGCCGCCGGCATGACCGAGGCCTCGGTGGTGACGACCCTGATGATCCTGTTCTTCTCTCCTCTGCTACTGCTGTTCTGGGTCTTCGGCCGGCGCAGCGCCCTGGCGGAACAATGAGGCAACGTTGATCAGCATTCGCAAGCTGGA
Source organism: Deltaproteobacteria bacterium (assembly GCA_028818755.1). Taxonomy (GTDB): domain Bacteria; phylum Desulfobacterota; class Binatia; order UBA9968; family JAJDTQ01; genus JAJDTQ01. The sequence goes on along the minus strand of JAPPNF010000169.1, from coordinate 77,580 downwards.
AAAGATCTTCGACTCCGCCCGCGGGCCGGTGCGCGCCGTCGGCGGCATCGACCTTGAGGTGGCCCAGGGCGAGTTCATGGTGCTGCTGGGACCCAGCGGCTGCGGCAAGACCACTACCCTGCGCTGCGTGGCCGGGCTGGAGCGGCCGGACGGCGGCTCCATCGAGATCGACGGCGAGCTGGTGGACAGCGCCGGGGGCGGGGCTTACGTACCGCCCGAGCGCCGGGACATCGGCATGGTGTTCCAGAGCTACGCCGTGTGGCCGCACCTGAACGTGTTCCAGAACGTGGTCCTGCCGCTCACCGAGGGGCAGCGGCGTATCCCGCGCTCCGAGGTGCGCGAGCGCGCGTTGGAGGCGTTGCGTCTGGTGCGACTGGACGGCCTGGAAGAGCGGCCGGTCACGGACCTGAGCGGCGGGCAGCAGCAGCGTGTGGCTCTGGCCCGGGCGGTGGTGACCCGGCCCAAGGTGCTGCTCATGGACGAGCCCCTGAGCAACCTCGACGCGCGCCTGCGCGACCAGATGCGCGACGAGCTGCGGCGCATCGCCGAGTCCGTCAACGTCACCTCCCTCTATGTCACCCACGACCAGGCCGAGGCCCTCAGCCTGGGTGATCGCGTGTGCGTGATGAACGAGGGAGAAATACTGCAGCTCGCCACGCCGAAGGAGGTCTACTCCGAGCCTCCCAATCTATTCGTCGCCCGTTTCGTCGGCGAGATGAACTTCCTCCCCGCCAGGGTGCTGGACGCCGGCCGCGTGGAGTCCGGCCTCGGGACCATCGAGTGCGCCGTGCCGCCGGGATGCGCGCCGGGGGCGGCGGTCACCCTGGGCATCCGCCCGGAGCACATCGGCATCGCAATGGGCGAATCGCCGGCGGGTATGCGCGGTCAGGTGCTGCGCCAGACCTACCTGGGCGACGCGCTTCACTGCGAGGTACGGGTGGGGGAGGTGGAGCTCACGGTCAAGGCGGTAGGCGACGCCGAGTACGTCCGCGGCGAGACCGTCGCGATCTCGTTGCCCGAGAAGAACTGGCACGTGTTTCCGGAAACGTAAAGCTGCAAAGGAGTCCCCATGGCCCTGATCATCAGCGCGGAGCAGACCCGCGAACTCGTCGACATGACCACCTGCATCCGTCTCCTCGACCGGATGTTCCGCGACCGGGCCGCGGGCAAGGTGCGGACCGTCCCGCGCCGGAGGCTACAGGGCAGCTCCAAGCAGCTCAACGTCATGGCCGCTTGGCACCAGGACACGGACCTCATCGCCCTGCGCAGCTACGTCGCCAAGGCCAACACCATCTCGCTGTACGACGGCGGCGCCGGCGCACTGAAGGCGGTCATGAGCGCGGCCTATCTCAGCAGCCTGCGCACCGGCGCGGCCACCGGAGTGGCGGCCAAGTACCTCGCCCCTTCGAAGCCGTCCGTGTTGGGGCTCATCGGCCCGGGATGGCAGGGCACCTTCCAGGTGGAGGCCGTGGTCAAGGCCTGCCGGCCCAAGCAGGTGCTGGTGTACGGCCGCAACGCCGAGCGACGCCAGGGCTTCATCGACGCCATGAGCAAGGTAGTGAAGACGCCCTTCAAGGTAGCGGGGTCCCTGGACGAGGTCGAAAGCGAGTCCGACGTCCTGGTGATATCAACCAACTCCACGACACCCATCGTCGACGGCCGGAAGCTCAAGGACGACGTGCTCGTGGCCACCATCGGAGCCAACTCGACCGTCAAGCACGAGGTGTCCGGACGGCTCATCCGGTCCATGGACTTGGTGGTCACCGACGACCTCGCCACCGCGCGGAACGACAGCGGCGACCTGGTCGATGCCTGCGCACGGAGGCAGCTGGGCTGGCGGGACGTGGTGCCGTTGGAGGCCATCGTCGCGAACGGCCCGAAGGGGAAGCCCCACAAGGTACTGTTCCAGTCCAACGGGATCCCGGACGAGGACCTGGCGGTGGGCGCCTACGTGCTGCGACAGGCGTTGAAGAAGAAGATGCGGCTGCGGGAGATCCCCGAGTTCTAAGACAAAGGCCGCCAGCACGAACGTGCCGGCGGCCGTGGATCCGTCATTCCCGCGAAAGCTTGTCCCCGACCCGATCGGGAGCGGGAACCCAGGAGGGCTGGCGCGGGGGGATCAAATCAGCTGGTGACCCCGTACAGCCTCTTCGCCGAATCGGCCAGCAGCCACTTCTTGTCCTCGGGCGACAAATCCTCCCTGCGGCCCAGGTGGTCGATGTTCTCCGGGAACTCCATGTCCCAGTGAGGGTAGTCGGACGCGTAGTAGAGCACGTCCGGGCTCAACCACTTGCCGGTCTCGCCGATGAAGGGCTCGTAGTCCTCGGCGTGGAAGTAGATGTTGCCGCCGCGCACGTACTCGCTGGGCTTCTTCTTGCAGAGCGGCGCCTCCGCCGCGCCACGCTTCTCCCACTCCTCGTCCATGCGTCCGGCCCAGTAGGGCGCCCACGAGCAGCCCGCCTCCATGAACGCCACCCGGAGGTTGGGGAACCGCTCCATCACGCCCTGGAAGATCATGCTGGTCATCTGCATCATCTGGGCGAAGGCGTGGGACAGGGTGTGGACCTCGATGAACTGGTCGAAACCGTCCGCGCCGAAGGCCTGCGGCCCGCGGACCGTGGCGTGCACGCCCACCATGCAGTTGAGCTTCTCCGCCTCCTCGTAGATGGGCCAGTAGTCCTTGTGTCCCAGCGGCAGGCGCAGCCCGATGGCCGGCAGCATCAACCCGGTGAGATTGAGCTCCGTGACCGCCCGGCGCAGCTCCTTGACCGCCTCGGGCACGTCCTGAAAGGACACCAACGCCACCCCCTTGAGCCTGGGGCTGACCTTCTGGAACTCCTCGGAGACAAAGTCGTTCCACGCCTTGCACAGGGCCACCGACAAGTCCGGCTCGCGGATCCAGCCGATGCCGAGACCGCCCGTGGGATAAAGGTAGGCGGTGGTGAGGCCGCCCTCGTCCATGGCGTCCAGCCAGGTCTTGGCGTCACACGCCGTGGTCCCCAGGGTCCCTCCGATGGAACGGTCCCAGTTGTCGATCGGGTAGAGGGTGGCGGTCCGGTCCACCCAGGGCGCTTCCATGTACTTCTTGAGCTGCTCGTCGGTCTCGGTGATGTGTCCGTCCGCATCGATGACTTCGATGTCCCTGGCCATGGTTTCCTCCTCGATTGGGTTAGTCGCTAAATTAGTGCCGGCGGCGCGGTGGAGTTGACTGGACGAGGCATTCGGTCGCGCTCTGGAGTACATCCGGCCCGAGGTGAGTGAACACCTCGACTCTAGGGCCATCGCCCGTGCGTTGTCAAGACAGGCGGGCTTGACATGCACCCCTTGCCTGAATAAACATGGCGATTTTCAAACGGCGCGGGAATCGTAATCCGCGCCGGCAAACCCGGCGGCTACCGCCTGCACGGAGGTATAACCATGACTCGTATTGTTAGCGCCGTTGTCATCGGCTTCGCGGTACTGCTGCTGTTCGGCACCGCGGCCCACGCGGAGTTCCCGGAGAAGAACATCAACAGCATCGTCACCTTCTCGCCGGGCGGGGGCTTCGACACCATTTCCCGGGCCATCTCCCGTTTCGGCGAGAAGTATCTGCCCAAGGGCGTCAAGATGATCGTCAAGAACGTCACCGGCGCCGGCGGCATCACCGGCACCGTCTATCTGTACCGCTCCAAGCCGGACGGCTACACCATCGGACAATTGCACGGCGGCATGATGGCCGTGCCGTTCCTCAGGGGCGTCAAGAAGACTGGCTACGACTACGAGAAGTTCACCTGGGTGGCGCGGGTGGGCGGCGAGCCCTACGCCCTGCTCTTGCGCAAGGACTCCAAGTACAAGTCTCTGGAGGAGTTGCAGAAGTCAAAACGCGTGACCTGGGGTCTTGAGGCCATCGGCGTTGGACGCTGGGTGGACGCCTTCATTGCAGCCGCCGAGTTGGGAATCCCGTTCCAGGTCGTTTCCGGTTACCGCGGCACGGGTGAAAACCTTCCGGGCTTGCTGCGCGGAGACTACGACGTCTTCTTCCAGCCCATCGACCATCCCTCCGTGGTGCCTTACCTCAAGACCGGCGAGATCCGGCCGGTCCTGACCATGGGACCGAAGAGAGCCATCAACGCTCCCGATGTCCGCACCGCCATCGAGGCAGGGTACAACGTCACGGTGTCTTCAGCCCGCCACATAGCGGCCCCGCCGGGAACGCCCGCCAAGGTGGTGAAGGTCCTGGAGACCCTGCTGCTGAAGGCCATGAACGACAAGGACTACGACGCGTTCATCAAGAAGTCGGGCCTGGTGCTGGATCCGGGCGGCACCAAGCGGGCCAACAAGGACATCGCGGACCTCGCGGCACTCTACCGGAAGTACACGCCCGCCATGAAGAAGATCCTGAATACGAAGTAAGGTTCAACCGGCCCTGAACCGGCGTGGGAAATCGTTCCCCGCGCCGGCGAACCCGGCTGTTGTCGCCCTGACGGAGGTATATCCATGAAGCGTTCGTTATGCGCCGCGATGATCGGCCTCGCCGCACTGTGGCTGTTCGGCACGGCGAGTTACGCGGAGTTCCCGAAGAAGAATATCAACAGCATCGTCACCTTCTCGCCGGGCGGGGGCTTCGACACCATTTCCCGGGCCATCTCCCGTTTCGGCGAGAAGTATCTGCCCAAGGGCGTCAAGATGATCGTCAAGAACGTCACCGGCGCCGGCGGCGTCACGGGCACGGTCTATCTCTACCGCTCCAAGCCCGACGGCTACACCATCGGACAGATGTACGGCGGCATGATGCCCGTGCCCTTCCTCAGGGGCGCCGCGAAGGCCGGCTACGACTTCGAGAAGTTCACTTGGGTGGCGCGGGTGGGCGGCGAGCCCTACGCCCTGCTCCTGCGCAAGGACTCCAAGTACAAGTCCCTGGAGGAGTTGCAGAAGGCGAAGCGCGTGACCTGGGGGGTCGAGGCCATTGGCGCCGGGCGCTGGTTCGACGCCTTCATCGCGGCCAAGGAGTTGGGCGTCCCCTTCGAGGTGGTGTCCGGCTACCGCGGCACGGGCGAGAACCTTCCCGGTCTGTTGCGCGGTGACTACGACGTCTTTCTCCAGCCCATCGACCATCCTTCCATCGTGCCGTACCTCCAGACCGGCGAGATCAGGCCGGTTCTGACCCTGGGACCCAAGCGGGCCATCAACGCTCCCGACATCCGCACGGCCAAGGAGGCGGGCTACAACTTCACGCTGTCGTCATCCCGGCACATGGCGGCTCCTCCCGGAACCCCGCCCGACCGGGTGAAGGCCCTGGAGACGCTGCTGATGAAGGCCATGAACGACAAGGACTACGACGCCTTCATCAAGAAGTCCGGCCTGGTGCTGGACCCGGGCGGCTCCAAGAGGGCCACCCAGGACATCAAGGATCTCGCGGCGCTCTACCGGAAGTACACGCCCGCGATGAAGAAGATCCTGAAGATCAAGTAGGGTAAGCGCTTTCCTGCCCATCGTAAGGCGGTTGACAAGGTTGCTACCAGTAGCTACCTTGTCAACCATGCGATCGGTTGGAATCAAGGTCCTCAATAACCGGCTTAGCGAATACATCCGGCTGGCGGCAGCCGGCGAGACCGTCCTCGTGACGGACCGGGACCGGGTCGTAGCGGAGATCGGTCCTCCGCGGGAGACGCGAAGCCCGTTTCTCGCCGACGCCATTCTGGCGGAGGCGGTGCGCGCGGGATGGCTGACGCCGCCGATGCTGCCGGCCACCGGAGACCCTCCCCCTTCCAAACCCGTGGCGCCGCTGAGCGACCTGCTCGGTGAGCTGGACGACGACAGAAGCGAGCGGTGATCTACGTCGATACCTCCGTCGCGCTTGCCCAACTCCTGGCCGAGGACCGGCGCCCGCCTGCTTCGTTGTGGAGCGAAACCCTGGTGGCCAGCCGGTTGATGGAGTACGAGATCTGGAACAGGCTGCACGCCCGCAGCCTCGCCGACTCGCACGGCGAGCCAGCGCGCGGACTTCTGGGACGGATCGCCATACTGGAGCTTACGCCCCCGGTCCTCGCACGCGCCCTGGAAGCCTTTCCCATCCCCGTCCGTACCCTGGATGCTCTGCACCTGGCGTCATGCGATTACCTGCGCAGCCAAGGCCAGCCGGTCGCGCTGGCCAGCTACGACCACCGGATGACTGCCGCCGCCCGCGCCATGGAAGTACCTGTCTTCGAGTTGTAGCCGCGGCATCTCGCCAGCCGGGCGTCGGCGGGAAACAGGCTTCGCGTCTCCCGCGGAGGACCGATCTCCGTCCTGAGCCCTTCGGCAAGCCAGGACAGGCGAAGCGAAGTGGAAGAACCCGGCGCGCTTGTCCGTCACACCCCGTTGCGCAGCACCGTTCCTGAGCGCTCCCCGGTGGGCTCGCCGTCCTCCAGCACCACCTGGCCGTTGACCAGGACCGTGCGGATGCCGTCGGCCTGCTGGATCAGCCGCGCCGCGCCGCCGGGGAAGTCGTGCATCAGCTCCGGTTCCCGCGGCGCCACCGTGGCGGGGTCGAACACCACTACGTCCGCGGCCATCCCTTCCTCGAGGCGGCCGCGGTCGGTGATGCCGCAGATGTCCGCCTGCATGGAGGTGAGCTTGCGCACACCTTCCTCCAGGGTGAGGTCGCCGCGCTCGCGCACGTACTTGTCCAGCAGCAGGGTGCAGTAGCCGAAGCCCGCGTCGATGGCTACGTGGGCGCCGGCGTCGGACTGGCCGAGCACGGTGTAGGGGCTCGCCACGATGGCGCCGACGGCGTCGGCGTCGCCGTTGGTGTGCGCGGTCTGGAAACCGGTCGCCAGGTCTTCCTCCAGGCACAGGTCCATGAACGCGTCGAATACGTCCTTGCCCACGGAGCGGGCGTAGTCGGCCACGTTGGCTCCCTTGAGGTGGGCGTTCTTCTCGGTGGCGGGCTTAACGATGTAGACGATATCCCAGCGCCTGTGGAAGGCCGAGGTGCTGGTGTCCTCCACCACCTCCCAGCGGAGCTTCTTGCGCACCTCCGGGTCCTGGAAGGCGGCCCGGCGTTCCTCGATGGGGCTGAACATGAGGCCGCGCCATGTGGGGAACTCGTCGAACTCCTGGCCGTCGATGAGGTTGAAGCGGTTGTTGAAGGGCCGGACGTTGGTGTTGGCCCAGGCCTGGGCGCCGCGCTCGAAGCCCTTCACCGTGGCGTCCAGCAGCTCGCGCCACTCGTCGGGCCTGGCCCAGCGGTGCAGGATGGAGTTCCACACTACCGGACGGCCGGTGCGGAGCGAAAAGTCGGCCAGGGACGCCACCCGCTCGGCGTTCTGGCCCGCGGAACTCATCTGAATGACGCCGCGGTTCATGTCCGTGAGCACCTGCCCCAACGCTTCCAGTTCCTCCCACTCCGCCAGCCGGCTGGGCAGGGGCTCGCCGTCCTCGCGGAAGTGGCGCTCGTTGCGGTTGGTGGAGAAGCCCAGCAAGCCGGCGTTCAGGGCCTCGCGCAGGAGCGCCTGCATGGCCGCGACCTCGTCGGCCGTGGCGGCGCGCTTGACGGCGTCGTCGCCCATGACGTACTGGCGCAGCGGGCAGTGACCCACCAGCATGCCGACGTTGAGGGCCGGGCGCATGGCCTCCACCGCGTCCATGTAGCCGGCCATGTCGGTCCAGCTCCATTCCACCGCGCGCCGCAGCAGGCCGATGTCCATGCCCTCCACGTGGGAGAAGGTCTGCAGCAGGATGTCCCGGTCCTCGGGCTTGCACGGCGCCAGGCTCAGGCCGCAGTTGCCGGTGACGATGCTGGTGACGCCGTGGTAGCAGGAGCTGGTCACCTGGGGATCCCACAGGAGTTGCGCGTCCATGTGAGTGTGGCCGTCGATAAACCCGGGCGCCGCCACCAGGCCGTCGCCGCCCACCTCGCGCCGGGCCGCCCCGGCCTTGCCGCCCACCTGCCGGATGGTCCCGCCCTCGACGGCCACGTCCCCGGTGTAGCGGGGCTTGCCCGAGCCGTCACAGATGGTCGCGCCGCGAATCACCATATCGTATGCCATGACGAATCCTCCTTCTTGCATGGCGTCCTTCGACTTCGCTTCGCTACGCTCAGGACGAACGGTTATCCATTCTTTCCATTCATACCGAGCTCTTAGTCAGGCTCAGGAAACGCCAAACCATTACCGTTCGTCCTGAGCGTAGCGAAGCGAAGTCGAAGGACGCCATCTCCTTAGATCGACTGTATTATCACGTCCACCAGCGCCGGCTTGCGCTCTTCCTTGACCACCGCCAGCGCCCGCCTGACCGCGGGCTGGATGTCCGCGGGGTCCTCCACCGGGCCCTCGCTGTAAACGCCGAAGGACTTGGCCAGGGTGGCGAAGTCCACCGGCGGCTTCTCCATGCGCATGCCGATACCCTTGTTCTCCACCGGGCGGCTGCGCGCTATCGCCACCCGTTCCTGGTGCTCCTCGTCGTTGTAGTAGGTGCGGTTGTTGGTCATGAGCATCAGCAGCGGCACGTCGTAGCTGGCGGCGGTCCACAGGGCGCTGTTGGTGAACAGCATGTCGCCGTCGCGCTGCAGGTCGATGCACACGGTACCGCTGTCCTTGAGCCCCAGGGCCGCGCCCACCGACGCTCCGGGGGCGTAGCCCAGGCCGCCGCCGCCGTAGCCCCCCAGGAACGCGTTGGGCTTCTCCCAGTCCCACAGCCGCCGCGGCCAGCCGCGGAAGGAGCCGGCCACCAGGGTCCAGTCCTCGTCCTTGATGACCTCCCAGATCTCCTGGGACATGCGCGGCGGCGAGATGGGGCTCTCGTCCCAACGCTTGCGCAGCATGGCCTGGCTCTCTTCCCGGATCTCCCGGTGGCGCTGCTCCAGCGCCCGGCAGCGGTCGTCCTTCACGGATTGGTCGGGGCCGCCGCGCCGCTTGACCGCCTCGGTCAAGGCGGGCACGAACACCGACGTGTCGGCCAGGATGGGAAGGTCCACGGGCGACAGTTCCATGAACTCGGTGGACCAGCTCTTGATGGCGAAGTCCGCCAGGGTCACGTTGATGATCTTGCAGCCGGGCTGGAACGCGGGCTCGGAGGTCTGCGTCCTGGCGTCGTGCCGGTGCAGCGCGCCGTAGAGGTCCATGACGTCAAGCCCCAGGATGACGTCGGCCTCGGCCACCATCTCCTTCTCCTTGCCGCTCAGGTCCAGCGGATGGGTGTTGGGGAAGTTGTGGCGCGCGCCCCGGTCCACCACCGCGGCTCCCAGCGCCTCCGCCAGTTCCACCAGCGAGAGCATCGACTGCGGGTTGCGGCCCAGGTAGTCGGCGATGATGAGCGGGTTCCGCGCATCGCACAGCCAAGCCGCGGCCTCCTCGATGGCCCCCTGCTCGGCCTGGAGCGGCACCGGCGGGCGGAAGCGGTCCGGCGCCGGCATGCCCGCGGCCATGGCTTCCGGCAGTCTCGACTCCTGCAGGTCGAGATCGAAGCACAGGTAGACCGGCCCCTTGGGCTCGGTCATGGCCACCCGGTAGCCACGCAGGATGGAGTTGGACAACGCCCCCAGGCTCATGGGCTGATCGTCCAGCTTGACGATGTCGCGCACGAAGTTGCCCTGCACCAGCGCGGTGTGGATCCAGTCGATCCAGGGCCGCCGCTTGGTGGTGTCCATGGGCCCCGTACCCCCCAGCACCAGCACCGGCGTCTTGTCGCACCAGGCGTTGTAGATGGCCATGGAGGCGTGCTGGAGCCCCACCACGTCGTGCACGATGGCGGCCATGGGCTCGCCCGTGGCCTTGGCGTAGCCGTGGGCCACGGCCACGGCGATCTCCTCGTGGCAGCAGACGATGATCTCCGGGTTCTTGTTGCGGTTGTAGTTCACCAGCGAGTCGTGGATGCCGCGAAAGCTCGCCCCGGGGTTCAACGCCGCGTACTTGATCCCCAGGCTCTTGAGCATGTCCACGATGAGGTCGGAGCCGTATTCTGCCATGTCATCTCCTCGTCTGTCAGGCCGAGACCGATGGTCACTCTCCGCGCCACTGCGGCGCGCGCTTCTCCACGAAGGCCCGGGCGCCCTCCTTGACGTCCGACGTGGTCCGGAGCAACGCCGACAGGTCGGTCTCCAGGCGCAGGCCGTCGTCCAGCGACATCTCGTAGCCCTCGCGCACCGCCTCCTTGGCGAAGATCACCGCCAGGGGCGCCTTGGTGACGATGGCTTGGGCGTATTCCTCGGCCGCCGCCATGAGCTGGTCGCGCGGTACCACCTTGTTCACGAGGCCGATGCGAAGGGCTTCCTGGGCGTCGATGACGCTGCCGGTGAGGATCAGCTCCAGAGCCTTGCCGAGGCCCACCACCCGCGACAGGCGCTGCGTGCCGCCGCTGCCCGGGATCATGCCGCGGGAAACCTCGGGCAACCCCAGCTTCGCATCTTCCACCGCCACCCGGATGTCGCAGGCCAGCGCCAGCTCGCAGCCGCCGCCCAGGGCGAAGCCGTTGATGGCCGCGATCACCGGCTTGTTGAGCCGGGCGATCAGCTCGGTGTCGCCGACTTCCAACTTCGCCTGCCGCGCCGCCACCACGCCGACCTTTTCCTGGGCCGCCTCCTTGAGATCCCGGCCGGCCGAAAAAGACCGCTCCCCCGCGCCGGTGACGATCATCACTCGCACCTCTGGGTCCGCGCGGATGGCGGTCACCGCGCTGATGAGCTCCTCGCGCATCCGCCGGTTGCGCGCGTTCAGCACCTCCGGGCGGTTCAGTGTCACGTACGCGATGCCGTTCTTTCGCTCGAATATGATCGCTTGATGGTCCATGTTGCTCCTCGCGTGTCTTGCGCGTGTTTCTTCGTACCCCCCGGCGTCAAAACGCCCCGGCCGCCTCCAGGCGGCGAATCTCCTCGTCGGTCAGTCCGAGCAATCCGCTCAGCACCGCGTGGGTGTCCTGACCCAGCAACGGCGCATGGCGGCGGATCTCCCCGGGCGTCTCGGAGAGCTTCGTTACGATGCCGGGAAGCGTCAGCCGGCCCTGGCGCGGGTGCTCGTGCTCCACCACGGAACCGCGCGAGCGCAGATGCGGGTCGTGGACCAGCGTGGTGCCGTCCGACACCATCCCGGCGGTTACGTCCCGCGCCTGAAGCGCCTCCATGACCTCCCGCGGGCTCCGCTGCCGCGTCCACTCGGACACCAGCTCGTCCAGCTCCGCCGCGTTGGCCCGGCGCCCGGCCGCGGTGGCGAACCGCTCGTCCCGAAGCCCCGTACCGTTCTCGGTTACCGCGCACAAACGTTGCCACTCCGCATCGTCCCCCACCGAGATCACGCACCACTCGTCTTCACCCGCGCAGGGATAGCAGCCGTGGGGGGCGCCGGCGTGGCCGCGGTTCCCCACGGGCTCCGCGGCGCGCCCGTTGACCAGTCCGTCCAGCAGCGCCGGCCCGATGAGCGATGCCGTTACCTCGCCCTGGGCGATGTCGATGAACTGCCCCTCCCCCGTATTGGCGCGGTGATGCAGCGCGGCCATCAGCGCGAAGGCCATGTGGATGGATACGATGTAGTCGGGGTAGGAAGTCTGCGAGCCCACGGGCGCGCCGCCGTCCGGGTGATTCCAGAGCCAGGTCATGCCGGAGAACGGCATCAGGCTGGGGCCCCAGGTCACGTAGTTCTTCCGGGGGCCGGTGGTGCCGAGCCCCTGGAGCCGGATCATGATGATGTCCGGCTTCAGAGCCCGAAGCTCCTCGTAACCCAGCCCCAGGCGGTCCATGACCCCGACGCTGAAGTTCTCCACGACGACGTCGCTCTCGGCGATGATGCGCCGCGCCAGCTCCCGGCCCTCGGCGGACTTGAGGTTGGCGGTCACCGACAGCTTGTTCCGGTTGTGGTCGGCGAAGGGCAGCGACGCCTCCACGTCCTTGTTGCCCTCGCGGATACGCCAGGTGTCCGGCCGCGCCCGGGACTCGATCTTGATCACCTCGGCGCCGAAGTATGCAAGCTGCATGGTGCCGTAGGGGCCGGCGACCATGTGGGTGAAGTCCGCTACGCGAATGCCGGTCAAGGGCAGCCCGTTCGGACCCGTCCCGTGTCCTGCTCCCGTATTCGTATCCGGGCTCCGGTCCGGCACAGGCTTCGGAGCCACCGTGCGCTGCGCTGTATCCTGCGCGGCCTTGAAACTGTTCAGCACAACCCCGTCATGCTCCCCCACCCGCGGAGCATGATGCCGGAATCGCCAGCTATCGGTCTTGTAGGCCCGGCCGGGAAACTCCATGGGGCCCAGCCGCGCGTGTACGGTATCGACGACGAAGCCGCGAGACTCGATGTGCCGGTCCCGCACGAACTCCAGCGGCGTGTTCACCGGCGCGCACGGGATGTGGCGGTCCTGGAGCTCCTCGTAAACCTTTTCCTTCGGGAGGTCAGCCAGGATTCCGGAGACCACCCGGTCCACCTCCGCGACGTGGGCGCGGCGATAGACCGGGTCGTTGAACTCGTCGCCGGTCAGCGCCTCCGGCAAGCCGAGCCAGTCCACGAACCGGTCCCAGGCGCCCGGCTGGGAGTTGGTGACGAAGATGTGCACATAGCCGTCACGGCAGCGGTAGATGGTGCCGGGGGTGGCGAAGCGGTGCTGGGTGCCGTCCCGGCGCGGGTGCACTCCGGTGGAAGCGGAACGCGAGACCATGTTCTCCATTGCCGCCAGACAGTCCATCATCGACACGTCGACGTGCTGTCCGGCGCCGCCCCGCCGCACGTGCCACAGCGCCATGAGAATCGCCAGGGCGGTGTGGGCCGAGCCCACCAGGAACGCCTGCGCGCCGGGCGCGTTGACGGGCGGCGCCGACGGCTTGCCGCTCACATACATGAGCCCGCCCATGGCGAACGCCACCAGCCCCGACCAGCGGTAGCCGCTGTAGGGTCCGGTCTGGCCGAACGCGGTGACCGACGCGTAGACGAGTCTCGGGTTGGCCGTGCGCAAGTCCTCGTGGCCCAGTCCCAAGGCCGCCAGGGTTCCGGGCGCGCCGCTTTCCAGCAACACGTCGACCTCCGCGCTCAGGCGCCGCACGCGTTCCCGGCCCTCCTCGGTGCCGAGATCCGCCGTGATGCTCTTCTTGTTGGCGTTGAAGTAGAGGAAAGTGAGGCTTCGATCGGAGCCCGGCCGGTCGTCCATGAACGGAGGCTCGCCGCGAGACGGACTGCCTCCGGGCGGTTCCACCTTGATCACCTCGGCGCCGAAATCCGCCAGGAGCTTGCCGCAGTACTCGCCCTCGGCGCCCGCGAGCTCCAGGACCCTCACGCCGTCCAGCGCCTGCGGTGCGGTTCGCGGCTCCGCCATCGTACGGTCGTTTCCGGGCCTTCCGGCTCAGCCGCGCCGGTCGAGCGGCTGAAACTCCAGGCCCGTGGCGCCCACGTACCGTGAGTTGGGACGGTAGAGGCGGTTGTTGTCCGTCTGCTCGATGATGTGCGCCGACCACCCCACCACACGGCTCATGGCGAATATCGGCGTGTTCAGCCCTATCGGAATCTTCATCATGTGGTAGATCGGCGCCGCGTAGAAGTCCACGTTCGGACACAGGTTCTTCTCCCGCCGCATCACCTCCTCCACCGTCATGCAGATCTCGCTCAACCGCGTGTCGTCCAGTTGCCTGCCCAGCAACACTCCCCACTTCTTCGCCACCTCCACCCGCGAGTCCGCGGTCTTGTAGATCCGGTGCCCGAACCCCATCACACGCTTCTTCTCCCGCAGGCTCTCCTCCACCCACCCCTCCGCACGCTCCGGCTCCCCGATCTCCAGGATCACGTCCATCGCCTTCTCGTTGGCGCCCCCGTGAAGCGGCCCCTTGAGCGCCGCGATCGCTCCCACCACCGCGCCGTACAGGTCCGCCAGCGTGGACGCGATCACACGGGCGGTGAACGTGGAGGCGTTGAACTCGTGCTCCATGTAAAGAATCAGCGTCACCTCCAGCACCCGGGCCTCGAACTCGTCGGGCCGCTCCCCGCGCAGCATGTGCAGGAAACTCGCCGCGTGGTTCAGCCCGGGATCCGGCGCCACCACCTCCAGCCCCTGCGAGAGCCGGTGCACCGCCGCCACCACCGTGGCCAGGCGCGCCAGCAGCCGCGTCGCCTTCCTCAGGTTGGCCTCGCGGGAGTCGTCTCCGGCGTCCGGGTCGTAGAGCGCCAGCGCCGATACCGCGGTGCGCAACGCGTCCATCGGAACCGCGTCCGACGGGAGCAGCTCCAGGCTCTCCACCACTCCCGGCGGCAGCGCCCGCTGGGAGCGCAACTCCGCGTCGAACGCTTCCAGCTCCGCACGGGTGGGAAGCCTGCCCAACAGCACCAGGTACGCCACTTCCTCGAAGCTCGCCTGCTCCGCCAGGTCGTGCACATCGTAGCCGCGGTACACCAACTCCCCCTCCGGGCGCACCGAACAGATGGCCGTCTCCCCGGCCACCACCCCTTCCAGTCCCGCCTTTACCTCCGACATCGAATGCCTCCCCAAGGCGCCACGCGGGCGCAATACGCCCCGCGGGACGCTACCGGAGAATTACTCCAATCACGGACGGTGTTCAACCGAGCATCCCGCATCAGACGGCCTTGGCCTTGCGGAGTTGCCGGATCTCCGTGGCGGTGTATCCGAGGCTCCTGAGGACGGCGGCGGTGTGCTGACCCACGCGGCAGGTCTTTCCTCCCGGCTTCCGCGCTCCGGCGAACCAGAACGGCGGCGTAAATTCCACGCCGTCCCGCCCCCGGGCGAGCGTCTTGCGGAAGCGGACGTGAGGATCCTCCAGCACCTCCTCGGGCTCGTAGACCGGCGCCACCGAGAGGCCGTGCTCGTTCCGCAGCAGCTCCACCCAGTGGTCGCGCGGGCGGGTCTTGAAGACGCGGCGCATCGCCGCCTTGATTCGCGGCGTCTTGAGCGGGTCGAGGGCCGCGTCCGCGTAGCGCTCCAGGCCCAGCGCCTTGCACAGGAGAGCCCACTGCCTGGGCCCCAGGGCAGCCAGCGACACGAATCCGCCGTCGCCCGCCTCGTAGGTGTCGTAACAGGCCGCCGTGCCGGCCAGGGTGGCGTGCTCGCGCTTGACCACCGGCCGGGAACGCCGGGGCGGCGGGTCGAGCATCAGGTAGCGCGCCACCATGAGCAGGGTCCAGTCGAACATGGAGATGTCGAGGAAACGCCCCTCTCCGTCGCGCAGCACCGCGATGTAGGCGGCGAGGATCGCGCTCAGGGCCGGGTATCCGCCGCCGGCCACGTCCGCCACTTGCGCGGCAGGAGGAAGCGGCCTGCGGTCCGCCTCCCGGCCGATGCCGAGCATGCCGCTCAGCGCCAGGAAATTGATGTCGTGGGCGGAGTACGACACCGACGGGCCGGTCTGGCCGAAGCTCGATATGGAGCAGTAAACGAGCCTGGGGTTCAACGCTCGCAGCGTGTCGTAGTCGACCCGGAGCCTGCGCGCCACGCCGGGCCGGAACCCCTCCACCACGATGTCCGACTCCTTCGCCAAGGTGTACAGCACCCCGCGTCCCGCGTCGGTTTTGAGGTTCAATGTGATGCTCTTCTTGCCCTGGTTGAGGAAGGGCGCGCCCGAGCGCACCGCCTCAGGCTCCTCCACCTTGAGGATCTCCGCGCCCAGCGCCGCCAGCAGCCACGTGCACAGCGTGCCCGGGTACATGTGGCTCAAGTCCAGCACCTTGACGCCGTGTAGGATGGGTTTCGACATGCTGCCTCCCAGGTTCGTCAGGTCTTGATAGAACACGAGTAGTAGCGTTCGACAAGCAGCAACGCCGCCTGGAATACTCGGTTTCGACTGACTCCGTCATTCCCGCGAAAGTATGCCCTCGACCCCCGATCGTGGGCGGGGATGACGGACCGAGGATCTCGCCGTACCCCAACCGGGCGTCGTTGTTGAAAAGGCCTGCTGACTAGTCTATCGTACCCCCCGTAAATCGGGTGAGAACTGTCTATCCAACAAGGAGAACTATCATGTTCCGACGAATCGCATGGATCGGACTCATCATGGCCGTGCTGTTGGCGTGCGCAAGCGCCGCCGCGGCCGAGTCGTTCTACGAAGGCAAGACGGTCAAGATCGTGTCGGTGCATGCCCCTGGGGGCGGCTACGACACCTACTCGCGCCTGTTCGCGCGTCACCTGGGCAACCACATACCCGGAAAGCCCAAGGTGATCGTTATCAACATCCCCGGCGGCAGCGGACTCATCGGCACCAACTACGTCTACAACGTGACCAAGCCGGACGGCCTTACCGTGGTCCAGCCGAGCTGGAACTTGGCGCAGGCGCAGTTCCTGAACTTCCCCGGGATCAAGTATGACGTCAACAAGTTCATCTGGCTGGGACTGGCCAACGCCGGTCCCGTCACCGCGGTGGTGCGCAAGGGATCGCCGATCCAGAGCATGGACGACTGGCTGAACCCGGATACGAAGACGCTGATCTTCGGCTGCACGTCGCGCAACAGCCCCACCTGCAGTATCCCCCTGGCCATGAACGACATCTTCGGGCCGAAGACATCCAAAATAGTGTCGGGCTACAGGGGCACGGCCCCCATCCGGGCGGCGCTATTGCAGAAAGAAGTCGACGCCGTTACCGGCTGGAGCTGGGACTCGGTGAAGTCCACCGGCATGTCCATGATCGACGAAGGCGAAGCCAAGATCATCGCCTATATCGGCGAGGAACGGCATCCGGAACTCGAAGAGCGGAAGGTGCCGTACCTGAACCCACGGGTCACCAAGGCGGCCGACATTGCGTTCATGAAGGTCCTGATGCTGCCGGCGGCCATGCTGCGGCCATGGGCGGTTCCCCCCGGGACCCCGAAGGACAAGGTCCAGATCCTGCAGAGCGCGTTCGACAACACGCTGAAGGACCCCGCCTTCCTGGCGGACGCCAAGCGGGCGCGGCTGGACATCAACCCCAAGAGCGGCGAGTACCTGGTGAATCTCATGAACGACATGAAGAAGCGGATGACGCCGGAGATCATCAGCCGGGCGCGGAAGATTATCGGCCTGGACAAATAGCCGGACGGTAACGGTATTCGGCTGGTAACGAGTTCCGGACCAGAGAAACAGGAGGCAATCCAACATGTTCCTGCAACGGATATTCTTCATCGTCCTCGTCGCGGCGCTCATGGCGGCCGCCGGCGGCACCGCCGGAGCCGCATCCTTCTACGAGGGCAAGACGGTCAAGATCATCTCGGTGAGCTCCCCGGGGGGTGGTTACGATACCTACTCGCGGCTGTTCGCGCGCCATCTCGGGAAGCACATCCCGGGCAAGCCCAACGTCATCGTCATCAACATACCCGGCGGCAGCGGGCTCATCGGCACCAACTACGTGTACAACATCACCAAGCGGGACGGCCTCGCCCTCGTGCACCCCACCTGGACCGTGGCGCAGGCGCAGTTCCTGAACTTCCCGGGGATCCGGTACGACGTCAACCAGTTCATCTGGCTGGGGCTGGCCAACACCAGCCCCATCACCGTGGCGGTGCGCAAGGGCTCGCCCATCCAGAGCATGGACCAGTGGCTCGACACCAAGACCGAGCCGTTGATCTTCGGCTGCACCGCGCGCAACAGCCTGACCTGCAGCATTCCCCTGGCCATGAACGACATCTTCGGCATCACATCCAAGATCGTCCCAGGCTACAAGGGGACGGCGCCGGTGCGCGCGGGGCTGCTGCAGAAGGAGGTGGACGCCCTCACCGGATGGACCTGGGACTCGGTGAAGTCCACCGGCATGTCCATGCTGCAGGAGGGCTCCATCAAGCTCATCACCTACATCAGCGAGGAACGTCACCCCGAGCTGGAGGCGCTAAACGTGCCGCCGCTGAACGACAGGATCACCAAGCCCGCGGACGTGGCCTTCATGAAGGTCCTGCTCCTTCCGGCCGCCATGGTGCGCCCCTGGGCGTTGCCGCCGAAGACCCCGAAGGACAGGGTGGCGATCCTGCGCAAGGCCTTCGACGACATCCTGAAGGACCCCGCTTTCCTGAAGGACGCCAAGCGGGCGCGGCTCGACATCAACCCCAGGAGCGGCGAGTACCTCACGGGCCTCATCGCCGACATGAAGAAGCAGATGACGCCGGAAGTGGTGAGCCGCGCGCGCAGGATCGTCGGTTTGGACAAGTAGGACCGTTCGAGCAGAGCTTATGACCGATCCCGGTGGGTTCCCGGCACATGGCCGGGACCCCGCGGGGACAAGGAGGCAGTCATGTCAAACCTCTCGGGCAAGTACGCCGTCGTCGGCGTGGGCGAGACCAAGGTAGGCAAGCGGCCCGAAGCCACCACCAACTCGCTGCACGTCGAAGCCATCCGCCTGTGCCTGGAGGACGCCGGAATCGAGGCGTCCCAGGTGGACGGGTTGCTGACCAACCAGCCCCTCACCGACGCCCACCGGAGCTACGCGGTGCGGCTGGCGCACATGGCGGGCATCGACCCCAGCTACGCCACCGACCTCGCGCTCGGGGGCGCCACGCCCATCGCCATGATCCAGAACGCGGTGATGGCCATCGAGGCCGGCATGTGCAACTACGTGGTGTGCGTCCACGCGCGCAAGCGGGCGACGCCGGATCCCACGCCGGGGTACCCCATCCGCAGCGGCGACGAGCACTGGGAGCAGCCTTGGGGACATTTCTCCGCGGTGGCCAACCACGCCTTCGCGGCCACCCGCCACATGCACGAGTTCGGCACCACCAGCGAGGACCTGGGGCAGATCGCGGTGTCCACCCGCAAGCACGCGTGCATGAACGGAAACGCCACCATGCAAAAGCCCATGACCATCGAGGACCACCAGAACTCGCGCCTGATCGTGGAGCCGCTGCACCTGTTCGACTGCTCGCTGGAATCGGACGGCGGCGCCGCCCTGCTGGTGACCAGCATGGAGCGGGCCAGGGACCTGCCCAGGAAGCCCGTGCAGGTGCTGGGCATGGGGCAGCACCACCCGCACTCCAGCGTCATGGATGCGCCCACCCTCACCACGCTGGGGAGCCGGAAGTCGTCGGAGGCAGCCTACCGCATGGCGGGGCTCACACCCAAGGACATGGACTTCGCCGAGTTCTACGACTGCTTCACCATCACGACGCTGATCACCATCGAGGACTACGGCTTCTGCGGCAAGGGCGAGGGCAAGGACTTCATCAAGGACGGGCGCATCGAGGTGGGCGGCGAGATCCCCGTGAACACCCACGGCGGTCTGTTGTCCCAGGCCCATCTAGAGGGAATCATGCACGTCACCGAGGGCGTCAAGCAGTTGCGCGGCAATGAGGTGGAGCCCGAGCGGCAGGTGCAGGGCGCGAAGGCGGGGGTCATCAGCGGGCACGGCGGCAGCCTGTGCATGCACGCATCACTCGTACTGGGGGTACAATGAGCAAAACAGAAGCACACGACAAGCGCGGGCGCGCGGCGCCGCGCAACGAACCGTTCCTGGCGGAGGTGGAGGCCCAGCCCTTCTGGGACAACCTCAAGGAGCACAAGCTCACGGTGCAGCAGTGCAATGCCTGCCGGACGTACTTCAACT
The DNA here is from genome assembly GCA_028818755.1 of Deltaproteobacteria bacterium. Taxonomy (GTDB): domain Bacteria; phylum Desulfobacterota; class Binatia; order UBA9968; family JAJDTQ01; genus JAJDTQ01. The sequence continues at coordinate 58,148 of JAPPNF010000169.1, read as the reverse complement.
TCCCGCCCCAGGCGCTCTGCGCCAAGTGTCTGTCGTCGGACAACCAATGGGTGCCCGTGAGCGGCAAGGGCACGGTCTATTCCTTCGTCACCTATCACCGGGCGTGGCATCCGGCGTACCAGGACAAGATCCCGTACAACGTCTCGCTCGTGGACCTCGATGAAGGGCCGCGCCTGGTTAGCAACGTCGTCGACATCGCGCCGGAGGAGGTGAAGGTGGGAATGGCGGTGGAGGTGGTGTACGAGGACCACGAGGGGTTCACGCTGCCGAAGTTCAAGCCGAGCGCATAGGCTCGGCCGCAACCCCTGGCGCCCGTCCGGCCCGCGGCCCGCGCCGGGCGCGCGTCCAGCGAGGAGTCAGTGATGGCCTACACGGCACAAGGGCGCACCAAGAACTTTCCGGTCTTCGACTGTGACAGCCACATCCACGAGCCCCGTGAGGTCTGGGACGAGTACATTCCGGAGAAGCAGCGGGCGTTCGCCAAGCAGCATTTCTACCGGGACATGGACCGGCTCGTGATGGTCGTGAACGGCCAGGTGAGCTACGGCAACCCCAAGACCTACGCCTACCCCGGGCAGGGCTGGCACCCGGGCATGAACAAGAAGATCCTGGGCTCCATCGCGCCCGACGACCCCAGGTGGGACGAGGAGATCGGCCGCAACGCCAGCCAGCGGGACCCGCACGTCCGCCTCAAGGACATGGACGCATCGGGCATCGACCAGGTGATGGTGTTCCCGTCCACCTTCGTGCGCATGCCGCTGGTCAAGAACCCGGACGCCGCCCGGATCTGCGCCGCCGCCTACAACGACTGGGTCAACGACTACTGCGCGGCCGACCGCAAGCGGCTCTATCCGTGCGCCGTGCTGCCGGTCCAGGACGTGGACTACGCGGTGCAGGAGCTGCGGCGCGTGGCCAAGCTGGGCTTCAAGTCCGCGGTGGTGCGCCCGGTGCTGGTCAACGACCGCTACCCCACCTTTCCCGAGTTCGACCCCTTGTGGAAGGAATTCGAGGAGGTGGGGCTGGCCTTGGGAATGCACACGTTCCCGTCGGGCGGCGAGGCCGTCACCGAGGCCATGGCGGAGCGCATGTCGACCGGCACCCGGGGCAAGAGCAGCGCCCAGCGCTCGCCCTTCACCGCCCATGAAGTCTACGTGTACTCGCCGGGACAGTTCGTGGAGAACATCATGCGCGGCATGGGGTCGGTGCAGCCCGGCGCCGAATCCTTGAGCTTCATCAGCGAGGCCCAGACCTGGACCATGATCGTCATGCTCACGGGCTGGCTGGAGAAGTTCCCCAAGCTCAGGGTGGCGATCCTGGAGTCCAACTCGAGCTGGCTGCCGTTGATCCTGGAGAAGGCCGAGACCTACCTCGACCTCTACCGCTTCGTGCGCGAGCAGGCCAAGCCGCCGCAAAAGGTCGGCGACCCGCGGGAGACCTTCGCCCGGCAGTGCTTCATCGCCTTCGAGAGCGACGAGGACGTCACCCTCCGGCTGTGGGACATCTTCGAGGACATCGCCCTGTGGTCGTCCGACATGCCGCACCACGACGCTTCCGACACCTGGGAAGCCATCGACAACATGGACAAGTACGGCGTGCCGCGGGAGGTGCAGGAGAAGCTGCTGGGCGGCAACGCCCGCAGGCTCTACGGCATCGAGCCGGAGTTGTTCGTGACCGAGGCGCCGGCGGAGTACACGCCCGTGAATATAGTGCCGCGCTACGCGGGGTAGGGGGGCCGAATCCAGCCTTGTGAGTGACGTCCTTCGACTTCGCTCCGCTGGCGCTCCGCTACGCTCAGGACGAACGGTCAAGGGGACGAATGGCAATCCTTCCCACGGCCCTCCCTACAACCGTTCGTCCTGAGCGTAGCGGAGCGCCAGCGGAGCGAAGTCGAAGGATGTCGAAGTCTACGGAGAGCAGGACCATGACCGAACTGGATAGCGTCACGTCGTCGAGCGAGACCGAATACCTCGAGTGGCACCTGCGCAACTACGAGGACATGCCCCGCGAGGTGATCCTCAAGATGGACCTCCTGCGGGTGGGCCACTGGTTCACGGACGCCGCCCTGGAGCTGGCCTCCGAGGCCCTGGTCAAGTCCTACCGGCTGTTCTCCTATGATCTCATGTCCATGAAGGACATGAAGCGGAAGGAGCACCGCAGGACGCCCGAGTGGTTCGCCATCCGCGGCGGCCACCTGGGTCTGCGCCCCGTCATCGTCCAGACGACCCTGAACGCCGATTCGCCTTACGTCATCGACGTGGTGGACGGAGAGGTCCGGCTCCTGCTGGACGGGCGCGAGCTGTGCGACGTGAGCTTCCCCAAGCCGCTCAAGTACTACACGCGGTCCTTCGAGGACGGCACCAAGTACCACGAGATCATCGCTTTCGGCTATTTCGCCACGGTGTTCCGCAACTGCCAGTACTGGGGGCCCGACGAGGAGTGCCGCTTCTGCGACATCAACGTCAACGTGCGCCAGATGAAGGAGTCCCGAGACTTCACCTTCAACACGCCGGTGAAGCCGGTGTCCTACGTGGCCGAGGTGGCCCGCTCCATCGAGCAGGACGCCATCGACGAGGTGGGCTACGCGCCCCCCATCGACTTCCTGATCTCCGGCGGCACCATCCTCAAGACCCTCCACCGCAAGTCTGAGGACGACTTCTACCTGGAGTACGCCTCGGCCCTCAAGTGGGGCGGCCACCGCCGCTACATCAACATCCAGACCAACGCCAAGGACAAGGAGACCATGAAGCGCTACCGCGCCGAGGGCGTGGACTGCCACCACGCCAACATGGAGGTCTGGGACAAGCGGCTGTTCGAGTGGATCAACCCCGGCAAGAACCGCCGCATCGGCTGGGACAACTGGGTCAGGTGGATGATCGAGTCGGTGGAGGTGCTGGGCGAGGGCAACGCCCGCCCCAACTTCGTCTGCGGGGTGGAGCTGGCCCGTCCCTACGGCTTCGACAACATCGCCGACGCGGTCAAGTCCACCGGCGACGGCGTCGACTTCATGATGCGCCACGGCGTCTTCCCGCGCTTCAACCAGTGGCGCCGGGAGCCGGGCTCCGACCTCGTCTCCCAGCACGAGCAGCCCGCCATCCCCCTGGAGTTCTACATCCGGATCATGCGCCGCTACTACGAGAGCTGGAAGAAGTACCGCCTCCCCTTCCCTCACCACGACTCCGTGCACCCCGAACGCCGCTGGGGCTCCGGCCACGCCACCTACGACGACATGCTCTTCCTGAACGACTGGCCCAACTACGAAGAGGAGTGGGACCGGGGGTCGCGGGAGGGGCTGAAGGCCTGCGTAACCAGCGGGTAGGCCAGGGTCCGAAGCAGCCTGCCTCCATCCACCGGCTTTCAATCGGTCGGTGCCTCACCTTCAATCGGTCGGACTCTGACTTTCAATCAGTCGCGCCTTGACTTTCAATCAGTCGGATGCATATCCTTACACATCAACTACTTGAAGAGATCCGGATATGTATCCCCGTTTTATCGAAGACCGTATCCATGACGCGCTGACCTATACGAGAGTCGTGCTCATATCGGGGCCCCGGCAGTCGGGGAAGACAACGCTCGCAAAACAGATCGCGGGCCGAAAGATCCCGTTTCTGAACCTTGACGACAAGACCACGCTGGATGCGGCCCTAACAGACCCGGTGGGTTTCATACGCGGCCTCGACCGGGCGGTGATCGACGAGATTCAGCGCGCACCCGACCTGCTTCTCGCCATCAAGACGGCCGTGGACGCCGATCCGAGGCCCGGGCGTTTCTTGCTCACCGGATCCGCGAACCTGATGACTGTGCCACGGGTGGCCGATTCGCTTGCCGGACGGATGAAGGTCGTGCGCCTCCTACCTTTGGCCCAGGCGGAGTTAAACAGAAGACCACCCACTTTCCTCGAGACAGCTTTCGAAGGACAAGTGCCGAAAGTCGGCAACGTGGTGGTCGGAGCCGGCTTGATCGAAAAGGTTCTGGCCGGCGGTTATCCGGAAGCTCTGACTCGCACGCGGTGGCACACGCGACAGGACTGGTACCTCGACTATATCGAGGCCATCGTTCAACGGGACGTCCACGACACCGCCCAATTCGAGAAGATACCGCTGATGCCGAGGCTCCTGCGGGTCCTCGCCGAACACTCCGGGCAACTCGTCAACTATTCCGGTTTCGGCGCGCCGCTGGGCATGAATCACCCCACCACGCGGAGATACACCGGGGTCTTCGAGAGCCTGTTTCTCCTGCACACCCTTCAACCCTGGTTCAGCAATGTGCTCAAGCGGCTCACCAAGACACCCAAGCTGCACTTCCTCGATGCAGGACTCCTTGCCGCGTTGAGGGACATCACTCCCGACCGCGTGAAGAAAGACAAGGCGCTGTTCGGACCGGTCCTGGAGACTTTCGTTGTCGCCGAACTACTGAAGCTGTCGAGCTGGTCCGCCGACCGGTACGAGTTCGCGCATTTCCGCGACAAGGAACGGAAGGAGGTCGACATCGTCATCGAGGATCGCCGCGGACGCGTGGTCGGTATCGAGGTGAAGGCCTCCGCCACCGTGACCGCCCGGGAATTCGCCGGCCTCCGCCGCCTGTCGGAAGCCTGCGGTGACCGGTTCGTGCTGGGACTGGTCCTCCACGACCACGGGCATGTCGTGCCGTTCGGCGAGCGTTTGTACGCCGCTCCGATCTCGGCGCTGTGGGCGTAACCGTCAGACAGTCGATCCGATGAAGTTGACACTGCAAATATATGTGGCTGGAGGTGGCGTATGTTGAGCAAGGTTCAGAAGTGGGGAAACGGCCAAGGGCTTCGGTTGACGAAAGCCCTATTGATTGAGGCCGGAATTCACGTTGGCGACGAAGTGGACGTATCTGTCAGAGAAGGCCGGATTATCGTTCAGCCCGTGTCCATGGTCCGTGGCAGACATGACTTAAAGGACCTTCTGTCAAGAATACCCAAGGACCACAAGCCCGAAGAAGTCGACTGGGGACCGCCAACCGGTAAGGAAGCGTGGTAGATGCCACGACACATCCCTCGAAGGGGCTGGTTTAGGGGTGCACGTCCTGAAGGAACAATTCGTCCGGTATCTCGAAGCCGATGCCCTGCTCGCGTGCGCGCTGGTAGGCGACCCAGGCGGGAATGTACTGGAGGCCGAGCCCGCTGGAGGGTCCGGTGCCGACGCCGCCGAAGAGCGTGATGTCGTCGTCGCGGGTGCGACCCTGGTCGAGGCCTTCGACAATCTCGCCCAGGAACTTTAGCTTGTGGTTCCAGTGGGGCTTCCAGCGCTCCAGCCATAACTGATCGGCCGGCACCTCGCCGGTCTTCATGTGCCAGATGGTGGCCGGCTCTCGGGCTCGCGCGGTGATGGTGTCGGCGGTCTCGTGGGTGAGGTCGTCCAGCTCTCCCACCTGGAGGGAGCCGACGTAGTGGCCGGGCTTGAGCATGGCGCCGTCGAACACCGGCTCGTAGGAGTTGGTGGCGCAGGCGATGATGTCGGCGCCCCTAACCGCCTCTTCGGTGCTGCCCATCGGGATGAGTTTGGCGTCGACCCTTCCCTCCATGGCCTCGCACAGCCGGAGCTTGTGCTCTTCGGTCGGGCAGTAGACCTGAATTTCCCGGATCGGCCGCACGGCGCAATGGCCGATCACCTGAGTCGGAGCCAGCCATCCCGCGCCCAATAATGCCATCACATCGCTGTCGGCCCGGCTCAGGTACTTGGCGGCAATCCCGCTGGTAGCGCCGATCATGGTACGGTTGAGCACCGCGTCCTGAAACATCGCCAGCGGCGCGTGGTCCTCGATGCTGAACATGATGATCAGGCCGGAGAACTTGCCCGCGGGATTGGGGATCTGGTAACGCCGGGGAACACCCTTCACTACCTTGCGCGACAGGTGTTCCGAGGTCATCCTGATCAAATGCACTCCGAATCGCGGCACCGAGGCATCCATGCAGGAATAAAGATAGAACTCGCCATCGCCAAGACCGGTATAGTTGAGCGTGCGCGGACGGCTGGACAACCGGCCGGCACCGAGGTCGGCGAAAGTCGGCTCCAGCACCTCGATGGCGTCCTCGACGGTGACAAGCCGCTCCACTTCCTCGTTGGTCAGGAACAGCGCCATGATTTCCCTGCCTATCCAACCGTCCGGGGAAAGACAAGGCACAACGAAACTTCGACGATGGTCCCATTCCGCGCACCAGATCATTGCAACCGGTGGCGAAAGGAGGAATTGTGGACACAACGCAATTGAATGGCCATGAGTCACGGTAGACCAATGGAAGGTAACAGGGACAGTTTATTGACAGGCCGGGTGGACACGTTCGAGCGACCCACGTTGCAGGACGTCATCGGGGCGAGCCGCCGCACCGCCCCGCATGTGACCAGGACCCCGCTTCACCGTTACCTGTCCCTGGACCGCCTCCTGGACGCAGAGGTCTACGTCAAACACGAGAACCACCAGCGCCTGGGGGCCTTCAAGGTGCGGGGCGGCGTCAATCTGATTTCCCAGCTCTCGGACGACGAGAAGCGTCGCGGCGTGACCGCGGCGTCCACGGGCAACCACGGACAATCCATCGCCTACGCCGCCGGTGTCTTCGGAGTCGAGGCCGCCATCGTCGCGCCCGAAGGCGCCAACCCGGGCAAGGTCGAGTCGATGCGGAACCTCGGCGCCAACGTCATCTTCCACGGCGCGGTCTTCGACGATTGCCTCGCCCATGCCGAGCGGCTGGCGCGCGAGCGGGGGTACCGCTTCATCCACTCCGCCAACGAGCCCCACCTGATCGCCGGCGTCGGCACGGTCGCACTGGAGATCCTCGAAGACCTGCCGGATGTGCAGGTCATCGTGACCCCCATTGGCGGCGGCAGCGGTGCGTGCGGCGCCTGCATCGTCGCCAAGACGGTCAATCCGGACATCCAGGTGTTGGGCGTCCAGTCCGCGCAGGCCCAGGCCGCTTGGCTGTCGTGGAAGGAAGGCCGGATCGTCGAATCGCCCATGCGGACCATTGCCGAGGGCCTTGCAACCGGTTCCGGTTACGAGATGACCAACGGCATCCTGAGGGACCTGCTGGACGACTTCGTCCTCGTAACCGACACGGAGCTGGAACAGGCGATCGTGCTGTGCCTCGAAAAGACCCACAACCTGACGGAGCAGGCGGGCGCCGCCTCTTTGGCCGGAGCGTTGAAGGTCCGGGAGCGGCTGCGCGGGAAGAGGATCGCCCTCGTGATGAGCGGCGGAAACATCTCGATCCCGCAGTTGCGGGCCGCCCTGGACAACGCCCCCCGGGAGTCGGGTTGACGACAGCACTGTTCTTCGAGTTGTTCAGCGGGTTGCCGCAGCAGGGACCCGGCGATGTCGCCAGCACGATCCGGGCCCTCTCCCTGGTTCCCGGCATCGGGCCCGATACCCGTATTCTCGACATCGGCTGCGGAACCGGCCGGCAGACACGGGTCCTCGCGCAGAACTCCCCTGCCCGCATCGTCGCCATTGACAACCATCCGCCGTTCGTCGACGAGTTGAACCGCGAAGCCCGCCGCCTTGGTTTCGCCGAGCGCGTGGAGGCGCGTGTCGCCGACATGCAAAGCCTCGATTTCGCGGACGCCTCGTTCGACCTGATCTGGTGCGAAAGCGCCATCTACAATACGGGTGTCGAGGCATCCCTGTGCGACTGGCGCCGCCTGCTCGTGCGTGGTGGGCATGTGGCGTTTACCGAGGTCTGCTGGACGAAACCCGACCCGCCGGCGGAATGCGTCTGGTTCTGGGAACAGGAATACCCCGCGATACGCGATACGGCGGCCCTCCTGACCGCCATCGACGCGTGCGGGTACGAGACGGTGGGCCACTTCATGCTGCCGCGGTCGGCATGGTGGGACGACTACTACCGACCGCTCGAGCGGAACGTGACCGCGTTTCGGGCGCGCCACCCCGGCCGCCCCGAGGCGCAGGAACTGGCCGATCAGTGCCAGCGCGAGATCGACATCTGGAAGGCGTACTCGGACTGCTACGGCTACGCGTTCTTCGTGGCCCGCGCGATCAAAAACCTATCTTCAACTCATCCATGACTTCCTGGGAGAAGCCGATTTTCCGCACGATCTCCGGATAGCGCAGCCGGCCCGATGGGTCCTGCGCATCAGGGTCCATGGAGATGCCCTCATCCTTCATGAATGTTTCGGCCATCGCCCCATCCACGAGCGTTCCAGCCATGCCGCCCTCACGGTTCGACTGGATCATGACCAGCACCGTGCTGGCCTCGCCGCTGTCAAGCTCCCGCGGCTCCTTGTCGAATACGGCCCTGATGGTCTCCTTCGCCTCCGCCGTGTCTTGTTCGGACCACGCCACCCACGGGTAGAGCACAACCTGCTCGTCCACCTTCTTGTTCTTGCGACGCCAAAACACGATACTCGTCCACTCCTTTCTTCTGATAGACCGCGACCCACTCCGTGTTCCCTCTCAAGACCTGGAGAGTCCGGTTACGTCGTTGGTGTTGCCGCAGTCACTTCCCGGGACGGTGGGTCCCGGGCCCGAGGAGGCCCCTACGCCAGCACCCCCTCCTCTTTCCACTTCACGATGGCGGCGGCGTCGTAGCCCAGCACGTCGCGCATGACCTGCTCGGTGTGCTCACCGAGCGGCGGGGTGATGGGGATCTCCTCCTCCGGCATGTCCCTGAAGATGATCCCGCCGCGGGGCAGCTCGAAGGGGCCGATGGGGGAGTCTTGGTATTTCTGGAAGTAGTCCCGGTGGCGGAGTTGGGGGTCGTTGCAGAGGTCGGTGCCGTTCTGCACCACCCCGGCCGGTACCCCGGCGGCCTGCAGGCGGTGGGCGACGTCCTCGACGGTCTGCGTGGCGAGCCAGTCGGAAATGATGGCGTCCAGCTCGTCGGCATGGCGGCGCCGCTCGACGCAGGTGGCGAAGCGGCTGTCGCCCGCCAGCGCCTCGTTGCCCATGACGCCGCACAGGCTCCGCCACTCTTCGTCGCTGTTCACCGACACCACGCACCAGCGCTCGTCGCCCTGGCAGCGATAACAGCCGTGGGGGGCCGCGGTGAGGCTCCGGTTCCCCTGGGGCTGGGGGTCGACGCCGTTGATGCTGGACTCCAGGTAGCTGGTGCCCAGGGTATAGGCGGTCACCTCGCCCTGGGACACGTCGATGGAGCAGCCCTTGCCGGTGAGCTTCTGGCGCAGCAGCGCGGCCATCATGATGGTGGGCGCGGAGATGAAGCCGAGATGGTCGGGATAGACGCCCTGGCTGCCGATGGGGCGGTCCTGTCCGGGATGGTTCCAGAGGTAGGTCATGCCGCTGAAGGAGTTGAGATTGAACCCCCAGGTGCCGTACCAGTTCTTGGGTCCGGTCTCGCCCAGCCCCGGCAGCTTGAGAATGATGATGGCGGGGTTGACCTTCCTGAGCTCGTCGTCGCCGAGCCCGAGCCGGCCCAGCACCTGGGGCCGGAAGTTCACCAGCACCGCGTTGGACTTGGCCGCCAGCTCCTTGATGATCCGCTTGCCGTCGTCGTGCTTGATGTTGACGGTCATGGACCGGATGGCCAGGTTGCACTCGATGAAGCGCGGCGCGGCATTGATGTCGCCCTCCGCGCCGTAATGTCTGAAGGTGTCGAGCCCGCCTGGAAAGGACTCCACCTTGATGACCTCGGCGCCGTACTGCGCCAGCAGCCGGCCGGCATAGGGGCCGGCGTACCCGGTGGTGAACGCGATGATGCGGACGCCTTCGAGAATCCGGTTGGGACTGGACATCAGATGACTCCCTCCGCGGCCAACACCCCCATGTCCTCCTCGCTCAGCCCGAGGTCGCTGCCGAGAACCTCCGCGTTGTGCTGGCCCAGCATCGGCGCGGGCCGGGGGCCCCGGCGTTCTCCGTCCAGCAGGAACGGCACTCCCGGCTGGGAGAAGGAGCCGAGGACCGGGTGCTCCACCGTACCGAAGAAACCCCGCTCGACGATATGCGGGTCCTCCATGAAGTCCCGCGGCGAGTTCACCGGCAGCGCCGGCAGGCCGTGCTTCTGAAGCAGCACGGACAGCTCCTCCTTGCCGTATTGGGAGGTGAACGACGCCACCATGGGATTGAGCCAGTCCGCGGCCGCGCGGCGCTTGGCGTTGTCGATCAGCTCCGGGTCGTCCAACTCCGTCGGGTGCCCCTCCCACATGTCCAGGAAGATGGGCCAGTGCCGCTGGGTGGCGAAGAACGAAATCCAGCCGTCCTTGCACGGGAACAGGTTGGCCGGGGCCACGTGCTGGTGCTGGCTGCCGGCGCGCTTCATGAGCCGGCCCTCGGACGACCAGGTAAAGGCAACGTGCTCGTGGAGAGCCATGCTGGCCTGCACCGAGGCGTCAATGTGGGCGCCCACGCCCTTGGTCTCGCGCTGCCAGAGCGCCAGCAGGGCGCCCAGGGCGGAGTAGAGACAGGTGTAGACGTAGGACTGGCCGCCGGGGGGAACGCACGGGGTCATGCTGGGGTCGCCGCTGATGAAGAGCAGCCCGCCCATGGCGTTGGCCACCAGGTCCGGCGCCCGGTAGTCGCGGTAAGGTCCGTCCTGCCCGAAGGCGGAGATGGAAACCAGCACCAGTTTGGGGCGGCGCGCCACCATCTCCCCGTAGCCGATCCCCAGGTCTTCGAGGTAGCCGGGGTCATGGCTGTCGATGACCACGTCCGCCCGCTCCACCAGGTCCAGAAGGATGCTGCGACCTGTCTCACGCCCGAGATCCAGGGTGATGCCGCGCTTGCCGGAGTTGAAGTAGGCGAACCGGAGGCTGCCCTCGCGGTTGTTCCGGCCCCTGGCGAAGGGCGGCTCGTTGCGGAGGTCGTCCCCCGACGGCGGCTCGACCTTGACCACGTCCATGCCGAGGTCCGCCAGCACCTTGCCGCAGAAGGCCCCCATGGCGGTGCCGAGGTCCAGCACCCGGAAGCCCGAGGGAAGCAGCGACTCTCCGCTCATTGACCCTTGGCGCGGGCGCGCAAGAGGTTCTGGGCCATGCGCCAGCGCAGCACCTCGGTGGCGCCCTCGGTGATGCGGATGCTGCGCAACTGCCGGTACCACCACTCCAGCGGCAACTCCTTGGTGAGGCCGATGCCGCCGTGGACCTGGATGGAGCGGTCCACCACCCGGCTGGCCATCTCCGTGCACACGCACTTGACCATGTAGCCCATGTTGCGGATGTCCTCGCCGCGGTCGTGGCGCCAGGCGCATTCGTAGACCAAGTTGCGCGCCATGTGTAGCTCCATGACCGAGTCGGCGATCATGAACTGGACCGCCTGCCGTTCCGCCAGCGGCTGCCCGAAGGTGGTACGGATCTGCGAGTAGTCCATCATCATGTCCAGCGCGCGCTCTGCGATGCCGACGCAACGCGCACCGTGGCCCTTGATGCGCCCCTCCTGGAGCCAGCCCTGGGCAAGCCGGAAGCCCTGCCCCACCTCGCCCGCGACGTTGCCCACGGGTATGCGGGCGTCCTCGAAAAGGATCTGGAACGGCGCGTCGCCCATCATGGTGGGCCAGCGGCGTTCGATGGTCACGCCCGGCGTGTCCATGTCCACCAGGAAGCAGGTGATGCCGCCCCGCGCGCGCTTCTCGGGATCGGTCACCGCCATGACCTGGGCGAAGTCGGAGAAGCCCGCGTTGCTGATGAAGCGCTTGGTGCCGTTCAGCACCCAGTGATCGCCGTCCAGCACCGCCCGGGTCTTCATCCCCGCGGGGTCGCCGCCGGCGTCGGGCTCGGTCTGGGCGAAGCACGCGGTCTTTTCCCCGCGGATCACGGGGTAGAGGTAGCGCTCCTTCTGCTCGTCGTTGAGCTCGAAAAGAATGCCGCGCGCCTCCGGGCCGAAGACCGGGTTGTTGCGGAAAGGGATGGAGATGGTGCGGGAGACCTCCTCCTGGATCACGCAGCGCGTCAACAGGTCGAGACCGGCGCCGCCGTACTCCTCGGGAATGTCGAGCATCCAGAACCCCAGGGCCTTGGCCTTTTCCTGAAGCGGCTTGTAGAGCTCCTCGGGCATCTCCTCGCCCTCCGGGCGAAACTCCCGCTCCAGCGGGATAAGCTCACGGTCGACGAAATCACGCATGGTGTTCTTGATGATCTTGACCTCTTCGGGAAGCTCGAAATCCATTCTTTCCTCCTTGGCTGGCGTCGGTCCGGCTGTCAGATGGCTCGTAACATAAGCCCGTGTCCGGTCGCAGGTCAAGTCAACCCCGGAAGCCGCGCCTCGAAGCCCCGAACGACACCGCCGGGCGGCGGGAGAGCGTATTTGACAACCGCGGGACCAGTGTTTATGTTTCCGATAACCTACCCGCGCGAGGCCAGCCTATGCCCATCTACGAGTACCAGTGTTCGAAATGCGGCGTGTTCGAGGTGACCCAGAGGATCACGGAAGACCCGCTCAAGAAGTGCCCGAGTTGCCGGGCCAAGGTACAGAAGCTGATCTCGAACACGTCCTTTCAACTCAAGGGCACCGGTTGGTACGTGACCGACTACGGACGCGGAAAGGGTTCCAACGGAGACAAGCAGGACAACAACGGCGGAAAGGATTCGACGGACTCCGGGAAGTCCAAGGAGAGCAAGCCTTCGGAGAAGTCATCCTCCGGTGACAGCGCCGCCAGCACCGCCTAGGAGCCCGTCCGAGTAAGCAGAATGGCGTCCTTCGACTTCGCTTCGCTACGCTCAGGACGAACGGAAACAGGATTTCCAAACCCGTTCGTCCTGAGCGTAGCGAAGCGAAGTCGAAGGACGCCGCTTGATCTCCTGCCCATGCGCTTTGTCCGGCGCGACTTGCCGGCCGCAGAACCGGCCCTCCCGGTCCCCACGACAGGCACCCGATGAAGACGAAACCACTCGGCCGCACTGATCTCCAGGTGCCCGAGGTCGGCCTGGGCGTGTGGCAATACCGGGGCGGAGTCGAGCCTCTCCGGCACGGCATCGAGCTGGGCGCGAACCTGATCGACACGGCCGAGATGTACCGGACCGAGGACATCGTCGGCGAGGCCGTGCGCGGCATCCGCGAGCAGGTATTCGTCGCCAGCAAGGTGTCCGGAGACCACCTGGGTTACGACCAGGTGCTTCGAGCCGCGGACGCCAGCCTACGGCGGCTCGATATCGACACCATCGACCTCTACCAGATCCACTGGCCGAGCCGGAACACTCCCATCGAGGAAACCATGCGTGCAATGGAAACCCTGGTGGATACGGGCCGGATCCGCTACATCGGCGTCAGCAACTTCTCCACCGACGAACTGGTGGAGGCGCAGGCCGCCCTGAGCCATCATCCCATCGTGTCGAATCAGGTGCTGTACAACCTCCGGCGGCGCGAAATCGAGCGGACGCTGTTGCCCTATTGCCAGCGCCACGACGTCACCGTCATCGCCTACACGCCGCTGGACAGCGGCAGGCTTGCCGGCAAACCCGGGCTGTTCCCGGCGCGGGAGACAAGGGCGCTGCACGAGATCGCGGAAGCGAACGGCAAGACCGCCGCTCAAGTGGCGCTCAACTGGTGTACTTCCCACGAAGGCGTCATCGCCATCCCCAAGTCCGACAAGGTCTCCCGGACCACCGAGAACTGCGGCGCGTCGGACTGGCGCCTTTCCGAAGAGGACATGGCGCGCCTGGACCAGGCCTTCGCCTAGGCGGACCCGGCAGGCTCGTCGAGACGAATCGAGAACCCGATGGACTTTCCCGCACTGACCCGTACCGGCGCCATGGCGTTCTTCTCCGACTACGGGAAAAACATCCACAACCCGCAGGGGATCCTTTACTGGACCGGCAAGGCCAAGGCCAAGGCCCGGATCAACGCCACCATCGGCTCCGCCCGGGGGCCGGAAAGCGCCGTGTACCCCGAGGGCGGGGAGCGCGAGATCACGCTTTGCACGCCCCTGATCCACTCTTTCTTCAACGGGCTGGAGACCGAGGAGATCTTTCCGTACACGCCGGAAACCGGCACGCCGGCGTTCCGCTCGGCATGGAAGAAGTGGGTCCTGGCCCGGGCGGGCGATGAGTACGAACGGCTCGAGCGGCAACTGCATCCGCCGATCCTCACCCCCGGCATCACCGCCGCCATCAGCATCGCCGCGCGGATGTTCGTGGACCCCGGCCGCTCCCTCATCACGGCCGACCGGCGCTGGGAGAACTACGACCACGTCCTGGAAAGGAACCTCGGCATCCGCATCACCGACTTCCCGCTGTACGACGGCGGCGACCTGAACGTCGCCGGGCTCGTCTCGGTCATCCAACGGGTGTGGCTCGAGCAGGACAACGCGGTGGTGCTGCTCAACTTCCCGAACAACCCCACCGGCTTCTGCCCGTCCGCCGCGGCCGGACGCCGGCTGGTGGACGCGCTGGACCGACTCGCGGAGGGCAGCGACAAGCGTCTGGTCGTGCTGTTCGATGACGCCTACGAGAGCTACGTCTACGACCCTGCCGCCATGCAGTCGTCGCTGTTCTACCTGTGCCGGCCGCGGACGAACCTCCTGCCGGTGAAGCTGGACGGCGTCACCAAGGAGCTTCTCTGGTACGGCGCTCGCGCCGGCACCATCACCCTGGCGCGTCCCGACGAGTGGCTGTCCGGGGACGACGCCGACACCCTGGCCTCGGAGATCGACAACAAGTTCGCCGGAGTCAACCGCGGCCTTTTCTCCAACAACTCGACGGTGACCCAATCCGTGGCCACGAAAGCCATGGAGCAAATGGAGCGGCTGGTGGTGGAGCGGCAGCGGACCTTCGAGCTCCTGAAGGAACGCTACCAGACCCTGAAGGAAGAGCTGGGAACGATGGAGACCGACCTCCTCACCGTGGAGCCGTTCCAGGGCGGCTTCTTCTGCTTCGTCACCCTGCGGCCGGAGTCGGGGCTGCGCGCGACGGACGTCGCCAACCACCTGCTCGACGAGCACGGCATCGGCACCGTGCCGTTCGACGGCGACAACATGAACGGGCTTCGGATCGCGTTCTGCAGCGTCGACAGCGCCGACCTGCCGGAGCTGTGCCGGAGGCTGGCGGAGACGGTGAACGAGCTGGCCGAGAAAGGGCAGGCCCATGGGTAGGCTTGAAGGGCGCGTCGCCATCATCACCGGCGCCAGCCGCGGCATCGGCCGGGCGGTGGCGCTGGCTTTCGCCCGGGAGGGCGCGGTTCTGGCCATCACGGGAGTGCGCGACCAGGCGGCTCTCGATTCGGTCCAGAACGATCTCTCGGGCATGGGCGCCGAGAGCATCGCGCGGCTGGTGGACGTCGGCCGGCGGGCGGAGGTGGAGGGCCTTGTGCGGGAAGTCGAGGAACGCTGGGGCCGCGTCGACGTTCTCGTCAACAACGCGGGAGTCCTCACGCTCAGACGGTTCGAGGACATCACCGAGGAGCAGTGGGACGACACCATCCGGGTTCATCTCAAGGGCACCTTCAACGGCATGCAGGCAGTGCTCCCGATCATGAAGCGGCAACGATCGGGCAAGATCATCAACCTCACCGGCCCGGCGGCGTTGCGGCCGTCCAACGGGGTGTCGGACTATGCCGCCGCCAAGGGCGCCATCATCACCCTCACCTTCAACGTCGCCAACGAGATGAAGGCCCACAACATCCAGGTCAACTGCATCTCGCCCATCGCGGACACGCGCATGACCGACGCCATCGCCGACTTCCGTGAGCGCGAGGGGATTCCCGACCCCCGGCCCGCTCCGGCCCCCGCCGAGACGGTAGCGCCGGCGTTCGTCTTCTTCGCGTGCAGCGACAGCGACTACATCACCGGAGAGGTCCTCGGCTTCCACCGCAAGTGAGCCGCCTGTGGCCTCCGGCGCGGTAATCGTTAATAATGGAGACAGGACGACCGGTTATCGTTGAGGGACGACAGGACAGGAAACGAGGTGAACCCATGATCCGAAAATCATTGACGGCCTTGCTGGCCGCGGCCGCGCTGGCGGCGGTCACGGCCGCGACGGCGGCGGCGCCCCCCTTCGGCTGGCAGGCGGTGCCGCGGGACGCGTTCCCGGTCTTCGACGACCCCAGGATGCTGAGCGCCGCGGAAGCGGAAAAGCAGCAGTTCATCTTCGACCGGGACGTGATCATCGGCGTGGCCCACAAGGGCGAAGCCAAGGCGTATCCCATCACCATCATGGGCGTCCACGAGCTCGGCAACGACACCATCGGAGGGGTGCCCATCGCCGTCTCCTGGTGACCGCTGTGCCAGACGTCTATCGTGTATAGACGCAAACTCGACGACAGGGTGTTGAGCTTCGGGCACGCGGGAATCCTCTACGAGCAATCGTTCGTCATGTACGACCGGGAAACGGATTCGCTCTGGGTCCACGTGACCGGCGAGGCGGCCCACGGCCCGCTAAAGGGAGAGCGGCTGGAGTTCATGCCGTCGACCGTGACGAGCTGGGCCAACTGGAAGAAGAGCTATCCCGATACCCTGGTCCTGCCGGGTTACCGCCGCGGCGGTTTCATGGGAACCTACGTAGGCCCGTACGACAGCGAGCCCCTCGGGCTGGCCGTGGTGGTCAAGTTCAAGGGCAAGCTCTACCCCTACAAGGCGCTCGAACGGCAGAACGTGGTCAACGACGAGTTCAACGGCGCCAAGATCGTGGTGTACTACTCGCCCGGCGACTCCACGGGTACGGCGTGGCGCCGGGAACTCGACGACCGCGTCCTGACCTTCGCGAAGTCGGAGCGCAAGGATGCGCAGGGCAACGTGCTGTTGCGCGACAAGGAGACGGGAAGCCTGTGGTCGTGGCTGCGCGGAGAAGCGGTGGAGGGTCCCCTCAAGGGGCGCAAGCTCCGGCAGCTCCTGTACAACCCGATTCTGAACGACCGCTTCGCCGCCTTCTACCCGGGCGGGCCGGTATTCCAGTCCGTGAACTAGTGGCCGGATCCGAAAATCCGTATACGCGGAGGTTATCCCGAGAGCCGTGAGTGGCACTGCCGACTATATTCGGGAAGCGCGGGAGCAAAAGGGCCTGACCCTCACGCAGGTGGAGGAGGCGACCCGCATTCCACGCTACTACCTCGAGATCCTCGAGGGCGGCGGCGACGGGCGTCTTGTTTCGGACCGTCTGTACATGGTCCATTTCCTCCGCACCTATGCCTCGTTCCTGGAGGTCGAGGTGGAGACGCTCGCGGCCCAGTTCGTTCGCGAGAACCGGCAGCCGGAGCCCGCGGCCGTCATCCCCGTAAGGCAGCCCCGGTCGTGGAAAGCCACCGCCATGGTCACGCTGGCCTTGTTGCTGGGCGCGGTGATCGGCGTCTATCTCTACGACCCGCCGTTCATCGGCGTCATCGGCGGACCGGTGGAGCGGCTCCTGGTGAAATCCGCGCCCGCACCACCGGAAACGCCTGCACCGGGGACGCCGCCGATCCCCGTCCCCCCGCCCCGGACCGACGATGCCCAAAGCTCCGTCCTGCAACCGGAAGCCACCGAAACGGATCCATCGAAACCCCGGCTGGTGGCAAAACCGCCGGCCTCTCCGCCCGAACCCGCTCCGGCTCCGGCGCTTGAACCCGTAGCCGCGTTACAGCAGCCGCCACCGGCCCAGCCGGACGTTGCCGCGTCACCTGCCGCGCAAGACGTCACCGTACCGTCGACCGCCGGGGGAGAGCCGGCGCCGTCGGCCACGGAGGACACTCCCGCGCCACAGACCGACCAGGTCGCTGCCGTGTCGCCACCCGCACCCGACGCGCCGGCGTCACCGCCGGCCCAGGAGTTCACGGCATCGCAAGGCGAGGACACCACGGACCGGACCACGAGCACCGCCGAGCCGCAGCAGCAACAGGGACCGGACAGCGGCACACAGACCGCCCAAGGCCCCGACCCGGCGGCGGCACCCGAGGTAGCCGCGTTGTCGACGCCTCCGGATACCGCTGCCGCCGGAACGCCGGCGAACCATACCCTTACGATCGCCGCCGAGCAGAAGTCCTGGATGAGGATCTGGGTCGACGGCGAGCCGTTCCAGGACCTGCTGCTGGGCCCCGGAGAATCCAGGACGCTGTCCGCGCAAACCCATTTCGTCATCACTTTCGGCAACGCCGGAGGAGTGCGTCTCACGTTGAACGGAGAAGCGCTTCCCCCGGTCGGCAGATCCGGAGAGGTAGTGCGCGGCCGCAAGTTCCCCCCCGACGAATAGACAAGAAACATGATCGACCTGCGTTCCGACACCGTGACCACGCCCACGCCGGAGATGCTCCGCGCGATGACGGCGGCCGAGGTGGGTGACGACGTTTACGGCGAAGACCCCAGTCTCAACCGGCTCGAGGAAGAAGTGGCGGCGCTGCTGGGCCAAGAGGCCGCCGTGTTCACTCCTTCCGGCTCCATGGCGAACCAGATCGCGATTCTGCTCCACACCAGGCCCGGAGACTCGGTGCTGTGCGAGGAGGGATCGCACACCTTCGCTTACGAAGCGGGCGCCGGGGCCGCGCTTTCGGGGGTGCAGTTCGACCTCATCCCGTTCAGCGAGAGCCTTTCCGATGAAGCCATCAAGGGCAGGTTCCGGCCCGACGGACTGCACGAATCGGCGTCCACCCTCATCCTGGTGGAGAACACCCACAACCGCGGCCGGGGCCGGGCGCTGCCGCGGCAGGAGACGGAACGGATCGTCAACACGGCCCACGGCCTCGGGCTCAAGGCGCATTGCGACGGCGCCAGGCTGTGGAACGCGGCGGTGGCCACCGGCCACTCGGAACGCGAGCTCTCCGCCGGGTTCGACACGGTGTCGGTCTGCTTTTCCAAGGGCCTGGGGGCGCCCGTGGGCTCCGCCCTGGCCGGCAGCCGGGAGGACGTCGGGCGCGCGCGCAAGATCCGCAAGCGGCTCGGCGGCGGCATGCGCCAGGCGGGATTCCTGGCCGCGGCGGCGCTCTACGGCGTGCGCCAGCATCGCGGACGCCTGTTGGAGGACCACCGGCGCGCCGCGGCGCTGGCCGAAGGACTGAAAGAGCTCGTCCATGACGGGCGTCCGTTAGACGTCGACATCCCCGACCCGC
Organism: Deltaproteobacteria bacterium; assembly: GCA_028818755.1. Classification (GTDB taxonomy): domain Bacteria; phylum Desulfobacterota; class Binatia; order UBA9968; family JAJDTQ01; genus JAJDTQ01. The sequence goes on along the minus strand of JAPPNF010000169.1, from coordinate 39,215 downwards.
CCACGAACATGGTCTACTGGCGGGTCGCCAACGGGGGAGACGTGGTGGCGCGACTGCGCGACAAGGGCGTGCTCGTGAACCACGTAGGCGGAGGCTGGATCCGCTCGGTCACCCATCTCCAGATTTCGGATTCGGACATCCACGACGCAATAAGGCGTATTCGCGAGGTGCTGGTGGCGTCCGGGGACTAAGCTGACATGCAACCCGAAGAGGCGCGATACGTCATCATTGGCGCCGGGTTCGCCGGCGCCACCACCGCCTGCCACCTGGCCCTCCAGGGCGCGCGCCAAATGGTGATCGTCGAGCAGGAAGCGGTGGCCGGGTTCCACTCCTCGGGACGGAACGCGGGTTTCATACGGCAGGTCCTGAGCGAACCCTCGGTGGCGGACCTGGCCGCCGAATCGGCGGAGTTCATCCGCAATCCCCCGCCCGGCTGGCCCGTGCCGGTTTCGTACGATGCCATCGGCTGCATGATCCTCGGGCGCGGCGAGCAGTGGGACGCCCTGCGCAAGGACGCGGAGCTGGCGCGCGGGCGGGGCCTCGATGTGGAATGCTGGTCCCCGGAGAAGACCCGGGCCGCCATGCCGCTCATCGAGGACGCCGACGTGGACGGGGCCGTGTGGTGCGCGTCAGACGGCGTCATCGACATCAACGCGCTGCTCTCGGGCTACCTGAAGACGGCCCAGAGCGCGGGCGCGGTGATCCGGTACGACGCGACGGTGGAGGAAGTGCAGGTGCGCGACGGACGCGTTCAGGGCGTCGCCACCACCCGGGGATTCTTCGACGCCGACGTGGTCGTCAACGCCGCGGGGCCCTGGGCCGGACCGGTGGGCATCATGGCCGGCGCCGTGCCCATCGCCTTCCATCCGCGCCGGCGCCACCTGTTCGTGACGCCGCCGCTGGACTGGGTCAAGCCGGACTGGCCCTTCGTCCTCAACGTTTCCGACGAAGTCTACTTCCAGCCCAGCTCGGGCGGGTTGATGTTGTGCGCAATGGACGAGGACGAGTTGCCGCCCTGCGACCCGCCGACGCGACCCGAGGCGCTCGAGCTGCTGGCGGAGAGGCTGGCCGCGGCCTACCCCAACTTCCCCGACGTTCCCATCGGCCGCTCCTGGGCCGGGCTGCGGACATTCACCGATGACAACCGCTTCGTGATCGGGTGGGATCCCCGGGTCGAGGGCTTCTTCTGGGTCGCCGGACTCGGCGGGCACGGCGTCACCACCAGCGCGGCGGTGGGTTCCCTGGCTGCCCGGTTGCTTTTCGGGGCGGACGCGGATCCGAACTTCTCGCCCGCGCGCTTCGGCTGAGAACTCCGGCCCTCACCCGGCCTTCGGCCACCCTCTCCCAGAGGGAGAGGGGCTAGCCACCCCTTCTCTCCCGCAGGGAGAGCGAACGACCCCCTCTCCCTCTGGGAGAGGGTCGGGGTGAGGGCGCCACGGCTGGCTAGTCCGCTTCCCGCTTCTCCAGGATCTTGTCGATGATGCGGTAGTCGAGGGCCATGGACGCGGTCATGTAGCGGTCACGCTCGGTGTCCCGTTCGATGGTCTCGAGGGTCTGCCCGGTGTGCTTGACCAGGATGCCGTTGACCTCCTCGCGCACCCGGAGGATCTCCCTGGCGTGGATGTCGATGTCAGCCGCCGAGCCCCGGTAGCCCCCCAGGGGCTGGTGGATCATGACCCGGGCGTGAGGTAGCGCGAACCGCTTCCCCTGCTGGCCGGCGGCCAGCAGCAGCGCTCCCATGCTCGCGGCCTCGCCGATGCACACCGTGGACACGGCCGCCTGGATGTATTGCATGGTGTCGTAGATGGCCAGACCCGCGGTGACCAACCCGCCCGGCGAGTTGATGTAGAGATAGATGTCCTGTTCGGGATCCTCGGATTCAAGGTAGAGAAGCTGAGCCGCGATGGCATTGGCCGCCGGGTCGTCGATCTCTCCCACCAGAAACACGATGCGGTCGCGCAGCATGCGGGAGTAGAGGTCGTAGGCGCGCTCGCCCCGTCCGGTCTCCTCCACCACCATGGGTATCTCCAACTGATTTCGCATCGCCATGAGCGTTCAACCCGGGCTGGAAGTCACGAACTCAAGAGCCCCTGCCGATCCAGGAACTCACGCATGATTGCCACACAACTCTCCGGTTCTTCGAGCTGCAGGAAGTGTGTCGTTTCAGGCACGAAGTCGTAGTCTACGGTCAGGATATGGCTCAGGTCCAGCGTCGGCAGGTAGGAAAAGGGCAAGGTAGGGTCGGCGCCGATGACCTTGGTCGGGCTGCGGAGCTTCTCCAGCTCCACCATGACCGCAAACGGGGCGGCGTATTGGATGATCTGGGCTTCGTAGTCCCGCGGACAGCGGAGCTCGTAACCGTCCCCGTCGGTGGTTTCGCGCAGCGTCGTCCTCGCGACGAGGTCGAACACGCCGGGAACGGCCCGTTGATAGATTGGCAGGTAGGGCAGAACCTCCGCGAACTGCTGGATGCTCTCGAACCGGGGCGCGCGGCGGCGGGCCATGGCCGAGACGCGCTCGGCGGCGGCATCGAATGCCTCGTAGCCGAGCCCGCGCTTGCATACGGGCGGATCGAACAGCACGCGCGCCGCGAACTCGCTTCCCAGGTTGGCCGACAGGAGCGAGGCGAGGGCCGAGACGGAATGGAAGACCCCGATCTTCGGTTTGCTTCCAAAATGGTGGTCGATGGCCTGGAGAATCAGGTCGTGGTCGCGGACGAATCTTGCCACGTTGTGACTCTCCGGCCTGCCGACCGGATTCCAACCGTGGTTTCGCAAGTCGAAGACGACCAAGTCGAAATCGTCGGCCAGCAGCGACCAGAAAGGATAGTAGAGATCGACGGCGAGACCGTTGCCGTGGCTCAGAACCAGCCGCGGGCCGGCCGGATTCCCGTGACGCCGCAGGACGATGACCGTGTCATCGTCCACGCGGACGTCACGGGTGGAAAGCGGCTCGGGTACTTGCCACACGGTTTCCCAAACAGCCTCAGCCGGAGTGGGAATCCACGTACGCGATCAGATCCCCGATCGTGTTGAATTTCGCCACCTCTTCGGGAGGAATCGTGACGTTGAATTCCTCGCCGACCGTTTTGATGAATGCCACGGCATCCACGGACGAAACGCCGGAATCAGCCACGCTTGCAGCGGGGTTCGCCGCCCGGCCAAGGTTTTCCTGGAACAGTTGCTTGATACGATCCTCACTCGACGCCATTGGTGTCCTCCTTTCAATCGACGACCCGTGTTCCACACGGGACGCGGTCAGATGGAACTCGTGTTCCACGATCCAAAAAGAATGTTCCCGTCACTATAAGGTCTCAAGCGGGCATGTCAAACGAACGAACCCTCCAAGCCAGGCTTCCCTGCTTCCACGGACACACACTGGCGCCCGACGCTTCATCTCGGAGCCCGGCTGGCTTCCTTGATCCAGTGGCGGCGGCGCTGGAACGGGTAGCTCGGAAGCGAGATCCGACGCCGGGTCTCCCCCGCGAAGAGCCCGGTGAACGAGACATCGATCCCCGACTCGTAGGCCTTGGCTACCGCCGCGACGAACCCGCTGTCCGCTGTAGACCCCGACACCTCTTGTTGGAGGCTCGACAGCACGATCGGCGCCCGGCGTGCGTCCGCCGAGTCCGGCCACGCTCCGGCCACCGCCGGACCCAGGACCGCGGACGGGCCGACTTCCACCACCACCTCCACGTCCAGGGCGGCCAACGTCCCGACACATTGCGCGAACGCCGTGGGCTCGTGCGCCTGCCGGCGCCAATACGGTCCGTCGAGCGTGCTGCCCAGTTCTACGGCCCGTCCGGTCAGGCCGCTCACCAGGACGAGCGCCGGCGGCGCTAACGCGACATCGGCGAGCGCCGCCCCCAGGTCGTCCGGAGGCGGCTCTGCCGCTCCGTCTTCGCGCAACGACGCCGACACCGCGCGCGCGCAGGCCAGACGCAGCCCGTCCTCCAGGCCGAACACTCCGGCCGCCCGCGCCGCCGCAAGCTCGCCCAGGTCGTGACCCGCCACCACGCTCGGGTTGACTCCCAGACTCGACCACAGCGCCGTCAGCGCGCACTCCAGCGCATAGATCGCCGGCTGTGTCCACACCGGATCGTCCAGATCCGCGGCCGCGCGGCCGAACATCACGTCCAGCAGCGAGGTCCCTCGATCTTTTCGGACCACTGCGTCGCAGCGGTCCAGAACTGCCCGGACGACCGGCTCGTCCTCGTACAGCGCACGCCCCATGCCGGCCCACTGGCTGCCTTCTCCGGTGTAGACGAACGCCACCTTCCTGGCCGTCGCGGGCTCCGGCTCCTCGCTTCCATCCGCAAGGGCCTTCAACGCTTCCCGAAGTGATGCGGCATCGCGGAACACGAGGCCCTTCCTGCAGTCGAAATGGCTTCGCCCCACGCCGGCCGTCCATGCCATGTCCGAAAGCAAGGGTCCCGAGGCCGCGCCCGCCGATGAAAGCACGCCGTCGCGCTCGTCCAGCCACGAAAGATACCCTCCCGCCAACTGCCGGAGCGCGCCGCTCGTTTTTCCCGAAAGCGGCAGCAAGCGGGCAGCGCGTGCCGGGGGTTCTTCGTCCGTAGCCGCTGGAACGGCATCCGGCAGGGAGACCGGCACGGAAACCGCAGAACCCGAGGGGCTCTGCCCCTGATCCATTCCCGCGGACCCATCCCCCGAAGCGTCGTATCCCTCCACGATGACGTGAGCGTTCGTCCCCGAGATCCCGAACGCACTGACCGCCGCGCGCCGCGGCCTGTCGGGATGAACCGGCCAGTCCGCCGCCTCCGAGGTCACCCGCACCGGGAGCCGGCCCCAGTCGAGTTGAGGATTCGGATTCTGGAAGTGCAGTTGCCTGGGAATTGCCCCTCGTCTCATCGACAGCATCGTCTTGATCAGGCCCGCGACCCCGGCGGCCGGCTCCAGATGGCCGATGTTGGTCTTGACCGAGCCGATCAGGAGCGGCTGCTCCGCTCCGCGTCCCTTGCCGTACACCGCCGCAGCCGCTTGCACCTCGATGGTGTCGCCCAACTCCGATCCGGCCCCGTGGGCTTCCAGGTAGTCCACTTCCGACGGCGACACCCCCGCTCGCGACAGCGCCTCTTCGATCACCCGCTCCTGCGCTCGACCGTTGGGCACCGTCGGTCCCGCGCTCGCACCGTTCTGGTTGACCGCCGAGCCGCGGATCACGCCCCAGATGCAATCGCCGTCGGCCACCGCGTCGCCGAGCCGCTTCAGGACCACCATTCCACAGCCCTCGCCCCGCACGAAGCCGTCCGCCGAGGCGTCGAAGGCCCTGCACTGGCCTCCCCGCGACAGCATCCCCAGATCTGCCATCTCCCGCGTTATCCCCGGTGACAGGACCGCGGCCACGCCGCCGACCAGGGCCATATCCACCTCGCCTCCACGCAACCCCGCGACCGCGTGATGCACCGCCACCAGCGACGACGCACAGTTGAGCTCCACCGGCATCGTCGGCCCTTCCACTCCCAGATGGAAGGCCACCCGCCCGACCGCCATGCTCGCGGCGGTGCCCAGGTAACTGACGCTGGAAGCGCCGGCCGTCATCAGGTCCCGGTACTCGCTGGTGCCGATGCCGGCATATATCCCGGTGCGGCTTCCCCTCAACCGGTTCGGGTCCATCCCGGCATCCTCAAGCGCCTGCCAGGTCGTCTCGAGCATCATGCGCTGCCGGGGATCCATCGTGCGCGCCTCGATCGGCGTAATCCGAAAGAAATCCGCGTCGAACTTGTCGATCTCGTCCACGAACCCGCCGCGGCCGTAAGCCTCATACCCGGCTGGAAGGCCCCCGGCGAGATCGGCCGAGGAAGCAGCATCCCGGCGTCTGTCCGTCACCGCGTTCTCGCCCGCTTCGAGCTGACGCCAGAAGGCCGACAGATCGGGAGCGCCGGGGAGGCGGCACGCCATGCCGATGATCGCGATTCCCCCGTCCTCGCGGGGCATTGCCGGCCGTGTCCCTGTCCGGGTCTCCGCCCCTGCCTCGGGTTGGGTCTCGGGCCGGGGCTGGGGTGCGGGCGCGCTACCGATATCACCAAGCTCCCCGACCAGGTGCCGCGCGAGCGCGGCGATGTCCGGGTAGTCGAACACCGCGGTGTTGGGCACCGTGTAGACGTCCGCGAACGCCCGGTTCAGCCGGTTCCGCAGCTCCACCGCCATCAACGAGTCCATCCCCAGGTCGAAGAATCCCACCGTGGGCGCCGGCGTGGCCGGCAGCCTCAGCACCGCCCGGACCTCCTGTTGCAGAAAGGACACGAGCAACTCCTCGCGCGACCCCGCGGGGGTCCCCCGCAGTTGCGAAAGCAGGTCGCCCGACGGGGCCTCGGCGCGGGCATCGTCCTCGGCGGTGGTGGACAGCAGGTCGTCCAGAAACAACGGACGGTCTTCCACCGCCTCTTCGAACATGGACCAGTCCATCGCCATCACCACCGAGGTGGTGGCATCCTGCCGCACCAACTGGTCCAACGCCCGGAGACCCTGCTGCGGGGTGAACCAGCGCCCGCCCAGGGCCGTCCGTTGCCGGTCGATGCGTTCCCGCTGTTCCGCGGCCTCGCCGATCTCGGACCACGCCCCCCAGGCAATGCTCTGTCCCGGGAGCCCCAGCGCCCGGCGATGGCCGGCGAGCTGGTCCAGAAAGGCATTGGCCGAAGCGTGATTGGCCTGCCCCGGATTGCCCATGACGCCGACCCGGCTGGAGAAGAGGATGAAGAACTCCAGGTCGCGGTCGGCGGTGGCGCGGTGCAGGTGCCAACCGCCCAGCACCTTCGGCCACAGCACCGTCTCGAACCGCTCCCAGCTCTGGTTGGTGAGGGCGCCGTCCGACAGCACGCCGACGCTGTGGATCACGCCGCCGAGCGGCGGCAGCTCCCCGTCGATCCGCTCCAGCATCCCGTCCACCGCGGCCGCGTCGGAGACATCCGCCAGTTCCACCTGAACCGTCACCCCGCGCTCCCTCAGAGCGCCGATGGCCGCTTCGGCCGCGTCGTCGGGAGCGCGGCGGCCGTTGAGGACGATGGTCCCCGCTCCGCGGTCCGCCAGCCAACCGGCCACGGCGCACCCGATGCCGCCCAGACCGCCGGTCACCAGGTAGGTCCGGTCCTGCCGCAACCGGCCCTTCGCCAGCGGCGACGCGGTGACGACGATCTTCCCGAGGTGCCGCGCCGAGCGCATGAAGCTCAATGCGGCCCCGGCTTCGGCCAGCGGCCACCTGCTGTGGATGATGGGTTCCAGCTCCCCCGCCACCAGGCGTTCCATCACCCCCCGCAGGACCCTTCCTACCCACGCCGGATCGGTCTTCTTGAGAACGTCCAGCTCCAGGATCAGGTAGGCCACGTCCGGACGCGCCGCCGCCATCTCGTCCACGCTCAAGATGTCGCGCCGGGCCATTTCCACGAACCGGCCGCCGTGCTTCAGACAGGACAGGCTGGCGTCGATGAAGCCTTCTCCCGTCAGGCTGTTCAGCACCACGTCCACGCCCGCGCCATCCGTGTCCTCGAGTATTTCCTTCCCGAAGGCCGTCCGGCGGCTGTCGTAGATGTGCTCCACTCCCAGCGACCGGAGATACGCCTGCTTCGGCGCGCTGGCGGTGGCGAAGACCTCGGCTCCCGCCGCTTGCGCCAACTGGATGGCCGCCAACCCCACGCCCCCGGCGCCGGCGTGAATCAGCACGCGGTCGCCGACTTCCAGCCCGGTGAACTCGTACGACAGCGCCGCCGACACGAACGCGCTCGGCACCGTGGCAAGCCCGGTCACCGGGATTCCCGGCGGCGCCGGCGCCACCAGTTCCTCGTGGGTGATCATTTCCGCCGCGAACGCGCCGAACCCCAGTCCGACCACGGGGTCGCCGGCGGAAACGGTCGAGACTTCCGAGCCCACCTCGACCACGTTACCGCACAACTCCCGGCCCAGATTCCCCTCCTCGATGAAGCCGAGCGAACGGAACACGTCCCAGAAGTTGAGTCCGGCGGCATCCACCGCGACGCGGACTTCCCTGGGCTCCAGGGAACGCGCCGGCAGCGGCATGACGTACGGTTTCTCGAACACGCCGGCCGGGTCCGGGGCCAGCGCCCACTCCGGCCCCTCGGGCAGGGCCAGCCGCTCCACCCCCGCCCCCGCCCGGACCAGGCGCGCCACGCGCCGGCGTCCCGCGCGGTATGCGATGTGATTTTCAGGGTCGGGATACAGCAGCTCATTGAGGACATGGGGCACGGGAGCCGTCCCGCCGGGGTCGAGATCGATCATCCTCGGCTGGAGGTGCGCCGCTTCCCGCGCCACCGCCTTGCCGAAGCCCCAGAGGGTAGCGCCGGCAAGCTCGCCGCCGCGCTCCCGTTCCAGGAGTTGCGCGCCCCGCGTCACGAACCATACGCCCTTGGCCGGCGTGACGTCGGAGTCGGCCACCGCTTGCGTCAGCGCCAGCGCGCTCGCTCCCGCGCGCCGCACGTCTTCGGCGATCTCCGCGGTCGCGGCCTCGGCCCCGTGACCGTCCAGCCCCACCAGATGCACTACCCCGTTGAACGGTATGTCCTGAGGCAAGCCCTCCACCAGCGATCGCCACGCCTCGCGATCCTCCGCTCCCACGGCCGTCCTGAAAACACCGGGCCCGTGGATCTTCAGGTCCTCCGACGCTTCGCCGTCCGCCAGCACCACCGTCTGGTTCCGCGCCGCGAGCTCGGTTGCCAAGCCGGCCGCCACCTCCCCGCGGTCCGCCGCCAGGACCCACGCGCCCGGGAGCTCCGTCACCTGCGCCGGACCCTGCGCCACGATCACTCCCTTGTCGGGCATCCTGTCGGTCTCGGACTCGTCCGGACCCAGGACTTCCGCCCCCGTGAAACCGGCGTCGCCGAGCGCTTGGCGCCACACCGCCGGGTTCGCCAGGGCGTGGTGCGGGCGGTAGTCGTCGGCGAAGCGCCACCACCCGTCCAACTGTCCGAAGGTCAGGTCCATCCAGCCCAGGCCGCTCAGGTTCTCGAGGGCGATCAGGTGTCCCGACGGCGCCAGCAGGTCCAGGCAGTGCCCCAGCGTCTCCGGCAGGTATCGGGTCGCGTGCAGCACGTTGGACGCGATCAGCAGGTCGTAGCCGTGGGACTCGAAGCCCTGGGCGACGGGGTCCTTCTCGATATCCAGCGGACGGTAGTCGATACCGTCGTTGCCGAAGCGCGCCTCGGCCTCCGCAAAGAAGCCCGCGGAGATATCCGTGTAGGTGTAGTCGAACCGCCCTTCTGCAAGTTCAGGCAGCACGGAGGCGGTGGCCGACCCGGTGCCCGCTCCGATCTCCAGCACCCGCAACCGCCGTCCCTCCGGCAACCGGGCCACCAGCGCCTGGACCGCGTCCGCCAGCATCCGGTTGGCCGCCCGAGCCACCGGCGCCTTGAGATACAGATCCGCCGCCGTGGGCTCTCCGCTGCTGAACAGCAGCGTCAGGGGATCGGCGCCGCCGCGGAGCACGTCGGCGAGGGCGTCAGCCGACCGCTTGAACAGTCCGATCTCGACCAGGCCGTCCGGATACATCTCGGCCATCCGCGTGGCGAACGCCTCGGGATCCCCGGGCATCTCCTCCGGCCACGGATCCCCCGATGCCGCCACTACCGCAAAGCCGTCGGCGGTTTCCTCCAGGACGCCCGACCTGGCGAGCATTTCGAGCATCCGGCGGAAGAGGCGCCGGTGCTCCTCGTTGACGTTCAGCCGTTGCCGCAGGTCGTCGGGATCCACCACCTCGCCGGCCCCGCGCTCCCATCCCAGCTTGTCGAGGTTGGCAAGCGCGTAGGAACGGGACCAACGCTCCAGGTCCGCCAGCAGGGCGCGCCTGTCCTCCGGATCCACGTCGGCGCCGGTCAGGTAGCCGGAGAACGACTGCGAGCCCGCGGCGACGGTTGCCGGCGTCGGGAAGAAGTCCGCCGGCACCAGTCCCGGCGCGAGGGCGGAATCGCGCCACACGACCTCGTACAGCAGCTCCTTCACGCCTTCCACCGCCGACAGCAGCGCCTCGCGCGTGGCCCGCTTCACCGTGTACCCGCTCAACACCCCGAGCAGGACCCCGTCGGTATCGTAGATGGTCAGTTCTCCGCTCAGGACCTCCGGCGGTTCGCCGGCTTCGGCCTCCGGTTCCGGGGACGGCATGTTCATGCGCACGTGGCAGACGACCCGCTCCGGCAGCCGCCCCGTGAGCCACAACCGCTCCCATCCGAACGGCAGGTACGTGGTCGCCCCCTGGGTTCCGGTCAGGCCGCGGGCGGCGCCAACGACCTGAAAGCAACCATCCAGCACGAGCGGGTGCACGTCCAGCCCATTGCGGCCGAGAGCTTCCGGAAAAGAGACCTCGCCCACCGCTTCGCCCGGCCGCGCCCAGACCCTCCCGAGGGTGCGGAAGGACGGGCCGAGATCGATCCCCGTATCGGCCCTGGCCCGGTAGTAGTCAGCCACCTCCACCAGCGACATGCCGGCCTTCAGGCTTTCAATATCCACCCGGGTCGCGGGTTGCGACGCCGGAACACCTGACGGCACGCGGCCCTCCACGTGCAGCGTCCACTCCCCTTCAGCCCCCTTGCTGAAGATCTGCACGCCGCGCGACGCCGCCTGTCCGGGAGCGTCGAGCACGAGTTGCACAGTCCGGCCGTCTTCGCCCGCTCCGTCCTCGGAGCCCTGCTCGGGAAAAACCAGCGCATTGTGGAGCTGCATGTCCTCCACCACCGCCGAACCGCTGCCCTCCGCAAGGGCCGCCGTCGCCGCCATGGCGCCGTAGAGGGCGCCCGGGGCCAGCACCCGCCCGAATACCCGGTGGTCGCTCAGCCACGCCGGGTCCGAAGGGAAGACTTCCGTCTCGAAAGAGATCTCGCCGCGGGCGGACTCGTGCCGGACCCCCAGCAGGGGGTGGCCGGCGCTGCCGCGCCGTTGCTTCGAGGCCTCGATCCAGTGGCGTTCGCGTTGGAACGGATACCCCGGCAACGAGATGCGCCGCCGCGCCTCGCCCGCGAAAAGCCCCTCGAAACGAACCGGCAGCCCCGCCCGGTACGCCCCGGCCACGGCCTCGACGAAGCCGTCACCCGCCGGAGCCGTCTCGTCGCCGGACGGCCGGCACAGGCTCGACAGCACCCTCGGCGCCGGTGTCCGCGACGACTCGGGCTAGGCCGACACCGCCATCGGCGCCAGCACCGAATGCGGACCGATCTCCACCACCAGGTCCACGCCGAGTTCCGCCAACGTCCCGACACCGGCCGCGAACGCCACGGGCTCCCGGGCATGACGCCTCCAGTAGACGCCGTCCAGCCTCTCGCCGGGCTCCACCACCCGGCCGGTCAGGTTGCTGACCACCGCCAGCGAGGGGGCCTCGACGGTGATGCTGCCCAGAAACGCTTCCAGCGCATCCAGCGCCGGTTCCACCAGGGCGCTGTGAAACGCCTTGGTCGTGTTGAGCCGCCTGACCCGGAGGCCCTCCGATTCGAAACGCTGCGAGACGGCTTCGATGCCGGCCACCGGTCCGCTGACCACCTGGTGGGTCCCGTTGTCCGCGGAGATGTTGACGCCGACGCCGGCCGATGCCTCGTTCGACGCCTCCACCACCGCCGCCACGCGCGCCGGCGGGGCGAAGACCGCGGCCATGGCGCCCGGCTCGATGCCCGACAGCAGGGTGCCCCGCGTCGCGGCGAGCCTCATCCCGTCGTCCAGGCTGAACACATCCGCCGCCTGGGCCGCCGCCAGCTCGCCCACGCTGTGCCCCAGGACCGCCGCGGGCCGGATGCCCACGCTCGCCCAGAGGGCGGTCAGCGCACACTCCAGGGCATAGAGCGCCGGCTGCTCCCAAGCCGTATCGCCCAGGTCCCCCTCCCCGCCCGGCCGGCCGAACATCACGTCCAGCAGGGAGGTCCCCCGCTCCTCCCGGAACACGGATTCGCAACGGTCGAGCACCGCCCGCGCAACCGGCTCGGTGTCGTAGAGCGTCCGGCCCATGCCGATCCACTGGCTCCCCTGTCCGGTATAGACGAAGGCCACTTTGCCCGCCGCGGCCGGCCCGGCGTCCTCGCCCGATTCGGCCAGCGCATTCAGGCCCTCGCGCAACGAGCCGGCATCGTGGAAGACGACGCCGGCGCGGTGATCGAAGTGGCTGCGCCCCACGCCCGCGGTCCAGGCCATGTCCGACAGCGCCGGCTCCGAGGCAGGACCTTCGGCGAACAGCGTCTCCGGCGGCTCATCGAGCCACGACAGATACCGGCCCGCAAGCTCCCGGAGCGCGTCCGGCGACTTGCCCGAGAGCGGCAGGAAACGGGTCGGCCGGGGACCGAGCCCCTGCTCCGGCCACCGCAGGTCCGCGGCGCCCTCGGGCAGAGAAACCGGCACCACCCGGACAGGGCCGGCGGCCCGATGTTCCTCCCCGGAAGTCGCCTCCGGGGCGCTGTGCTCCCCCACCACGACATGGGCGTTGGTCCCGGATATCCCGAAGGAGTTCACGCCCGCGAGCCGCGGCCGGTCGGGACGGCTCGGCCAGTCCATCATGGTCGTAGTAATGCGCAAGGGCAGACGGTCCCAGTCGAGACGGGGGTTGGGGTCCTGGAAATGCAGGTGCTTGGGAAGGACGCCCCTGTTTACGACAAGCGCCGCCTTGATCAGGCCGGCGATCCCGGCCGCCGACTCCAGGTGGCCGATGTTGGTCTTCACCGAAGCCACCAGGAGCGGCCGGTCGGGGTCGCGGCCCCTGCCGTAGACGTCGGCCACGGCGTCGATCTCGATGGGGTCGCCCACCGCGGTCCCGGTCCCGTGCGCCTCCAGGTAGTCCACCTCCGACGGTGGTATTCCCGCTTGCGACAGCGCCGTTTCGATGACCTGCACCAACGCGGGCGTGTGCGGCACGGTCAGCCCGGAGCTGGCGCCGCCGTGGTTCACCGCGGCGCCCCGGATCACCGCCCAGATCCGGTCGCCGTCCGCCTCGGCCTCGCTCAGCCGCTTCAGCACCACCACCCCGCAACCCTCGCCCCGCACGTAACCGTTGGCGGAGGCATCGAACGCCTTGCTCTGCCCATCGGGGGACAACATCATCGCGTCCGCCCGCAGCTCGTAGATGCGGGGATTCAGAATGGCCTGAACCCCGCCGGCAATGGCCAGATCCGCCTTCCCCTGCTGGAGGTCCGCCACCGCGTCGTGCACCGATACCAGGGATGACGCGCAGGCGGCGTCCACCGCCTTGGCCGGTCCCATGAGACCCAGGACGAAAGAGACCCGCCCGCTGGTGCCGTTCAGGTTCGTGCCGCTCAGGGCGTAGAGGCATTCGGCGGCTCCGGAAGGCTTGGTCGAATCCACCACCAGCATCCGGTACTCGTCGTTGCTGATGCCGGTGTACACGCCGGTGAGGCTCTCCTTGAGCCGGTCTGGATCGATCCCCGCGTCCTCCAGCGCCTGCCAGCTCGTCTCGAGCATCATGCGCTGTTGCGGGTCCAGCAGTTGCGCCTCCACCGGGGAGATCCGGAAGAAACCCGCGTCGAACAGCTCGATGTCATCGACGAAGGCGCCGAAACGGCACGCTTCGCTGGGGACCGTGCCGTCGGCGAAGATCTCGCCCACCCGCCCGACGCCGGAACCCGGAGTTTTCTCGGTGATGGAGTTCCCGCCGGCCTCGAGCAGGCGCCAGAAGGAGGAAAGGTCCGGCGCGCCGGGGAACCGACACGCCATTCCCACGATGGCGACGGGCTCCGCTGTCCCGACCAGTTCCCGTGTGCGGGCGCCTCCCCCGCGGGGAGGTACGAAGGACTCATTGCTCATCTTGCTCTCCAGGCGTGGCCTACCACGCTATTGATTCGAAAGTACCGTATCACGTCGGGCTTCCCGGGAAATCCGCCCGCTGCGCGCTAGCGGTGCGCCGGCGCATCCACCCGCACCGTCAGGATGTCCGTGTCATGGTATTGCTGATGCCGGACCTGGGCCGCCAGGTGCCGCAACAGCCGTAATGAGATTTCCGATTCACTCGGCGCCTCGCCCGCCTGTTCGGCCAGCAGCGCCATCCTGTCCTGAAGGTTCTCCTCGTCGGGCGCGGCGACGAACTCCAGAACCGCCCCGCCGTCCTGCTTGTAGGCCATCAGGCGCATGCGCTGCCGGCGGCTTTCCGCGCCCGCGTCATGCTCGCGGAGGAGCGTCGACATCGCCTCCTCGGCGACGGCGTCGAGCCGGTCCGCCATGGCCTTGTCCCAGCCGCTCCGGGAGGCGAAATCGCCGACGAACTTCCTGATCCCCGGCAGCGCCGCGACCCCGATCTCACCCTCGAAGCGGCTGCCCCGAGGTTTCGTCAACTCCACGAACGCGGTCATCAGTATGGCCGCCAGACCGCCGGCGGTCATGCCGTTGCCGAGAAGGCCGCCCGCGAACCCGGCGACATGCTCGGGAAACACCGCATCGCTCTGGAACCCGACCCCAAGCCAGAAGGCGACGCCCACCACCAATCCCTTGCGGTAGTCCATGCCGTCCTGGAGGACCATCTTCATGCCGATGATGAAGAGCATGGCGATGATGACCGTCAAGTAGGCCGCGACCACCGGGTTCGGGATCGCCAGGAGCAGGGCGAGGGCCTTGGGAAGGAAAGCCAGGGACGTCAGGATGACTCCGGCGGCGATGCCGAGAGAACGCGCGGCGACCCCGGTCAGCTCCGCCAACGATACGCCCGTGGTGTAGGCCGTGTTCGGCACCGTGCCGGCGAAACCCGATATCAGGTTGCCGAGGCCGTCCACCGCAGCGGCGCCCTGCACCGCGCGGTAGTCCACCGCCCGGGGGCGGCGCCAGGACGTGCGCTGGGCCGCGATGGAGCTGCTGATGGTGCGGATGGAGCCGATCAGCGCCACCAGCAGGAAGGCCGGGAGAAGCGCCCAGAACGCCGGCCCGAAGTCGAGGGCGAAGCCGGGCCACGGGCCCGCGGGCAATCCTACCCACGACGCCCCGGCGACGCGCTCCAGGTCGTAGATGCCGAAGAGCGCGGCCACTACCGATCCCGCCACCACGCCCAGGACCGGCGCCCACAGGCGCAGCGCGCCGGTCGACTTCAGCGCGAAGCCGACGACCACCAGGACCGTTGCGAGGGCGGTCAGCGGGGCCGCGGCCGACGGACTCCCGTCCGGCACCTCGCTCAGCATGTCGAAGACTACCGGCATCACCGTCACCGCTATCAGCAGGAGCACCGTACCGGAGACGGTGGGCGTCAGGACCCGCCGGAACATCGCGAGCCGGGCGGACAGCAGGAGCTGAAAGAGCGCCGCCGCGACCACCAGGGTGGCGAGAAGCGCCGGACCGCCCTGGGCCAACACCGTGATGCAGACCGCGATGAACGCCCCTGAGGTGCCCATCATGAGCACGTGACCCATGCCGATGCGTCCGAAGCGAACCGTTTGCAGCACCGTGGCGGCCCCGCTGATGACGGTGGCGCCGAACACCGCCCATCCCAGGTGAATCTCGGTGGCACCGCCCGCGCGCATCACCACCGTGGGGATCAGCACCGTGACGGTCACGCTGATGACCGCGAGCTGGAGGCCGAGTCCCAGGGAGACCGCCGTCGGGGGATGTTCGTCGGGCTGGTAGCGGATACCGGTAGTGGCCAAGTGCGTCCTCGCTTGTAGGTACAGGATATTCCAGCGAGCTAACCGTTTCAATGTCGACACCGTCTGTCACGACGGGATTATATTCGGTAAAGTGAACCAACGTGCATCTAAAGTGAACGTTGGTCAATGGAGGCGAGAGTTTATGGCGGAGGAACACAACCTGGAAGGCGTACCGGAAGCCATGCGAGCGCCCATCGGGCGCTACGCCGATACCCTCGGGGAACTTGCCGGCGACAACGCCCGGTCCCTGACGCTGTTCGGCGCCATCGCCGCCGGCGCCTTCAATCCCCGATTCCACACCGCGCGCAGCGTCTTCGTGGTGGGAGCGGTGGACCTCGACATGCTGCGGCGGTTGGCGCGCCAGGGGCCGCGCCTCGGGAAGGCGCGAATCGCCGCGCCCCTGATCATGACGCCGGAGTACATCGAGGCCTCCCTGGACACCTTTCCACTGGAACTGCTGGAGATCGCCCAGCGCCATGTCTGCGTGTTCGGCGAGGACTACTTCCAGGAATTGTCCCTGCAGGCCGCGGATGTGAGACACCAGTGCGAGCGCGAGCTCAAGACCATCCAGCTCGGCATGAGGCAGGCGCTGCTGGCCGCGGCGGGCCGGGACAAGGCCCTGACCACCGTGGAAGTGGACGTGGGAGAGCGCCTGCTGCGATCGCTGCGCGGGCTGCTCTGGCTTCACGGCGACACCGGACCCAGGGCGGCGATGGACGCGGTGACGGCCGTCGAGGAGGGCATCCACCGCGCGCTGCCCGGGGTACGCAGTGCCGTCGACGAACGAAGCAATCACGGCTGGGAGGAGTTCAAGACCCTTTACACGGACGTGGACGCCCTGAGGACCCTCATCGATGAATGGTAGGGGAACCCGTCTCCTGCCGGGCCTGTTGCTGCTGGCGTGCCTCCTGGGGCCGGCTTCCTTGGCGCCAAAGGCCGGCGCGGCCGTGACGGTCAGGGATCCGGGGACGTATGTGGTGGACACCGCCGGCCTCATCGACGCCGCCACCGAACGCCGGATGGAAGGCTGGCTACGCGAACTGGAACAGAAGACCACGGCCCAGGTCAAGGTCCTGACCGTGCCCACCACCGGCGGAGAGGACTTCTTCGGCTTCGTCCAGCGCCACGCGGAAGCCTGGAAGCTCGGCCGCAAGGGCAAGGACAACGGCGCGCTTATCGCCCTGACGGTCAAGGAGCGGCGGGTGCGGATTCACACCGGCTACGGCCTCGAGGGGGTGCTGCCCGACTCGTGGGCGGGCACGGCCTCGCGCCGGGTGGCGGCGGACTTCTTCAGGGCGGGCAAGTACGCCGAAGGGTTGATGGCTCTCACCGTCGCCACCGCCAACCGGGTGGCGGACGCGTCGCGGGTGAAGCTCACCGGCGCTCCCGACTACCGCATCCGCGACGGGCGCCGGCGCATGGCCCGCAACACCGGCATCGGCGCCTCGTTCATGCCGATCCTGGTGCTGCTGTTCGTCCTGAGCTCCCTGCGGCGGCGGCGCCACCGCACGGCCTGGGGCGGCCGGGGCGCGGCCTCGGGCCTTCTGATGGGAGCCCTCCTCGGCAGCCTTCTCGGGGGTGGCGGGCGCTCCTGGGGAGGGCCGGTGGGCGGAGGCTTGGGCGGCGGGTTCGGAGGCGGCTTCGGAGGTTCCTTCGGTGGTGGAGGAGGTTTTGGCGGAGGCGGGGGCGGCGCCGGCTGGTGATATCTAATCCGTCTCCGGTATACCCGGGGCGGTTCATCTTGATTGAAGTGATGGTGGCGCAGTCCGGAGGGGAGCGAAGTGGTGGCCCGACGGAGCGCAAACGGTAGAACCACGTTGTGCCGGATGGGCTGATTTGCCGGGTTGGGCAGGAAAAGCGCTGCGCGACGTCACGTTCCAATAGCGATTCGAAGACCGGCTAGCCACGCGGCTGCCCAATTGAACGCGTCATGTTGCCCATGTTTCGATGGCACTTGTACGCTTACGAGCACAAGTTCGCTTCCCGTGCCAACCAAGAATACTTCTTCGTCCACAAGAAGCTTTTCCAAAGTTTGATCGGTGTCGTCGTAAAATATACGTTGACTTCTCCAATAGACGACGTTGCCCTTTTTTTGTATTGACAATACCCTGAACCGGACTTTCTTCAGTAGGGTGGCCATCATATAATGCTGTTGCAGGCGCGACATCAAAATAAAGCCTGTCACATCATCAAACATTATCCCGGCCAGCTCTTCCACCCATTTGGAGCTCGTAGGGTCGCGGGTTCTATCCTCCGCATAGCCTCTCACTTTCTCCGACAAATCGTCAAAAATCTTTGTCAGGACGTCGTCCCGAAGAATGGGTTGCAGGAGGCCCTCAAGCTGCTTTCGTGACATAGTCTGAATGAGAATATGCGGAAAGAGACGAACTTCCTGTGTGTCATCGCCAAGCGATATCGAAAGTGCCAGGGTTTCAGAATGACGCCATATATCGACAGGCGCCTTATCCAATTGTGACATCAGTGACTGCATCGGCCCTGCTACGGGAAGATGTTCCTTCAAGACTTCTCGATAGTACGCTCCTTCAGTCGTTTGTTGATGACTCCACTTGTCGCTAGGTGGTACGTGAACAAAGAACTTACCATTTTGGTAAGGACGATAGTCAGTTGAGAGCGTTTTAAACTGTCCCGGCGCAATGGAAAGTTTCGTAACGTCGAAGAAGGCGGCCTCGTCACCGAAACGGCGCTCGATCGAGTTGAGCCGTGTTGCGAGATCGTTAATCTGCGTGTTGAGCGACGAGCGGAGGTCCGTCAACTGTGCGGCGTGTTGGTGCTGGAGTGCTTTCGTATGGCGGTCGTTCAGATTGCCGACGACAGCCGTTGTAGCGCCGATGGCCGCAACGATGAATGATACAGTGTAGACTGCGGGGTGGTTATCGATGAATTCTTTCAAACCCATGTGATTATTCGTCGGCAGTGTCCAGCGTTGTTGGAGAAGCTGGTGCGGTGAGGCCGGCTAGCATCCGGGGGTTTTCGGTAGAAGTCGTACATGAATACCACATTTACATAGGGGAGTCGCGTTGTCAAACAATTTCGTACGGTTTGTAGGTGAGGTGGTCCTACTTTGTAGGACAGGCAGGCGGCGGAGTTAGGAACCTCTGATCAATTGCCATAGTTCGTCTTTCGAGAAAAGGTGTTAGGATAGGAAAAAAAGCACAAGCGAGGGAGGTTTCTAGATGCGGCAAGGGACGTTTTCACAGGCGGGATTCGAGAAGTATCAGATGACCTGCTCCCCTTTTTGTCCTCACCTATAAGTTAGTGGTTTTTGGTTGTGGTCCGCTCGGGACCGGGCTGCGAACTCCATGGGAGTGAGTCCTTCGAGGCTCGTGTGCAGCCTTCTGGCGTTGTAGTCAACTCACCACTCTTCGATGAGTTCCCGGGCATGGCGGTAGCTGGTGAACACGTGCCGTTCAGGCACTCATCGCGCAGCCGGCCGATGAAGCTCTCCACCAAGCCGCTCTGCATAGGCTTGCCCGGAGCGATGTAGTGCCAGCCGATCCCGTGGTCCTGTTGCCATCCGAGCATCGCATTGGAGGTGAACTCGGTGCCGTAGCACATTGGGAAGGAAGGATGTTCGAAAGCGATGGCTGGGCCGCAGGTCTCCAAAGTAAAGGTGTCCCAGCACACACTTTGGAGGCCAACCATGACCAGGCAGTACCCTACGCCCTGCGGGGCCGCGCTTGTAGCGATCGACATCGCAAAGCACCGCCACGAGGTCCTGATCGAGTGTCCCGGCCACTCTCGCCGTCGCCGGCTCACGGTTCTCAACACGCGTGAGGAGCATGATCGTTTGGTCGCTGTTCTGCGGTCCCTGGAATGTCCGATCATCACCGGTTTCGAGGCCACCGGCAACTATCACCGGGCTCTGGTCTGGCGCCTGCTTGAGGCCGGAATCGAGCTGCGGCTGATCTCCTCGGTGGCGCTGGCCCGAACCCGGGAAGCACTGCACAACGGCTGGGACAAGAACGACCCCAAGGACGCGCAGGTCATCCTGCACATGCTGCGGATCGGTCTGACCCAACACTACCAGGACCCACTCGCCGAAGGGCTCAACGATATCCAGGAGCTGTCGAAGACCCATGAGGTGGTCTCGAAGGCCAAGACAGGCATCCTGCACCGACTCCAGACGCACTACCTACCGCTTTATTTCCCGGAGATCGAACGCTTCCGCCACAACAGCCGCGGTGAATGGTTCTTCGCCTTCCTTGACCGTTTTCCGACACCGGCGAGCATCACTGGCCTCGACCAGGACGCCTTCGTCGAGGCCGCCTGGGATGTCGTCGGCAGAAAGGTCTCCAAGGCGTGGTTGCTCGGGGATATCTATCAGACAGCCCAAGCCTCTGTCGGGCTGCCGCTTGATGCGCCCGCGATCGTCATGTTCCGCATGGTTGTCAACGAGGCCCGCCGTCTCATCCGGCAGCGTGACGAGATCGAACGGATGGCCCACGAGTTGTTGCAGGATCATCCCGACTACAGGCGGCTGCGCCAAGTACCAGGCATTGGACCCATCAATGCCTTGACTATCCTGGCTGAGGCCGGCGACCTTCGCCGCTTTCGCCACCACCGCCAGTTCCTCAAGTTCTGCGGACTCGATCTCGCAACCCATCAGTCAGGACAGTTCCGCGGCCAGACGCGCCTCTCCAAGTTCGGCAATGCCCGCCTGAGGCGCGCCCTGTGGATGGCTGCCCAGATCGCGGTCCGACAACGCGAGAACAGCTTCCGGGACAAGTTCGAGCGCTCTATCGCCAAGGAAAGGCACAACGCCGACCTAAGGCGAAAAGCGCTCGTTGCCGTAACCGCCAAGATGGCCCGTGTCGTGCACGCCGTCATCAAAGGCGGAACCGACTACCGCCCCTTCTTCGAGGGAGCGGTGCCAAGTGGAAGAACCCCTCTCCGACTCGGCCGTGAGGGCGCGTACAACGCGACCCTGTAGATAATGATTGGGTCTTCCACTTGGATCAAGTATCTCGTCCTAAGGGTGGTGAGGGCCGCTGACATCGCGGACCCTGTGTTTGCTATGGAGGAGAGCTTCTTCCGCAAAGTGGAGGCCACTTGGCAAGATTGACAAACGTTATGCCGCCAGCCGAAACGGTGCTGTACAGAATTTTGTGTGTGAGCCGTCCTCGGTCATCTAGGCCGCCAGCACGAATCGATCCCCGAACTGGATGGCGAACTGGAGCTTGGCAGCATGCCATTCTTTCGGGGGTTTCCGCCACTTGGCAGTGATGTTCCTCAGCGCCAGGTAAATCAGCTTCGTGGCCGCTTCGTCGCTCGGGAAGTGGCCCTTGTTCCGGATCGCCTTGCGGACCTGGCTGTGCAGGCTCTCAATGGCATTCGTGGTGTACAGGATTTTGCGCACCTGCGGGGAGAAGGCGAAGAACGGGGTCACTTCCTCCCAGCGCCGGCGCCAACTTTGCACCACGGCGGCGTACTGTTGACCCCAGGGGCCGGCTTCGAATCGGTCCAACTCCGCGGCGGCGGCCTCGGCCGAGCGCCCCGTAGATGGCCTTGAGGGCCTTCGCCAGCGGCTTTCTGTCCCTCCATGAGGCAAACTGCAGCGAGTGACGGATGAGGTGAACCACGCAGGTCTGCACCACGCATTCGGGGAATACATTGGTGATCGCGTCGGGAAAGCCCTTCAACCCGTCCACCACGGCGATCAGCACGTCCTGGGCGCCGCGGGCCTTGAGCTCGTTGATGATCCGAAGCCAGAACTTGGCCCCCTCGCTCTGTTCGATCCACAGCCCCAGCACGTCCTTCTCGCCGCCGCAGGTGATCCCCATGGCTAGGTACACCGCCCGGTTGCGCACCAAGCCCTCGTCGCGGATCTTCACCCGCAGCGCATCGAAGTACACCACCGCGTACACCGGCTCCAGAGGCCGGTTCTGCCAAACCGTCACCTCCTCGAGCACCGCATCGGTCACCGCCGACACCAGCGCCGGCGACACCTCGATCCCGCACAGTTCCTCGATGTGCGCCTGGATGTCCCGCGTGCTCAGCCCGCGCGCGTACATCGCGATGATCTTCTCGTCAAAACCCGGGAACCGGCGCTAGTACTTCCCGACCAGCACCGGGTCGAACCGACCCTGGCGGTCTCTCGGTATGTCCAGCACGATCCGCTCGTTGCCCGTGTCCACTGTCTTGCGGCTCGTGCCGTTGCGGTGGTTACCGTCCTCCCGCTCGGACGTCTCGCCGAGGTGCACGTCCATCTCGGCCCCCAGCATCCGCTCCGCCAACGCCTTCTTCAACTCCGTCGCCAGCGACTCGAAATCGGCCGCCCCGCGCACCCCTCGCTTCGCGATCAGCTCGTCCAGCAGCTGCCGCCAGATCCCATCGTCTTCCTTCTTCGCCATACGTCCCTCCTCTCTAAGGGTTCATCGTATGGCTCACAAACACAAAAATCCTTACAGGCTCGCCGAAACTGGCAATCGGAGACCTGCGCCCCGATCATCAACCTCCCTTCCTCACATAGGACGTTATCGGACACCACCAGCACGGAATACCCCCGCCGTCGGGCGATGTGGTCCAGTTCTCTCGATACCCGCTCCCCGGTGATGGAGTTGTCCACGATGGTGCCCAGGCACTCCCGGGTGAAGTCATCGATCACGCACAGCACGCGGAAACGCCGGCCGTCCACCAGGGCGTCGGAGGCGAAGTCCACCGACCACCGCTGGTTCGCCCCTTGCGGGATCGTCATCGGCGCCCGGGTGCCCAGCGCCCGCTTGCAGCCGCCCCTCTTGCGCACCACCAACCGCTCCTCCTTGTAGAGCCGGTAGAGCTTCTTGCGGTTCACCACCACGCCTTCCCTCGCCAACAAGATGTGCAGCCGCCGATACCCGAAGCGGCGACGTTCCCCAGCCAACTCCCGCAGCCTCCCTCGCAGATCCCAGTCGCCCGGTCGGGTCGACCGGTGCCGGTACACCCGCGGTTCCATCCCCACCAGACCACATGCCCGCCGTTGCGAGTGGCCTCTTTCGTTGATCGCCCAGTCCACCGCTTCCCTCCGCGACCTGGGCGTCAGAAGTTTTTCCGACCATCTCCTTGAGCGTCGACACGTCCAGCATCGCTTCCGCCAACAGCCGCTTCAGCTTGGCGTTCTCCGCCTCCAGGCTCCGCAGCCGCTTCGTCTCCGACACCTCCAGCCCCCCGTACTTCGAGCGCCACTTGTAGAACGTCGCGTCACTGATGCCGTACTTCCGACACAGCTCCGCCGCCCCAAGCCCCGCCTAGTGCTCCTTCAGTATCCCCACGATCTGGGCTTCGCTGTACCTGCTCTTGCGCATGGCCTCCTCCTTTCCGGTTAAACACTAACCTTTAGGTGAGGACATTCAAGGGGAGCAGGTCATTGAAACCCGCCCCTACATGGCCGATAATCAGATCTGACTGAAACGTGTAAGGGGGAGCGGGCGTGAGTGCATCAAGGGTCCTTTTGATCGTGCTGGCGGCGGTCGTCGGGATAGTCCTGCTGGCGGGGGGCTGTGTCCTCAACGGCTACAACCGGGCCATCACCCTGGACGAGGGGGTCAAGAACCAGTGGGCGCAGGTGGAGAACCAGCTCCAGCGCCGCTTCGAGTTGATCCCCAACCTGGTGGAGACGGTCAAGGGCGTGGCGAAACAGGAGGAGAAGATCTTTCTGGGGGTGGCCAACGCCCGCAAGGCCTATTTCCAGGCCAACACCGTCAATCAGAAGGCGCAGGCGGCGGCCGGCTTCGAGCGAGCGTTGTCCCGGCTGCTGGTCCTGCGCGAGCGATACCCGCAACTCAGGTCCAACGAGTCCTTCCTCAAGCTCCAGGATCAACTGGAAGGCACCGAGAATCGCTTGGCCGTGGAACGAAAACGGTTCAACGACAGCGTGACCGCGGTCAACACTTTTGTGCGGAGACTGCCGGGACGCTTCTACGCGGGACTCGCGGGGGTGGAGAAGGCGGAGTACTTCCAGGTCGAGGAAGCGGCCAGGGAAACTCCCAGGGTGAGCTTCTGATCTGGCCGGCCATGGGCGCCTTCAGGGGTACTGGATCGGTTACCAGTCCACCGTCATCCGGCGACAAATTTGACTAACCTAACTTTCTCTGTTAGACTTCTATGTGAAAGGGGGTTTCACTTGGAAGTCTGGCTCGTCATAGCTTTGTCCATCGCCGTCAGCCTCACCATCGCCGCACTGCTGCGGTACTGATCCCGCGTCGGCTACAGCGGCTCGACCCTCGCCGCGCAGAACTTGTACTCGGGTATCTTGCCGTAGGGATCCAGCGCCGGGTTGGTCAGCAGGTTGACCGCCGCCTCGGCGAAACAGAATGGAATGAAGACGCATCCGTCGGGGACAGCGCTGTCGGCTCGCGACTTGATCTCGATGACGCCCCGCCGGGTGGATACGCGGACGAACTCCCCCGGCGACACGCCCAGGCGGCGCAGTTCCCCGGGTGACAGGTTGGCCACCGCCTCGGGCTCGAGCTCGTCCAACACGCTGGCACGCCGGGTGATGGCGCCCGTGTGCCAGTGCTCCAGTTGCCGGCCGGTGCTGAGGATCATCGGGAACGCCTCGTCGGGCTGCTCGTCGGGCGGGATGATGTCCACGGGCACGAGCCTGCCGCGTCCGCTGGCGGTGGGGAAGCCCTCGCCGAACACCACCTCCGCTCCCGGCCGATCCGGCGCCGCGCACGGATAGGTTACGGAGCTTTCCCGCTCCACCCGCTCCCAGGTGATGTGGTCCAGGGACGGCATGACGCGCTTCATTTCCGCGAAAACGTCGGCCGGCCCGGTGTAGTTCCAGTCGAGGCCCATGCGCCGCGCGATCTCCTGGACGATCCACCAGTCCTGCCGGACTCCGGTCGGCGGCTCGAGCGCTGCCCGGCCCATCTGCACCTGGCGGTTGCTGTTGGTGACCGTGCCGTCCTTCTCCGGCCAGGCTGACGCAGGCAGCACCACGTCCGCGTGAAACGCCGTCTCGGTCAGGAATATCTCCTGCACCACCAAGTGATCGAGCCTGGCCAGGGCCTCGCGCGCGTGCTGGACGTCGGGATCCGACATGGCCGGGTTCTCGCCCATGATGTACATGCCCTTGATCTGCCCGGCGTGCACCGCGTCGACGATCTCCATCACCGTGAGGCCGCGGCGCGGGTCCAGCGCCATGTCCCAGACTTCCTCGAAACGCCGGCGCGTGTCCGCCTCTTCCACCGAGCGGTAGTCGGGATAGAACATCGGGATGAGGCCGGCGTCCGAAGCCCCCTGCACGTTGTTCTGCCCGCGCAACGGATGCAGCCCGGTGCCGGGCCGGCCCACCTGGCCGGTGACCAGCGCCAGGGCGATGAGGCAGCGCGCGTTGTCGGTGCCGTGGATGTGCTGCGAGATCCCCATGCCCCAGAAGATCATGGCGGCCCGGGCGCCGGCGTAGAGCCGCGCCACCGAGCGCAGGGTTTCGGGTTCAACGCCGCAGATCTCCGACATGGCCTCGGGCGTGAACTCCGCCACGTGCCGTTTCAGCTCCTCGAAGCCGTCGGTGTGGGCAGCCACGTAGTCGCCATCGTAGAGCCCCTCGGCGATGATGACGTTGAGCAGGGCGTTGAGCAGCGCCACGTCGGCGCCGGGCTTGAACTGAAGCATCCAGGTCGCCTGCCGCCGCAAGGCCTGGCCGCGGGGATCCATCACGATGAGCTGGGCGCCGCGTTTGGCGGCCTGCTTGAAGTAGGTGGCCGCCACCGGATGATTCTCGGTGGGGTTGGCGCCGATGACGATGACGACGTCCGAGTCCTCGCAGGCGGTGAAGGGCGCGGTCACGGCGGCCGAGCCGATGCCCTCCATCAGCGCCGCCACCGAGGACGCATGGCAAAGGCGCGTGCAGTGGTCCACGTTGTTGGTGCCGAAGCCCGTGCGAACGAGCTTCTGCACCAGGTACGCTTCCTCGTTGGAACCCTTGGCGGAGCCGTAGCCCGCCAGGGCATCGCCGCCGTCCCGGTCCCGTATCTTCCGCAGGCCCGCGGCCGCCGCGTCAAGCGCCTCCTCCCACGTGGCCTCGCGGAAATGGCTGTAGGGATTCGCCGGGTCCACGTCCGCCGACGCGTCCTTGGGCGCGTCGTCCCGGCGAATCAGCGGCACGGTGAGGCGGTGCGGGTGGCTGACGTAGTCGAAGCCGAAGCGGCCCTTGACGCACAGGCGGCCGCGATTGGACGGGCCGTTGCGGCCCTCCACCGCGACGATGGCGTTGTCCTTGACCCGGTAGCCGATCTGGCAACCCACGCCGCAATAAGGGCACACGCTGGGCACCTCGGCGAGGACCTCGCGCTTGTCCACCCCGGTCGCATCCACCATCGACGCCGGCATCAACGCACCGGTGGGACACGCCTGCACGCACTCGCCGCAGGCCACGCAGGTGCTGTCGCCCATGGGGTCGTCGAAGTCGAAGACGATCTTGGCGCCGGCGCCCCGGTGGGCCATGCCGATGACATCGTTCACCTGCACCTCGCGGCAGGCGCGCACGCACAGGGTGCAGTGGATGCACGCGTCCAGCGCCACGCGCATGGCCGGATGGCTGGCGTCGGGCGCGGGCGCTTCGCGGACCGGGAACCGGCTTTCCGTGACCTCCAGCCGCTCGGCCCACTGCCACAGACGCGACCGCGAATCGTGGGCGAGGTCGCGCCCGGGCTGGTCGGCCACCAGCAGCTCCAGCACCATCCGCCGCGCGCTCCGGGCGCGTCCGCTCTCCGTGCTCACCTTCATGCCCGGTCCGGGGCGCCGAATGCACGAAGCCGCCAGCACTCTCTCCCCCTCCACTTCCACCATGCACGCGCGGCAGTTTCCGTCGGGCCGGTAGCCGGGCTGAGGGTCGTAGCACAGGTGCGGCAGCGTCGTGCCGTGGCGCTCGGCCACCTGCCAGATGGTCTCGCCGGCCGCCGCCTCCACCTCCCTGCCGTCGAGGGTAAACCGCACGGGATCGCTCACGACAGCTCCTCCCGGAAATACCGGTACGCGCAGCGCACGGAGTTGGGGGCCGCCTGGCCGAGGCCGCAAATGGAGGCGTCGGCCATGGCGTCGCCCAATGACTCCAGCAAGGGCTCGTCCCACGAGGGGCGCTCCAGGAGGGCCACCGCCTTCTCCGTTCCCACCCGGCACGGCGTGCACTGGCCGCAACTCTCGTGCTTGAAGAAGCGCATCAGGTTACGGACCACGGCCTTGACGTCGTCCTGGTGGCTCAACACCACCACGCCATGGGAACCGACGAAACAGCCGTGCTCCTCCAGGGAACCGAAGCGGAGCGGGAGGTCCGCCATGGAGGCGGGCAGCATGCCGCCGGAGGCGCCGCCGGGAAGGTATCCCTTGAACCGGTGGCCGGGCTGCATGCCGCCGCAGTGCTCGTCGATCAGCTCGCGCACGGTGATGCCGGTGGGCGCGATCTTCACACCCGGTTGCGCCACCCGGCCTGATACCGAGTAGGCATGCAAGCCGGCGCCGCCGTTGCGTCCCTGGGCCGTGAACCACTCCGGCCCCTTCTCCAGTATGTCGCGGACCCAGTAGAGGGTCTCGACGTTCTGCACCAGGGTGGGCCGCCCGAACAGGCCGGTCTCCGCGACATAAGGCGGCCGGTGCCGCGGCAGCCCGCGCTTGCCCTCGATACTCTCGATCATGGCCGACTCTTCGCCGCAGATGTAGGCTCCGGCGCCGCGGCGCAGATGCACCTCGACGTGCGCGTCCAGGCCGGCTTCCGCGAGCCTGGGCAGCTCCCGCGACAGGATCTCCCGCACCTCGGCGTACTCGTCCCGCAGATAGATGTAGACGGCCTCCGCTTCCACCGCCCACGCCGCCACCAGCACGCCTTCCAGGAACCGGTGCGGATCGCTCTCCATGAAGTAGCGGTCCTTGAAGGTGCCCGGCTCGCCTTCGTCCGCGTTCACGGTCACGAGCCGAGGGCCCGGATAGCCCCGCACGATCTGCCACTTGCGGCCGGTGGGGAACCCGGCGCCGCCCAGGCCCCGGAGGCCCGACGCCGATACCTTTTCAACAACCTCCTCGCGGTCGAGAACGCCGCCGATGCATTCCCTCAGCAGCGAGTAGCCGCCCTCCGCCAGGTATTCCCCGTAGTCCTTGCAGGCCGGCAACTCCGCCTCGACCTCTCCACCCCGGACCGTCGCCGACACCTTGTCCACGGTGGCCCGGACCACGGTGCGGCTTCCCACCCTGGCCACCGGGGCGCGGTCGCAGCCGCCCATGCACGGTCCCGGCACCACCCGAACACCTCTGCCCACGACGTCCGGCAGGCTTTCCAACAGCCCTTGCGCGTCCATCATCTCGCACACCAGCCCGTCGCACACCCGCACGGTGAAGTCCGGAGCCGGCGCCGCATCTTCCCGGACCACGTCGAAGTGGGCGTAGAACGTCGCCACCTCGTAGACCTCCGCCAGGGCGAGGCGCATCTCGTCCGCCAGCGCCGCCAGATGGGCGGCCGACAGTACCTGGTAGCGGTCCTGAATACGGTGAAGGTGCTCGATGAGAAGGTCCCGGCGGCGCGGTTCATCCCCCAGCAGCGCCCGCACCTGCTCCAGCGCTTCCAGGTCGACCTGCCGGCCCCTGGGACGGTTCCGGCCCCGGCGGCGGCCTGAGCCGGGGTGCGAGCGACGCGGCCCGGACGGTTCCTTACCGGCCATGCGCCCGGGCTCCGTCTTGGCTCGCCGGCAGGCCGAGCTCCTTCAGCCTGGCTTCGGGGATGCGGCCGCTCTCGTCCCACCGCCGGGCGCCGTAGTAGTCGCGGATCATGGCCTGGAGCTCCTCGGCGGTGAGGCGCGTGCCCCGGGCCACGCCCGTGGCAAGGGATTCCGTGAGCACCCGCGGCGGCAACCCGTCATCCTCCGGGCGCCAGCCCTCGCGCTGGTTGAACCAGCGCTTGAGGGTATGGATCCGCTCCGCGGCGCGGCGCAACTCGTCGGCGGTGTAGTCCCAGCCCGTGACCTTGGCCAGGAGATCCGCCGCCTCCGCGTAGAAGTCGTCGAAGCAACGCCGCAGGAACTTGCAGACGATGAGGGAGTCCTGCGCCGCGGCGAAGTCTTCCGAGGCGGCCACCAGCGCGCCTCGGCCCGGCTCCGAGCTCAGGCGGTCCACCGCGCCGGAGAAATCCGCCTCGTAGGCGCCGGAGCGGTTGTGGCAGGCGCCCCGGGGACTCACGGCCAGGCCCAGGGCCATGGTCTTGAGGCTCCGGGGCTCGTATCCCGGCAGCTCCAGCCCCTTCACCTGCATGGCCCAGTCGAGGGAGCCGTGGCCCAACGCCAACGCCGCGCGGCGGGAGCCCTCGGCCAGCAGATCGCCGACGCCCCGGCGCTCCGCGATGGCCGGTATCGCCGCCAGCACCGCCTCGGCGGAGCCGAAGCGCAGGTCGCCGGCCTCCGGCAGAAGCCCCTGCTCGACACACTCCATGGCCCAGGCCAGCGTGCCGCCCGTGCTGATGCTGTCGAGCCCGTACTCGTCGCAGAGCCGTGCGGCCTCCAGCACCGCTTCGGGGTCCTCGAGGCCGCACAGCGGCCCCAGCGCGAACAGGGTCTCGTACTCCATGCGTTGCTCGTTCCCGGACAACGACCTGAACAGCCGCTCGCAGCGGATGGTGCAGGAAGCGCAGCCGTGGCGGCGGCTGAAACTGTTCTCGGTGAGGCTCTCGCCGCTGAGGCCGTCGGCCGCGGCGAAGGTCGGCTGCTGGAAGTTGCGGGTGGGGAGGGCGCCCAGGCGGTCGAACGCCGCCAGGTTGGCCACCGTGCCGATCTCACGGTACTTGGCGGTGTGCTCGCCCAGGCTGCGCCGCCTCAGCGCGTCCGCCGCAACCGCCACCCCTTCGGGATCCGCCACCGAGACCCGCGCGCTGCCGGACAACGCCACGGCCTTGAGGTTCTTGGAACCCATGACCGCGCCCACGCCGCCGCGGCCGGCGTGCCGGCCTTCGTTGCTGATGGTTGCGTAACGCACGCCGTTCTCGCCGGCCGCGCCCACCGCGGCCACCCGCACTTCGCTGCCCAGTTCCCCGCGGATCGCGGCCTCGGCGCCGGCTGCGCTACGTCCCCAGAGGTGGCGGGCGTCCCGCAACTCCACCCCGTCATTGTCCACGAACAGATAGGACGGAGCCCGGGCCCGGCCGGTGATCACCACCGCGTCAACGCCCGCCGCCTTGAGCGCCAGCGCGAAGTGGCTCGACGACAGGGAGTCCGCGATGAAGCCGGTCAGGGGCGATTTCGTCACCACCGCGTACTTGGCGGTGGTGGTGAGACCGGTGCCCGCCAGCGGCGCGCTGGCGAGAATCAAGGGGTTATCCGGCCCCAGGGGTTCCACTCCCGGCGGCGCGAAGTCGTAGAGCAGGCTCGTGCCGAGGCCGATGCCGCCGAGAAAGGCTCGAAGGCGGCTCTCCCCGGTCTTCTCCCAGTGGTGTCGGCGCGTGCTCAGATCCACGTGCAGCAACCTGTCGTGAAACCCGTGCACGGTCATCCTCCGGCATCACTGGACATGATGAGGAGCCGGTCCCCGGGCTCCACCGGCCGGCTGGCGTCCCGAACGAAGTCCCGGCCGTTCAGGTTGCACACGTGGCCGGCGGTGAGGCCGTCCCTGGTCTCGGTGATGACCGGGCCCACCAACGCCGGAAGCTCAAGCGCCAGCGCGGACAGCACCTGCGCCAGCGTGGCCGGCCGCGGCAAGTCGACCGAGACACGGCTTGTCCGTGCCCGCAGCCGGGCCGCGCCCAGCAGCTCCACCTCGCAGCGGTCAGGCACCGCGTCCATGGCCGTCCGCTCCCAGCGCGCAAGGGCCGCGGAGTAGTCTTCCGGGGTGTTCATGTTGAAGAAACTCGACCCGTCGGGATCGACGGTGCGGATCTCGTCCTCCCCCACCTTCAGGGTGCGAACCTTGTCGTAGAGGAAGACCGGACGCAGCTCGCCGCGCTCCAGTTGCCCCTCCAGCAAAGGCAGCACCGAGCGCCGGTACACCGCGTGCAGCGGTTGCGGGCGCCCTTCCCAGTACGGCACTACGACGTCGTGACCCGGGAGCCGCGAGGCCATGTGGGAGACCAGGGGAAGGCTGAGAAAAGGCACGTCGCACGAGGTCACGTACCCGGCGGCGCTGCCGCATGCCCTGAGCCCGTAGACAATGCCGCCCACCGGACCCTGGTACGCCACGTCGTCGCGCACCAGAGTAACCGGCAGTTCGGGCAGCTCCTGGCCGGGCGCCGCCACTACCACGACGTCCGGAAAGAGGAGCCCCAGCCGGCGCACCACGTGCACGATCAGAGGCTCGCCGCCGAACGGAAGCATGGCCTTGGGCCGGCCCATGCGGCTGCTCTTTCCGCCGGCCAGCACGACGGCCGAACCGACCTTGTCCGATTCACCGGTCATGCGTCATCTCTCTCGAAAGCCCGGCCGGGGCTCCGTATCCCGCGGCCTTCGCCTGAATGATTCCACAGCGGTTGCACAAGCACAAGAAAAAGAGTTTTCGACGACACATGAGCCGGAAGGAGGCGGTGGAAGCCAATGAAGCTCAGCCTGCCCGAACCTGGTTGAGGCCGGCTCCGGCAAGGTAGCCGAGCCAGACGGCGATCAGGCAAACCGCGGCCGAAAGGACGACGTTGCCGAGCGCGTGCAACAACTGACCATCGCGCAGGAGTTGGAGTGTCTGCAGGCTGAACGCCGAGAAGGTCGTGTAGCCGCCGCAGAAACCGGCCATGATGAACGCGCGGGCCTCGGGTCCGGGCGCCCATGGATGGCCGACAGATCCGCTCAACGGTGCAACCACGCCGATGATGAACGAGCCCACCACGTTGACGAGGAACGTACCCCAAGGGAACGCGTCGCCAAACTGATCTGAAACCAGGCCGGTGCACCAGTAACGTCCAACGCCACCGATGGCGCTCCCAAGCGCGATCCACAAATAGGTCATTTCCGCATTGGCGCGATCGTTGGCGCATCCGTGGAGGCCGGCAGGCGCGACGGCATGTCACCGCGTACGAGCGTCGCCGGCCGCGCGGGGCGATTGCTCGACCCTTGCGCCAGATCGCGATCGAGAATCAGTGTCCGATCGCCCAAGGGCGGCGCGCGCGCTGACGGCCGTGACCGTGGCCGTGGCCAGGAGGCTTTCCGGACACTACCTTGGGTTCATGCGCGCTTTTTTCGTTCCGCTGATGCGCGATCCGGCTGTTTGGATTCATGTCGGCGATGAACGGTGCCGTGAGGGTTCGCTGAGCCGCTTTCCCGCAGGCCGGGCAAGGCATCGGGTCCGATGATTGGCTCATGCTGCGGAATTCGGTGAATGGGCCGCACTCCTCGCACTCATAGTCATATAACGGCATGGCGTTGTCCTTTTCCGCTGCTACCGCAACGCGGCGGGATGCCGTCCACCCGTTGGAGGACGGACGGCATCCGTCGTTAGTACCAGAATGTTACGCCAGAATGCCTTCCAGCAACAGGTAACCCGGCAGCCACCCGGTCAGGATGCCCTGTATCGAGGTCACCGCGCCGGTCACCTTCGCGATCGGCTTCTGCATCGCGAGCAGCAGGAAGAACATGAACCACAATACGGCCCACGCCGCCCAGCACAGCCCGAACCAATACCCCCACAGCGTGGTGGCATTGATCAGGGTATCCAACGCTACCGGAACCACCGTGATGGCAACGAAGAGGCTGTACCAGCCCAGCCCGCGGCCATCGACATCGTGGAATCTATTGTAGGCCACCCACAGGTAGGTGAAGGTGAAGAGAAGCGTCAGCGCCGCGGCCTTGATCGACGTCGCATCCGCATTCGGCCCGAAGGCCAGAAACGCCGAAACCAGCGCGGTGAGACCGCCGACAAAGATATTGATGATGGCGATCTCCCGATCACCGATGCGGCCCATCAGCCAGATGCCGTTCAGGAAAAGAACGGATCCGACGTACAACAGTGCAAGTCCCAAGAGCATTGTTCAAGCCCTCCGAGTGTCACATGTTTTCAGTTCGGCGGTTCGGGAAACGCCCGCTCGACGCTGTAAACGCCAAGCGGGCGCTCGCCGTCCGTCACCCAGGGGATGACGAGGCGGAGGCGAGGCGAAATGTCGCCCCTCTCCGCCGGGAACCGTCAACTGCAGGATGTGACGTCCACACCACTGACCTGGACCGTCGGTCCGGAAGCGCTCGGCCGGACATCGAAATCGAAGATTTCCGTCGGCACGGCAAGCGTGCAACAGGCGTTGGGAATATCGACGATTCCGCTGATCCGACCCTCTACCGGAGCCGTGCCCAGTATCATGTAGGCCTGCTCGCCCGAATAGCCGAACTTTTTGAGGTATTCGATGGCGTTCAGACAAGCGCGCCGGTACGCAACCGTCGCATCCAGGTACTTCTGGGACCCGTCATGCTCATCGACGCACACCCCTTCGAAGATCAGGTAGTCGGAGTAGTGCGGCTCCACCGGGCTCGGCTTGAAGACCGGGTTGGTGATCCCGTACTTCTCGACGCCGCCCTTGATGACATCGACGCCGATGT
Organism: Deltaproteobacteria bacterium; assembly: GCA_028818755.1. Classification (GTDB taxonomy): domain Bacteria; phylum Desulfobacterota; class Binatia; order UBA9968; family JAJDTQ01; genus JAJDTQ01. The sequence goes on along the minus strand of JAPPNF010000169.1, from coordinate 6,155 downwards.
CGATCCACCCGGCCATTTCGATGGCGCCGCAGAAGGTGATCTCGCCGTCCCCCTGCGACCAGTGGATGTCACCCATCGACAGCCCGCCGCCCGGCATGAAGACCGGGAAGTAGCAGCGCGAGCCACGCGACAGGTTCTTGATGTCGCAGTTGCCACCGTGCTCCCGCCCCGGAACCGTCCGGGCGCCCTCCTGCCCAGCGGCCTGGGCCGCCGCACCGGTCATCTGCCCCATGAGTGCCGTCGTGGTGCCGGCGAGCCCGTCCGGCAACGTACACAACGGCGGTACGCGATCCGGATCGGTTCTGAACAGGGCCGACTCCCGGTCATTCCAGCGCTTCAACAAATCGGCCGAAGGCAGGGTGCCGATGAGTCCGGGATGAATGAGCCCAGGGAAGCGTACGCCGGGTATGTGGCGGGTGGTGGTGTAGATGCCGGAAAAGTCCCAGCAGGCCTTGCGTGCTTCGGGATAATGCTTGTCGAGAAAACCGCCGCCGTTCTCCAGCGCAAAGATGCCGGTGAAGCCCCACTGCGAGTCTTCGAGCCAGCCGATGTCGTTGATGTCCACGACGAGAAGGTCGCCGGGCTCGGCCCCTTCGACACCGAACGGACCGCTCAGGTAATGCACCTTCGAAAGGTCGACATCGCGGATGTCGTTGGCCGACTCGTCGTTGTGAATTTGCCCGCCCGTCCAATCGTAGCATTCGACCCGAAACTCGTCGCCGGGTTTGAACTGCTCCACGATCGGAATGTCGGGATGCCAGCGATTGTGGGTCTTGACCGCTTGATCCTCGGGCCATTTGTCCATTTCAGCCCGAAACACGGTTTTGGCCATCGTTCGTCCTCCTCCTTGCACGGTCTCGATCGAAGCAGCGGTACGCGTTAGATTCGCCGGTGACAGATCCAACAGTCTGTGTAACGGCTATTTGTCCTCCTTTCGAATTAGAGCACAAATCCGGCACTTTCTGAGAAAGTGCGCAAAATACGCCGCGACGCTAGCACGGCAAGGAAGTGAAAAACAACGAAAAAATGAGAGCGGATTCTCAATGGGTTTCCCGGTTTTCCTTGGCAAGCACGACACAGCCTAACGCACAGCTCTCGGACGGTGGGACGAAATGAGAGCGAATTCTCAATGAGGTTTCCGGAGCTTCCTTAGAAGCACGAATAGGAACAATAGCGTAGCGCGCAGCTCTCGGAGGGCGAATTCAAATGAGAATAAATTCTCAATATAGTTCCCGGATTTCCTTGGCAAGCAGGAATCAGGAACACAGCCTGGCGCGCAGCTCTCGGAGGGCGAGCCGAAAAAGCTCGGGATCCTTTGACAGGGCGGTCTTGTAGAGGGCATAGCGTTCGTGCGCCGCCCAGCGGCCCCACTCGGCGGGGGTCACGGGCATGCCCTCCCCTTCGCTTCGCGCGGCCACCGGATCGGGCACTGAAGCGGCGGCCCACGCATCCGGGTCCAGTGCCGGGCAACGCTCGGCCTCGACTCCGGCACGGGTCTCCGCCAGCGCGGCCAGGAACGCGGCGAACACCTCCTTCTCCTCGTCGGTCTCCGCCGGCAGATGACACAGCGCCCGGCGCTCCTCCAGGCTGAAGGCGCGCCAAGTGCTCAGCGACACCCGGACCCCCACCAGGTCGAGCTTCATCCTGACGTGGAACGGTACCCGTTCCAGGGTGGGATAAAATTCCGCCTCGAACTCGAACCGGTAGAACATGCGCGATCACCGCCGGAGCACGGGGCTTCCAACTGCGCGCGGCTCACTTGAACGCCTGCGCCCTAGTGCCTTTCAGGAAACGAATGCCCCACACCATGAGTATGGAAACCATGAAATTGGCGAAAGCGACCATGAAGGGCACCGTATAGTTGCCGAACACGTCGTGCAGGAAGCCGCCGAGCCATATTCCCACGGCACCGCCGATGCCGATGCTCATGGTAAAGTACCCGTAGATCGCCCCGAAGTCACGGCCGAGGAAAACGTCGGCGGAGATGGCCGAAAGCACCAGCGCCCTGGACCCCTGGCCGAGCCCATAGCAAGCCGCGTACGTATACAACAGCACCGGGTAAGCGGTGCTGTCGGCTGCCACCAGAGCCAGGATCCCCACCGACGAGACGGCCTGTACCAGCGTGTAGACCATCTGGTGGCTCAACACGTCGGTCAGATAACCGAAGAGGACCCGGCCGAAGATGCTGAACACCCCCATGAGGCCCAGGACGGAAGCGGCGAAGAACGGCGTGTAACCGATATCCACGGCGTGGGCCACCTGGTGGTTGGTGATGATCTGGTTGCCCATGCTGGCCACCACCCGCGACACGAAGAGCAGCCAGAACATGGTGCTGGCCAACGCCTCCCAGACCGTCCACTCCCCCTCCACCGGAACGCGCCGCTCCGCCCGTTTCCTCGTCGCGGGCTTGTCACGGGGCATGAGAACCCCCGAAGGCAACACCACGAGGACGAGGCACAGCGCCCCCATGCCTGCGTAGGCCAGCCGCCAACCCCAGATGTCAACAAGGAGTTGCGCCACGGGCAGCAGAGCGGCGATCCCGAGCCCGCCGCCGGACCAGGCGAGCCCCATGGCCAGGCCCCGGCGCTTGCTGAACTGCCGCGCGATGATGGCGACATGGGGCACCATGCCCATGAGGCCGAGCCCCAGCGCCGTGACCACGCCGACCCACAGGTAAAGCTGCCAAAGCGACGAGACCGTGCCGCTGAACGCCAGTCCCGCGGCCAGCAGCAACCCGCCCAACACCAGGGTCTTGCGGGACCCCCAGCGGTCCACCAGGGAACCCGCCAGCGGCATGGAAAACCCTTCCGCCAGGACCGAGATGGACAGGGCCGTGGCGGTGACCCCGCGGGACCACCCGAAGGCCTGGAGGAAGGCGACGTAGAACACCGCGTAGGTGCCCCGGATGCCTCGGTTGAAGCCCATGTGGAGGAAACCGAGGGCGACCTGGCCGATACGCCGCGCGTTGGTGGCGGTGGAATCTTGAATCTTGTCTACTCCCCTGGGGTGTGCGGGATTACAGGAACTCGTCGGTCCAGGCGTCGTAGCGGTCCTGACCCAGCACGCGCTTCATCAAATCCGGCGCCGCAGCGCTTTCCTTGAGGCCCGCGGGCGGGCGGCCGGCGCGCAGGTGCTCGTAGGACGCCTGCAGGGCCTGCACCGCCACCTGGAACGGCATGTGGCCCTGGAGGGCGATGCGGACGCCGTTGGCGGCGAGAAACTCGCGGTCATGGAGTTCCGGCGGCGTGGTGCCCAACACCACCGGCAGCGAGGTCATGGCATGGATGGCGGCGACCTGCTCACGGGTGCGGACCCCGGTGAAGAAGACCCCGTCCGCGCCGGCTTCCTCGCAGGCCTTCACGCGCTCCGCCAGAGACTCTTCCCCCTGGGCCGGCAACACGCCGGTCCGGCCCAGGATCACCAGCTCCCGGTCCGACCGAGCCGCCGCCGCCGCGCGCATCTTGCCGGCGAACTCCTCCAAGGAGATGAACTCGTCCCCCTGCGTGCCGAACCCCCTGGGGAGGTGCGTGTCCTCGATGGTCAGGGCCGCCACCCCGGCCGCCTCCAGCTCCTCCACCGTCCTCATGACGCTCAGGGCGTTGCCGTAGCCGTGGTCCGCGTCCACCATCAACGGCAGCCGTCCGGCCCGGACGATGCGGCGCGCCTGCTCCGCGAGCTCCGTCAGCGTCAGCACGACGATGTCCGGCGCCCCCAGCACCGTGGCCGAGGCGACGGAGCCCGCCAGCATGGCGATCTCGAAACCCGCGGCCTCAGCCAGCCGGGCCGATACTGGATCGAAAACGGAAGCCGGGTGACAACAGCCGGAGTCCTGGAGCAGGCCGCGGTACTGCCGGCGACGTTCGGTGACGGTCACGGTTTCTCCTCGACACGGCCGGAGTGTTCCGTGCTCGGCCGAGCCCCGGACACCACGCCGCGGTTCAATGATCAGCGGGACATGACAGTGGGTTTCAATCGCAGATAGTCGTAGCGGTCGCCCGACACGACCTGCACCTCTTCGACACGGACCCCCTTGAGGACGTTGAGCGGGACACTGACTCCCGGTGTGCCCAGGGCCCAGACCTTGCGGTAAAGGTCCGCGAGCCCCGCCACCGGTGCGCCGCCCACCCCCGCGATGAGTTGCCCCGGCTCGAGGCCCGAGCGCGCCGCCGGCCCTCCCCTGGATACACGACGAACCACCACGTGTCTACCCACCTCCTCCATCTGCACGCCCAGCCACGGCCTGCGCCTGGCGCCGGAACTGCCCTTCTGCGCGAGGTCCGACAGGATCGGCTTCAGCAGGTCGATGGGGACGAACATGTTGCCCGGCACCGGTTGGCCGGGAATCGCTTCCGGCACCTGGAGGGAGCCGATACCCAGCAGGCTGCCGCCCTTGTCGATCAACGCCGCGCCGCCGAAGTTGGCGTGATGGGGCGCGGTGAAGATGGCGCGCTCCAGCAGGTACTCCCAGTAGCCCGCGAACTCCCGGCGCGAAACCACGTAAGCGCCCTGCCCCGACGGACCGTTGCCGGAGTAGCTCAGGATCAACACCTCCGCGCCCCGGCCCAGGTTCTCCGACAACCCCAGCGGCAGGGGCCGGAGGCCCCCCGAGGGGGACCGAGCCCGGAGCAGGCCGAACCCCGTGGCATGATCGTAACCCAGGATACGGGCCGGCACGGTCTTGCCGCGGGAGTCGGTGACGTCCACGTGCGACGCCTCGAGGACCAGGTAGCCGATGGTAAGGACGAGGCCGTTGGAGTCGATGAGGACGCCGCTGCCTTCCCGCAACGGACCAAGGGAAGCGGCCGTGCGCGCCTCCGGCGGCACCTCTGCGCGGATCTTCACCACGGCGTCGAGGGTCTCGGCGGTGAACTCCTGGCCGGAGACATGCGCCGGAACCGCCAGAGCAAGAACAAAGATGACGAGGAGAGCTCTCCTGATCATGGGACACCTCCAGGCCGGCCCAGGCTGGAGCCCGCCCTCGCGCGGCGCGTTCCGGCTACACGGGGGCGGACCCTTGCCCTCATCTTACCGCTTAACGTACCCGCTGCGAAGCGTTCGACCCCGCTACTGTGGTACGATACACGACCGTGGGGCGCCTTTCCCGCGAACGTCACAGGGTATTCGACACACCATGCCGGCAAAACCCCGCATCGGCGTCAGCAGTTGCCTCCTGGGCCATGGGGTCCGTTACGACGGCGGACACAAGCGCCACCGGGCCGTCACCGATACGCTGTCGCGCCTCTTCGATATCGTCGCCGTGTGCCCGGAGATGGAGGTGGGGATGGGAGTGCCGCGGGAGCCAGTGGACCTCGTCGGGGACCCCAAGGCGCCCCGCATGGTGGGACAGCGCTCCGGCCGGGACTGGACCGGGATCATGCGACGGTACGGACGCCGGCGTGCCGCCGAGATCGAGAGGCTCGAGGTATCCGGTTTCGTTCTGAAGGAGGGTTCCCCAAGTTGCGGGCCGGACCGGGTCCCGGTCCTGTCCGAGTCCGGCGGGGATCACAGCCCCGGCAGCGGGCTGTTCGCCCGGGCGCTCGCCGATGCCGTCCCGTTGCTGCCCGTCGAAGCCGAAGACCGCCTCGACGACGCGCCGCTGTGCGAGAACTTCATCGAGCGCGTCCAAGCGTACCGGGAATGGCGCGCCTGCACGCGAGGCGGGCCGTCGCTGTCAAGGCTCATGGACTTCCATGCGTCCCACAAGCTGGCCCTGCTGGCCCACGGCGAGCGGCACCTGCGGCTTCTGGGGCGGCTCCTGGCCGAGGCCGGAAAGAGCCCGCCGCAGACCGTAACGATGCGTTACGGCGCCGCGTTCATGGAAGCGCTGAAGCAGCCGGCGACGAGAAAGACCAACACCAACGCGCTCCAGCACCTGACCGGCTTCCTGTCGGGACGCCTGGACCGTGACAGCCGGCAACGGCTTGCGGCGATGGTGGACGACTATCGCCTGGGCCGGGTCCGGCTGTCCGCTCCCCTGAAGCTCATTCGGCAACATGCGGTCGAGCATCACGCCGAGTACGTCCTGCGCCAGAGTTTTCTCGGCGCGCACCGGTTGCCGGAGCCGTAGCGGCGGGAATTCATGGAGCCGGCGGCCAGCGTCTAGTGTCCTGTCTGGTTAATTCGCGCCATAAGATGCGCAGGATTTTTCGTCGTCG
>JAPPNF010000172.1 GCA_028818755.1 Deltaproteobacteria bacterium | reverse complement strand
AAAGGGGACATCTTAGCTTTGTTGAAAAGGGGACATTATCGCTTTGCGCTAACATTGCTCCTTCCGTTTGTGTTAAGATTAACACACTGAAGTAACTGGAACGCTTGCCCGGCTACCAGCTAAAGGGTTAGTTTGGGCGAAATTTCTTTAGGGGAGGTACTGATGAGGATTTCGATACGTGCGTTTTCGGTCGGTTTGGCGGCCGCGGTGTTGGCGGCGGCGTCGATGGCGTCGGCGGGTACCTTGGACGACGTCCGCCAGCGCGGTCACCTGATATGCGGCATCAACACCGGCCTGGTGGGCTTCGCCGCGCCGGACGACAAGGGCGTGTGGAAGGGCTTCGACGTGGACGTGTGCCGGGCGGTGGCCGCCGCGGTATTCGGCGACGCCAACAAGCTCAAGTACAAGAACCTCACCGGCAAGACGCGCTTCACCGCGCTGCGCTCGGCCGAGATCGACATGCTGTCGCGCAACACCACCTGGACCTTCAGCCGCGACGTGGACCTGCAGCTCACCTTCGTGGGCATCAACTACTACGACGGCCAGGGCTTCATGGCTCCGAAGAAGCTCGGCGTCAAGTCCGCCAGCGAGCTCGCCGGCGCTTCGGTGTGCATCCAGACCGGCACCACCACCGAGCTGAACCTCGCGGACTTCTTCCGCGCCAACAATATGAAGTATGAGCCGGTGCCCATCGAGACCAACACAGAGGCGCGCACCAACTACCTGGCCGGCCGCTGCGACGTGTACACCACCGACCGCTCCGGCCTGGCGGCCACCCGCGCCGCCACCGACAACCCGGACGACCACGTGGTGCTGCCGGAGATCATCTCCAAGGAGCCGCTGGGACCGCTGGTGCGGCACGGCGACGACCAGTGGGCGGACATCGTGCGCTGGTCCCTCAACGCCATGATCGCGGCCGAGGAGATGGGCGTGACCTCCAAGAACGTCAAGGAGCTGGCGTCGAAAGAGAACAAGAACAAGGAAGTCAACCGGTTGCTCGGCGTCGAGGAGCTGCAGGGCCGCGAGCGGCTGGGGCTGTCCAAGGACTGGGCGGTGAACATCATCGCGCAGGTGGGCAACTACGGCGAGGTGTTCGAGACGCACCTCGGCAAGAAGACCCCCATCGGCCTCGACCGGGGACTTAACGCCCAGTGGACCGAAGGCGGACTGATCTACGCGCCGCCGTTCCGGTAAACCGGACGGGTTTCACACCAGCATGAACCGTGTGGATCCAGTGTCGCGCCGCCGTCGCGCGTGACACTGGCAATCCACACGGCTCATGTCGTATAGACTACCGGGCGTGGTGCAACCTGACGACAGACCCGGTCCGCCTCCGGGTCCCGGGTTCAGCCTGGGCAGCCTGTGGTACGACGAGGCCGTACGCGGCGTCGCCATCCAGATCCTGGTGCTGGCGGGCGTCTTCGCCACCGTGGCCTGGATGATCGCCAACGTCGTCGCCAACTTCGCCATCCTCGACAAGACCTTCGGTTTCGACTTCCTCCGGCTCCCCGCCAACTACGACATCAACCAGACGCTCATCGAGTACACCAACCGGGACACGCACCTGCGCGCGGCGGTGGTGGGGCTGATCAACACGGGATTGGTGGCCTTCCTCGGGATCATCCTGGCCACCGTGCTCGGGTTCCTCGTCGGGATATTCCGGTTGTCGGAAAACTGGCTGGTGTCGCGCCTAGCATACTGCTACGTCGAGTTCACCCGCAACACCCCGGTGCTGCTGCTCATCCTGCTGTGGCACGGGATATTCATCAACACGCTGCCGCATCCACGGCAGGCCATGACCATCGGCGGCGCCACGTTCCTCACCAACCGGGGCTTCTACGTTCCCAAGCCCCTGTTCGAATCGGGGTTCGAGTGGGTCGCGCTGGCGCTGGCGGCAGCCATCGTCGGGGCGGTGCTCGTCCACCGTTACGTACGCCGCGTTCGCGAGGCCACCGGCCGGCAGCTTCCCGGCGCCTGGATTTCCGCCGCCCTGATCGTGGGCCTGCCGGGGCTGACCTTCGCGGCGGTCGGCGCTTCCCTGTCCTTCGACGTACCGGAGCTCCAGGGGTTCAACTTCCGCGGCGGACTCTACCTCACCCCCGAGCTGGTGGCGCTGACCTGGGCGCTTGCGTTCTACACCTCCGGCTTCATCGCCGAGAACGTCCGCGCCGGTATCCTCGCCGTGGACAAGGGGCAGATCGAAGCGTCGCAAGCGCTGGGACTCCCCCGCAGACGCGTCCTGCGCCTGGTGATTCTGCCCCAGTCGCTTCGGGTGATCGTCCCGCCGCTCACCTCCCAGTATCTTGACCTCACCAAGAACTCGTCCCTGGCCATCGCCATCGGCTACGTGGACCTGGTGGGGACCCTGGGGGGGATCACGCTGAATCAGACAGGGCGGGAGATCGAGTGCATGATGCTGGTCATGCTGGTCTACCTGGCCATTTCCCTGGGCATCTCCGTGTTCATGAACTGGTACAACCGCCGGGTCCGGCTGGTGGAGCGCTGATGTCACTTCCCGCCACCACGACACCGATCTATCCGCCCGGACAGCACCCGGACCTGCCGCCGCCGCCGGGGTCCGCGGGCGTCGTCGGCTGGCTGCGCGCCAACCTGTTCTCCTCGGCGTTCAACACCGCGCTGACCTTCGTTTCCGTCTGGCTGATCTACGAGTTCGTCACCGCCGCCATCGACTGGTTCGTCCTGGAAGCGGTGTGGGAGGCCGGCTCCCGGGTGGACTGCCGCAAGCAGGGTGACGGCGCCTGCTGGGCGGTCATCGCCACCCGGCTGGACCAGTTCGTCTACGGCTTTTATCCCGCCGACCAGCGCTGGCGTCCGGTGCTCACCTTCATCCTGCTCTTTCCCGCGCTGGCCCCGGTGCTGTTCGACCGCACGCCCTGGCGCAGCCAACTGCTGTGGTTCTCGCTGGCCTATCCCGCGGTGGGCGCCTGGTTGATCTACGGCGGCCTGGGCCTGCCGGTGGTGGATACCGACGCCTACGGCGGGTTTCTGCTCACCATGATCCTGGGCGTCACCGGCATCGTGGCGTCGCTTCCGCTGGGCATCCTGCTGGCCCTCGGCCGGCAGTCGCAGTTGCTCGTGGTGCGTGTCCTGTGCGTCACCTTCATCGAAGTCGTGCGGGGCGTGCCGCTGATTACGCTGCTGTTCATCGCCTCCACCATGCTCAACTACTTCCTGCCCCCGGGGACCAACTTCGATCTTCTCATCCGGGTGCTGATCATGGTCACGCTGTTCGCCGCGGCCTACCTCGCCGAAGCCGTGCGGGGCGGGCTGCAGGCCATTTCCCGCGGCCAGTACGAGGCCGCGGACTCCCTGGGGCTGTCCTATTGGAAGAAAACGTGGCTGATCACGCTGCCGCAGGCCCTCAAGATCGCCATCCCCGGCATGGTCAACGTCTTCATCGGGCTTTACAAGGACAGCACGCTGGTAGTAATCATCGGCCTGTTGGACCCGCTGGGCGTGGCCCGGGCGGTGCTCGCGGACGCCAAGTGGAACGGGCTGTCCAACGAGACGTATCTTTTCATCGCGCTCTTCTTCTTCTTGAGCTGCTTCGCCATGTCGCGATACTCTCTCTGGCTCGAAGGACGGCTGAGCGTGGACAACCGTTAGCATTCTTCCCATGGCAAACACCGAGGAAGGCACCGAGCGTATCCGGTCCGCGGCCGACACCTCCAGGGTGATGGTGGAGATCGAGGGCATGCACAAGTGGTTCGGCACGTTCCACGTGCTCAAGAACATCAACCTGCGGGTGACCGCCGGAGAGCGCATCGTCATCTGCGGGCCGTCGGGCTCCGGCAAGTCCACCCTGATCCGCTGCATCAACCGGCTGGAGGTGCATCAGCAGGGGTCCATCGTGGTGGACGGCATCGAGCTGACCCGCGACGTCAAGAACATCGAGCAGATCCGCTCCGAGGTGGGCATGGTGTTCCAGCACTTCAACCTGTTTCCCCACCTCACCGTTCTGGAGAACTGCACCCTCGGGCCCATGTGGGTGCGCAAGCTGCCCAAGGACGAGGCCGAGGAGGTCGCCCAACGGTACCTGGAGCGGGTGCAGATCCCCGAGCAGGCGGACAAGTATCCCGGCCAGCTCTCCGGCGGCCAGCAGCAGCGGGTGGCCATCGCGCGCTCGCTGTGCATGCAGCCCAAGATCATGCTGTTCGACGAGCCCACCTCCGCCCTCGATCCCGAGATGATCAAGGAAGTGCTCGACACCATGCTGGAGCTGGCCGAGACCGGCATGACCATGCTGGTGGTGACCCACGAGATGGGATTCGCCCGCCGCGCCGCCGACCGCGTGATCTTCATGGACGGCGGCGAGATCATCGAGAAGAACGCCCCCGAGCCGTTCTTCAACAACCCCCAGAACGACCGCACCAAGCTGTTCCTGAGCCAGATCCTGTCGCACTAAAATGGCGCCCTTCGACTTCGCGCCGCTGGCGCGGCGCTACGCTCAGGGCGAACGGTTAAGGGTCAATTTAAGGGAGCCTGATCACAATCGGGTTCGCCCTGAGCCCTTCGACAAGGCTCAGGACAGGCTTCGCGAAGCGGAGTCGAAGGGCGCGCCATCTTCCTCGCGCCTGAATTTGGCGGGTTTCTGTGCTACGGTCCCGCACATGTCCTCAACATTGATCAAGAACATCGGGACCCTCGTAACCGGGATGCTGGAGGACCCCCTCCGGGACGCCGACTCGGTCCTCGTGGCCGACGGGGTCATCCAGGAGATCGGCAACGGGCTGAGCGGCGGCGCAGACCGCACCATCGACGCCAACGGCACCACGGTGGTCCCCGGCCTCATCGACTCGCATTCCCACCCGACTTTCGGCAACTTCACGCCGGCGCAGAACTCCATGGGCTGGATCACCCACTACATGCACGGCGGGGTCACCTCCATCATCTCCGCCGGGGAGCTGCACGTGCCGGGCCTGCCGCTGCCGCCGGACCCCCTGTGCGCGGTGTCCCTGGCCATCGTCGCCAAGCGCTGCTGGGACAACCTGCGCCCCACCGGGGTGCGCGTGCACGGCGGCACGCTGCTGCTGGTGCCGGGGCTGGAGGAAAAAGACTTCGACACCATCGACGGGGCCGGCATCCGTCTGGTCAAGTTCATCTTCTACGACTACAGCCTGCTGCCCACCGGCGAGGCCGAACGCTACGTGAAGTGGGCCCGGGCGCGGGACATCAAGGTCAAGATCCACTCGGGCGGGGTCTCCCGTTCGGGGGTGAGCCAGGTGGCGGGGGTGGACATCGTCAAGGCCATCGACCCCGACGTCATCGGCCACAGCACCGGCGGCCCCATCCCCATGCCCGAGGAGGACCTGCGCCGCATCGTGGCCGAGACGGAGTACTACGTCGAGATCTGCACCTCCGGCAACCTGCGCATGGGCATGGTGCTGACCGAAGCGGTCCGCCAGCACGGCGCCGAGGCGAGGGTGCTGGTGGGCACCGACACGCCCGGCGGCACGGGCGTGGTGCCGCGCGGCATCCTGCGGGAGATCTGCTTCCTGGCCTCGCTGGGAGGCATCACCCCGGAGCACGCCGTGGCCATGGCCACCGGTAACACCGGCCGCGCCCACGGACTGGACCTGGGCATCATCGCGGAGGGGAGGCCCGCGGACCTCGTCATCATGGACCGCATCACCGGATCGGTGTCCACTGACGCGCTCGATTCGTTCGCCAAGGGCGACCTGCCGGGCATCTCGGTGGTGATGATCGACGGCGAGCTGACCGTGGCGGGCCGGAGCCAGCAGACGCCGCCGCCGGAGCGGGGGGTCGTCATCAGCGGATAGCGACCAGCGGCTTCCCAAAGACTTGGGGCCGGATCTTGTAGTATGGCCGAATTGGCCGTAACAATTCGTTAATACGAGAAATTGGTGTCGGTCGACGGCCCGGATACAGGGGCCGTTGGCGAAGGAGGTTTCGCGGTGAGCTCAATGCAATACGGCGTGGGAATGTTTCCCACGGAACCCATGTCACGGATCATCCAGCTCAGCAAGCAGGCGGAGGAACTGGGCTACAGCCACATCTGGGTCGGCGACTCGCATCTCATCTGGCGCGAGGCGTTCGTGAACATGGCCGCGGTGGCCCTCAACACGTCGAGGGTGATCATCGGCACCGGCGTCACCAACCCCGTGACGCGGCACCCCTCGGTGCTGGCCAGCGGCTACGCGACCCTGGACGAGATGGCGCCGGGGCGGTTCGCCGTGGGCATCGGACTCGGCGACAGCTCGCTGGAGACCATGGGCCGCAAGCAGGCGCGGCTGGCGGACTTCGAGGCGGCGGTGGCGCAGATGCGGGCCGTCATCGAGGGAGGCGAAGCCGAGCTGGAGAGCGGCAGCAAAATACACCTCAACTTCGCCCAGAACCGGAAGATCCCGTTCTACGCGGCCGCCAGCGGGCCCAAGATGCTGGAGTTGTCGGGGCGCATCGCCGACGGCGTGATCATCCTGGTGGGCGTGGATTCCGGTGCCATCGAGAGAGCCGTGGAACGCATCGCCGCCGGCGCCGAGTCCGCGGGCCGCAAGCTCTCCGACATCGACTTGGTGCTGTGGGTCCCGTGCGCCGTTTCCGAGAAGCCCGGGGCAAAGGACGCGGTCAAGGCCCACGTCGCCCGGGTCATCGCCCACCCGCTGCCGTTTACCCTCAACGAGGACGAGCAGAAGGTCCTGGACGACATCCACGAGGCCTACAACTACTACCAGCACATGAACCCGCTCGCCGCCCAGGCCCGCGTAATCCCCGACTGGCTGGTGGACAAGTTCGCCGTCGCCGGCACCCCTGACGAGTGCAACACCAAGGTCGCGGAGCTGAAGCAAAGCGCCATCAACCAGGTGGCGATCATTCCCTACAACGTGGGCGACGCCGACCGCGGCGAGACCCTGCGGCTCTTCGCCGGCGCCATGTAGCTCGAGAGGCCTGTCCGAGTCGTCGAATCCCGCCTCGCGCGGCAGGCTCTATACGACTCGGACAGGCTCCTGGACCGCCGATGCGGACCCTCACCCGCTACTATCTGTTCCAGGTTCCCGGCTGGGCCCTCACGGCCGTCCTGGCGGCGGTGCTGCACGCGTGGCTGGGCCTGCCGGTGTGGGTGGCCCTGACCGTGCTCGGCGTGGTGGTGCTGAAGGACGTGATCTTCTATCCGTTCCTGCGCCGGGCCTACCAGCTCGAAGCCTCCGGCGCCGCCCGCCTCGTGGGCCTGCGCGGCGTCGCGCGGGGCACCCTCGATCCCAACGGATACGTTTACGTCAACGGCGAGCTGTGGCGCGCCAAAACGGAGGCCGGAGCGCCCCCGATCCCGGGCGGCGCGGATGTCCGGGTCGTCCAGGGAAACCGGATGACGTTGACGGTGGCCGAGGACTAGCGGGCTGGGCTATTTCCAATCCCCGACGAGGTACCCTCAAACCATTCGTCGTACGGTTGAGGATGCTGTCAACCCGGACCCCGACGCGGGCATCACACGGGGAAACCGCTCGCCGCGCCGGGGCCGGGAGGTAGTGGGAGACGCTGGTTCTAGTGGCCCTTGGTCTTCCCCGAGATGCCGACGAAGGCCACCTTGGTGGGGTTGCCGGCGATCTTCCAGCTCTTGACGACCTTCAGGTTCTTGTCGTCCAGTTGCAGCACCTTGCCACCCACCGAATCGGTGATGAACACCGCGCCGGGAATGGTGGTCACGTGGGGGCGCGCCCAGAAGCCCGTCTCTACCGGAGTCGCCAGGAAATCGCGCGCCGAGGCCAACAGATCGAGCTTGCGAGTGTCGTACTTGCGCAACTCGCCGTCGCTCATCACCACCAGCAGAGCCTTGCCGTCGTGGCTCATCCCGGCGTTGACGGGCTTCAGTGCGTCCGAAGCGGAGACCAACTGCTTCATGACGCCTTTCTTGGCATCCACGGCGTACACGCCAGCCGCGGAACCGAGAGGGAAGAAGTGGTCCAGACCGGAGTAGCCCCAGATCGCGGTCAAGCGGAGTTCCTTGTCTACACCCTCCGGAAACGGGATGAACCTCCCCTTGTACTTGCCGTGGTCCGCTTCCAGCGTGAGGACGCCGCCCCTGCAGGCGAAGGCCGCCACGTGGCCGTTTCCGGCGTCGCCGTGTAGATCCTTGCAGCCCTCCTGGCGATGCAGTTCCTTCCCCGACAGGTCGACGATCTTGGCGCCGATGGGGAGACGGTAGTCCTTGGGGTTGGCCGCAAAGTCGGGGTGCTGGAGGGTGACCGCGAACAGGTCATGTGCCAATGGCACCGCCCCGCCGTGGTGGGCACCCGCGTTGAGCTTCGGCGGCTTGTAGTTGGCTCGCTTCTTCTCAAGTTCCTCCTCGTTGAGCAGCACCACGTCGCCGGATCCGTCGTAGAATATGGCGGACCACTTGCCACTGACATACAAGTGCACCGGGCGCTCGCCGGCCAGGTCCACATCGACTTGCTTGACCGGCCCGGTCACCTGGTCGAAATGGTCGCCGTGTTTTTCCAGGTAGATGCCGCCGTCGAAGACGTGCACCTTGTTGGCGTCGCTGGAGACCGCGAACGCGAAGCGTCCGCTCTTCGTGGCGTAGATGCGGCCGGCCCGGGATCCCATGTCAAAGGCGTCCTGCTGTACGGTGCCCTTCTTCAAGTCGATGATTGACATCTTGCTGGTCTCGCCGTCGCCCACCAGCAGGCGGCCCGAGGTATCTGCCGCCGTGGCCGAGCCGACGGCGAACAACAAACCCAATGAAATAGCCAGTGTTGCAAGCAGCTTCAGTTTCTCGATTCTCACGGTATGGGTTCTCCTTCCACGGAAGATAATTCGATAGTGATATTTCTTTATCATTACAATTGTCAAGCCTTCACCCTGGGATCGCCCGCCGCGACCTTGCCGGTCACCGTCTCTTCATTGCAAGTCCCTCCTTCTCATCGAAGTCCTTATTGATAATATATTATCAATAAGGACTTCCGTCAACACCCCGCCCGTGCCGCCCGCTCCGGACTTTATGAGTCCTGGCTGGCGGGGGCCGTTTCCGGTCCGATCCCCGGAGGGGTCAGCAAGTTAGTGGAGAGAGTGGACCTAAAGGAAACCCTTGTCCTTGTAGAACTGCTTCGCGCCCGGATGCAGCGGGATGCCGAGCGGGCCGGCGTCGGTGTCGCGGCAGACCTCCCTGATGTTCAGCCGGGCGGCGTCCACCGGGATGTCGCGGCGGCGGCGGTAGATGGCCTCGCACAGGGAGTAGGCCATGTCCTTGCTCAGCCACTTGTGGGTGATGATGGGCCAGCCGCTGAAGTCCACGGTGCGGACGTCTTCCTTGAGGCCGGGGTATCTCCGCCGAGGTATCACCGCGCGCTTGAATCCCAGGGCCTCCATGCCCCGGATTACGTCCTCGTCCAGGTGCAGGACCTCGTAGCCATTCTCCAGCGCGGCCTCCAGCCATTTGGTGGGCAACCCTTCATCGAAGATCGCGTCCACGCGCCGCGCCTTGATGGATTCGATGCGCTTGGGCGAGGACGGGTGGGCGCATTCGTCGATCCTGCCGCCCCAGCGCGCGATCTTGCGGAACGACAGCCCGTAGAGTGACATGATGGCGGTGAGAGTGTAGTGGGTCGAATTGTCGATGCCCGAGGCCCGGGTAGAGACTCTGAGCGGAATCTTGTTCCGGACGATGTCCCGTACGGAGCGGATTCCAAGGTCCGCCGCCACCACGAACGCGATGCGATCCCACGAGGGGAAGCAGGCCAGCGCGCGCAGGGGCAGGGGTTCCTTGTAGAAGCCCTTGCCGCGGTAGGCCATGGTGGCGATCACCGACGGGTTGACGTGAGAGACGTCCACCCGCCGCTTCCCCACCTCGATGGGGGCCTTCATGCCGCCCATGAGCTCGCCGTGGACGCCCAACCGAAGCGGTGGGAGGATGTTGTCCTCCTCGTCGCTGGAGCGGATGGAGATGTCCAGCGCCACGCCCAGGTCGAGCCTGCGCTCGCCGTAGGCGCCGGCGGCGATCTCCAGCATCGCCTTCACCCGTTTCATCCGTGAATTCGGTTTCTGCTTGGCCATAGCATCCCTCCCGATTTGCTGACCTGTAGCAAATCCCGGGTTCGGCGGCGACATCTTTTCCCCTTTGAAACCCTCTTCGCGAGCCTCGTCCCCCTGGATCCCGGGTCAAACTTGACGCAGGCCGGGATGACTTCGAGGAGGGCCGGCATGGCTTCCGGGAAGGCACGCGCGGCGCTTTCCTTGCAGGGAATCCGGCCGTCGAGTATGAATAGGGCCATGAGCGACGCGGCGGAACGAATCAAGGAGATCATCGACCAGGACCGTGAGGACCTGGTCCAGTTGTGCCTGGAGCTGGGCAACATCCCCAGCCCCCATGCCAAGGAAAGAGCCCTCGGCGAGGCCACGGTGGGGTGGCTCAAGCGCAACGGCATCGAGGCCTGGCTCCAATGGATCACCGACGAGAGCGTGAACGCGGTGGGCCTGATACGCGGCGCCGGCGGCGGGTCGAGCCTCATCCTGAACGCGCACATGGACACTGGCCCCGAATTGCCGGCTGACGCCTCCGAGGCGGACGTGCGGATGGAGGGTGCCTGGGTGGACGGCGACCTGATGTTCGGCAAGGGCCTCATCAACGACAAGGCCCAGCTCTGCGCCTTCATGATCGCCGCCAGGGCGCTCAACAAGGCGGGGGTCGTGCTCGGCGGCGACCTCTACGTCACCGGCGTGGCCACCGAGACCGGCGAGCCGTCGGTGGACGACACCCAGGGCGTCAATTTTCCGGGCGAGGGCTTCGGCGCCTGGTGGCTGGTCAACCGCGGCGTCACCGCCGACTACGCCCTCGTCGGGGAGACCTCCGGATTCGGCGTCATCATGGGGGAATGCGGCGCGGTCTGGCTCAAGATCCGCTGCAAGGGCCGCGAGCTTTACACGCCGCGGCTGGAACGGGGTGAGTCCCTGCGGGCCCACCCCAACCCCTACATCAAGATGGCCCACGCGGTTGTCGCGCTGGAGCAATGGGCCATCGACTACGAGCACAAGGCGCGCTTCGAGTTCCCCGGCGGCACCATGATCCCCAAGGCCCAGGTGGCCGCGGTCCGCGGCGGCCCGGGCTACTGCGACATCTACTATGACGTGCGCATCGTTCCCAGGACCGATCCCCAGGCCATCAAGCGCGAGATCGAGGCGGTGATGGCCACCCTGGACTTCGACTCCGAGGTGTCCATCTACCAGTATTCCAGGGGGCACGTGGCGCGGAACGCCGACATGCTCATCGATTCCATCGACCAGGCGCACCGCGACGTCATGGGTGCCGACCCCCCGGCGCCGCCTTCGGCCGAGATCAGCATGTGGCGCGACATGAACATCTTCAATGAACTGGGGATCCCGGCGGTCTGCTACGGGCCGCCCCGACAGAGAGAGAACATCAGCCAGGCGCGCAACCGCGCGATGAAGATCGACGATCTCGTTGCCGCCACCAAGGTGTACGCGCTCGCCATCCTGTCGGTGTGTGGGGAATCGAAGTGATTGGATACGGAGGTTGCCTTGGGTAGCTCGAAGGCGGTAACGCGAGGGGTCCGGATCGAAGTCTCCACCGAGTACGACCCGGCCCGTTCATTTCCGGAGCACAACCGGTGGTTCTATCTCTACACCGTGGAGATCAGCAACGACGGCTCGGAAACCGTTCAACTCGTGAGCCGCCACTGGATCATCACCGACGCCTCCGGCCACGTGGAGGAGGTGAAGGGACCAGGCGTCGTGGGCGAGAGTCCGGTCCTGGAGGAGGGAGAATCCTTCCAGTACACTTCCGGATGCCCACTCACCACCCCCTACGGCACCATGCACGGCACCTACCAGATGGTCACCGCCGACGGCGACCGCTTCGACGCCCAGATCGCCGAGTTCGTCTTAGGCGAGCCGCGGTCGCTGCACTAGGCAATAAGGGCGGAGCGTCTCCCCGCGGGCATCGCCGCGAGAATCTGTTCCGCCCCTTCTCGATAGCGGTCCCGTCTGGCTAGCTCTTCCGGTTCAGGGCCTCGAACACCTTCTCGGACGTGATCGGCAGCGACATGATGCGGACGCCGCACGCGTCGGCCACGGCGTTGGCGATGGCGCCGGCGGTGGGGATGTTGGCGGTCTCGCCGATGGCCATGCTGTTGTAGGGGCCGGGGCCGCGCTTGTGCTCGGACAGCAGGGTGGTCAACTCCGGCACGTCCCGCATGGTGGGGATCTTGTAGTCGCCGAAGTTGGCGGTGGTGACCTTGCCGTCGTCCACCATCAAGTGCTCCATCATGCCGTAGCCGATGCCGGTCATGCTGGCGCCTTCGATCTGGCCCTGGTGCATGAGCGGATTCAGGATGGTGCCGGTGCTGTGGCTCGTGACCAGCCGCTTGAGCTCGACGTTGCCGGTCTCGGGGTCCACTTCCACCTCGGCGATCTGCGCGCACATTGCGGCATCCGCCACCTTGGAAGTGTCGTCGTAGAGCCCCTCGGTCTCGATGGCCGAGCCCTTGGCCTTGACCACGTCGGCATAGCTGATGGCGCGGCCGGCGTTCTTGTGCACCACCTGTCCGTCGGCAAGGTCGATGTCCTCCCTGGGGGCGTCCAGCGCGTTGGCGCCGGCCTCCAGGAGTTCCTCGCGGGTTTTCATGATGCCGTCGTAGCCGGCGTTGCCGTAGACACGGGTGCCGCGGCTGCCGCCCAGGCCGGAGTCCTGGATGCCGGCGCTGGTGTCGAAGTGCTCGAACCTTATGTTCTCGGCCGGGATCTTGAGCTCCTGCTCCGCCATCTGCTCCAGCAGCGTGAAGGTGCCCACGCCCTGGTCCAGCATGGCGGACGAGACCGTCAGGGTCCCGGTGTCGTCGAGCCTGAACTTCACCAGCCCCTTGCCGCCGTTCACCGACCACTGCACCAGGCCGATGCCCTTGCCCACGTTCCTGGGCCGGGGCTCGTAGTACCTGGTCTCTTCCAGGGCCTTGTCGAAGACCGCGTTGGAGCCCACGTAGTCGACCTTCTCGCCCACGGGGGAGTCATGGACTCCCTCCAGCAGGTTCTTCCTGCGCAGGTCGGCGGGGTTCATGCCGAGCGCCTCGGCCAGCAGGTCGAGCTGGCTCTCGTTGGCGAAGAAGCCCTGGGGGTCGCCCGGGGAGCGCATGTGCCCACACGGTACCTGGTTGGTGTACACCATGTGCTCTTCCACGAAGGTGTTGGGCATGTTGTAGGGCCCGGGGGACTTCTGCGGTCCGCCGAGGATGCCGTTGGGCTTGAACGCGCAGTAGGCGCCGGTGTCGAAGATGAAGTCCATGTGGTGGGCGGTGATGGTGCCGTCCTTCTTGGCGCCGGTGCGGACCTTGATGATGGAGGCATGGCGCGGATTGCCGGCGATGAACTCCTCGTCGTAGTCCATGACGATCTTGACGGGACGTCCGCCGCTCTTCTTGGAGAGCGAATAGCACAGGGCGATATCCATGAAATCGCCCTTGCCGCCGAAGTCGCCGCCGATGTAGCAAGGATGCACCACGATGGACTCGGGATCCACCTGCACCGCGGCGGCTACCTGGCCGCGGATGCCGTAGGGTACCTTGCTGCACGCCCAGATCTCGGCCGCGCCCGTGGCCGGGTCGGTCTTGGCCACGCAGGAATGGGGCTCGATGTAGGCTTGGTGGACCTTGGGCGTGGTGAAGGTGTTCTCGACGATGATGTCCGCCTCCTCGAAACCCTTCTCGATGTCGCCCTTCTCCCAGTTGACGTAGATCACGCGGTTGGTGGGGCCGTCGAGCTTCTGCGGCAGCCCCTTGTAGGTGTGAACATCCGGGTGCAGGAGCGGCGCCGAGGACTCCATGGCCTCGACTGGATCGAGAACCGGGTCCATTTCCTCGTACTCGACCTCGATGAGCGCGGCGGCTTCCTCGGCCGCGTCCTCGGTCTCGGCGGATACCGCCGCCACCTTCTCGCCGATGAATCGCACCATGCCGTCGGCCACGATGGGCATGTCCACCACCCGGCGGCCGATGCGCAGACCGGCGACGTCCTCGCCGGTGAGGATGCCGACCACGCCCGGCACCTGCATGGCCTTGCTGGTGTCGATGCTCTTGATGCGGCCGTAGGAGATGGGGCTGCGCAGGATCTTGCCCCAGAGCATGTCCGGGAACGTCACGTCCACTGCGTACTTGGCCTTGCCGCTTACCTTGTGCTCGCCGTCGATTCGGGGTGTGGGAACCCCCACGCTGTGCTTTTCCGCCATTGGCTCACCTCTGAAAAGTTGTTGAAGATGCGGGCGTCGGACCCTTCGAAGCAACGCATCTTCCTTACCACACGCGCCGGTTGATGTGTACCTGTGCTGTTCCCGCTGCATGAGACCCTGCATCCGTCATTCCGGCGAAAGCCGTGTCAAGACCCCTCTCCCTCTGGGAGAGGGTGGCCGAAGGCCGGGTGAGGGCGGCCCGGCTTT
>JAPPNF010000075.1 GCA_028818755.1 Deltaproteobacteria bacterium | reverse complement strand
TGAGCTTCACCTGGTCGGCGCACTCCTCGATGCCCTTGCGGATCTTGGGGGTGAGCTCGGCCGCGTGCTCGATGATGCCCTCGATGCTGCCGTATTGCGCCAGCAGCCTGGCCGCGGTCTTGTCGCCCACGCCGGGGACGCCGGGAAGGTTGTCGGCCTGCTCGCCCTTGAGGGCGGCGAAGTCCGTCCAGCGCTCGGGGCCGACCCCGTAGCGCTCCACCACCATCGCCGGATCGTAGCGGATCATGTCGGTGACGCCCCGGCGGTTCATCAGCACGGTGACGTCGTCGTTCACGAGCTGCAGGCAGTCGCGGTCGCCGCTGACGATGATCACGTGGTGCCCGGCCTCGCGCCCGCGCCGGGCCAGCGTGGCCAGCAGATCGTCGGCCTCGTACCCCTCCAGCTCCACCACCGGGACGCACAGCGCCTCCAGCACCGCGCGGATCAAGGGGAGCTGCTGCCGAAGGGTATCGGGGGTCTCGCCCCGCCCGGCCTTGTACGCCGGGTACTGGTCCAGGCGAAACTGCGGCTCGCCCTTGTCCATGCACGCGATGACCGCGTCCGGACGCTCCTCGCTCTCCAGCTTGATGAGCATCGAGGTGAAGCCCGAAACCGCGTTGGTCACCTGCCCGGAGCTGGTGACCAAGGTTTCCGGGAGGGCAAAGAAGGCGCGAAATGCGAGGGAGTAGCTGTCCAGGAGGAGGATCCGGCTCTTGGCTTGGTCGGCCTTGGAAGCGGGCGTCGCCGAAGCGCCGGTACTGTCACCTGTCGCGGCCATGCGGTCAGTCTACTCCGGCGCGCGAAGGAGGGTCAACAGAGAAAGGAGCGTGCCGCTCACTGTCTCCCGCCGAACCCCCCGATCAGGTTGACCGTGGCCCGGCGGTCGTTCACCACCCCGGCCATCTCCTCGTGCCCGGGACCGTAAAATCCGCCGAGGACGCGGCCGTCCGCGTCCGAGAAAGCGTTCCCGGTGACGCCGATGGCGTAGGCCAGGTCGGGGTCCCGGAAGGGGCTGGACACGCCGCCGTCGTGGACCGTGAGGGCGTCGAACGACGCGGTCCCCTGGAGTGTCGACAGCTCGACCCTGAGCTCCGCGTTGCCGAACACCGGCGGCAGCATCGGCTGTCCCAGGTCGACGCCGATCAGCGACCCCGACCAAGTGATGCCTCCCTGCAACGACCCGTGCATCTCCGCCAGGCTCATGCCCGGGGCCATGCCGAACGCGTCCGCGGCCGCCCGCAGCGTATCGGTCGCCTCGACGATCAGTCCATCCTCCAGTCCGCCCTCCAATTCGATCGTGCGCTCCACGCCCGCGCCCCATGCGCTGAATTCGCCCCACGCCCCGTAGCCGTAGAGCTCCGGCTCGGCTGCGGTGGCGGCGGGGAGGATGTCATAGCCGACGTCGTCGAGGTAGGCGAAGTCGAGCTCCGACGGAACGTACACCTCCCTCGGATCGCTGCAATACGCCATGATGGAGGTGCAGACCGCGAAATGGCCGTAGTCCACTTCAGCACCGGGGGTGTTCGGCTCCACCCAACGGCCGTTCGCGTCCACCCACTGGAACGGCACCGGCTGTCCCCCGTTGGCCCGCATGGCCTGCGGCCCTTCGAACGTGTGGTCCGTTCTGTTGATGTAGCGCGTCAGGGGCTGAACCTCCGTGCGGCTTACGCCGATCACATGCCCGACCTCGTGAGCCATAACGACCGTGTAATCGGTGTGTCGTTGTGACAGCTGGACCAGGCCCAACCAGGGTTGGTGGTCGTCGCGGATCATCGTAACGGCCTGGGGCCCGGCAGAGGAGGTCTCGGAGTCGCCCTCGTCGAAAATGAAAATGAGGACGTCGTCCGCGGTCACGTCTTCGCTGAGAACCTCCCTTTGCTCGGCGTCAACGAAACCGAGCTCGCTTCCCCGCCGGGCCACGTGCGTCCCGAAGTCGTCGAGCAGCCGCCAGGACCACGACTTTCCGGCGCGCTCCATCCGCGCCCGCGTCGCCGCGTCGAAATTCGGCGCGAACCGCCAGTCGAACTCGATGTTGAGCGTTCCCGCCGGCCCGCCCGTCCAGCGGCCGTATGTGATGCCGTCCCGCTCGCCGATGATCTCTATGTCCTCGGGGCGGACGTTGCGGAGGCTGGTGCCGGCCTCGACCGGATCGCCCCCCGCCATGTTGATGAGATCCGTGAGCCTGCGGGCTCGGTCCGCCACTTCGCTGGCATCTACTGGTCCAAGGCCCAACGCTCCCCGCAACCTCCCCGGTTCGTTCCAGTGATCCAGCAGGTCTTCGGCCGTGGGATTATCCTGTTCATGGTTCGGGTGGACAAACGTAAAGGTCGGGACCCCGCCCGTCGCGGCATACGCCGCCGTTCCGTCCGCCAACACCCTCACCACGCACGCGCTCCCACCCGCCGGACACGTCACCACCATGTTGCCGTGCTCCCTCGACACCCCCGCCGGAACCGTGATTTCGGGGATCGTCAGCCCATGCCCCATGGGACTCCACGCCTCATATCGAGGCGTCACGGTGGGGGCCCCGCCCTCCCGTTCGTAGACTGCCGTCCCGTCCGCCATCACCGTCACCACGCACGCGGCGTCCCCAACACAAGCCACCACCACGTTGCCGCGCTCCACCGATTGGCCCGCCGGAACCGTGATCTTGCCCGCGACGAGACCGTGGCCCGGCGGCAGGTTGAGCACCTCGGGCCTCTGCGCGGGAGCGCCGCCTCCACCGCCGCCTCCGCCGCAACCGGAAAGGACCATGACGAGAACCGCCGCTACCGAAAGGACTTGCATCATCTTCCGTGCCGATCCGTACATGGACCCTCCCTTCGAAAACCCTTCCCGCATGCGCGTCATCCGGCCGCCACGGCGCCCAGCAGGCTCGGGGCGAACTTGGCCGGTGGCTCGTAGCCCAGCAGCTCCAGCAGAGTGGCGGCGAGGTTGGCGAGGCCTGCGTCGGGGGGTGGAGCAAGGGTGTAGCCGCGGCCGGAGAAGTCCCGTATCAGGAACGGCACCGGGTTGACGGAGTGGGCGGTGCGGAACACGGGCTGTCCGTCATCGTAGAGCGGCGCGCCGTTCTTGTCCCGCTCCACCATGTCCTCGGAGTTGCCGTGGTCGGCGGTCACCACCAGGCAACCGTGGACGGCGGCCACGGCCGCGAGGATCCGGCCGACGGCGCGGTCGACGGCTTCCAGGGCCCGGACGGTGGCCTGGAGGTTGCCGGTGTGGCCGACCATGTCGCCGCCGGCGAAATTGGCCCGGATGAAACGATAGCGCCTCTCCCAGATCGCGCGGTTGACGGCGTCGGCGGTCTCCGCCGAGCGCATCCACGGGCGCTGCTCGAAGGGCACCTGCTCCGAGGCGATCTCGACGTACTCCTCCAGCGCGTCGTCGAACTTGCCGGAGCGGTTGCCGTTCCAGAAGTAGGTGACGTGGCCGTATTTCTGGGTCTCGGCGCAGGCGAACTGCGGCACGCCGGCGGCGGCGAGGTACTCGCCCAGGGTGCGGCTGACCTCGGGCGGCGCCACCAGGTAGTGCTCGGGGATGCCCAGGTCGCCGTCGTAGAGCATCATGCCGGCGAATGCCACCTCCGGCACCCGGCCCCGGTCGAAGCGGTCGAACCCGGCGCCGGCGGTGAAGGCCCGCGACATCTCGATGGCGCGGTCGCCGCGGAAGTTGAAGAAGATCACCCCGTCGCCGTCCTCGACGGTGGCCACCGGGCCGCCGTCGGGCTTGCGCACCGTGAACGGGGGCACCACCTGGTCGCTGATGCCCGGTTCCCGGGCGCGGAAGTGCTCCACCGCGGCGGCGGCGCTCGCGAAGCCCTCGGCCTCGCCGTGGACGTGGGCGTTCCAGCCCCGCGCCACGATGCTCCAGTCGGCCTCGTAGCGGTCCATGGTCACCACCATCCGGCCGCCGCCGGAGGCGATGCGGTAGTCCCGGCCGCCCTTGTCGCGAATTTCGCCCAGCAGCGTTTCCAGGCGCTCGATGTAGACCGGCGAGGTGCGGTCCGGGACGTCGCGCCCGTCCAGCAGGGCGTGGACGTAGACACGCGGCAACCCCTCCTTGTCGGCGCGGCGGATGAGGGCGTGGAGGTGGGCCTCGTGGGAGTGCACGTTGCCGTCGGAGAGCAGGCCGATGAGGTGCAGGGCGCCGCCGCCGGAGCGGACCCGCCGGGTCAGGGTCTTCCAGTGGCCGTCCCACAGCGTCCCGGTCTCGATGGCGCGGTCGACGCACTTGGCGCCCTGGTCGAACACCCGGCCGGCGCCCATGATGTTGTGCCCCACCTCGGAGTTGCCGATGTCGGCGTCCGAGGGCAGACCCACCGCGGTGCCGTGGGCGCGCAGGGAGGCCGCCAGCCCGGTGCTCCGCAGCAGATCGAGGTTGGGCGTCCGCGCCCGGCTCACCGCGTCGAACTCGTCCCCCGCGCCGACCCCGACACCGTCGAGAATCAGCAGCACCACCGGCCCCTCGGGCGCGCGTAGCGCGGGGTGCGCGCGCAGCCCGAGAGGTCCGGGATCGGTTTCGTCTTCCATATTCATGTCCTCGTGTGTAGGTTTACCCCGTCATGGCCGATTCCGCACCCCCTGCCCACCGGCGCGCCGTGGTCATCCGGCATGTCGCCTTCGAGGATCTGGGCTCGTTTGCCGAGCCGCTGATCCGGCACGGGTACGGCATCGAATACGTCGAGGCCGGCCTTGACGACCTCGACCGACCTGACCTCGCCGACTCCGACCTGCTGGTGGTCCTGGGCGGCCCCATCAGTGCCGTGGACGACCGGCAGTATCCTTTCCTTGCCGACGAGGCCCGGCTCCTGGAGCGCCGGCTCAACGCCGACCGGCCCACCCTGGGCATCTGCCTGGGCGCCCAGCTCATGGCCCGGGCCCTGGGCTCGCGCGTCTGCGGCGCCGGCGCCAAGGAGATCGGCTGGGGCCGGCTGTCCCTGACCGAGGCCGGCGGCGCGTCGGCGCTGCGCCACCTCGCGCCGGACAAGACCTCCGTTCTTCACTGGCACGGGGACACTTTCGACCTCCCCCGCGGCGCCGTGCTTCTTGCCTCCACGGCGGTATGCGAGAACCAGGCCTTCCTCTGGGGAACCCGCGGGTTGGCCTTGCAATTTCACGTCGAGGTGACGGCCGGCGGCCTCGAACGCTGGTTCATCGGCCACACCCTGGAGATCGAGGCGACGCCCGGCATCTCGGTCGGGGAACTCCGGGCCTCCACCGCCCGCGCCGCGCCGCTGTTGGAACGCCAGGGGCAGGCGTTCTTCCGCCAGTGGCTGGCGGACCTCGGTCACGGGCCGGTTTGAAACCCGCCCTTACGAAGCAGGCGCGCGGTCCCCGCCCTGATCCGCCTCCGCCAGTATTTCCTCCAACTCGGGACGGGTGTCGATGTCCTTGGCAAAGGAACGGATCCGGGTCACCACCATGGCCACCGGATGGTCGAAGCCGCCGGTGCGGCGCGGCTCCATGATCTGCCGGGTCAGCTCGGCGGCGAGGTCGAGCACCGTGAGCCGTTCACGGGAGTACCTGAGATAGGTCCTGAAAATGCCGTAAGGGGCCGCCACGATGCGCCCGGGCCACCGCAACGAACCGATTCTTTTCATGTCGTCCGCCAGCCACAGCCCCACCGCCCGGAGCGTGATGCGGATCACCCGCTCGTAGACGCTGCGGTTGCGGAAGCGGTAGGCCAGCATCAGGAACCGGTTGAAGATATCGAGACGGACCGCGTCGGAGCGGAGGATCACCAGGTGCCCTGGATACAGGTTCAGCAACGGCTCGCCCGGCGCAAGCCGCATGCGGTAGCTGGGCTTCCAGCCGCTGACGCCCATCTCTTCGGGCTCGGCCGCGATCAATTGCCACCAGAGCCCGCTGCCGGCGTGCGGGAAATACGATTCGTCCAGAAGCGCGCGGAAGTCCTCGGCGGTGGGAAGGATATCGCAGGCGGACACGGCGACCGGCCGCCCCGGGTAGCGCCGGGTCAGCAGTGAGGTGAACTCCGCGATGGTGGCCGGCAGGTCGCCGGTGGTGTCCGCGATCTCGCAGTCTACCAGGTCGCCGTAGACGCGGCGCGGTCCCACCACGATGGGGTCTTCGAACCGCCCGCTCTCGCGCATCCGCTGGATCAGCTCGCCCGCGATGCACCGCCCGGACGGGAGCCTCACCGCGCCCTTGAAGCCGCGCAACACGTCGTCGGCCGCAAATCCCCGGGGTATCGTCTCCAGTCGATCGTTGCCGCCGGCCAGTATGATTATCGGCAACCGGGCGCTCATCCCCGTCTCGCTCCACTCCACAGTATGCCTTCCTCACAGCCCGCTCTCAAGCTCCTTCGCGTGCCGGGTGAGGTCCGGGAGGTTGTGTTGGCTCGCCTCCGCGTTTTGAAAAACGGCCGCCGAACTGTTACTCAAGAGGGTGACGCCGCACTACGCCCGGAGCCGCGCCTTTGCGGGCCCTCTCCGGCGGCCTGGAGCATGATGCCGACCTCAGTCAAGTGTCCCATTTGCCACAACGAGGCGCCCTGGACCGGCAACCCGCACCGGCCCTTCTGCTCGGAAAGGTGCCGCTTCGTGGATCTTGGCGCCTGGGCCGACGGCAAGTACCGGATCGCCGGTGACGACCTCGAGGACGAATCGCAGCACGCCGACGAAACCGACCGTCAATGAAACCGAACCCCGTTTCCAGCAACCCGGCTTGACAGGCACCAGCACCGCGAGCACCTCCATGTCGATACATCCTACAGCCGTGGTCGATCCACGGGCGGAAATCCACCCCGAGGCCGAGCTGGGCCCCTACGCCGTGGTCGACGGGCCGGCGAAGATCGGCGCCGGAACACGCCTGCTACCCCATGCGGTGGTCATGGGCTGGACCGAGATCGGCGAAGGCAATGTGGTGCACAGCGGCGCGGTGCTCGGCGACGCGCCCCAGGACCTTTCCTACCGCGGCGCCAAGTCGTACCTGAGAATCGGCGACCGCAACGTGTTCCGCGAAGGAGTCCAGGTGCACCGGGGCACGGCACCCGAGAGCACCACGGTGCTCGGCGACGACAACTTCCTGATGGCCAACAGCCACGTCGCCCACAACTGCCGGGTGGGCAACCATATCATCCTCACCAACAACGCGGTGCTGGGGGGCTACGTCGAGATCGGCGACCGCGCCTTCCTCTCGGCGAGCTGCGCGGTCCACCAGTTCGTCCGCGTGGGGCGGATCGCTATCATGCGGGGGATGAGCGCCACGAGCCGGGACGTGCCGCCGTTCTCCATCATCGACTGGCAGCACACGGTGCGCGGGTTGAACGTGGTGGGGCTGCGCCGGGCGGGTTTCGACGAGCCCAGGATCCGAGCCCTCAAGAACGCCTTCCAGATGCTGTTCCGCAAGCGGCGCAACCTCGGCGCCGCGGTAAAGGACCTCGAAGCGAACCTGAAGGACCCCTCCGGCGACATCGCCGAACTGCTCGAGTTCATCCGCTCGTCGCAGCGCGGAGTCTGCGCCGGTCCCAGGTCCCATCCCCTCGGAAGACCGTAGGACGCCGTTCAAACCGGCCTGCGGTGCTTCGCCAGGCACTGCTCGATGTCTTCCCGCGAAAGCGGGAACTGGAACATCTCGTTCCTCATGTGCACGCGCTGCAGGCTTACCCGCTCGATGGCCCGTTTCATGGCCTTGAGGTCGCGCTGGTTTCCTACGGCGGCGGCGGCCTCCCGGGCCGCTTCCCGGTAGTGGTTCTTCTCGTCCTCGTAGACGACGTCCATGGCCGCGGCGATCTTGCGCTCAAGGACGCTGCCCTTGAGCCGGCGGCCCTCCCGGAACAGCCTGGCGCCGCCTCCCTCGGTCACCAGCACCGCGGCCTTCTCCACCGCGGAGCCGGCGACGAACTTGCGGCGGAGGTCGCCCAGGGCCTTCTCCTCGGACAACTGGACCGTGTCGCCCGCGTCCATCTTGCGGCCGAGCAGGTACTCCAGGATGTCCGCCATCAGGACGTAGTGGTTGAACTCCTGCACCAACTGCTCCAGGAGGCCGTGGTAGTGATGGCGCTCCACGGTCCTGTCCACCTCGGGGAACATGTCGACCAGGTTGGCCAGCTCACGGTGCAGGCCGGTGAAGTAGCCGTCCACCGGGTGAAGCTCCTTCCATAGCTGCGCCTTGAGCCAGTGGATGTGCTGTTCCCGGGTCGGCTTGCCGGCGAAGAAGCGCTTGGCGATGCGGGCCTCGGCTTCCCAGTACGGGTATGCCACGTCGATCAGGTACTGCTCGGTCTCTCTCATCTCACGCACACCTCCAACGGTTCTCGCCCGCGCGGGGTTCTTTCGCTTTCCGGCTCCATCGCATAGTATGGACCGTCAGCATGTCGAAGACCGCGGGCATCATCATCATCGGCAACGAGGTCCTGTCGGGGAAGACCCAGGACATCAACTCCACCTTCCTGTGCCGGGAGTTGCGGCTCCTCGGGGTCGACGTGCAACGCGTCACGGTGATCCCGGACGACCTCGAGCTCATCGGCCGCACGGCGGCGCGCTTTTCCGCCAAATGGGACCTGGTCTTCACCACCGGGGGCGTCGGCCCCACCCACGACGACGTCACCATCGAGGGCATCGCGCACGGTTTCGGGGTCGAGGCCGTCATCCACCCGCGCCTGGAGCAGCGGCTGTCCGAGCGCTACGGCGACGATCTCAACCCCGCGCGGCTGCGCATGGCCATGGTGCCGGAAGGCGCCGAGCTACTGGGCGGCGGCGCGCTGTTCGCTCCGGTGGTGCGGATGAAGAACGTCTACATCTTCGCCGGCGTGCCGCGGATCCTTCAGGACCGTTTCAACGCCATCAAGGAGCAGTTCCGCGAGTCCCCCTACCACTTGAGGAACATCTATATCAAGGACGGCGAGGGCGCCATCGCCGGCACGCTTAACGATCTGCTGGAACGGTTTCCCGAGATCCTGCTGGGATCTTATCCGGTGCTGGACAACCCCGAGTACAAGGTGAAGGTGACGGTGGAGTCGAAGAGCGGCGAGTACCTCGACCGGGCCGTGACCAGCCTCCTGGAGAACCTGCCGGAGTCGGCTATCCTGCGGGTGGAGGAGGGTTAGCCGGACG
This sequence comes from Deltaproteobacteria bacterium, assembly GCA_028818755.1. Classification (GTDB taxonomy): domain Bacteria; phylum Desulfobacterota; class Binatia; order UBA9968; family JAJDTQ01; genus JAJDTQ01. The sequence continues at coordinate 5,626 of JAPPNF010000075.1, read as the reverse complement.
ATGGGGTCGGAGGAGTGGTGAACCGCTCGCCCGTCTGGCTGCCGATCCAGATCTCCCCGCCCCGGTAGATCTCCTTCTTCCAAATGGGCACGCGCTTCTTGAGCTCGTCGATGGCGTAGCGGCACGCCTTGAAGGCGTCGTCCCGGTGCGGCGCCGACACCGCGATGATGACGCTGGCCTCGCCGATGGGAACGTTGCCGATACGGTGAACGATGGCCATGCGGGTGATCTCCCACTTCTCGACCGCCTCCTCCCCGAGCTTCGCCATCTCCTGCTCCGCCATGCCGGGGTAGGCCTCGTAGTCCAGCGAAATGATCGATCGGCCTTCGTTGTTGTCGCGGGTGGCGCCGATGAAGGTCGACACGGCGCCCGCCGCGGGGTCTCCCACGAAGGCCAGCAGTTCGTTCAGCTCGATGGGTTGGTCCGTAAGCCGGTACACGTCAACCTCCGCTTACCGGGGGTATGAAGGCGACCTCGTCGCCGTCCGCAAGACGGTGGTCGAGCGCGACATACTCGCTGTTCACGGCGTAGAGGAGCTTCAGGTCGACCCCGGCCAGCCCCCCGTGCGCTCGGCGAAGGTCGTCCCAGAGGTCCTTTACGGTGCTACCCTCGGGAACGTCATGGAGAGTATCGGCCGTCCCCGCCCGTTCGCGCAGCATGGCGAAGAGCTTGACCCGGACCTTCATAGTCCGCGGACCTGCGCCACCATGTGGCCCAACTGGGGCACCAGCAACTTGGTCATGGCGAGTTCCACGGCACCTCGGGACCCGGGCATCGACGCCACGACGCGGGATCCGGCCGTGCCGGCCACCGCGCGGCTGAGCATGGCCGCTGACCCGATGTCCTCGTAGCTCAGGGAGCGGAACAGTTCCCCGAACCCGTCGATGCGCTTGTCGAGCATTCCGCTGACGACCTCGAAGGTGCCGTCCCTCGGCGCGATTCCGGTGCCTCCGTTGAGCAGCACCGCGTCCACCCCGGATTGCGCCAGCGCCCTGGCGATCAACGCCCGGATGTCTTCCGGCTCGTCCTTGACGATCTCGTAGTCCGCCACCGTGTGCCCGCCTTCCTCCAGCAACCGCTTGACGAGGGCACCGCTCGTGTCGGTGGTCTCGTCACGGGTATCGCTCACCGTAATGACGAAGCAGGCAATGGTCTTGAGGGTCCGGTCGGTGTGTGATTTCTCCGCCATGGTTCGATAGCCTGTCCAGATGGCACCATCTAAATCCGCATCGGCATCACAACGTACAGCAGGGTTTCGTCGTCGCCGCGCTTCAGCAGGGTCGGACTCTGATCGTCCTTCAGCCCGATGGAGATCTGGTCCTCGTGGTCCAGGACGCCCAGAATATCCAGCAAGTACTGCGCGTTGTAACCGATGGCGAGGCGCGCCCCCTGGTACTCTACGTCCACTTCCTCCACCGCCTCCCCCAGGTCCGGATTGTTGGCCGAGATGGACATGCCTCCGGGCGTCAACTCCACCCTGACGCCTCGATAACGGTCGCTGGACAGCAGCGAAACCCGCCGCAACGCCCGGTACAGGATGCCTTGCGCGACGTTCGCCTCACTCTTGTTGTCGCTCGGTATGACCTTGTCGTAGTCGGGGAATTCGCCGTCGATGAGCCGGATCGACATCTCCACGTCGCCGCTCCACACGAACACCATGTTGTCGGTGAAGCCCAGCGAAACCGCCCCTTCTCCCGCGTCCTCCAGCAGTCTCCGGAGCTCTGCCAGACCCTTCCTCGGTATGATCACCCCCTTGGCCAGGCCCAGCGGCCCTATATCCCGCTGCACCAGCGACAGCCGGTGGCCGTCGGTCGTAACCATGCGCACGCCGGACTCACCCGATTCGTGGACCAGGGCGCCGTTGAGGTTCGATCGGGTCTCGTCCGTCGAAATGGAGAAAATCGTCTTGTCGATCATCTCCTTCAGGACGTGGGCCGGACACTCCTTGCGGTCCCCGTCCGCGCTCTTGGCAAAAACCGGGAATTCCTGCGCGTCGAGGCCGACCATCTTGAACACGGACTTGCCGCTGCGGATCTCCACCCGGTCGTTGTCCAGCCGCTGCAGCTCGATGGTCTCCTCGGAGAGCTCGCGGACGATCTCGAACAGCTTCCTCGCGTCCACCGTAACGCGCCCGGAGGTGACGATGTCGCCGTTGACGCTTGCCCGGACTCCCACCTCGAGATCGGTGGCGGTGACCCGAATCCGGTTCGTATGGGTCTCGATCAGCACATTGGCCAGGATCGGCATCGTGTTGCGCCGTTCCACCGTTCCCTGGGTCCGGGACAGCGCGCCCAGGAAGTCTTCTCGTTTGGCTCTAATCTCCATTTGTCCTCCTGGATCACCAGCCCCTAACAACTCTTCAATCAGTTTATAGAATCAGCAGTAGTAGTAGGGCCTGTGGACATCGGGATAGACGTCGCAAACCGCGGTCATTAAACCATCTTTCGAGTGGAAAAAAAATCGCGGCAACGCGCGTTGTTCACGGGACCCGGAGTTGGGGACAGGCAGGGCGTCAGGATCTCAACAGGCTATGCCGGTTTCTCCACAATGTTTCCACGCTCAGTTCTTGAGCTGGCGCACGAGGCGGTCCACGGTGGCCTTGACGTATGGGTCCGTAACGGTCTTCTGCTCGATGGTCTTGGAGGCGTGGATGACCGTGGAATGGTCGCGGCCGCCGAACTCGGCTCCGATGGCCGGGAACGATGTGGAGGTGAACTTCCGGCAGAGATACATGGCCATCTGGCGCGCGAGGGCGAGGTTCTTGGTGCGGCGCTTGGACTTGAGATCGCTGATCTTGACGTCGAAGTGCTCGCAGATGGCCTTCTGGATGTTGCGTACGGTGACGTGCTTCTCGTTGTCCTTCAGGGTGTGGCGCAGCACTTCCTGGGCGAGATCGATGGTGATCTCCACCTTGGTCAGGGACGCGAAAGCACCCAGCCGGGTGAGGGAGCCCTCGAGTTCCCGGACGTTGGACCAGATGTTGGTTGCCAGGAAGTTCGCCACCTCCTGGGGCAGATCGATCTCTTCTTCCTCCGCCTTCTTGCACAGGATCGCGATGCGGGTCTCGATGTCGGGCGGTTGGATGTCCGCGGTCAGACCCCACTCGAACCGGTTCCGGAGGCGATCCTCCAGGTTGGGGATTTCCTTGGGGAAACGGTCCGACGTGAGGATGATCTGCTTGTGGTTCTCGTAGAGCGAGTTGAAGGTGTGGAAGAACTCCTCCTGCGTGCGTTCCTTGCCCGCGATGAACTGGATGTCGTCGAGGATGAGCACGTCGATGCTGCGGAAACGGCTCTTGAACTCGTTCATGCGGTCGCGGCGCAGCGATCCGATGAGCTGATTCATGAACGATTCGAAGGTGGTGTAGACCACCTTCTGCCCCGGGTTCCGCTCCAGCAGGCGGTGCCCCACCGCGTTCACCAGGTGGGTTTTCCCGAGGCCGACGCCGCCGTAGATGAAGAGCGGATTGTAGTGGTCCGCGGGGCGGTTGGCCACCGCCACACAGGCTGCGTGGGCGAACTGGTTGCTGGCGCCCACGACGAAGTTTTCGAAGGTGTAGCGCGGGATCAGGGTGGGCGCTTCCGGGTGGCGCGCCGGCCGTTTGGCCGGTGCCGCGGCGACGCCGTCGAGTGGTGCGGCATTGACCGCTATGGTGATGATGACGGGCTGATCGTGATGGCGCGAGAATTCTTCCTCGATGGCGTCTACGTAGTTGTCGTTGAGCCAATCGCGGAAGAGCGTGCTGGGTACCTCGATGGTGACCGTGCCATCCTTGACTTCGCTAGCTCTTAGAGGTTTGATCCACGTCTCGAAATTGTGTAAGCCGACTTTTTCCTTGAGGCGATTCTGTATCTCACGCGGAAGCGATTTCATCTTTACTCCGCCCTGTATAAGTGCTTGCGTGGCCGTGAGTTATCAACAAAATTATTAACAGCTGTGGATAATCTTTCGTGATCCTTGACCGTGGTTTCAAGCTAAACGAAGCCTGTCTCGACCGCTGCTCATGTTGATGCCGGCGGCCGTTATTTGAACCCTCGGAGCTTCGGAATTGAGTCAAGAAAGGGAGTCGTTCTAGTGCTTTTTCGTGCGCTTTGCAAGCCAAAAAATGAGGGTATTATTTTCCGCAATGAATTCCATGAGATCGGCGGTTCTGTCCGGGAGGACCGGAGAGGCGAAGCCGATGGGTAGGTTCTTTCGGGGTCGAAATTCGAACTCCCGACACCACCGGGAGGGGGCTTGTGGGTAAGGTGTCTCCGGTGTCGTCCGCCCTCTTCGAGCGCTCGAAGAGGGTCGTGCCGGGCGGCGTCAACAGTCCCGTCCGGGCGTGGAACGCGGTGGGTGGGGAGCCGCGCTACGTGGCCCGCGGCGACGGTTCCAGGATCGTCGACGCGGAGGGCCGCGAGTACATCGACTATGTCTGCGCCTGGGGGCCGTTGATCCTGGGACATGCGCCCCCGGCGGTGGTGCGGGCCGTGGTCGACGCGGTGCCGGAGGGGATGGGGTTCGGCGCGCCGACGAGCAGGGAGCTGGAGTTGGCGGAGCTCGTCAGCGAGAGGATGCCCGCGGTCGAGCAACTGCGGCTCGTGAATTCGGGCACCGAAGCCACCATGAGCGCGGTACGGCTGGCGCGAGGCTACACCGGGCGGAGCAAGATCCTCAAGTTCGACGGCTGCTACCACGGACACGTGGACGCCCTGCTGGCGAAGGCGGGCTCGGGGGTGGCGAGCCTGTCGCTTCCCGACAGCGCCGGCGTGCCCGAGAGTTTTACCGGGCAGACATTGATCGCGGATTTCAATGACCCCGAGTCGGCGGGGCGGCTGATACGGGAAAACCACGAGGACCTGGCCGCGGTGATCGTCGAGCCCGTTTGCGGCAACATGGGGGTGACCCCGCCGGAGCCGGGGTTTCTGGAGGCCCTCCGGGAGGAGACCCGCCGCCACGGCATCGTGCTGATCTTCGACGAGGTGATCACCGGCTTCCGGGTGGCCCGGGGCGGTGCCCAGGAGCGCTACGGCGTCACTCCGGACCTCACCTGTCTGGGCAAGATCCTGGGCGGGGGGTTGCCGGTGGGCGCCTTCGGCGGCCGCCGGGACATCATGAGCTGTCTGGCGCCCGTGGGCCCGGTCTACCAGGCCGGCACCCTTTCCGGAAACCCGGTGACGGTGGCGGCCGGACTGGCGACCCTCGAGCAACTGGAGGCGCCGGGGGTCTACGAGGGGCTGGAGGAGAAGGGGCGGAGACTCCAGGAGGGGCTCGAAGCCACGCTCGGCGAGGGCCTGCCGGGCACGGTCAACCGCGTGGGCTCCATGTTGACGCTTTTCCTGGGGCCTGACCGGGTCGCCTCCCCGGACCACGCCCGGGGCTGCGACCGCGACCGCTTCGCGCGCTTCTTTCACGGCATGCTGGCGCGGGGCGTCTACCTTCCGCCCTCGCCCTTCGAGGCCTTGTTCGTGTCCCTCGCCCACGAGGACGACGATATCGCGGCCACCGTGGCGGCGTTTGCCGACTGGGCCGCGGAGGAGACCGCGCTACGTTGACCGGCCCCGGCCCGCATGTTAGTAAATCCTCCTTAGTGTCGTGTCCCGTAATTTCCTGGCATAATTTGCTTGTCTTTTTCGCCGTCGGC
>JAPPNF010000184.1 GCA_028818755.1 Deltaproteobacteria bacterium | reverse complement strand
CCCCGACGACCATAACCAACTGTTTTTGCTATGAAATGTGTCGGACACTACTGGCACAATATCATACCTTCTCTAGTGTCAAACATCTGGAGATTCCCGTTTGATATCGTATGGACACCTGGGACAAAAGTGTTCAAGAGGGAGACAGTCGTTGCTCAGTTGCCGTATCTGAGGTACAAGTATGCCCAACATCCCCGAGAACCCAATAGATCGCCGATTGAGAGTTTTGAGTTTGTTCGTGGTTATTTTCAACGACGCTCTAAGACACGGAAGAGGCCGACAACCTATAATTTGATCGACTTGCTCAGGGAATTGCGAGTTTGGGCCAACTACATTGATATAAACAACCTGATTAATCTATGGGGACCAGGATATCGCGCGTTTCTTGACCAGAACCTTTCGACGCTCTTGTTTTTCTTCGGGGGTATCGGAGAGCTGGGATTTCTTGCTGTGCGCGGAGAACGCAAGTACCTCGGACAACTGCAATCGTTTTACGATCAATTCGTATGTGCGAACCCGGAGGTCGAGAATGTATTTGGTCGTTCACCGGTGTTTTATCGTATGCTTATTTACCGGAAGTTAGGACTTATTCGTGGTCAAATCAAGCTGAGAGTCGCGACTGACATAAATGAAATTACAATCTAAGTTGCGGCTAACGGTGCGCCGTGGAACAACTCGCGGACTCCAGGCCTTAGACCGGCCGTGAGATTTTGGCCGTACTTTTCGAGCGCGACAACTCCTACACTCTGGACAAATGTTACTGCGTGTTCAAACACTGGGCGCGGGGTATCTCGATTCGGTGACAGCGGTCGGTCATGGTTCGAGGGAAAGAGGCCAAGAGGTCAGTTCGCTCTGCTGCGGCCGGGCGGTGCCAACGTTACGCCGCGGCGCGTAAGAGAGGGAGGAAAATGGCGACGGACTTGAAAGTCAACGTAAGGAGACTGGTCGATCGCTTGAAGAAGGAGTTGGCCGTGGCCACAGGGCAAGTTGCCGCGCTGCGGGACGAAATCAAGAAGCATGAGCTGATCTACGACATGCTCGATGGACGAAAGACCGGCCACAGGTCGCGGCTGGGCCGTTCCCGGGCCAGAGCGTTGAAACGGGGGCCACGCGGCGCAATGATCGATTGGACGGCGGTCTTCGCGACACTACCCGAGGAGTTCACACTGGATTCCCTTCTCGCCCACAAGACGGCGGGCGAGAAGCCGCGATCCTACCTGAGGCAGGTAGTGGCGCGGTGGTCGAAGGAGGGCCGGGCTAGGCGCACCGGCCGGGGCATGTACGAGAAGACGTGATTCGGAAGAAACTGGACGGAACGGACGGAGCCGCGTCTCGACCCGCCGAGTCGCACCGAACAGTTGACGGCCCGCATCCGCACATCGCTGCTGCCGGGACCAAGCCGCCGGTTCATCGAGAACGATTGGCTGTTCAACGGCCGACGGACTAACCTGAGGTGCCGTATCCACGGTGGCGACAAGCGACGGAAGGACAAATGAGATGGTGACAACCGCAAACCGCAGGAACACGGCAGTCAAGGAGGCCATGACCAAGAGCCAGCTCCTGGAAGTCGTGTCCGAATCGACCGGGCTCCAAAGGAAGGACACGCCTTGGTGCTCGACCAGCTCGGAGTGGTCATCGAGCGTCATGTCAGGAGACGCGCGATGGGAACGTTCACGCTTCCCGGCCTGCTGAAGATCAAGGTCGTGCGCAAGCCTGCGACAAAGGCGCGCAAGATGATCTCGCCGTTCACCGGGCAGCCAGCAGCAACTTGGTTGAGGGTAGTCTAAGCCGCCAAACAGTGCCGCCGTCCGCACACCCCTGCGCTTAGACTTCTTTTCTGGTTTGACATTTTGGCTGACTGTTTGCGGATCCAACATTGGCGGACTCTGTGCTCCAGCGGGTTTCCAATCCCTAGTAGGGTGTTGTCTTCGGCCCGGCGACCCCCGTGACGGTCTTCGGGAACGGGGCAAAGAGCACTGCGGGGCGATGAGCGCCTAGCACGCCCAGATCGCTTGTCCCTGTCGAAATAGGTTCAACCTCCGACGGAGATTGAAAAAATGCCACGATCTAAGAAGCTTCAGACTATTGTCGGTGAACAGGTAATGGCGTCGCTGTCCGCTACGGCGAGAGAGATACTCACGGGTGCGGTGCTAGGTAAGCTACGGGAGCAAGAACTGGATGCAGACTCGTTGCCTGTCGATGAGCTTGTCGAACGCATGCTTTCGGGGAATGGAGAGAAGGTCACTGGAGTTAGCAAATATGACGGTGAGGAGGACAGAAAAGTCTCAGTGTACTTCACTGACGATGAGGTCAAGGAGCTGTCGACGAAGATGGACAATCTGGTGAAGGATGGGGACACCATGCTGCATGAATGTCTGGACTTGGCCGGGAAAACCCTCCTACGGACGTTGGAGAAGAAGCATCCAGAGCAGAAGTCGATAGAGGAGGTCGAGCTTTACGGGTTCAAAAAGAGGTTACACCTGCGTTGGGGAATACCGCTGGATTTGTTCAGGATGCAGTTGACTATATCTCGTGAATTGCATGGTGGCGAGCAGGAATCGCTGGACCGTAGTAGGGCGAAGACAGGCCGGGTTCTAAGGGAGGCATTGCTCGGCATTCACGGGCGTACCCTGCGTACAGGGACGGCGGTTTTGGTGCTTCTCGACAACGGACTGCCCGACGATGCGTACGCAAGATGGAGGACGCTTTACGAACTAAGCGTCATCGCGGAGTTCATTTCGGAACACGGAGAAGAGGCGGCGAACAGGTACTTGCTGCACGAAACAGTTGTGTTGAAGCAACGGCTAGACAACGAACTCACGTGGGACAAGAAGATCTCAAAGAAGCAGCAACGCGAAATCGAGAAGGACTACTGCGAAGTGATGTCGGTATATGGTAGCCCGTTCAAGAATCCGTTCGGGTGGGCGGCGGGGTTCGTCGGTGGCAAGAACAATCCAACGTTCGCCGATCTGGAGCAAGCCGTTAAGGGGAAGAGGACGGTTCCGCCGTACAAGGAATCTAGCATTCAGATCCACGGCGGCCGCGCAGGACTCCTTGGGCTCGGTTCTAGCGACGACGTGATAGCGATAGGTCACAGCAACCTGGGGCTGGATATCCCCTTGATGCATTCGTCGCTTTGCCTGATGCAGGTGACGAATCTGCTCCACTACCACAGCCCTTTGCGGGATGTGGTCCTGCTCAACGTCCTGATGCGTTTACAAGAGAAGATCGAAAGGCATTGCAGACGGGTGGCGAGGGGACTAGCGAGAGAAGAAGCCGCAAACAGTGTGGGAGCGAACGGCTGAACAGACTTCGAGGCCATCGGCACGACAGCGGCGCGCCTGGACGCGCGCAAAGTGGAGCGAATCCGCTTACAGTATGCTTACGACGAGGATCGAGCCGCTTTAGCAATCCAAGTCTATGACGGCTATAAATAACAAAAATATCAAATAGTTATGAGTGATTCCCGAGGTCGATACATGGTCGGCGTGGACGTCGGCGGCACCCACGACGTGCTTGGACCTAATCCGTGGATCAGGCCATCAATAGAACAAGAAAAGGAAAGACACTGGATGGTTCAGTCGCCTGTCTTTTCGATCCGGCAGTCCGGGGCCGAAGTCGTGGCGCATTTAGCGGTGCCCCGACGGATTTTGGAGAAAGGGGAAAGCCCGGGCATGACTCACGTTCTGGCGCTGATTCGGGCGAGTTCACTTGGTGGAACATGACGGATAATCGAAACGCTGGAGAGAACGCTGCTCGAAGCGCGCGCTTGGCGGCAACTCAGTTCGCCAATGAAGTCGCTTGGAAGCGTCCCCATCTAGATATACTTCGACAGGAGTACAAGGGCCAATACTCCATTCTTGTCGAGACGGTGCAGGAAAAGATCCTGATGAGCCACCGGCAGGGCAGACTGATTCTGCCCAACCTTGCGGCATACGGAAACAGAGTTGTTGGGGTATTCAGCGACTACGGTGGGGAACATAAGGGGTCAAGGTACCTTACGTATTCAGTACTTGTCTGTACATTTGACATACGCGATTGGCTTGCGGCAACGATATGGAAAATTCGCAAGCAATATCAATTAGAAAGTAAGGAGATAGCGTATAAAGATTTCAGAATGGGGCAGATTCTCCGCGCTCTACCGGATTATCTTCTGACTCTGGACAATTATCTCCCCGGGTTTCTTTTGACACTCGCCGTTCAGAAGAAGGCCATGGAGGCATTGTCACCGACTTCTAAAGACAGCCGTAATTTGTTGGAAGCAGCTCTCCAGTCGATTGGTGTGGAGGGGAGAAAGCCGCAGGTGAACGAGAAACTCGCCCGTATTGTTGAATTGGTAGCATTTCTCACTGCACTGCTGGGAAGAGATGGGCAAAAAGTATTCTGGATGACAGATCATGATGAGATTTCACCAACTAATGGCAAACACGAGGAAACGCTCAGAGCTTTCCAGGTATTGTTGGACGTGTTTTGCCGGGATGACCAGGCGTTCTCATTGGTAGGCGGGGCCCTACCGTTTGAACAGCGGGATTTGGGGATGCTTGACCTGCTCAGTGCTACAGACATCTGCGCGGGGGCAATAGCAGAATACTTGACACAAAGGGACATCCAGGACCCAGACAAAATAGTGGTCAAGCCAGGAAGTGAACATGTTCTTCAGTGGTTGGCGCACGATGGGGTCGGGCTAAAGAAAATGACCATTGTTATAAGAAAGGGTGACAATGCATCGATTGAGAGCGCTGCCATTGAGTTTGTACCAAAGAATCCGCCAAAGAATGTAACCATTGTGCCGATTTCAATGTAGAATATTGTTCGGCATCGTCGCCGGTATGGCGTCCCCGGCGTGTGGTTCCGTCACAAAGCTGCTGACTAGACAGGGCGACCCGTAGGGCGCCGTAGGTGGGATGATCGAGGGCGTAGGCGAGGATGGCGGCCTTGACCTCCTCGGAGACCCGGTTGGGATGCGGCCCCCGGGAGTTCGGTTCGCTCTGCCGTGGATCGCGACGCGGTCGCTACGGCGTGGGCATCAAAAAGGGGAAGAAATGGCTAGGGACTTGAAGGTCAGCGTAAGGAGACAGATCGATCGTTTGAGGAAGGAGTTGGCCGTGGCCACAGGGCGGGTCGCCGCATTGCAGGATGAGATCAAGAGGCACGAACTGGTTTATCGCATGCTGGATGTCCAAAAGACGGGAAAGCGCTCCCGGCGGGGTCCTTCTACGGCTGGAACGCTGAAGCGGGGACCTCGCCGCGCGATGATCGATTGGAATGCGGTCTTCACGACTCTGCCCGACCAGTTCACGCTGGAAACCATGTGCGCCCACAAGACGGCGAGTGAGAAACCTCGAGCCTACCTCAGGCAAGTGGTTGTACGATGGTCGAAAGAGGGTCGAATCAAGCGCACCGGCCGGGGCATGTACGAGAAGACTTGATTCCGAAGAACTGGACGGGACGGACGGAGCCGCGTCTCGACCCGCCTGGTCGCACCGACTGTTTCAACGGTGTGCATCCGCTCATCGTTGCTGCCAAGACCAGGACCGCTGGCTCATTGGGAACGATTCGCTTTTCAACGGTCGGTCGGCTAACCTGAGACGCCGTATCCACGGTGGCCGCAAATGACGGAAGGACAAATGAGATGGCGACAACCGCAAACCGCGGGAGCACGGCAGTCAAGGAGGCGATGACCAAGAGCCAGCTCCTGGAAACCCTGTCCGAATCGACGGGGCTCCAAAGGAAGGACGTGGCTTCGGTGCTAGACCAGCTCGGAGTGGTCATCGAGCGGCACGTCAAGAGACGCGCGGTTGGAACGTTCACGCTTCCCGGCCTGCTGAAGATCAAGGTGGTGCGCAAGCCCGCGACAAAGGCACGCAAGATGATGTCGCCCTTCACCGGCCAGGAGATCACGGTGGCCGCGAAGCCCGCCTCGCGGGCGGTGAAGGTTCAGCCCCTGAGCGGGCTCAAGCGCATGACGGAGTAGGCCCTCTGGGCCGGCGGGAAGGGAGCACGGTTGAGCCGTTCGGATAGAGAGCGCGATGGTTGCCATTCGCGCGCTGTCGCGGCGTGTGTGGCCCGATGCCTGCGGTGGTCGAAGATCCCACCCGGCATGGAACTTCGCCGTCCCTTTGCGAGATCGGCTATCGCACCGAATCGGGGCATCGACGCCATGGGGCGCCGGGAGTTGCAGGGTTTGCGCAACGGCGGAACGGCGGTGGCCACGCGGTGTTGACCATGTGTTGATTGTTCCTGGGCGAATCATCCGGTCTTTCAAGGGGAGAGTTTTACTTATTTGTTTCCAGCTAGTTACGGGCGACTGGCGGTAGGACAAACCCTACACGGCCAAGTTTCAAACCCGCCCATGATTCGATAGCACTGATACTCAGTCGTGCGTTTCCGTCGCCAATAGCGATTTAGTTGAGGGTAGTCTAAGCCGCCAAACGGTGCCGCTCCCGCACGGCCCTGCGCTCAGACCTCTTTTCTGGTGTTGACATTTCGGCTGACTGTTTGCGGATCGAACACGTATAGTGCTCCCCGTGGAAGCATGGACGTGGACGATTAAAACACCTCGGCCAAAGACGGCCAGGGCAACCTCACCGTGACCAAGCGTACCGTCGACGCTCTTGAGCTCGAAGAGAGGCCCTGGATCGCCTAGGACGGCAAGTTCACAGGCTTCGGCGTGCGTGTCCATCCCGCGGGCACCAAGGCCTTGGTGGTAAACTACGGCGCCGGCAACGGCGGGCGCAGGTGCCGAACAAGCGCGTGGTGGTCGGGCGGGGGTCACCCCGGACCAGGCAAGGCGCTTGGCCCAGGAACTTCTGGGGCGCGTTGCCGCGGGCGACGACGTGTCTGAGGCGTTTCGCGGCTGGGTGTTTCCGTCGCCGGAACTATGCACCCTCTTTCAGGCCAGCGTTCACCGGCTGAGTCCGGATGCGGTCCACTGTCGGCTGCCCAAGGAATTGAGCTGCAAGACGCCCTTGGCTTCCTGATCCTCCTTGCCACACGGGATCGACACGATTGGCTCCCTCAAGTTCAAGTCCCGAACGCCGGGAGCGGCGACCAACGACACTGTGATCGGCGCGTCACTCGCGGCCATCACGGCGTCCCGGTCGGCCGGAGGGTCCCGCGGTTCGGCCATTGCCGCCAACCGAGTGGTCGAAGAACTCCAGGCACTTGCGTGCCAAGGGGTTTGCTCGCCCATTCTCGGTAAGGACGCAGTAGTAGGTATTGCCGGTTTCGACAAATCCGTCACCTAGCGGGACGAGTGAGCCGTTGTCGAGGTACCTCTCGATGAAACCCCGCCAACCCAACGCGATGCCCTGCCTGGCGGTGGCTGCCTCCAACACATAGGCATAGCTGTTGAAGCCGAGGTAGCGGGGTGAGGCGTCGGGGCAACCGGCGGCCTCGAACCAGTCTTTCCACGCCCCGAAGCCCCGTTGCGGCAACGTCAGATCGAGAAACGAAAGCCCGGTCCAGCCGCTCACAGGTCCTTCCAGGACATCCGCATAGGTTGCAGCATAGCCGGGCGAGCACAGCGGCCTCAATGCCTCCATGAGGGCCACCACTCGATCCTGCGAGGTCAAGCTGGCCGCGTCCCAGGTCAGGACGACGTCGGCCACCGGGTCGTGCCGTGGATTGAGCGTGTTCGGCCGATAGTCGTTCACGATGCGTATGCGGACATGCTCGCCTAGTGCTTCGTGGAGCGCTTCGTACCGCGGCATCACGAACAGATGCGACGTCTCGTTCGTGCCCGCGATCACTACTTGTTGTTCCCTGGACCGAACCTCTGCGCCCGCCGCCTGGAGGATGTCGAGACTGCGTGCGACAGCGTCATGGTAGCGGCTGCCGGTATCGGTCAGGCGCACCCCGGTGCTGGTACGCTCGAAGAGCTGCGCCGAGAGCTCCGCCTCGAGCTTCCCGATGTGGCGACTGAGGACGGGCTGTGAAGTGTGTAGCTCCTTGGCCGCCCGGGACAGGCTGCCGAACCGTGCTGCGGCTTCGAAGGCGATCAGTGCATGGATCCCCGGAATCGGGGCGGAGTGTCTGAATCTCATGCTCAAAAAGCATAACAGGATACCTTTTTGGTGTCTATACACCGCAGAATTAATATAGTATTTCAGTGTTCAAAAGCCGGCTGCGTATGTTGAAAAGTAAAAACAGCAGTTGACAGACACAACTGCCTCGGCGGGCGCGGCGGCGCGGGTTCGGGAGGCCGGGGACTATCGGGCAGAACCGTGGTGGTTGGCATGAAGGGGGGGTTCAACAATATCGGGAGGAACAATGAAGCACTATCCAGTATTCATTGGTTTGATAATCTTGGCAGCGACGGCCCCGGCACTCGCCGATTTTGAGGTCCGCGAACAGGCGCGTTCCGTCCAAGTGCGAATCGACTGGCAGAGTTACGAGCTCCAGGGTCGCCTCTTTCGGCCGGAAGTCGACGGGCGACGGCCCATGGTGGTTCTCGCGCATGGAACTTGCGGAGGGCGTTGCCGCCGGCGGGGCGACGGCTACATGCACCCTGTAGCTCGATTGTTCGCGCGGTCCGGATACGTGGCGTACGCGTTCAACCGCCTGGGCTATGGAGGATCCGAGGGCTACTTGGGAGAGAGTCATCGGTCTCACGAGAGCCACGGCGGCTGCAATACACAAGACTATGAGACGGCGAGCCGCTTGGTCGCCCAACAGATCCGGCCCGTAGTCACGGAGCTGGTGAAGGCGCCGTTTGTGGATCCTGCCCGCGTGGTGGTGATGGGACACTCCGGGGGCGGTCTGGGCGCCATCGCGCTTACCGAAAAGGGGGCGCCCGGACTGCGTGGTGTGATAAGCGCTGCCGGCGCTCGCGGCGGTGCTTGCGCCAAAGGGGAATACCTGGGCGGGCACTTCTACAACGAGAACATGAAGGCGGCCTACCAGGCCTACGCTCGGAGCTCCACAACGCCGGTACTGATGCTGTTCGCGGAGAACGACCCGCGCACCGCCAGGGCCGAATCGTGGCGCGGCGCCTATGCCGGCGCGGGGGGCTCGGTGGAGCTCGTGGTCTTGCCGCGTCAACCCCGCTCCGGACACAACATAAGGCGTTGGGATCCGGCCGACTGGGCTCCGCCCGCCAGTCGTTTTTTGGAGGGCCTTGGCTTGCCGGCGCTGCAAGACTAGATGTGATGTCCTGAAACGACCTGGGCGCATGCCTACGGCTCGGAGGCTTTCCGCGAAAATGTCGTACTTCATATCTGCACGTCGCTTACCTTCAGGCGGACGGCAACGTGGTCAATCTGGCGGAATCCGACGCGATGACGCTTTCCACCCTGCCGGCGAATGCCGCGCTCGGTTCGGCGACGGGCTCGAGGGGCGGCAAAAGTTTACGGTGGCGGCGCCGTTCGGCAACGAGATGATCGTGGCCATCGCCTCGAAGAGTCCGCTTTTTTCCGAGGACCGGCCGCTCGTCGAAACCGAGCGCTTTGCGCAAGGTACGGAAGCCGTCTTCCCATATCAGTGCTGACGTTAGTATGAGGGTTCTGGATCGTATGCTATTTTCAGATGGGAAAGGAGCGCGCATGCCCATCAGAACTCGAAGTCAAACCGGGTTCCTGGTTATTTTGACCATCGCCTTTGTGGCCTTCAGTGAGTCGGGGATGGCACAGAACACTTGCCTGAGGATTGAATCCGTCGCCACATCCGGATTCGGCGCGTCCGCCGGGTACTGGGTCAATCAATGCTCCACCGGAGTCCACGTCAAGTGGAACAACTTCGGCACTCGCCACATGTGCACCGATCCCGCGGGATGTGTCGGTTGCGAGCCGGCCGGCGACTCGTTGTACCCTTGCAAAGCCTTCGTTCCCGCGAACGGCAAGACGACGGCGACGCTTTGGGGCGTTACGAATTGGCACGAGTGCCAATCGGACGATCCGTACGCCATCGTGATCCGGGAGGAAAGCTACGGACTTGTGAAGTGTATGGGCGATTGATGTGAGGGTGTCCCAGGAATGTCGAACCACTAAGAAGCAAGAGGAATGCGATGTCACGATTGGCGAGTTTGGTCGTAGCTCCCTTGGTGTTGGCGACCGCAATCATTGGGAATCTGTCATTCGCGGCAGAATCCGCAGAACCAACTCTTCAGGAAACAGCGGATTTCATTCAACGCAGGCTTGACGCCTGCGAGGGCAGTTACGCAAGCGGATACGAGTTAACCGCTTGGTCAACCTCTTTTGACCTTGCACCGTCCGGCAAGGCAACCTTCGAGTCCCTTTATTTTGATAGCGACCACAAGGAAGTCACACGATTCGGCATGCTGCTAGGGGATCTCACTCCTGAAATCACAGTAACCTATGTCTACAAGGAAGGTCCCAAGACAAGCGCGAATTTGATCTTTGTCCGGTTCACGCTGCATTGCCGCAAAGACCGCTGCATTCGAGGAACGATACTCGATATCGAAGGAGCGGTAGCCAAGTTTGTCAAACCGGGCACGGCGTTCAGAGTGAATTCTCAGCCTATCTTCGTGTGCAAGCGTTACGCGGCAAGAATACTCAAGGCGCTAGCACACGCCATCCGACTCAGCGGGGGCAAGGATGAACCATTTTGATTGGTAGCGTCAGAGAAAGTTTATGGTAGGGTGAAGACTAAATTGCTGGAGTTTGGGTAAGGGGCAGAATCCAGGACACTGGCGCACCAGCGTTCGGTTCCAGGTGGCTATTCTGTCCTACAAGCCGCGACCACCTCAAGAAGGAGAAGCACCGATGGCATTAGGCCCTCAAGAATATGTAGCCCTCGCAGCAATCATTAGCGCGATGGTCGATGTCTATCGGCTGGGAACGGAGACTTTTCAATCTTACTACTATAGGTGGTACGAGTCGGAAGAAAATGTCGATAGGGCACGCAAGTTGCAGTCTGTGCTATCGACATACTCGGACGCCGAAATTAAAGCGATTAAGGATCGGATCGAAAACTGCCGGATGAAATTTATTGCCGAAGGAGACGGCGATCAACGAAGAAGGTGTCTGTGCAGTGTCCTCTACGATGTGAAAACTGGCGATGGTGGAAACATAGCGGATGATTGGGCGAATATGTATGAACATCTCAAGTGTGTGAATGTACAAACCATATAGTTGACCCGTCAGTTGCAATAAACTCTCTTCGCGTAGCGTGTACAGATAGGGTATTCACCTGACACTGCCCGCTCCTGGTCGGGAGTATTCTAAAGTTATCGCAAGCGGCCCCGCCCTTTGGCCCTTCGTATCAGGGCTGGAGCCGCTCCTGGTCTCCATTGCATGCGGTTACCACTATTGATGTTATGGTGAGTTCACCATGACATCAACTCGTCAATGCGGTCGGCGATGCGCTGGGCCGGCTCGCGAAGCTGGTCAACCGTCCAATCGGCGGCGTAGCCTTCGGTCACGTCGCCTGGCCGTGCGTGGTTCACCAGACGCTTGGTGAAAGACAGCGGCAGCATCAGCTCCCGCTCCGCCACGGTGATGAAGCAATTTCGCAACCCGTGAAACCAGAACTTCGCTCCGCCCGCACGCCCGATGGCCTCATAATGCCTCTGGAGTTCCTCCACATGCCCCGACACGCTCGATCGTGACGGAAACACCCAACAGCGAAGCTTCTCCGGCATGCCGTCACACTCGGCCCGCCTCCGCACCAGGATATCCCCCAGCTGGCGCGTGATCGGAAGCTCCAGCGGAACTCCGGTCTTGGTCTCCTCCAACCAGAACAGCCCCTTGTCCAAGTCCAGCCATCCCCACTGAAGCGCCAGGATCTCTCCCCGGCGCATCCCGGTGTAGAGGCCGAACAGCAACAGGTCCTGGTGCACGGCATTCCCCACCGCTACCTCTATGCCCATTCGCCAGCACGGCAGCACCTCCGCCGGAGACGATATCCGCTTCCGGGTCTTCCGGTGATAGCGCCCGCCGGCCGCAAGCCACTGCTCCACCGGGTTGTGCAGACCGTCGTAGTCCACGCAAGGTCTTCGGTACACTGAGGTGGTCCTGGTTTGTCGGACAGGATGGCGGCAGAGTTAAGGTGTATTCCGGGGTAATGGATCATGCCGCCAGGGTCCTGTTTAACACGTCTTGCTGTTCCGGTGGAGCCGGCAGAGAGGCAGGCGAGGGGCCGGGCTCGTTCCGCATCTCCGGCAGCATTCCGTTGTCGTAGGCCTCGGCCGGGGTGGCGTCGGCCAGGGCGGAGTGAGGTCTTTGGGTGTTATAGAGCTCCATCCATCGGGCGATGACCCGTTGGGCCTGGAAGCCATCTGCGAGCTCGTGCAGGTAGATGGCCTCGTACTTGAGCGAACGCCAGAGGCGTTCGATGAAGATGTTGTCCATGCACCGGCCTCAGCCGTCCATGGAGATGGCACAGCCGGCGTCTTTGAGCACGCCGGTGAACTCCAGGCTGGTGAACTGGCTGCCCTGGTCGGTGTTGAAGATCTGAGGCCGGCCGTAGCGCTCCAGGGCTTCGCTCAAGGCCTCCACGCAGAAGCGGGTATCGAGGGTGTTGGAGAGCCTAAAGGAGAGCACCCGGCGGGTGGCCCAGTCCATGACCGCCACCAGGTACAGGAAGCCGCGCTGGACGGGGATATACGTGTAGGGGTCGGACCGGAGCGCCCTGTCGTCTTTCGAGCGATGGGTTTCTCCGGCCCGCCCTCCGAACCGGACGTGCGACTCTCACCGCATCCGGCTCTCCATGTGCTCATACCGTCAATTGGTTCAGCTTCGTCTGCATCGCGAGTACTCGTGACTCCGCCTCGATCGGACCAAGCCATGAAACACCGGTATTCACCAGCGTCCTCCTCGTTTTGCATTGAAGCCGTGAGCACACTGGACCCCTTCGCCATGTACACGGCTTTCCCGTGCTCGGACTACTACGGGTCCTCCGCCCCACTCCGCCGACATCGACCGGCGACAGGTCTTCCCCGCCATGTTGGCAGGGACCCACGGAGTGGTTCCCACGTTCACCCTCGAACCCTTCAACGGGGTCGGTGCCCAGCTATGCCCCTGCAACCTCGCCACGGCTACGCCGCAGTCCTTCACCGTGGCCTCCCTGCCGGCGACATAAACCGGCCCAGGAGTTCTCCGACTGGTCCAGACCGGTCGGGTGCGCGTTGCAACCCAGCCCGTATCTGTCAGGTTCGAGCTGGTGGTTCGTGCTTGAGGGGCTTTCCGCCGCTGGTTCCTCACGTACACCTTTCCGTCTCGCTTGCCGGACCCACGCCATCTGACAGTACTGGCGCGTCCCGTCGTTGTCAGGGCTGCTTCCACCTTCCCCGATGTCCCTCGGGTCGGGCTGCCCTCAGCTTCCTTCAGCCTGCTGCGACAGGCCGACGGCAGTGGTCTCTCACCACCGCAAGGTTCAAGAGCGCCTCGTGGTGCTCTATGTCAGCGGTCCAGACGTGATTGGGCCGCTCGATGGCGAGGCCCTTGAGAAGATAGGGGTAGACCCGGTGCTCAGGATCGCGGGTGGTAGTCCGCGGCGCTTGGTAGATGGCCTGTAGGCCCATCACCCGCATCAGACGGCACACCCGGTGACGACCGACACCGACGCCCTCCCGCCACAAATGCCGCACCATCTGGCGGCTGCCGTAGAACGGGTAGTTCAGAAACAACTCATCGATCCGGCGCATCAGCGCCAGGTTCTGTGCGCTCTCGCCCTTGGCCCTGTGGTACACAGAGGATCGGCTTACACGAAGCAGGTGGCATTGACGGCTCAAGCTGAGCTTGGAATGGCCGGGCTCGATCATGGCCCTGCGCCCCTCCGGGCTCACCACTTGATCCCTTTGGCCAAAAAATCCCGCTCCACCGTCAACTCCCCGATCTTCGCGTGCAGGTCCCGGATCTCCGCCTCGTGCTCCCCACGACTCCGCTCTGCCCCCTTCGTGAAGACCTCCTTCATCCCCTCCACCGCCCGCTGCTTCCAGACGCTCACCTGGTTCGGATGTAACTTGTGCCGCGCCGCGATCTCCTGGGTCGTCTTGTCTCCGCGCAGCGCCTCCAGCGCTACCTTGGCCTTGAAGTCCCCGCTGAATCGCCTCCGTGTGCTCATTGCGTCCCTTAGTCGGTGGAATACACCTTAGCAACCTGTCCGATTTTCCGGTCCCACCTCACACCGAGCGCAGGAACGACAGGCACTGGTTGGCGGGCATCGCGCCGTGGCGCTCGGTGGGAAGCCGGAAGCGGCTCTCGACGTCCCGGCGCGTGATGGCATCCAAAGGCTGGGAGAGCCAGTCGCCGAGGTACAGAGCCGCGTAACGGCGATAGCCTCGCTCGGTGCTGGCTGCGCGGCCATGGCCCGACGTGATGTAGTCCTCGCAGGCATCGCCGAGCCTTGGCAGGGCGCGCGCCTCGGCCCGCTCCCCTGCGGGGTCGTCGCCTGCGGCCACGCGCCCCAGCAGTTCCTGGGCCAGACGCCTTGCCTGGTCCGGGGTGACACGGCCCGCGCAGTAGTTTACAACGTAGGACTTGGCGCCCGAGGGGTGCACGCGCACGCCGAAGCCGGTGAGCTTGTCGTCCCAGGCGATCCAGGGCTTGTCTTCGGGCTCAAGAGTATCTACGGTGCGCTTGGTAAGAGTGAGCTTGACCTTGGCGACAAGTTTTGCGGAGTGTTCCACGGACGTATCTCCGGGTATGAACGAAAAACTGGGGTTATCGTTAATGCGTTCATGCCCACGTATGTAATTGTTCTGTCATCCTTTCAATTACCCACATCTTGGGGTTTATCAAGGGTGTTGCCACAATTTGTTGT
>JAPPNF010000147.1 GCA_028818755.1 Deltaproteobacteria bacterium | reverse complement strand
CTCAAGGTGCCGCACATGGGCTGGAACGCCATCGAGATCCGCAAGCCCACGCGCTTCCTGGAGGGCATCGACGACGCCGCGCAGGTCTACTTCGTGCACTCGTTCTACGCCGCGCCCGCGGACGAGTCGGTGGTGGCCACCGTCACTTCCCACGGGACACCCTTCGTGTCGAGCATTGCCACGGACCACCTCTTCGCGTGCCAGTTCCACCCGGAGAAGAGCCAGGACATCGGCCTGCGTATCCTCGAGAACTTCGGACGCTTTGCCGAGAACGGGGCCGCGGCCTGACCGCGGGCCCGTTCCCGAGTAAAGGCCGCACTATCCATTACGCCGGCATGCTGATCATACCCGCAATCGATATCAAGGACGGCCGCTGCGTGCGCCTGTACCAGGGTGACATGGACCAGGAGACCGTCTACTACCAGCAGCCGCTGGACGCCGCGCGGCATCTCGCGGCGGAGGGCGCCCGCATGATCCACGTGGTGGACCTCAACGGCGCGGTGGAGGGCCATCCGGTCCACTTGGCGGAGCTGGCCGCCATCTGCGCCGAATCGGGCGTGGCGGTGGAGGTGGGCGGAGGGCTGCGGACCCTCGAAGCGGTGCAGCAGGCCATGGACGCGGGCGTGGAGCGGGTGGTGATCGGCACCAAGGCGTACGAGGACCAGGACTTCCTGCAGGCGGCGTGCGGACGTTTCCCCGGCCGCGTCGTGGTGGGAATCGATGCGCGCGAAGGCCAGGTCGCGGTGCGGGGCTGGCGCGACGACACCGCCATGGATGCGGTGGAGCTGGCGCGCCGTTGCGAGCAGGACGGCGCGGCAAGGATCATCTACACGGACATCAGCCGGGACGGCACGGGATCGGGCGTGAACGCGGAACAGACCGCGCAGGTGGCGCGGGCGGTGGGCATCCCGGTCATCGCTTCTGGCGGGGTCGGCACGCTGGACGACATCCGCGTCCTCGCGGGTCTGGAGAGTGAAGGCATCGAAGGGGTCATCGTGGGGCGTGCACTCTACAACGGCGCCTTTTCCCTGGGCGAGGCCATGGCGGCCGCGGGAGCGGACGATGCTCACTAAGCGCATCATCCCCTGTCTGGACGTGGATGCCGGCCGGGTGGTGAAGGGGATACGGTTCGTGGAGATCCGCGACGCCGGCGATCCGGTGGAGGTGGCCCGGGCTTACGACGCGGCCGGCGCCGACGAGCTTTGCTTCCTGGACATCACCGCCTCCCACGAGCAGCGCGGCATCATCCTGGACGTGGTGGCGCGGACCGCCGACGAGATCTTCATGCCTCTGACCGTGGGCGGCGGGATCCGCGAGAACGCCGACATTCGCAGGCTGCTCAAGGCCGGCGCCGACAAGGTGTCCATCAACACCGCGGCGGTGGCGCGCCCCGAGTTCGTGCGCGAAGCGGCGGAAACCTTCGGCAGCCAGTGCATCGTGGTCGCCATCGACGCCAAGCAGGTGCAGGACCACTGGGAAGTGTTCACTCACGGCGGCCGCAAGCCCACCGGCATCGACGCGTGCGACTGGGCCGAGCGCATGGCCGAATACGGCGCCGGCGAGATCCTCCTCACCAGCATGGACCGCGACGGCACCAAGGACGGCTATGACCTGCCCCTGACCCGCGCCATCTCGGACCGGGTCACCGTCCCCGTCATCGCCTCCGGCGGCGTCGGCAATCCCGAGCACATCCACGACGGCTTCGCCGAGGGCCACGCCAGCGCCGCCCTGGCCGCCTCCATCTTCCACTACGGCGAGTACACCATCGGCGAGTGTAAGCGCTATCTCGAGGATCGGGGGATTCCGGTGCGTCCGGTCCACGCATGACGGTCGGCCCGACAACGCGACCGACACACACCCAATATCGTGATGAACCTGCGCTCAAGGCTGGTCATCGCATGAAACGCGGAGGGGCTAATCGTGAATTTCCGGCTTGCCACCTTTTTTGTGTCGATCCTGGTGTCGATCGCTGCATCCGGCGGCGCCCATGCGTCCGGTTCCTTCACGCTCGACGCTAAGTGCAGCGAGGACTACGCCACCGTGGGGGATACCACGGCCGGAAAGCTCCATTGCGGTGTCGACATCAGCACAAGCGACGGCGCGCCTTTCGTGGAAGGACACTCCGGCAGGGTGGCTGGTTTCGTGAACGTTCGGCAGGGCGACGGCGACAGCTTCCGTCTGGACGCTCTGATGGAACTGCGGTTTCCGGGCGGGGTCCTTTACGGTCATGCGTACCGTGACAGCGGCGTCCTGCACCGGGGCGAAGGCCAACTGCGAATGATCGGCGCTGACGGGGAATTCGCAGGCATCGAGGCGACTTGTACCTACACGGTCCGGCAAGGCGAATCGCTGCTCATCGTCCACAACTGTGTATGGCGCCGGCTAGGCCGCTAGTCACAGTCAGGTCAGCCGCCGCTTTCCAGATCGGTGAGAAATCGCTCCGCGTCGATGGCCGCCATGCAGCCGCTGCCCGCAGCGGTGACGGCCTGGCGGTAGATGCGGTCCTGCACGTCGCCGCAGGCGAAGACGCCCTCGAGGGTGGTCTTGGTGCCGTCGTGGGTCCTGATGTAGCCCAGTTCGTCCATCTCGAGAACGCCTTCAAACAGTTGTGAGTTGGGCTGGTGGCCGATGGCGATGAAGACACCGTCGCAGTCGAAGCTCTCGTCCTTGCCGGTCTTGAGGTTCCGCAGCGTCACGCCGGTGACGCCGCCGTCCTGGGGGTCGCCGTGGATGTCCTCCACCGTGGTGTCCCAGATGAAGTCGATCTTGGGGTTGGCCCGGGCGCGATCCTGCATGATCTTGGAGGCCCGGAGCTGGTCGCGGCGGTGCACGATGGAGACCTTGCTGGCGAACTTGGTGAGGAACGTGGCTTCCTCCATGGCGGTGTCGCCGCCGCCCACTACGATGAGCTCCCTGTCCTTGAAGAAGAAGCCGTCGCAGGTGGCGCACGCGGAGACCCCGTGTCCCATGAAGCGGTTCTCGGCTTCGAGCCCCAGCAGCTTGGCGGTGGCGCCGGTGGCGATGATCAGGGCGTCGCAGGTGTAGCGTTCCTTGCCCGCTTGCAGCGCGATGGGCCGCGCGCCGAGGTCGACGTCGCTAACATCTCCGAAAACGATCCTGGTGCCGAAGCGCTCCGCCTGCTTGCGGAACTGGTCCATCATGTCCGGACCCATGATGCCGTCCGGGAAACCGGGGTAGTTTTCGACGTCGGTGGTTATGGTGAGTTGGCCGCCGGGCTGGGAGCCCTCCACGACGAGTGGCTCCAGGTTGGCCCGGGCCGTGTAGAGAGCAGCGGTGAGCCCGGCCGCCCCCGAACCGAGGATGATGACGCGATAATGAGTCTGGTCTGCCATAATTTCGTTCATACCATACGGGCCGTCTGCCTTGTAGATCGGGATGGCGGCCGCCGCTTGCTTTCGCGGCTCCGGGCGATACACTGACCGCCGGACGGTTCGGAGGACCATGATGGCCAAGTTGTCTCACGTCGATGAACAGGGACGGGTGCGGATGGTGGACGTCACCGCCAAGGACGTGACCCGGCGGGTTGCGGTGGCCCGGGGCGTGGTGACCATGCGCGCGGAAACCCTGGCAGCCATTGCCGAGGGGCAGATCCCCAAGGGCGACGTCTTCGCGGTGGCGCGCATCGCCGGCGTCATGGCCGCCAAGAAGACGTCCGAGCTCATTCCCATGTGCCACCCGCTCAACATAAGCGGCGTGGAGGTCCAACTCACTCCCCGGCAAAGCCCCCCGTCGGTCGAGATCGAGGCCACCGTCCGGATCGCCGGACAGACCGGCGTCGAGATGGAGGCGCTCACCGCGGTGTCCGCAGCGGGCCTCACCATCTACGACATGTGCAAGGCGGTGGACCGGGAAATGGCCGTCGGCGAGATCCGCCTCGTGCACAAGAGCGGCGGCAAGAGCGGCACCTTCGACCGCGGGTAGCTCCGTCATAGACGCGGGCCTCGCGTCTTTTTCAGGCACACCTCTAAAGTCCCTCGCGGAAGCGCCGAATTATACCCCTAAGCGGCAAGCAGACAGGTGAACCCATGTCGCGCCTGGTTCCGCGCGTGCATTCGCGCGTTTGCAGGCACGGACCCTGCGGCTTCCGTTGCCTTGGACTGTGATGGCACGAATCAATCAATGGCCGATGGAGGACCGTCCGCGGGAGAAGCTTCTCGAGAGGGGGTCTGAGCACCTCACGGAGACCGAGTTGCTGGCGATCCTACTGGGGACCGGTGGCGCCGGCGAAAACCAGAACGCACTGGACCACGCGCGCATGCTGCTGATGCGGTTCGACGGTCTCGGTGGCATCGATGACGCCTCCATCACGGAATTGACGAGCCTGAAGGGCCTGGGCCGGGCCAAGGCCGCGCGCATCAAGGCCTGTCTTGAGCTGGGCCGCCGTCGCGAGGACCTCCGCTGCGAAGCCGGCCAGTTGCTGAGCTCTCCGGAGGAGGTGTTCCGCCACTTCCGGCCCCGCTGCATCAACGCCAAGCGCGAGTCGTTCTACGTCGTCCTGCTTACCAACCGGAACCGCAAGATCCGGGACGTCAAGATCTCCGAGGGGTCCCTCACGGCCTCGGTGGTCCATCCCCGGGAGGTATTCAACCCGGTGATCCGCGAGTCCGCGGCCGGGGTCATCTTCGTCCACAACCACCCGAGCGGCGACCCTTCTCCCAGCCGTGAGGACGTGGACATCACCCACCGTCTCAGGCAGGTGGGCGAGGTGCTGGGCGTCCGCGTTCACGACCACGTCGTGGTGGGGCACGACCGCTTCTTCAGCTTCAACCGGGAAGGGCTCCTGTGAGCGCGAGTGTCCTGATGAGCGCGGCCTGGCGTATTGGCCTGCCATCGGGACGAATGTGTGCGCGGAAACGATTGAGGTTCTTGTCTGCACGTTATAGAAGAATCCGAGAAGGAAGGGAGCGGGGCCGGTCGTGATCATCCTGGAACCGGTAAGGATCGGGGAGCTTCTCGCGCCGATGGCGACGCTGATCGTCGGCACTGCCCAGTGCTGGCTCATCGGACGGGGCCTGCGGCGGATGGATCTGGCCGCCGTGGAGCGCGAACGGCAGGCGGAACGTCAAGAACGTGAGGCCGAGAGACGCCACCAGGAAACCATGGCCCAGTGGAACCGCCTGCACGAGGAGAACATGGCCCGCCACCGGGAGTTCATGGCGCAGCACGAGGAGAACATGACGGCGCTTCGCACTCTGATAAAGCGCACCGCCGCTCCCGGTCCGGGGTCGCGTCGGGATGACGTATAGGAGACGCGATTCCGCCTGTCTCTCACGCAGACCGTCGGCTCGCCGCCTTCCCTTCCAACCGCGGTGATTTGCTTGACCGCCCAAGGCGCTACGGAGTACGTTAATCCGCAATCGCGCCTTCAGGGGGTTCAAGCAACATGTCTCAAGTCAAGCACTTCACCACCGACATCGCCATCATCGGCTCCGGCGGGGCCGGCATCGCCGCGGGAATCGAAGCCCGCGACGCCGGGGCAAGCGCCATCGCCTTCGAAAAGGCGCCGGATCTCGGGGGCGCCGCCATCATCTCGGGCGGCGGCTGCCTGATTGTGGGCACGCCGATCCAGAAGGAGAACGGCATCATCGACACGCCGGACTTGGCGTTCAACGACTGGATCAGGTGGGGCGGCCCCTCGGTGGACGAGGTCTGGGCGCGTTACTACATCGAGCACTCGCTTCACGACCTCTACTTCTGGGCGGAGCGCATGGGCGTCAAGTGGGTGGATATGAAGCAGCAGGAGGGCAACACGGTCATTCGCTGGACCCGCTCCCAGAGCAACGGCTTGGGCCTGATGACCCATCTCATCGAGGCGTTCCGCGAGCGCGGCGGCGAGATAGTGGCCAACACGGAGGTTACGGAGCTCAAGAAGGAGAACGGACGCGTCACAGGCTTCCTGGCAAAGGACGCGGCCACCGGCGAGACCGTGGACGTGGACAGCAAGGTCGTGGTGGTGGCCACCGGCGGCTTCAACTCGAACCTCGACATGGTGCTCGAGGCCAACCCCGGGCTCAAGGGCGAACGGATCATGGAGGGTTCCGGCCGCGGCTCCACCGGCACCGGGCACCGGCTTGTGCGACAGGCCGACGGCTACCTCACCCACATGGACCACATCTGGTTCTACGTTTATGCCACCCCGGACTACCGCGACCCGAACGGGCGTCGCGGCCTCGTCTTCCGCCAGGCGCCCGGCTACATCTGGATCAACCAGCAGGGGCGGCGCTTCCACAACGAGGCCCTGTCCGGGGGCAACTCGGCCACGCCGGCGCTGATGGCCCAGGAGCCGCGCCACGCATGGGCGGTGGTGGACACGCCCATCGTCGCCAAGGTGGAGATCGCGGACCCCTACTACCGCGCCGGGGACAAGGTGGACCGGGACAAGGTCCAGGAGCTGCTGGACAACTCCCCGTTCATCAAGAAGGCGGACTCACTGGAGGAGCTGGGCAGAGCCATGGAAGTGGACGTTCCAGCTTTCCTCGACACCGTCGAACGCTACAACCAGGCGTGCGAGCAGGGGCTGGACAAGGACCCCGAGTTCGGCAAGCCGCTGAAGCTGTCCAAGAAGTTCGACACGCCGCCCTACTATGCCATTCAGATCTTCCCGCTGGCGCGCAAGAACTTCGGCGGGGTCAAGACCGACATCCGCTGCCGGGTCCTGAACAAGCACTTCGAGCCGATTCCGGGCCTCTACGCGGCGGGCGAGGTGGCCGGCATGGCGGGAGGCCACATCAACGGCCGCGCGGGCCTCGAGGGCACGATGCTCGGGCCGTCCATCTTCAGCGGGCGCGTGGCCGGCGGCTGGGCGGCCCACGAGGCCGGCTGCGGCGACGGCTTCGTCGGCGTTCCCAACCGCGATTAGGAGCCTTCTCTCCGTCATTCCCGCGAAAGCGGGAATCCAGGCGGGGCGGGGTGGGATCGCTCGGCCGTGGCACCCCTCCTCCACCCGTGGACTCCCGCTTTCGCGGGAACGACGGAGGGGACGCGGGAATGACGACCGGCAGGGCCAGAACCCGGGAGGCGGTCACTGACGTGATGACGGAACCACAAATCGAGAAGGTACGGGGCTACTGCGTGCTGTGCACCGCCCACTGTGCCACCGTCGCCACGGTGGAGGACGGCCGGGTGACGCGGCTCGACGCGGACCACGACCATCCCAACGGCGGCGCCATCTGCGTCAAGGGAAAGGCCGCCCCGGAGCTGGTCTACAACAGCGACCGCCTGGACTACCCGTTGCGCCGCACCAACCCCAAGGGCGCGGAGGATCCGGGTTGGGAACGGGTCGGTTGGGACGAGGCGCTGGACGACATCGCCGCGCGGTTGCTCGACATCCGGGAGCGCTACGGTGCCGAGGCCGTGGTCATGGCGCGGGGGACCGCCAGCGGCACCTCGACGGACGACGTCAACGGGTGGTCGTCGCGTCTCCTGAACCTCATCGGCAGCCCCAACGCGCTGTCCACCACCCATGTCTGTAACTGGCACCGCGACACGGCGTTCAGCTACACGTTCGGTGTGCCCCAGCCGTCGCCGGACGTGCTTAACAGCGGCGCCATCCTCCTGTGGGGCCACAACCCGAGCTCCACGCAGCTCCTGCTGGCCCAGGACACCGTCACCGCGCGCAAGCGCGGCATGAAGATCGTGGTGGTGGACCCGCGGAAGGTCGGCCTGGGCAGTCAGGCCGATGCTCTGCTTCAGGTGCGCCCGGGCGCCGACGGAGCTCTGGCGCTGGCCATGGTCCATGTCCTGATCGAGGAGGGACGGTATGACGAGGAGTTCGTCCGCGACTGGACCAACGGCCCGTTCCTCTTGCGCACGGATACCGGAGAGCCGCTGACCGAGGCGGACCTGGAGGCTGGAGGCAGTTCCGGCCGCTACGTGGTCTGGGACGGGGCTTCGAATCAGGCCGTGGTCTACGATCCGGCGACGAGGGCCTACCTGGTAGGCGGAGTCCGGCCGGCGCTGGACGGCACCGTCCGCGTGTCCTTGAAGGACGGCGATGCGGTCTCGTGCGAGCCGGCTTTTGCCGCCCTGGCGCGGCTGGCCGCGTCCTACGCTCCGGAACAGTCCGAAGGCGTCACCCGTGTGCCCGCGGACGACGTACGCGAAGCTGCCCGTGTCCTCAGCGGCAACCGGCCCGTGAGCATGTTCATGTGGAACGGCGTAGGCCAGCACACCAACGCGACCCAGACAAGCCGGGCCATCTCCACGCTGTACGCGTTGCTGGGCGACATCGACGCGTTGGGCGGCAACCTGATGCTGCCCATGGCGCCGCTCCGCGCGGTGGACGGCAAGGAGTTCATTTCCTCCGAGGCGCTTTCCAGGCGCATCGGCCTTGAAGAGAAACCGCTGGGACCGCCGGCGACCGCCGGCGCTTGCGCGGCCCACGACGTCTACACCGCCATCCTCGAGGACCGGCCGTACCCGGTCCGCGCCCTGATCAACCTGGGCTCCAACACGGTGATGTCCAACGGCGACCCGGCGCGGGGCCGCGAGGCCCTCTGCGCGTTGGAGCTGGGGGTGGCAACCGAGCTGTTCATGACCCCCACCGCAGAGCTCTGCGACTACGTGTTGCCTGCGACCAGCTTCCTGGAGATGGACCATCTCGTTGGCGGGTTCCGGCACCGGGTGGACGCCCGCTCCCACGTCCAGTACCGGCGGCGGGCGGTGGACCCGCTGGAAGAGCGGCGCCCGGACACGTGGGTGATGTTCGAGCTGGCCAAGCGCATGGGCTTCGGCGACGATTTCTGGGACGGTGACGTAGAGGCGGCCCGTTCCTACCAGTTGGAGCCCACGGGCATGACCCTCGATGAGGTCAAGGCTCACCCGGGCGGTGTGACCCTGGAGAACCCGCGACGCTACCGGAAGTACGCGGACACCGACGGGGAGGGGCGGCCGAAGGGTTTCAACAATCCGTCCGGCAAGGTGGAAATTTACTCACACCGGCTGGCGGAGCATGGTTTCCCGCCGTTGCCGGAGTACGTGGAGCCGGCTCTCAGTCCGTTGAGCCAACCGGATCTCGCCGCGGAGTATCCTCTGGTCCTGACCAACGCCAAGGTCACGACGTTCATCCATAGCCAGCACCGGGCTCTGCCCAGTCTTCGCAAGGCGGCGCCGGAGCCCAGTGCCGAGCTCCATCCGGATACTGCCGGGGAGCACGGCGTCGAGCACAAACAGTGGATGATCGTGGAGAGTCCCAAGGGTGCGGTCAGGGTGCGGGCGAACCTTACGCGCCGGATCATCCCCGGAGTGGTCTGCGTTCAACACGGCTGGTGGCAGGCGTGCCGGGAGCTTGAGCTGCCGGGCCACGATCCCTTCAGCGGGCTCGGCGCCAATCCCAACGGGCTCGTGGACGCCGAGCACCGCGACCCCATCAGCGGCTCGCTGCCCCACCGCTCGTTTCTGTGCCGGGTGCGCCCGGCCCATGACGCCTGAGGAGACTCATGGTTCTCGTACTGAAGAACGAACAACTGGAAGATCTCGTCCCCATGGCGGACGAGATCGACGCCATCGAGCAGGCCTACCGGGAGATGGGCGAGGGCAGCGCGGTGAACTCGCCTCGCGCCCGCATCCGGGTACAGGCGCCGGGCAAGAAGCCCGGCTTCCAGTACTACTTCAACAACATCATGGGACTCGTGCCCGGCATGAAGTCCATGGGCCTCCGGATCGACTCCACCTTCTCGGACGAAGAGGAGGTGGCCGGCACCAAGAGGCGGATCTATCCCGGCGACTACGTCGGCCTCGTCTTTCTGTTCGACATGGAGGACTGCTCGCTGCTGTCCATCATGGACGACCACTTCATCTCCATCTTCCGCGTCGGCGCCACCAGCGGGGTGGCCGCCAAGCACCTGGCCCGAGCCGACGCCCGGGTGATGGGGTTGGTGGGCTCCGGAGAGCAAGCCAAGACGCAGCTCCTGGCGGCCTGCGCCGTGCGCGAGCTCGACAAGGTCAAGGTGTTCAGCCCCACCCGCGCCAACCGAGAGCGATTCGCCGAGGAGATGACCGAGAAGGCGGGAGTGGAGATAGTGCCGGTCCATTCCGCGGAAGAAGCCGTGCGCGGCAGCGACATCGTCACCGCCGCCACCAACACGGTGGACCCCGTCATCAACGGCGAGTGGCTCGAGAAGGGCGCCTTCGTCAACAGCATCGTGGGCGGGGACAGCTACCTGTCGCGCCACGAGCTCGACGACGCCGTGATCGAGCGCGCCGGCCTGATCGTGGTGGGTTTTCGCAGGCAGGTCTTTCTCGACAAACAGGCCGAGCTGTTCCCCCGCATCGAGCGCGGCCTCATCAAGGAGGAGGACCTGCACGAGCTGGGCGAGCTCCTCACCGGCCAGTGCCGTGGCCGCGAAAACGACGACGAGATCATCGTCTTCAAGAACAACACCGGCATGGGCATCCAGTTCGCCGCCACCGCCCGCATCCTCTACGAGGCCGCCCGCAAACAGGGCATCGGCACCGAGCTCCCCTCCGAGCTGTTCATCACCGACCGCAAGGGCAAGACCTACTCGCCGTAGAAACTCGATGGACGGCGACCGCCCGCGGACCATGCGGAGCGGCAGTGGCCGGGCGTCGGTAACGAGGCTGCGCGATCCGAAGCATATGGTCGTCTTCGACCCATTGATGGTGCGCCCCGAGGAGGGAAACGCTCGGCGTGACAACCGGCGTCTCCCTCCGATCCCCTGTGGGATCACTGGCCGTTGCCAGACCTGACGGGACCAGATCGGAATGGTCCAGTGCTTGGTCGCGCGACCAGCCGATGGCCGTTAATCAGTTGCCCACGGCGAAGTACGTGTGCAACGTGTTCCGGACGGTTTCGTTCTCTGCCAGCGTGTCAACCGTTTCCTTGCACGCAGAGCTCCCCTTCGCGCCTTCAGCCGCGTCGTCGACTATGGCCACGGCGGCAGCCGCCGCTCCACCTTTCACCCCAGCGACTGCTGTTATTACTGCTGTCGCGAATGTTGTCTCGACGACGTCCTCGGCGACGGACTTACCCATGTCACTGGCGCATTGGCTGGCGCTGGTGGAAATGGTCTCAAAGTTGTCGTTAGAATCGCCCCCATCGGAACTGTTGTCGTCGGGTGCGGAGTCGCCGTTTGCGCCGGTGTCGTCGCACGAGCACGAACAACTGCAACTACACCCGCATCCGCATCCGCAGCCACCGGTACATCCACATCCACATCCGTGGATCTCCAGGTCGAGGTCTTCGTCTTCCGGGCTGAGCATCCAAGGGATGGCCACTGCGTTGTTGTCGAAAGCCGATTCAATGGCGTACATATTTATTCCTCCCTGTGTTGGCTTGAGTCCTGTGCCTGTAAGCGCCTACACCCTACAAATCGCTGGTCAGGGACCGAACTTTAGGCCCGACGGGAGTGGCCGCTGATGTTTTTGCGGCTCTTGGGAGGAAGGAATCAGTTTGAGGGAACCGAACGGAGAGACAGAACCGTTCTTTCGGTAGCCCACATCACGATGGTCGCCGCCACGACTAGGAGGAGTCCCGAACGCCACCACCCGAGGGTCGGGCCAAGGTCCCACCACCCGGACAGGGTGACGACCTCACCGAGGAGCACCACGAACCCTAGGGCAGGGAGCCATGCGTAGCGTCTCCGCACGAACCCCGTCCGCAATTTGCCCCCATCGATGGAGGCCAAAATCACGAACAACAGACAGGGAAACATCAGAACCTCAAACAGGGAGTCCTGGTAGGGCTGCCCCTGAAAAAGGATGTCCTGCACGGAGCCTACGATCCACTTGCCGGACGTGACGACAGCGGTCGCCAACACTGTTCGAGCGGTCCGAACGTACCTGTCGAGTCTGTCCCGGTCGCCTTCCAACACTCGACATGCGCCCATGAATTCAAACCACACGAGAAACTCCTTGGAGTCTGGCTGCTCTCTGCCCTTCACCGCACTCATGCACCTCCGTGGACGAGACCGCCCACACAGATACGATCGGCGGCTCGGAGCCCGACTTTAACAGGACACCGCAAATTTCCACCGTTGCCGGTTCGCTAGCGCTCACGGTGCCTCCAACGATTCCGGGGAGGTCCCCGGCTTCACCGGCCGCCTGATGAGCAGGGTCAGTCCGGCACAGACGATCTGTACGCCGATGAAGAGGATCAGGGACAGGTCGTAGCTGCCGGTGTAGTCGTAGAGGTAGCCGAAGAAGGGTGCGCCGGCGGCGGCGAAGAGCAGCAGGATCGGCACGCTGAGGCCCCGCACGGTGCCGAGGGACAGCCGGCCGAAGTAGTTGGCCCACATTACTTCCTGAAGCACCTGGGCGCCGCCGAGGCCGAAGCCGTAGAGGAAAAAGGCCGCATAGAGCCCCGTCAATCCGCCGGTCTGCATGGCCGTCACGAGTCCGGCCGCCTGAATCACGAAACTCAACGCCGTCGCCCTGCGTACGCTCATCCGCTCGCTGACGAATCCGAACAACAGGCCCGAACCGAGCTGGGTCCCGGCCAGGACCATTACCACGATCCCCGCCTGCGCGTTCGAGTAACCCATGTCGGAGATGTAAGAGAACACGTGCAGGTTGAAGCCGGCGATGCCGAGGTCCACGGTGCTGAAGATGAGGGTGATGAGCCAGAAGGTGGAGGTGCGCACCGCTTCCCCACGGGTCCATGTGACGTCGGCCGGCGCTGCCGCACTCCGGGACGGATCGGCATTGGAGGCCGGTTCAGCTCCGTAGGGTCCCGGCGCGCCGTCGGGGTGGAGCCCCATGTCCTCGGGGCTCCGGCGCATGAACACCGCCGCCGGGATCAGTATCAGCACTACCACCAGGCCGCCGGCCAGCATCCAGACCCTGCGCCAGCCGATGGCGGTAAGGAGGTAGGCTGCCACCACAGAGATGGTGGTCTTGGAGATGCCCTGGCCCAGGTGGGCGATGGCCACCGCCCGGCCGCGCTTCTTGACGAACCAGCGCGAGACGGTGACGTTGACCACGAAGTAGCACACCAGTGCGTGGCCGATGGACACCGGCCCCACCCTTAGCACGGTGAATTCCCAGAAGCTGCGCGCGTATCCCAGCAGTAAGAAACCGACGATGGAGATGAGCGCCCCGATGACCATGAGGCGGCGGGCGCCGTACCGGTCGAGCAGAGACCCTACCCAGGGCGACACGGCGGCGTAGGCAACCAGCTCCAGCGACCGCATCAGCGAGAAGATGCCCCTGGATACTCCGAGGTCGGCGGTGATCGACTTCAGCAAGACGCCGAGTGTGCTGGACAGATAGAAGGGGCAGGCGAGCTGCACCACGAAGCCGGTGGCGACGATGTACCAGCCGTAGAACAGCCTGGGTCTTGCGGGGTTCTGCATCCCTTCGATTCGCCCGGCGGTTACGGCACCGTTTCAGGGCCTGCCGGGTGCCGCGGCCTCCGTATCGTCAGCGTCAGCGCGGCCGAAATCAACAGCATGGTCATGAACATGTAGAAGGAGATCGTGTACGAGCCGGCGTAGTCGTTCACGAAACCGAAGAACGGCGGGCCGCAGACGCCGCAGAGCAGCACGATCTGCAGGGAAGCGCCGCGCACCGTGCCGAGTGAGATCCGGCCGAAGTAGTTCGCCCACATGACCTCTTCCAGCACCTGCACGCCGCCGAGCCCCAGGCCGTAGAAGAAGAAGCCCAGGTAAATGGTCCAGAGTTCGTGGGCATTCGCCGCCACGTACAGACCGGCCGCTTCCATCAGAAACAGGAACGAGATGATCTTTCGCACGCTCAGGCGCTCGCCGACGAACCCCCACAGGAGGCCCGATACCGTCTGCGTCCCGGCGATGACGGTCATGACGAACGCGGCCTGGACCAGGGTGAATCCCAGGTCCGACACGTAGGCGACCACGTGAAGGTTGAGGCCGGTGACCCCTATGTCCACCATGCCGAAAACCAGCACGATGAGCCAGAAAGTGGAGGTGCGGCGGACGTCCTTTCGGGTCCAGTGGATGTCCGGCTCGCGGGACTCCCGGCTGCCCGCGCCGCTCCCTTGAGCCCGGACCGAAGCGTCCTCCGGCGCCTCGTCCCCGGCGGCGCCGTCGGGATGAAGCCCCATGTCTTCCGGGCTCCGCCGCATGAAGATGGCCACCGGGATGACCGCGAGCACGACCACCAGCACGCCGAACAGTGTCCAGACCTGGCGCCACCCGATGAATGTCAGCAGCCAGGCCACCACCAGGGAAATGGTCACCTTGGCGATGCCGTGCCCCAGATGGGAAAGGGCCAAAGCCCGCCCGCGCATCCGGACGAACCACCGGGCCACCGTGACGTTCACCACGAAGTAGCAGACCAGCGCATGGCCGACGGCCATCACGGTAGCGCGCACGGAAGCGAACTGCAGGAAGGATTGTACGTGCCCCAGCAGCAGAAAGCCGGCGGCCGAGAGGAGGGCGCCGGTAACCATCATGCGGCGCGGACCGTATTGGTCCAGCTTGGCCCCCACCCACGGCGCCATGAGGGCGTAGAGCAGATGCTCACCCGAGCGCAGCAGCGAAAAGATGCCCCTGGACACGCGGAGATCGGCGGTGATGGGTTTCAGGAAGACGCTGAGCGTGCTGGAAAGGAAAAAGGCGCAGGAGATGTTGGCCAGGAAGGCCGCGCCGACGATGTACCAGCCATGGAAAACCCGCGGCGTCCTGGGACGGTGGGTGGTATCAGGGGTCACGGCGGTCCAGGAACCCGGGGTGGATTTGGCTCATGATCTTCTTCTCTGCGAACGGGTGCGGTGAGCGCGGGCTCGGTTCCTTCAGGAAGAACAATAAAACTAGTGTCCTGTCCCCAGTAGTGTCCGACACGTTGGCGTGTAGGGGGCTGTAAGGTACTGAAATGCTGGG
>JAPPNF010000064.1 GCA_028818755.1 Deltaproteobacteria bacterium | reverse complement strand
TTGAGGAGAACGTTGGAGGGAGCGAGCGCAGCGAGGCGGACGGCGTGAGTGCGGCGATGCCGCCGAAGGCGGCGAGTCGTGCGCACGCCGGGGTGAAGCAGCCAGGCGGGCGTTAAAGAGAGAGGCACGGACCATGGCGCCTTGTCGGTGAACGAAGCGCGGAGGGCGCGCCAGCGACCGAAGACGCGAGACCGCGGAGCGGCTCGACAGGGTAGCGTCACCGGCAAGGCCGGTGACGTGAGGATCGGCGGAGCGGTTGCAGCGATGGAGTGGCGGTCAGTGCGGAAGGCGCCGACGGCACACGTGCGCAGCACGTTGTCGGAGGCGTCGGCGGGGGTGTCCGCAGTGGTGCGGACACCGGGGGACGGCGGGGAGCGGATGCCGGTGACGGGCGAAGCCGACAGCGGCGACGCGGATGCGGAGGGGCGTGCCGCCGGCGAGCGGAGCGAGGCGGACGGCACGGGTGCGGCGACGCCGCCAAAGGCGGCGAGCCGTGGGACCTATCGAGTTAAGTCCCTAGTGTCACATTGCTCTGGAAATGAACCCATGACGGCCTCCAGAGTCCCGACCTCGCAGATTATCGCGTGGTGAACCCGGATGGAATCGGCAGCGACACCGTCGCACCCGCGACATCGGCGCTTACCGTGGGAGTATTCGTAGAAATATCCGCAGTCCGCGTCATTGTCCTGTAAATCAACAACCGCATCGCGGAGTTCTGCGCACAACTTCAGCGTTGAATGAGCGTCGATCATTGTCATTCCTCCCCCTGGGGACTTGACTCCAAGAAGTCCGACCAAAAAAAGGTGGGCCGCGCCGCCGAAGCGACGCGACCCCCGTGTTGTGCGGCTCAGGCGGCAACCTTCTGAACCGGGATGCCGAGCTGCCGCGCCTTGTCGACGAGGTTGTCGGTGATGCCGCTGCCGGGGAACGCGATGACGCCCTTCGGCAGGAGGTTGAGGAGGTCGTCGTTGCGGCGGAACGGAGCGGCCCGTCCGTGGCGGTCCCAGTCGGGCTTGCAGACGACCTGGTGGACGCCGCGCTGCTCGGCCCAGCTTGCGGCGATGCGCTCGACGCCGGGGCCGCCGCCGTGCACGAGCACCATGTCCGCATACTTCGCACGGACCTTGTCGAGGCGCTGGTAGACCGCAGCCGCGTCGCTGATGTCCTTGCCGCCGGTGACGGCGACGAGGGTTCCTTCGGGCAGGTGGGCCTGGGTCTTGCGGTCGGAGCGGGCGCGCATGAAGTCGCGGGCGTCGATGGCCGCGGAGGTGAGCTTGCCGGTCTGGCTGGTGTGGGAGCCGCTCCGGGGCCGCCAGGTCTGGCCGGTGGCGTTCAGGTAGTCCTCGGCTGCCGCATCGCGCATGCGCTCGAAGGCGTCGCGCCGCGCGCTGAGGTTCTGTGCGCGGTCGGTGATGAGTTCGAGCTCGCGGGACTTGATCTCGGAGCCGTCCTGCTCGCGCTGGAGGTCGCGGAGGTCGGGCATGAGGCGGTCGGCTGAGCGGTCGAGGCGTTGCGTCTGAGCGTCGAGCATGTTGACGAAGCCCCAGAGCAGGCTTTCGCGCTCGTCTGCGAGCTGAGTGCCGTCGGGGCCGATGCCGCCCGCGAGGATCTCGAAGGCGGCGTGAACCGCGTCGAGCGCGTCGTCCTCGTCCCATACGTCCCTGGAATCGAACTCGTCGGGTCCCGGGGCAGCGCCGAAGAGCTGAGCGTTTTCGCAGAATGCCGCCATGACGGACACGCCTTGGTCTGCAAGGTTGTCGATTTCGTTTCTTTCCATGCTGTCCTCCTGGTGTTTCGGAACTATGTTTCCTGCGCCGGGTCTGGCGTTGACTACCCTGTTCGTGACTTCCATCGCCTTCTCCTTTCTCGAATCGCCCGCCAGTGGAGGAACTCCCTCCGTCTTGTCCTGTTGGAGCACGGCGAGTCACGCGGGACGGGGTGGTCCTGGGGCGGGGGAGCGCCGGAGCGAAGCGGAGGACCCCTGACGAAGGAAGGGGTTGACGGCGTGCTACGATGGGAGAAGACGGAGGGAGGGCCTTTGTGGAGTATCGCCGGGCGGTCCTTGGGCGGGGAGAGGGGTCCTGTGGCCTGGGAGGCGGGGGCGAAGCGAAGGGAGGAATCATGTGAGGCGGAACGAAGGTGGAGCCGAAGCTGGCCCCAATAATCCGGGAGTTGCAGCGGAAGTGTTCCCGGGCGGAACGGAGAAGAGGAGCCTTTCAACGGGCTCAGAACAGAGGGTGGGAATCGAGGAGGGATTGTGCGACGTCGCGGATGCGGCCGCGGTCGTGGACGCGCCGGGGTCCCCGAGGATCGTCGAACAGGTGCACGACGTAGTACAGCTGGCCGGGCACGAGGATGTCGTCGTGGCGGTAGACATCGCCGACATGGTCGCCGTCGGCGTCGTAGATGCGGGACTCGTGCGGGGTGAGCCGCTTGAAGGTTACGCTGCCCATCACCCACCCCTCCTCTCGGCCAGTGCGGATGCCGCCCAGGCCGCGGCGCGGGTGAGCACGTGTCCGTGGCACGGTTGGGGGTCGCACCAGCAGGCGAGCCGCATGCCGTCCAGTTCGGCGAGGTCTTCGAGCGCGACGATGCCGGAGCGGATGCGGAGCCAGAGGTAGGCGCGGTATTGCGCGACGACCTGCCTGCGGGTCCCGTCGGGCCCGATGCGGAACATGTTGCCCCACCTGGTGCGGCGGTCGATGAGGACGGTGTTGTCGTGCCTGTCCGCGTGCTCGAATATGTCGCGGAGCGCAGGTTCGTGTCTGAGGTTGATGACGGTGTCCATGCTCCCTCTCCTTCCATCAAGGCTTTGCCCTCTCAGGCTCCCTCCTCTCCGACTCCCGGGAACCGGAAGAGCGGACCGAACCTTGCGGTGAGGACATCGGCGCCGAGCGAAGCGAGGTCGTCGTTGAAGTCGCCGCCTTCCGGAACGATGACCGCGGCGGCGACGCCCGCCCGCGCGCAGCGCCGGGCGAGGCGTTCGGCGGCCCATGCGCCCTCGAAGTCGTTGTCGCGGGCGATGACGAGGCGGGAGCAGCCGGGTGGGATGGAGAAGGCGCCGAGACTGCCGGCCGAGAGGGCTGCGGCCGCGGTGATCTCGGGTACGGCGGTGACAAGCGACAGCACGGTCTCGATGCCCTCGCCGACGAGGAGCGGAGCGACGCGGTCGGCTGGCGTTCCGAAGCGCACGGCCAGGCCGTGGATGCTGCCGAGGGCCTTCCTCGGCGAGGCGACGTCCGCCTTGGCGGGGCGGCGCGGATCGAGCCAGGTGCGGTGCACGCCCTGGACGGCGCCGTCGTCGCCGGTGACGGCGGCGACCAGCGCGGGCAGGCGCCGGACCGCGGAGCCTTCGCGGTAGCGAAGCTCGGGGTGGAAGCGCAGCGCCGGGAACCGGCAGCGCGCGAGACCCCGGGCGAGCAGATACTTCTCCGCATGCGTGCCGTCAACGGCGCGGCATCCCCGCCAAAGCCGCCGCGCCGCTTCGGTGGCGTCGTAGTCGCCTGCATCGCCCTTGGCCGGCGAAGCCGGCAGGGCGAGGAAGGCGCGGGCTTCGATCAGCGCCGCGCGGAGCGTCGGCGCGCCCGTGCGGTGGCGGATGAGGTCGAGAAGATCGCCATGACTGCCTTCAGCCGCATCGGTCCACTTCCCGGGAGTGCCGGGACCGTGCAGGCGGACGAAGAGGGACCGGCCGCGGGCGCCGTCTATGTCGCCCGCGACCCAGTAGCGGCCCTGGCGGCGGCCATGGGGGAGGTAGCGCTGGCAGACCTCTTCGGCGCGCACGGCAAGCGCCGCGGCGACCGCGGAGGCGGGGGACGGACCGTAGTGCATGGCGGTTCTCCTTCACGGTAATGTTGCGTGCCGGACTATGTTGCGTTGAGTCGGCAACCCCTCGTCAGACCGTGCGATCAACGCTTGGACCGCAACATAGTGCGCGGCTGGTGCTACGCATGATCGCGATCCCCAACGAAAGGAGACACGATCATGTGGGAAGAGCTATTCAGGCATCCTCCGTCGCTTGAGAGACACCGTTCGGCGCCTCTCGGGGAGGACCGGTTGAAGTACCTCCGGCAACTTCGGGACGGAGGTTTCGGACCCGGCGCCCTACGCAGGCACGCCGCCGACCTTCTGCGGTTGGTCGGCCTCCTCGATCTGACCGAGCGCAGAGTAGTGAGCGTCTGCGAGGTGCAAGAAGCGGCCAGGGAGTGGTCGCGGCCAGGGATTCTCAGATTCCACCGCCCGGCCTCGGCTCAGGTTCGGGCGCGCTTTGTGGCGAACTCCGTGCGTTGGCTACGCTTCCAGGGCTGGCTCGAGGAACGCGAGAAGCCGCCGCGCCACCCGCACACCGCGGAGGTTGCCGTCTTCGCGGCGTGGGCACGCGGGGAGCGCGGATACGCGGAAGCGACGGTGGAGAGCTGCTGCGAGGACGCCGACGAGTTCTTCGACTTCCTGGCCGGCCGCAACACGCGGCTCGGCTCGGTCACCATCGTGGACGTCGACCGGGCCATTGCGGCCAGGTCGGCGCGGGCGGAACTCAAACGAAGAACCATAGGGAACTACGCCCGGCGTCTGAAGATGTTCTTCCGGTTCGCCGAAGACCGGCGCTGGTGCAGGCCCGGCATCGCGGCCGCGATCGGCGTTCCACGGCTCTATGTCAACGAGGACGTGCCGGCCAGGCTCAACCGCGAAGACGTGGTGCGGCTGCTGGCGACCACCGAGGGCGACCGTCCTGCGGACAAGCGGGACCGCGCCATCCTGATGCTGCTCGCAGTCTACGGTCTGCGAAGCGGCGAGTTGCGCGGGTTGCAGCTCGACGACATCGACTGGGAGCGGGAGACGTTGCGCGTACGGCGTCCCAAGCCGGGGCGAACGCACGTCTACCCCCTGTCGCGGGGCGTGGGCCAGGCCATCCTTCGGTATCTCCAGGATGTCCGTCCCAGGAATATGTTGCGCGCAACATATTCACGGGACGGGATACCCGGCTGCGCCGGAGGGCGAGCGGGCCGAGCGAAGCGAAGGCGCGACGCCCGGAGCGGTGGTTGCTCGGACCGGCAGCAAAAGAAAAGGGGCTGACGCACGAAGCGCCAGCCCCAGGGTGGGAGGAAACGAGGCGGAGGAGTTCAGAACGGGATGGTCTCGTCGTCGTCGTCCGCGGGCTGGGACGAGGTCCCGGCGTCCTGCATCGCGGTGTCGCCCGCCGCCATGGACGGGTCCGCCACGGCCGGCGCGCCGTTGCCGTTGGGCTTGTCGAGGAACTTCACGCCGCCGCCCGGGACCAGCAGGATCTCGGTGGAGTAGCGGGGGCTGTCCTCGTCGGGCTTCGACCATTGCCGGGTCTGGAGCTTGCCGTCGATGTAGACCAGCCGGCCCTTGCGGGCGTGCTTCTGAAGCATGTTGACGAGGCCGTCCTGGAAGGTCACCACGCGGTGCCATTCCGTCTTGTCGACCCGCTCGCCGGTCTGCTTGCTGATGTACGACTCGTCGGTGGCGATGCTCATGTTGGCCACGCGGCCGCCGCTGG
This sequence comes from Deltaproteobacteria bacterium, assembly GCA_028818755.1. Taxonomy (GTDB): domain Bacteria; phylum Desulfobacterota; class Binatia; order UBA9968; family JAJDTQ01; genus JAJDTQ01. The sequence goes on along the minus strand of JAPPNF010000064.1, from coordinate 9,465 downwards.
AGAGATGATTGACGGTGACGTCGGCGCCAAGGCGGCCGATCAGTTCTACGCGGTTCAGTCCGAAGCTCATGGTAATTCTCCTTCCTGGTTAATGACGATGGTTGACTAGTGTCTGGGGACCGGAGTCCTCCCTCCCCGGCCCCTTCCGTTCACTTCTCTCAGGCCCTCCTTTCACTCCCTTCCGGCGGTCAGCGCGGCGGTGACGGTGAGAGGATCTCCGCCGGCCGCGTCCCGCGGGTCGGGACAGCGTATGGCGTGGTTCTCGTCGATGACGTCCTGGATGGCGCCGGGGTGGAGCCCGATCTCGGCCAGCAGGTCGCTGCCGGTCAGGGTGTCCTCAATGTCGAAATCGATTCCGGGCATGGCCGTGTCCTCCTTGGCTGCCTGCCTTGCCCGGACTGCGTGAGGGAGACCCCCCTCCCTCTCCTCTTCCGGGCCTTCGCCCGGTGGACGCCTTTCTCCGGCTCTAGCGAGAGGACCGGGACCGGCGGATTGCCAGCAGGCGCTCGCAGACCGCACGCGGAGTCATCGAGCCCAGGTTGAGCACGGGTATGCCGGCGTCGGTGGCGATGCGGATGGCCATTCCGGTGCCGCCCGTGACCGTTCCTCCCGGCGTCCAGGCCACCACGGCATCCACGGGACGGCCGAGACCGACACCGAGGATCGCCGCGTTCCTGGCGTGGAGTTTGCGGACGGCGGGCGAGCAGCGGTCCCAGGCGGGATGAAGGCGGGCGGCGATGGCCATGCAGGATTGGAGCTCGGACGGCGACGGCACCCGGCAGTCCGGCCCCGCGCACCCGTTGTAGCCGGACCAAGGGAGATGGAGCGTCCGCTGGCCGGCCGGCGCGCCCTCGGCAAACGCACTGTCCGCGCCCGCCGCGCCGCCGCTGTTCAGGCGCCATCCCTGCCGCGCCAGCCAGCCGGCCATCACGGTCATGGCGGTCAGAACGGAGGGCGGCGTGGAGCGGGCTCCGATGCCGGCGTACGTCAATTCGGTCATGTCATGATCCCCCTGTGATGGTTCGGAGCCGCGCCTCTCTCGGCGCGTCTCTCTCGCCCGCCCCCGGCTGTCCTCGAACGCGGGCCGTCCATCAGAAGAGACTTGAGACGGCGCCGGGATTCGAGCCGGGTGGGAGTTGGAAAGGGGGGATCGATCGTGGAGCGGCCGGTTCAGTGCCGGGAGTGGCTGTCGGTCTCCGGGCCCCCGGCGCGCATGGAGCCGCCGGCGAGCGCGGTCCAGTCGTCCCTTGAGTGTCCGAGCCTGGCGTTCAGGCGGTCGCACAGCCGCTCGGCGGCATCGATGTCCAGGGCGACAAGCGCAGTGGGCACGTAGCCGTCTATGCCCTCGAAGACGATGCGGATCTGTTGGGGTTCGTCGCCGAGCTCGTAGCTTGGACAGAACGCGTAGTTCGGTTTGTCCGGCAGGGTCTGTGCAGTCATGCAACGCTCCCTTCAGTGAGTGAAATCCCCGGCCCCCGTGGCCGCACGGGGGTACGGCCGACCGCCTTCCGGCTGTACGGACCCCCCGGCGGGCCGGCGCGGGCGTGGATGACGGGCCGCCGGCTGGACGGCGATACGGATACGCGACGGGCTCAGGCGGCGAGCGGCCAGCGTTCGATGACGCGTTCGAGGAGATCAGGGCCCGGAGCGAAGACGCGCGTGCGCCACGAGACGATCTCGACCGTGCAGCCCATGCGCTTCAGGACCGCGGTGTCGGTATCGACCGGTCCCTCGATCTCGACCCGGTCGGCCCCCATGATGCGGCGGCGCGCAAGCCGCCAGCCGTTGGTGAGCGCGAGGGCCGCGCCGCGTCCCATGACCGCCTCGAACGCTTCGGCGCCGGTCATGGCGGGGCCGCCCCCGAGACCGAATGCGGAACGCACGGCGCGGACCTGCTCGAAATCGAGCACGCGGCCGATGAGCGCCTCGCCGTCGTCCGTCCTGAGACGCCGCACCCGCATGTTCTCGGCCGGCAGACGGTCCCAGACCGGCAGCAACAGGCCGGCGGCGAGCCAGAACCGCGATTCGCGATGCGACGGCAGGCCGGCGATCTCGGCGTCCCAGAGCGAGCGCCATTCCGCTTCGGCCGCTTTCCGCCAGTTGGAGGCGTCGAGTTCGGCCCTTGCCATGGTGTCCCGCCCGGCGGGACGCAGCAGCCGGACGCGCTCCTGTACGCCGCCGTCGTCGAACAGGCCGGACGGGGCCGGAAGCACGACCGCGGCCCGGTTGGACCTGGCATTGACTACCAGGACCGGCCCGCCGTGCGTGTCCTTGCCGATCTCCAGCGCTGCGTCGGCAGACGTGGGCTCCAACCTGTCGCGGCGCACGATCTCTACGAGCTCGGTAGCCGCTCCGCTGCCGGGATGCCGGTACAGCGTCTCCCGTCCGGCAGCGGCCAGGGAGTCGGCCTGCACGGTCTCCACGCCGACCTCGTAGGTGCCGGCCTCCATCGCCTGTTCGATGCCGGCGGCGATGCGGTCCTCCAGCTCCGCAAAGAGCTGGTTCTGCTCGTCGATGGGCAGGGCCAGGAGCCTGTTCAGGAAGCGCGGCATGGGCGGAAGGTCCTCCTTGAGCGAGCCTTCCCAGGTGAGCTTCAGGCCGGTGGCCTCCTCGAAGCGTTGCAGCGGCCAGCCGGTGATGTCGCCGCGCCAGAGCGCCAGGTAGAACCGCCTCAGGGCCGCCTTGGCGTAGAGGCTCTCGAGGTTGTCGCTCTCCCGAAACAGGGTTGCGTCGCTCCCTCCCATGGCGGTCTGGGAATCGCGCTGCCCGCGCGTGATGGCGCCCAGGCTGTCGAGCCTTCGAGCGATGGTGGCAATGAACCTCCGCTCGCCCTTCACGTCCGTAGTCACAGGCCGAAACAGAGGAGCCGACGCTTGGTGCGTCCGGTGGGTGCGCCCGAGCCCCTGGATGGCCTGGTCGGCGCGCCAGCCCGGCTCCAGCAGGTAGTGGACCCGGCGCTCGGTGTTGGCGGACGAGAGGTCCGAGTGGTAGCTCCGCCCGGTGCCCCCGGCCATGGAGAAGACGAGGATGCGCTTGCTCCCGTCCATGAACGCGGCCGTCTCGACCAGGTTGGCGGATGCCGGCCGGCCGCGGAGCGCCAGGCGTTCGCCGCCCGCGTCGGAGATCCTGAGCACCCGCCGGGAGCGGCCGGTGACTTCCGCCACGGCCTCGTGGCCGAAGTGCTGGACCACCTGGTCCAGGGCCGAGGGCACCGGCGGCAGGGACGCGAGTTGCTCCAGGAGCGCGTCGCGCTGTGCGAGGGCCTCCTGGCACAGGATCGGGTGGCCCTCGGCGTCGACCGCGGGGCGGCTCATCAGGTTCCCGTCAGCGTCGGTGTAGGGTTCCTGAAGCTGCACGGGGAAGGCGTGGGCCAGGAAGTCCAGGACGTGCTCGCGTGGTGTGAGGTCGATGCCGAGATCGTCCCATTCAGACGCCGGTATCTCCGCGATGCGCCGTTCCATCAGCGCCTCGCCGGTGGACACGAGCTGGATGACGGCCGAGCGGCCGGAGTCGAGATCTGCCTGGATGGCACGGATTAGGGAGGGGCACTTCATCGCCGTCAACAGATGTCCGAAGAAGCGCTGCTTGGTGCTCTCGAAGGCGCTCAACGCGGCCGACTTCGCATTCTTGTTCAGGGTCGACTGTCCCTGCATGATGCCCGTGGCCTCCAGCGCCGCTTCGATGTTGGCGTGGATGACCTTGAAGGCGCCGGCATAGGAGTCGTAGATGCGCCGCTGCTCCTCGGAGAGCTCGTGGACGAGGATGTCCACCTCGACGCCGTGATAGGCCAGTGCGCGGGCCTGGTAGAGCCCCAGGGCCTTCAGGTCCCTTGCCACCACTTCCATGGCGGCGACCCCTCCTGCTTCCATGGCCGACACGAAGTCCGTCCGGGTCTCGAACGGCGTCTCGCCGGCTGCCCACAGCCCGAGACGGCCGGCATAGGCCAGTCCGGGCACGGTCGTGGCGCCGGTGGCGGACACGTAGGTGATCCGCGCGTCCGGCAACGCGTTCTGCAAGCGCAGGCCGGCGCGGCCCTGGGCGGACGGCTTCACGTCGCCGCGCGCGCCCTTGCCGCCGGCCGCGTTGGCCATGGCGTGGGCCTCGTCGAAGACGATGGCGCCATCGAAGGCATGGCGGTCGTCCTCGTCAGAGCCACCGGCAAGCCACTGGACGATCTGGTCGAGCCGCGAAGGTCGGCCCTGGCGGGACGGCGAGCGCAGCGTGGCATAGGTGGTGAACAGGATGCCGGTGGAGAAGGGGATCTCGTCCCCCTGGCGGAAGTTGCCGAGCGGGACCACGTCGTCCTCGCGGCCGCCCAGCGCGGTCCAGTCGCGGCGGGCGTCTTCGAGGAGCTTGTCCGACTGGCTCAGCCACAGCGCGCGTTTCCGTCCGCGGAGCCAGCCGTCGAGGATGACGGCCGCCACCTGGCGTCCCTTGCCGCAGCCGGTGCCGTCGCCCAGCATCCAGCCCCGGCGGAAGCGGACCGGCGCCGACAGGGTCTCGCCTCCGTCGGTGAGGGCGGTGTCTTCAGCGAGGGTGGCGTCGTCAGGGTCTCCCTCGCCGCAGCGCTGGACGGTCTCCCAGCCGGAGCCGATGCGGTAGCTCGCTGCGAGATGGCCCTCGTGGGCCTGACCCGCCAGCACGACGCTTTCGAGTTGGGCGTCCGACAGGAGGCCGTCCGTAACGATGCGTTCCGGCAGCATGGGGCGGTAGGACGGCGCCGGATGCGGGACGGCTGCCATTGCCGCGGACTGCACCAGGGGCGTCGGATGCGCGGTTGCGCCCGGAGTCCGGAAGGCGCCGGGCCGCCAGGACTCGTAGGGACCGGAGACTGTGCCTGCGACGTCTGCGGTGGAGTCTGGCGGTCCGGTCTCGACGGTCAGTTCGGACACCGATCCCCAGTCATGGGCAGGTGTGGACGCGGGCGTAGCAGGCGCAGGAGCGTTTTTTCGTTTCGAGGGGCTTGGCGTGGCCGTGTTGCTGAAGAGGTCCCGACCAGGCACGGACACCGTGGTGCGTACTTCCACCGGCATGCGGGGCGGAACCCGGGCGATGACGGCGTCGAGCAGCTCGGCGGCGTTCTCGGCGCGGGTGTCGGGATCGACGTCGATGCCGGGCCGGTCGGCACGGTCAAGCACGGTGAGCCTTGTGTCGAAGCCGGTCCCCCGGCGCGCGTAGACGCGGCCGTCGACGACCATGGTGAACACGACCCGGGCGGGCGGATCAAGCTCGCCGAAGGCGCTGGTCCAGTCGGAATCGCCCGGAACGCAGTTGGCCGAGGTGACGGCGGCGAGCCGGCCACCCGGCGGCAGCATGGAGAAGGCCGAGCGCAGGTGCCGGAGGTCGGCGTCGTGGCGGATGCGGTGGACGCCCGGGGTTGCCGAGAACGGCGGGTTCATGATGACAACGGTAGGCCGGGCGCCGGGCAGGCGGTCCGCGACGTTCTCGGCGTTGACGCCGGTGACCAGGGTTTCGGGGAACAGGCGGCACAGGAGGGCGCGGCGGACATCCGCGATCTCGTTCAGGTGCAGGTTCCCGGCCGCTTGCCTCCCGAGCGCGCATTCCGCCATCACCGCGAGCATGCCCGTACCCGCGGACGGTTCCAGCACGACGTCTCCCGGCCGGACCGCCGCGGCCCGGAGCGCCGCGTAGGCGAGCGGCAGGGGCGTCGAGAACTGCTGCAGGCGGATCTGCTCTTCGGAGCGCTTCGTGTGGGACGGCTCCAGGGCGGCCACGGCCTCCAGCATCTTCAGCATGGCGAGGGGTCCTTCCGGACCGGCCCCGGCGTGGCGGCGCATGGCGCGGCCGTGACGGCGGATGAACAGCACGACCGCGGCCTCGGCGGCCTCGTAGGCGTCTTTCCAGACCCAGGCGCCTTGGGCATCGCCTGCGCCGAAGGCGCGTGTCATGGCGTCCCGCAGGGCGGCGGCGTCGAGCGCCCGACCGGCCTCCAGCACCGGCAACAGGGTTGTGGCGGCGGTGAACAGTGCGTCATGGGCGGAAGGCTCGGAGTCCGGAGCAGCGGGGACGGAAGGAAGGGTGTGGGGAACGGGAAGGCGCGCGGACGCGTCCGCCGCCGTATGGGCGTCGAGCATGGATCTCTCCCTCCTGAAATTGCGTGAGAGTGCCGGGGCGCGGCGCGGGATGAAGGAAACCTCCCGCGCCGCGCCCGCGGCCTGACTTCGACCGGCTGCCCGGGCTCCTCGCGCCAGGGAGCGGGCGTGCGGAAGATCAGGCTGGGGCGGTGGCGGGTTTCGGGGCTTTCCTCCGTTCGGCCGCACGGGCGCGGCAGGAGTCCATCAGCCGGCGGTATTCGTCGGGATCGAGGTCGGAATTGCCCTGGACGAGGAAGGCCAGCTGCGTGGTCATGAGGCGGACCGCGGCGTCTTCCTGCTGGTTGCCGCCCTCGTGGATGACCTGCGTGCATGCCTGGTGGATGGCGAGGGCCACGCCTGACGGGTTTGAGGCGCCTGGATCGACGATGGCAAGCGCGTCCTTGTGGCGGTCGTAGCCTTCGGGAAGGTCGGGAAAGCTCATTGGTCTGTTCTCCTCATGCGGGCGACGAGGCTTTCCACCATGCCGGCATCGGCGCCGCAGGCTTCGCCCCAGCCGCGGATGTTCGCCTCGAAATTCTCAAGCGATCCGAGATGCTGGTCGAACAGCGGGTTTTGGTCGGTCGCGGCCAGCACGCAGTTGCTGGAGACGACGATGCCGGTGATGGCCGGGCTGGTCATGGGTTCGAGACCCAGGAGCCAGCAAAGGAATGCGCTGAACATTGGCGAGAGGTCCCGGCCGCGGCGGGGGTCCATCGGGTGCGTGGTCGGCGGCGGGCCGGCGGAATGCTGACTGGTCATAGCAAGCCCTCCCGGTTGAAGCTGAAGAAGCGGTCGTGCCCGCAGACGACGTGGTCGTGGACACGCACTCCCAGCACCTCGCCCACCTGACGGAGCCGGTGGGTGATGTCTATGTCCTCGCGCGAGGGTGTCGGGTCCCCGCTAGGGTGGTTGTGTGTGAAGATGACCGAAGCGGCGCTCTCCCGGATGACGGGGTTGAAGCACTCACGGGGGTGAACAACGGACGCCGTCAGGCTGCCCGTGGACACCCGATGGCGGCGGATCAACTTGTTCCGGTTGGTCATCATCAGCACGTCGAAGTGTTCGCGGTATTCGTTGAGGTAGCGTGGCCTCATGTAGCGGTAGGCCTCCTCGGGACTGCTGACCATCGGAGCATTCTCGTGCACTCGGGATTCGGCTTCGAGGAGTTGGCGGCCCAGATCGAACGCCGCCTTGATTCTCCCGGCCTGCGCCGCGGTGAGCCCGTGCCGCCGCAGTTCCCGGAGCGTCATTGAATCGAGGTCGAGCAGGGAAAGACCGGCGACCTTGGCTGTCCCGTTCGTGCCGATCAGTGCTTCCATCGGGTTCTGGATTTCCATGGCGTCCTCTTCCCCGGTCGGAGTCATCCGATCCGGCCTCTGGCCCCATCGGGGATCAGTCAGTGCAAAATGAGTGCCGGGGAATCGTTTCCCGGTGCAGGTGTCGCAGCGGGGCCGTGGCCGCGGGAGCGGTTCAGGGATCGGGGCATCGGCAAACCCCGGTTCCGGGGCGTCCGGGCCGAGGTCCGCCGATGCAAGGACGATCCCGGGGTCCTCAAGACCGGCGACCGTGACGAGCCGGGTTTCCGTCCCGGCGGAGTTGGGAATCTGACGACGGCGTGTGACCGTTGACGGGCTCCGGCCGCCGCAACGCGCTACGGCGGCCGGCCGCCTCAGGTAGTGGCTTGGGCGGGATCGCCTAGGACGACCCGGACGTCCGGGCGCGTGATGGAGATCTCCACCTTGCGGCCGTTGGGAACGAGGTGGAGGATCTCCCGGCGAACGGTCTCGGCGATGGAGACTTCCAGCGCGGAGTCCTCGCTGCAAAGGAGCCTGGTGGCGACGTGGAGCGCGTCCTCGTCGAACCGCTGGGCTTGAGTGCTCCAGCTGTCGGCGTCCGCGTCATCGGAGGGGGCGAAGAAGCCCCGGCGCAAGAGCTCCGCGAGTTGGTGCGGCTCCACGTTGCTGTCCGCCGTGACCAACGGCAGCACGTCGCCGACCCAGCTCCAGGCCTCGCCGGCGAAGGCGAGGTCGGCGGGGAGATGGAGCGTGCGGCCAGGACCTCCGGCGCTCCTGACCGAAAGCGTCATGCGGATCGCAGCGGGACGCGGGGGCAAGGGGGTCCGGGCGGTGTCCTTCTGTCCTGGCAGAAGGAAGTCGCCGAGAGGACGCGTCTTGCCGTCATTGGCGGTGACCTGGGTGTCGATGCCCGTGACGCGGTCGAGGCGGTCATGCCACTCGTAGCCTTCCAGGCGTCTGTCGGCCTCGAAGAATCGCTCCGCCAGGCCGGCTCGCTCTGCCGCGCGCCACAGCGCCTGGGCCTCGGGAGGCTCGGGATCGAAGTCCACGACCAGGGCATCGGGGCCGGCAGGCGCGGTCCTCGGCGGCTCCCGCCAGTCGTCGATGTCGGCGATGGAGGGACGCCAGGGACGGAGCACCTGGGGAGGCGGCGGAAGCTCGATGCCGGCGTCGCGCGCCCGGTTCCAGTCGGCAAAGGCCGGACGGGGCTCGGGGTCGGCGGCCATGGCGCGGTAGATCGCCATGCGGGCGGCTTGGCGCAACTCCTCCAGAAAGGCGTTCTCCACGGGTTCCCGGCGGGCGGGCAGGAGCAGCTCGAGCCCGGGGCAGTCCACGACGTCGGCGCGGACGGACCATACGGCGCCGTGAACGGTCTCGACCGTGGGCAGGCGCACGGGCACGGTCAGGCCGAAGAAGTTGAGGTCGGGCTCAAGGTAGTTCTGCCTGCGGTTCCGGTAGACGCCGAAGGCGAGTCCGTTCCATGTCTCGGCGTGGACGGCGCCGTCGAGAAATGCCTTGCGTTCAACCGTCTCGCCTTCGAAGGTGACCGGCACCGGGTAGTGGCGCGCCGCGTTGGCGAGCGCGGCGCGGATCATGTCGGCGGACTCGGCGGCCTGGAACTCCACGGTCGTGCCGGATGGATAAGGCGCGCCGTCGTCTGGCCGTACCGGGGCTTCGCTCCGGCCGGTGAAGTGTTCCGGCTCAAGCTCCACGGACCAACCATGCCCGGCATGGCCGTCCGGCGTGCGTACCCTCGATGCGATCCGGCAGCCGCGGTGGGCGAGGCTCAGGATTCCCATGCCGGCGGCGTCCTCTCGAGCCACGAGCTCATCATTCCAGCCGTTCTCGCCGAAGCTCAGCAGGACGGCCGGGTCCTCGATGCCGGCGCCGTCGTCGGTGATGCTCACCGCAAGGCGCGGTTCGGATGGCTCGGGCGTGTGGCCGGGGGGCTTGGTGAGTGTCTCCACGGTGACGTGGACCCGGGTGGCTCCGGCGCGGCGCGAGTTCTGGAGGGTTTCGATGAATTATGTGGAATTATTCGTCAACCTGGTTCGAGGATCCCTGACTGAGCGACC
>JAPPNF010000004.1 GCA_028818755.1 Deltaproteobacteria bacterium | reverse complement strand
ACCTGGTCTGGTGGGGGCACGACAACTGCATGTGGTCCAACGACTTCCCCCACGCAAACTCCACCTGGCCGCACTCGCGGGACGTGGTGGCCCGGGACCTGGGGCACCTGCCGGACGACGTGCGCGCGAAGCTCTTGCGGGACAACGTGGCGCGGCTCTACGACATGGCGGTGCCCGCGCCGATGGTGGCGGAGGCCTGACGCCATCAGACTCCCTCTCCCTCCGGGAGAGGGCCGGGGTGAGGGTCCGAGCCACAACGTCGACAGCCATAGTCCCCCTCTCCCCTTGGGAGAGGGCTGGGGTGAGGGTGCTCGCAAAGGCAGGTGTAACGGGCGCCCCTCACCCGGCCTTCGGCCACCCTCTCCCGAAGGGAGAGGGGTCGGGTGGGTGTCGACCAGGTCAGGAAGGATCTCCGGCGGCCGCCTTTCCCAACGACAATGAGAATCCCGGCTTGCGGATGTAGACTTGGGTGTACTCCTGCTGGCGGGTGAGCTCGTTGATGAGCCGCACCAGAGGCTGGCTGGCGCTCAGGTACTCCCGCGGCCTGCCGGCGTTCTGGAGCGCGTCCACGGCTTCATCCCCCGCGTACACCCGCATGATCAGTTCCTCGTCGGACAGCGAGGCCCCGAGCCGGGCCCGGACTTCCTTGAGGGACGGGTCCGGCTGCTCCCAATTCTCCCAGGCCTTGGCCCGTGGCCGCGCCAGGATGCGGTCCTTCACCTCGGGGTCCATGTACTCGGCGCCCTGCCGCCCCCAGATGCCCAGGGCGTACTGGATGGACTGGTCGGTGACCTGCTTGTAGCGCTCTCCCATGATGACGTTGATGGCGGCCTGGGTGCCGACGAACTGGGACAGCGGCGTCACCATGATGGGATAGCCCCACTCTTCGCGCACGCGCGCGGCTTCCTCCAGCGCCGCCGGCAGCTTGTCCTCCATGCCCACCAGCCGAAGCTGGTGCACGAAGTTTGAGATCATGCCGCCGGGCACCTGGTGGCTGTAGACGGACTGGTCGAAGGCCCTCGGCGCCCCCACCGGCAGGCCGTCCCGCTTGGCGACGAACGTGAAATGCTCCCGCACCGGCTCAAGCACCTTCTCGTCCATCTCCACCGTGTGGCCCATGGCGCGCACGTTCCTGAGCATGTTGAAGATCGAGGGCTGGGCCGAGCCGTTGGCCAGCGGCGGTATGCTGGTGTGGATGGTGGTCATGCCGAGCTTGATGGCTTCCAGGTAGTTGAGCGGCGCCAGCCCGTTGTTGCAGTGGGCGTGGAACTCCACCGGCGTATCGCCGATGTTCTCCAGCACGATGGGCACCAGGGTGCGGGTGCGCTCCGGCGTGAGCATGCCGCCCACGTCCTTGAAGCAGATCCGGTAGGGCTTCAGGGCCGCGGCTTCCCGGGCCTTCTGCGCGTAGTACTCGTCCGTGTGCCGCGGCGACACCGAGTAGATGATGTTCGCCACGGCGTCCATGCCGAGCGCGCGCAGGTCGTCCACCTCCTGCTTGAACACCGAGTAGTCGTTCCACGGATTGGAGTTGCGCGTCAGGCGGATGCCGTTATCCACCAGGTGGCTGACCACCAGCTTGGCCACTGCCGTGGGCTTCTTCTCCAGCCCGCCCCGGATGCTGCCGTGCATCCGCAGCGCGGTGTTGCGGGCGCGCCGGGTGCCTTCCCGGATCCAGTGCCACGGGTTCTCCTTGTGCTCGCGCACGTACTTCTTGATCATGGTGGCGCTGAAGAACTCCATGGATTCGAAGCCCGCCCGGTCCATGCCCTCGATGGCCTCGAGCATGGCCGCGGTCCTCATGTTGTAGGCCCACAGGCTCTGGTTGCCGTCGCGCAGCGTGGTGTCGACGAATGTGACGTGGCTCATGGTGTTCCTTCCGCCGCCTCTCCGTCCGCGTTCCGCCCCAGGGTGAGGGAGAAGCCGGGCTTGCGGATGTAGACCTGGGTGTACTCCTGCTGCTTGGTGAGCTCGTTGACGAGCCGCACCAGCGGCTGGCTGGCGCTCAGGTACTCCCGCGGCCGGCCCGCGTTCTGCAGCTCCTCCAGCGCCTCGTCCCCGGCGAAGACCCGCAGAATGAGCTCGTCGTCGGACATGGAGGAGCTGCCGAGCTGGGTCCGCACCTCGGGGAGGGACGGGTCCGGCTGCTGCCAGCCTTCCCAGTCCTTCGCGCGCGGCCGCCCCAGGATGCGGTCCTTGACGTCCGGGTCCATGAGTTCGGCGCCTTCCCGGCCCCAGATGCCGTGGGCGTACTGGATGGACTGGTCGGTGACCTGCTTGTAGCGTTCCCCCATGATGATGTTGATGGCCGCCTGGGTGCCCACGAACTGGGACAGCGGCGTCACCATGATGGGATAGCCCCACTCCGCCCGGACCCTGGCGGCTTCCTCCAACGCGGCCGGCAGCTTGTCTTCCATGCCCACCAGCCGGAGCTGGTGCACGAAGTTCGCGATCATGCCGCCGGGGACCTGATGGTTGTAGACGGACTGGTCGAAGGCCCTGGGCGCTCCCACCGGCAGCCCGTCCCGTTTGGCGACGAAGTTGAAGTGCTCCTGCACCGGCTTGAGCACCTCCTCGTCCACCTCCACCGTGTGGCCCATGGCGCGCACGTTCCGGGCCATGTTGAAGACCGACGGCTGCGCCGAGCCGTTGGCCAGCGGCGGCACGCCGGTGTGGATGGTGGTCATGCCCAGCTCGATGGCTTCAAGGTAGTTGAGGGGCGCCAGGCCGTTGTTGCAGTGGGCGTGGAACTCCACCGGCACGTCGCCGATGTTCTCGAGCACGATGGGCACCAGCGTGCGCGTGCGCTCGGGCGTGAGCAGGCCGCCCACGTCCTTGAAGCAGATGCGCCAGGGCTTGAGCGCGGCGGCTTCCCGGGCCTTCTGCGCGTAGTACTCGTCGGTGTGCCGCGGCGATACCGAGTAGATCAGGTTGACCGAGCAGCTCATGCCCGCGTTGCGGAGCGCCTCCACGTCTTCCTTGAACACGGAGTAGTCGTTCCAGGGGTTGGAGGTGCGGGTGTGCGTGATGCCGCTGTCCACCACGTGCTGGACCACCAGCCGCGACACCGACGTCGGTTTCTTCTCCAGTCCGCCCTTGATGCCGCCGTGGAGCCGCAGCGGGGTGTTGCGCGCGCGCCGGGCGCCCTCCCGCAGCCAGTGCCACGGGTTCTCCTTGTGCTCGCGCACGTACTTCTTGAACATGGTGGCGGTGAAGAACTCCATGGACTCGAAGCCCGCCCGGTCCATGCGCTCGATGGCTTCGAGCATGGCCGCGGTCTTCATGTTGAAGGCCCACAGGCTCTGGTTGCCGTCGCGCAGCGTGGTGTCCACGAAAGTGACGTCGCTCATGCGTGTTCCGCCTCTCCGTTGGCGTTCCGCCCTAAGGTGAGGGAGAAACCCGGCTTGCGGATGTACACCTGGGTGTACTCCTTCTGTCTCGTCAGCTCGTTGATGAGCCGCACCAGCGGTTGGCGCGCGCTCAGGTACTCCCGCGGGCGTCCGCCGTCCATCATGGTCCTGACCTCGTCCACGCCCGCGTAGACCCGCAGCACCAGCTCCTCGTCGGAGATCGACGGCCCGCCCACCTGTCCTCGCAGCTCGGCCAGCGACGGCTCCGGTTGCTCCCACTCGGTCCACGCCTTGGCCCGGGGCCGGCTCAGGATCCTGTCCTTGACGTCGGGGTCCATGAGCTCGGCGCCCTCGCGGCCCCAGATGCCCAGGGCATACTGGATGGACTGGTCCGCCACCTCCTTGTAGCGCTCGCCGAGGATGACGTTGAACGCCGCCTGGGTGCCGACGAACTGCGACAGCGGCGTTACCATGATGGGGTAGCCCCACTCGGCGCGCACCCGCGCCGCCTCCTCCAGCGCCTCCGGCAGCTTGTCTTCCATGCCCACGAGCTTGAGCTGGTGCACGAAGTTGGAGATCATGCCGCCGGGCACCTGGTGCAGGTACTGTCCGTGGTTGTACTCCACGGGCTTGCCGATGGGGAGCCCGTCGCGCTTGGCTACGTAGGTGAAGTGCTCCTCCACCGGCCGCAGCGCCTCCTCGTCCACCAGCGGCGTGTGGCCCACGGCGCGGATGTTCCGCACCATGTTGAAGATGGAGGGCTGCGCCGAGGCGTTGGCCAGCGGCGGCACGCTGGTGTGGATGGTGGTCATGCCCAGCTCGATGGCTTCGAGGTAGTTGAGGGGCGCCAAGCCGTTGTTGCAGTGGGCGTGGAACTCCACCGGCGTGTCGCCGATGTTCTCCAGCACCAGGGGGACCAGTGCGCGGGTGCGCTCGGGAGTGAGCAGGCCGCCCACGTCCTTGAAGCAGATGCGGTAGGGCTTGATGGCCGCGGCCTCCCGCGCCTTCCGCGCGTAGTACTCGTCGGTGTGCCGCGGCGATACCGAGTAGATGAGGTTCACCACGGTTTCCATGCCGAGCTCGCGCAGCCCCTTCACCTCCTCCCCGAACACCTCGTAGTCGTTCCAGCTATTGGAGGTGCGCGTCAGCGTGATGCCGCTGTCCACCACCTTCTCGATGATGAGCTTCAGGATCGACGCCGGCTTCTTCTCGAGCCCGCCCTTGAGCCCGCCGTGAAGCCGCAGTTCGGTCTTGCGCAGGCGCTTTGTGCCCTCCCGCAGCCAGTCCCACGGGTTCTCCTTGTGCTCGCGCACGTACTTCTTGAACATGTTGGTGACGAAGAATTCCATGGACTCGAAGCCCGCCTGGTCCATCTGCTCGGCGGCCTCCACCATCGCCGCCGTCTTCATGTTGAGCGCCCAAAGGCTCTGGTTGCCGTCCCGCAGGGTGGTGTCGATGATTCGGATCTCGCTCATGCCGTCTCCTGTATGAAGGGAAGCTCGTGCTGACTGCTCATACTGGCGTGAATGCGGAAACCGGTCAAGGCGGCAGACTTGATACCGGGTGGCAAATCCACTAACGCTGACCTTTCATCATGCACGGGAGGAACGCGGTGGTTGCACAGGAAGCTCGTCCGGTAGAGGAACGTGTCGTCGAATTGCTGCGGGGATTGGGCATCGAGAAGGTCCACGTGGCCGCCTACCTGCCGGGCGACTGGAGCGGCTTGCTGGAGCGGCACCCGTCCACGGTGGCGTCGCTGACCCTCATCTGTCCGCGGGGCATGAAGACCGACGTGCTGCGTCCCCACGCCCGGCGGCTGCTGATCGTGTCGGGCGACGGCGGAAATGTCGTCGGGGACCTGATGCGCGCGGTGGACGGCCTTCCGGGCGCGACCGTGAAGATGCTGCGGGACTACTTCAGCCCCATGTGGGCCGACGTCATGGCGGATCGCACCGGCGAGGTGGGATCCACCATGCTGGAGTTTCTCGCGTCGCGCGAAAATGAGAGCCCGGCGTCATCCGTCCAGCTCCCGGAGGGGGAGGGCGAGGAGGGCGGCATCTCGTACACCGTGCGGGGCTCGGGGCCGCCGCTGCTGCTTTTTCCGCTGGGGCTCGCGGCCTCGCAGTGGGACCCCCTGCTGCCGGCCCTCGCCGAACGCTACACCACCATCACCCTGGGCGGCGCGTATCTGGGCATGGTGGCGTTCCTGGAAACCCGCGGCCCCGGCTACCTCCGGGTGGTTCGCAACGTGGTGGACGAGGTCGCGCTCCGGCCCGGCCAGACGGTGCTGGAGGTGGGCTGCGGGGCCGGCACGGTGGCGCGCTGGCTGGCCCGCTACACCGGGCAGCGCAATCCCATCGTCGGCGCGGACATCAACGCCTATCTGCTTGGCGAGGCCGCAAAGCTGGCGGCGAGCGAAGGGCTCGACGGCGTCATTGATTGGCAGAGCGCCGACGGCGAGGAGCTGCCGTTCGCCGACGGGCGGTTCGACGCCGCCATGGCGTTCACCGTCATGGAAGAGGGCGACGCCGACGCGATGCTGGCCCAGCTTGTCCGCGTCACCCGCCCCGGCGGCAAGGTGGCGGCGATCGTCCGTTCCCTGGACATGCCCTGGTGGGTCAACCTGCCGCTGCGGCCCGACCTCAAGCACAAGGCCCAGACCGGCTACGGCGACGTGGTGCGGGGCGGCTGCGCGGACGCCGGCCTCTACGAGCGCATGGAGCGGGCCGGGCTCGAGGATGTGGTCATGCTGCCCCAGTACGCCACCTACGCTTCGGGAGAGCGGCTGCAACAGCAGCAGGAACGCATGGCTTCGCGCCTGACGCCGGAGGAAGCCGAGGAATGGCGCCAGGCCATCGCCGCCGCCGGCAACCAGTTCTTCATCTCGCAGCCGTTCCACTCGGCGGTGGGAACCAAGCGGTCGTAGCATCGCCGCGTATGTTTGACACGCCGGCGGGGATGGCTCATGTTTGACTCGTGTCAGCCGCCGGCACAAGAATGGGAACAAAGCCCTCCACGTACAGTTCGCGGGCCCCGTGTCAGGCTTCGGGGCACCGCCGCCTCCCTCGGAATTTTCGTAGCGCCCTTGAGGGTGTGCCCGGGCCGGGGAGCCGGCTTGCAAGGTCCGGCGCGGCGCTCTGCCTGTGGGCGCTCCTGGTCTCATTGCTGCCGGCTTCCGCTCCGGCCGCCGGCCGGGAGGTGCGGCTGGAGGGTGAGCGAGTTCAAGGCGGCCTGTTGCGAGGTCGCGTGCCCCCGGGTTCAACCGTGAAGTTCGAGGGCGACCCGGTCAGGGTTTCCAGGGACGGCTGGTTCCTCATCGGCTTCGGCCGCGATGCGCCGCCGAAGGCCGTGCTGTCGGTGGTGTTTCCGGATGGCCGGCGCCATCGTTACGGCCTCGCGGTGAAGCCCCGCAAGTACCGCATCCAGCGCATCGACGGCTTGCCCCCGAGCAAGGTGACGCCCAGCAAGAAGGACCTCGTGCGCATCCGCAAGGAGGTCGCCCTGGTGAAACGGGCGCGCCTGATCGACGATCCGCGCACCGACTTCCTGGGCGGGTTCCGCTGGCCGGTGAAGGGAAGGATCAGCGGCGTCTACGGCTCACAGCGCATTCTGAACGGCGAGCCGCGCCGTCCCCACTACGGCATTGACATCGCCGCGCCCAAGGGCACCCGGGTGGTGGCGCCCGCGGCCGGCGTGGTCACCCTCGTGCACCCGGACATGTATTTTTCCGGCGGGACCATGATCGTCGACCACGGCCACGGGCTCTCGTCGGCGTTCCTCCATCTGTCGCGGATACTGGTCAGGAAGGGGCAGCGGGTGAAGCCGGGACAAGCCATCGCCGAGGTCGGCTCCACCGGCCGTTCCACCGGACCCCATCTCGACTGGCGCATCAACCTGTTCGGCCGCCGCCTCGACGCCGCGTTGCTGGTGGGGCCGATGCCCAAGTGAATGGTGGACGATGAAAGAGGGGGTGAAAGCATGCGCGCTTTCACCCCCTCTTTCCGTACGGGACCTTGCTGTCTAGCCTTCTCCGACCGCTGCCTGCCGCTGTTGGTCGGCCTCCGCGGACGCGTGGGCCTTCTGGAAGTCCTCCTCGCTGAAGTTGTAGAGGCTCGCGCCCCCCATGAAAATGGCCGCGGCGATCTCCCGCGACACGTTGTTCAGGAGGTTGTTGGAGACGTTGGGGAAGTTCGAGTCGAAATGCGGGTAGTCGGTGGAGATGCACATGCGGTCGGCGCCGATGAGCTCGGCGGTGCCGGCGATCTCGGGCTCGCTCCCTTCCACCGCGGCCCAGCAGTTCCGCCGGAAGTATTCCTTGGGCGTCAGCGACAGGTAGGGCGCGTGGGATTCGCGGTAGTTGGCGTAGTCCCACTCGATGCGCGTCAGGATGCCCGGCACCCAGGAGTTCTGAGCTTCCAGGTAACCCACCCTCAGCTTGGGATGGAACTCGAAGACGCCGCCGATGATCATGGCGATGAGCGCCTGCTGCATCTCGATCCAGTGGCTGGCCACGTGGCGGTAGAAGCGGTTCTCGCCGTAGAGCGCGTTCATGTTGGAATTCCACGCGCCGGTGCCTTCATGGAAGCACCAGGAAACGTCCAGCTCCTCGTGCAGGCTGTAGAGGGGATCCCAGTAGTTTGAGTGCCAGAAATGCCGGTTGACCATGTTGGGCCGGATGAACGACGCCACCGCGCCCAACTCCTGCACCGCGCGCTTGAGCTCATGGCACGCCAGGTTCACGTCGTGCAGCGGCAGCATGGCGGCGAACTTCATGCGTTCCGGGCAGTGCTGGCAGAAGTCGTAGATCCAGTCGTTGTAGGCCCGGCTCAGGGCGTGAGAGAGATGCGGGTCCATGTTGTCCCGCGCCAGCAGGCCCAGTCCCCCGGTGGGAAAGAGCACGGCGATGTCGATGCCCTCCATCTCCATCCCCATGATCTGGGCTTCCTCGTCGTATCCCCGCTCGATGGCGAAATCCAGACGCCCCGTGTCCGCGATCCGCGACGCCGATAGAACTCCGGTGGCGGCCCCCATGATCGGTCCCGTGGCCTTGGATGATGCCGCCTTCTTGCGGTGCTGTTGCAACTCCGAATCCGCGCCCGTGGGCAGCCCGTCAATGGTCCAGGTGCGCCGGCTGATTTTGCCCTGCCCGTCCACCGCCCAGGTGACGCGGCTCTTGAACTCGGGATCCAGGTACTTCTCCAGAAGATCTCCGGGTTCCTGGATGTGCATGTCGCTGTCGACGAAACGCAAGCCGTCTTTCATTTCAGTCCTCCTTGTCCGGGCGGGTGTGGAGGTGTTGCCCGGATGGCTCGTTGCCGTGCCGTCAAACGAAACTACAGCAAGTGCCGGCACATGGTCAATAACTGGCCGGTCGAGGCACCGCGCACGTGGTACTTGCGCGGTTGACGGAGGGCCTCGTCAGGGGCGATCTCGCTGTTGGCCACCCCCTTCAAACCCTTAGACTTTCCGGTTGTACCGTGCAATAAGGAACGACTGGTTTGCAATTCGAGGGGCCGCGGCGTGGCTCGACGTTCGCGTTGGCCTTCGCGAGTGAGAATAATCGCCAAATTGGGAGCTAAAACATTTGCGACTCTTTCATATGCGCGCCCGTCACACCCACCTCTTGCCTGTATTGATCCTGGGGCTCGTGACCACAGGCTGCGCCTTGTCCAGGGATACGGCTCGCCTCGACGATGTCGCCAGGGCAGGCATCGCCTATGCCGACAAGATACCGCCGTTGCTGGACCGGGCGTTCGAGTTGACGGTGGGGGTTGACTCGGGTGCATTGGTGGCGGCCCGGAAGGACCTGCCGGAGGACCAGCGCCGGCAGATGCTCCACGATTTCGATGCCGCTATGGCGGAACGCCTGACGGAGTACGCCGCGGCCAAACGCCACAACCACCTGTTGAGATCGTACTTTCTTGCGTTGCGGACCCTCCTCGAGCCCGACGGGCCTAAGGGAATCGGTGATACCGCGAAGCGGTTGACCGCGGAACTCGGCAAGCTGTCGCCTCGGCTCGGGAAGGCGCGCATGGGCGACGTTTCGGTGAGCGGCCTCGTCGAGCCCGCCGCGACCATCGTGGTGGCATCGTTCAAGTCCGTGGTCCTGCGCCGGGAACTCGGAGCACGCAGCGCTGCCATTGAACGCGAGTTGGCTCTTCAGGAAGCCTTGGTGACCGCCCTCGTGCGGCAGGTCCGCGCGGACCGGGAGGTCCTGTCGGCCCGTTTTCGCAACGACGAGGTGTTGGAGCCGTACGTGAGCGGCGGTCGGTTGCCCAAGACCTGGCCGGCGCGGCGTCTGCGGAGCCTGCGTCAACCTGCCGACGTGGAAGCGGCGGTGGCCGCTGAGCGCGCGGTCCGTGCCTTGCGGAAGGCGTACGTGGCGGCCCTGGAGGGACGCCTGGATGCAGCCCGGGCAGCGGAGCTGGCTGCTACCGTCGAAGGTTTCGTCGGGTTGGCTTTGCGCCTCGGCACCGAAGCAGGGAGGGCCATCCGATGACTCCGGGAGAGATTCACGGAAAGACGCTGTCGGAGTTGCGCCGTGGGCGGCGGGACATGATGTCCGCCGAATGGCTCACGGGCGTTAAGGATCTCCCCGAGGCGGACCGCACCGCGGCAGCCATGGCGCTGCTGGACGTTTGCTTGGCCATCCGCAGACTTGAGAACACGCGTGTCGCGGATATCCGCCGGGAACTCATCGAAAACGAGAAAGAGCTTGAACGGGGACTCCGGGATCTCGGGCGGGCAGGGGAGAAGCTCCACCGGATCAAGACCTACCTGAAGGCGGCCACGGCGCTGGCGGCGGCGGTGGGCAAGGTGGTCAATCCGTGACGCCCCGACACCTTGGGGGAAGCTCCTCGCCCAAGGTACACCTCTGACCTAATCCTCTTCCGGAAATATCCGGGAGTTCTCGATAAGGTCCGCGAGGTCCTCATCCGGCTCGTCGAAGTCCGGGGACATCCAGAACCGTCCCTCGTAACCGCCGAGACACCGTTCTTCGAGGCGTGTTGGACGGCGACGTGGAACCGGTTGCAAGTCAGATTGACTGCCGCCGAGTTTGGCGAGCCGTCGTGCGTTTTCCCGCTCCACGAGGGCTCGCAACGCTTCACGAATCAGCGCTGATTTGGTGGTGATGTCGGTAAGCTCACGTGCACGCGCCAGCAGGTCGTCGTCTATGTTCAGGGTGATTCTCATAGCGATGCTGCGGATCAAGACCGAAATATATTTGCATCAAATGATAACAGAATCAATGTCAACGGGTTCCAGCGGTAAGGTGAAAAGTCATGATCCGCCACTCTGCCATCGAGATGTTGGGATGGATGGTCCCCGCTGAGGTTTTCATTGCAGGAACTAGACAAATTCGTGTTGCCATGAAATTTGACAGTCTACTGGAAATCGTTGCTGACGAGCCGGTGTTCGATACGGGGCTGCTTCTTTCCGGCGAGGCCGATCCCGTCGGGATCAGGCAGCAACTCGCCCGCTGGACCCGCGCCGGGCGGATTCAACAGCTCCGCCGTGAACTGTACGTGCTGGCGCCGCCTTACCGCAAGCGGACGCCGCATCCTTTCCTGGTCGCCAACCGGCTCGTGCGTGGGTCCTACGTAAGCGGCGTTTCGGCGCTGGCGTACGCGAATTGCATTCCCGAATACGTCCCCGAGGTTACCAGCGTAGGAGCCGGACGGCCGCAACTTCGCCGGACTCCGCTGGGTCGCTTTTCCTTCCGTCATGTCAAGGTGGATCTGCTTTACGGCTACCGTCAGGTCGACCTGGGCCAGGGGCAGACGGCGTCCGTGGCGCTGCCGGAGAAGGCGTTGCTCGATGTCGTTCATCTGTGTCCCGGCGGGGATGAACCCGCGTACATCGCAGAGTTGCGGCTGGATTTCGAGAGCCTGGACCTGGACGAGTTGGACCTGCTGGCGCAGGCTGCGGGACGGCCCAAGCTGTTGCGAGCCGCCCGGCATGTCCGTTCCCTGGCGGAAGACCCGACCCTATCTTACGAGACCCTGTGAAGGCCCATGGACCGTGACTAGCTGAGCCTCCGTCCGCGGGCGGTGAGCCGGTACTTCTGGTTTTTTGCCGTGGGCGACTCGGGCCGTGTCATCTCCACCAGCCCTGAGGATATCGCCGGACGAAGGTAGTTCTTGCGGAACGTGGGGCGATGTGCCAAGCCCAGTTCCGCCATTAGTTGTGCAGCGGTCCTGGGGCCTTTGACCAAGGCTGCGAGCAGTCGCGCTACCTGGTCGCTTACCTGGTCGCCTTCTTGGTCGCTCGCTGTCGGAATCCGAAGCGCCTCGACAATGATTGCCAGCATGAACATAATGAACGATGTGCTCTCGCCGTCTGCCGAACTCTGCCTGATGGCTTCGTAGTAGTCGGCCTGGCGGGCGTGGACAAGGCTCTCTACGGGAATGCAGGCGAACAGCGCTTTCCAGCGGGTCAGGATCAGTGTCTGCCAGAGCCGCCCTATCCGTCCGTTGCCGTCCTCGAAGGGGTGGATGAACTCGAACTCGTAGTGGAAGACCGAGCTGGCAATGAGCGGATGTTCGTTGGTACCCCCGAGCCACGTCAAGAGGTTGGTCATGAGTTCCGGCACGCGTTCCGCGGGCGGACCGATGTGGTGAATCTCGTCCTCGCCCATCACGGCCACCTGACCTGGACGATAGCGCCCCGTGGTATCCAGCAGCCCGGCCATCAGAATGTCATGAGCGCGCAGCAGGTCGACCTGGTCGGCGGGATTCCACTGCTGGTACTGGTCGTAAGCCCGGATGGCGTTGCGAACTTCCGCAAGGTCCCTTGGCGGAGCGGCGACCGGTTTGCCGTCGAGAATCGTGGCGACCTCGTCCTCGCTCAAGGTGTTGCCTTCGATGGCCAGCGAGCCGTGAATCGTGCGGATCCGGTTGATTCGCCGCAGTTGTAAATCCTGCGAGATGCCGGCGGCTTCTGCGCGACCGATCATTTCGCCGATTTCTTCAACGCGGGAAAGGATATCCGGCGTGATCGTGTATGGCGGCTTGTCGATCATTATGGAAGGATACCAACCGGGTTCCGCTATGTCTGGAACGACAATCAGGGCCTGTCAAGAGAAGGTGAATTATCTCCACCTCTATTGTATGATGGCTTGTCCCGACGGCGGCCGACACTCCGGCGGGACGATCTTCCATGGAAGCAGGTTTCACATGAGCGGTAGCGATTCAGACGTTGTGCTCTCACCCCACGAGCGGGCCACCATCGAGGCGGCGGCCGCGCGCATCGTTCCGTCCGACAAGGACCCGGGCGCGAGCGAGGCCGGGGTCATCGACTACATCGAGGGTCTCCTGGCCACGGATGAAGACGTGGATACGGACATCAGTCCCCGGGAGAAGAAGGAGTACGCCAACTTCCTCCTTGGCAGCATGGGAGGCCGCACCGAAGAGCAGCAGGCCACGCTGTTCAAGCTCAACGGTCTGGGCAGCCGGCACCGGCAGGCTTACCGCGACGGGGTGGCGGAGCTGGACCGGCTGGCATCGGAGGTGGACCCGGGAAAGAATTTCTGCGGGCTGGACGAAGCCGGGCAGGACCGGGTGCTCACGGCCCTCGATGAACGGAAAGATCCGTTCTTCGCCCTTCTGTTAACCCACACCATGGAGGGTTTCTACGGCCATCCCAGGCACGGCGGCAACAGGGACCAGGTGGGATGGCAGATGCTTGAGTACCCTGGTCCCAGCTTTCCGCACGGCAACGAGACACCTTACGGCTGGTACGACGAGAACGAGCCCGAAGACTTCCCTCACGCCAAGAAGGACCGGTCGTCCTAGCCCGATATCCAGCGCCAAAGAGGAGACAGATGGCAAAGCACGAGACAGTCGACGTCTGCATCGTCGGGGCCGGGGCTTCGGGCCTGGTGGCGGCCAAGGAACTGACCGAGGCGGGTATGACCGTGTGCGTCCTGGAGCGGGGCCCATGGTACAAGCGGGAGGACTTCGCCCTGGGCGACGAGCTGGTCTACAAGCGGCGCAACTTCTTCTGGCCCACGGTGGAGTTGGAGCCGCGCACCTGGCGGGCCGACCCGGACAGCCCCACCGAGCTTCTCTCCACCAAGACCCAGACCTTCTCCAACGCCATGTGCGTGGGCGGCGGCACCATCCACTACAGCGGGCTATCCTGGCGCTTCCACGAGTCGGACTTCCGCGTGAAATCCGAGGACGGCCCGGTGGCGGGCACCACCATCGAGGACTGGCCCATCTCCTACGACGACATGGAGCCCTTCTACGAGAAGGCGGAATGGACCGTCGGCGTGTCGGGCAAGGGCTGGTCCAATCCCTTCGACCCGCCGCGCAACCGCGACTACCCGGTGGGGCCGGCGGCGCGCAACAGCCCCGGAGCCGCCCTGGAGAAGGGCGCCCGCGAGCTCGGCCTGCACCCCTTTCCCACTCCGCTGGCCATCCTCACCGGCGATTATGACGGCCGTCCGGGCTGCATCGGCAAGGGGATGTGCTCGTCCTACGGCTGTCCGGTGGGGGCGAAATCGAGCACCCTGGAGTCGCTGCTGCCCAAGGCGCTGGCCACCGGGCGCCTGGAGATCCGGCCCCTCTGCCTGTCGCGGGAGATCACCGTGGACCGGGAGGGAAGGGCCTCCGGGGTGACCTACTTCAACGCGGAGGGCGAAGAGGAGCACCAGCCGGCCCGCCTGGTGGTGATGGCCGCGGGCGGCGTGGAGACGGCGCGGCTGCTGCTCTTGTCCGAGTCCGCGCGGTTTCCCCAGGGGCTGGGTAACCGCAGCGGCCTGGTGGGCAGGAACCTCATGTTCCACTCCCCGGGGGTGACCCTGGTGGTGACGTTTCCCGAGCCGCTGGACGGGCACAAGGGGACCTCCAGCACTCGGGTGCTCCAGGACTTCTACAAGACCGACGCCAGGCGGGGATTCATCCGCGGCGGCTTCATGCACCCCCGGGCCCACGGCGGCGACCCCATCGAGCTGGCGCTGAGGCCCATCCACGGCAAGCGCTGGGGCAAGGAGCACAAGGACTCCATGCGCGAGACCTGGCGGCACTACCTGCACAGCCACTGCACCGGCGAGAGCCTTCCGGTGGAGAGCAACGCCGTGGATCTGGACCCCGAGGTGACGGACTGCTACGGCCTGCCGGTGGCTCGCATCACCTACACCAGCCACGAGAACGACGTGCGGTTGGCCACCTACCTGGGCGAGCGTTCACGGGAGATCTACGAGGCCGCGGGGGCGGCCCGCATCATCGTGCCCAAGCCCGAGACCCGCAAGCTCCACAACCACCAGATGGGTTCCTGCCGCATGGGCAACGACCCCGAGTCGTCGGTGGTGGACAAGTGGTGCCGCTCCCACGACGTGCCCAACCTCTTCATCGTCGACGCCAGCGTGTTCGTCACCGGCGCTGGTCTCAATCCCACCCTCACCATCCAGGCCAACGCCTTCCGGGTCTGCGACTACATGGTGGCGGAAGCGCGCAAGGGCGACCTCATCCACTGAAGTGCATTTTGCCGCGGTGGCTCCTTTTTTGCGTGTCGGTGTGAGGGGGTCCGTGGTCCGCCGCCGCGACCCCGGGCGACTAGTGTCCTGTCCCACGTAATTCTTTACTAAGATGGGTAGGATTTTTTGTTGTCGGCAAGGCGCGATGACGAGCAGTGGCGGGCACCACGCGA
>JAPPNF010000186.1 GCA_028818755.1 Deltaproteobacteria bacterium | reverse complement strand
GCTGGCAAGGCGCGACGAAGGGGGAATAGCAGCGCTATTCGCCCAAGGAGCAACGCAGAGCGAAGCGATCCAGCCCGGATGCATCGCCGTTCGAATGCCGGCGGGATTTTGTCCACGGGCTGCCAGCGTGGGTGACGCGGAGTTCCGCATCCCCACCGGAGCGGACGGGGTGGGATTCGAACCCACGCGGGCGGATGCCCACACGATTTCCAGTCGTGCGCCTTAAGCCACTCGGCCACCCGTCCTTCGATACCGGCCAAATCGGGGCGCCCGGATTCGAACCGGGGACCTCTGCGACCCGAACGCAGCGCTCTACCGGACTGAGCCACGCCCCGTTGTTGAGATTTGTTGAGCGGAGGCGGAGGGACTCGAACCCCCAAGTGCTCAACGCACGCCGCATTTCGAGTGCGGTGCCTTACCAATTAGGACTACGCCTCCCCAAGGGTCGTCGGAGCGAGTGTGCCGCACTTTGAGGGGGAGTGGGATGGACCTGCGGGCGGCTTGGGCCGCTCCTCGGTAGTCTCCGGCGTTCGCGCCTCGCGGCGCGACCGCCTCCGGCTCGAACGAGTTCGAACCCCATTCCCTCCGATCGCTGACGCTCAGCGGAGGGAGTGGGATTCGAACCCACGTGGTCACTGGGACCAACGCCTTAGCAGGGCGCCGCTTTTAGCCGCTCAGCCATCCCTCCAAGTAGCCCCGCCTGGGATCGAACCAGGACTCTTCTGATCCAGAGTCAGACGTGTTGCCAATTACACCACGGGGCTATGTGCCGCCTTCCTCACGGCCAACCCTGACGTTACGTCAGGCTAGAGCCACCGGTCGGACTCGAACCGACGACCCCGTCATTACGAGTGACGTGCTCTACCAGCTGAGCTACGGTGGCGATGTTTCCGGCGGGCGGCAAGCAGACGGCCCGACGGCCCGCCTCGTCGTCGCCTCGCCAGTGGAGCCGAGGGGAGTCGAACCCCTGACCTCAGCGTTGCGAACGCTGCGCTCTCCCAACTGAGCTACGGCCCCTTGCTCGCGCGGGATTCCCACGGCCTGCCAGTGGGCGCGACAGGACTTGAACCTGTGACCTCCACGATGTCAACGTGGCACTCTAGCCAGCTGAGCTACGCGCCCTGCACCAATACGCCCGGGAGGACTCGAACCCCCAACCCCCTGATCCGTAGTCAGGTACTCTATCCAATTGAGCTACGGGCGCTCCGCGAGACGAGGCTCGCCGCTGCAGTGCCCACGACAGGACTCGAACCTGTACGTCCTTTCGAACACTGGTCCCTCAAACCAGCCTGTCTACCAATTCCAGCACGTGGGCATCCCCACCGGTCCGCGGCACGGCCGCCGCCCGCACACTCGGGGAGGCCACCGCGCCACGTTCCCGGCCTGAACTGCCAGGCCAGGCCAATGCTCGGGGAGGGACTCGAACCCTCACGGGGTTAACCCCCACAGGATCCTGAATCCTGCGCGTCTACCAATTCCGCCACCCGAGCCTTTCGGCACATCGATTCGGTGAATGGAGCCGAGGGGAGTCGAACCCCTGACCTCCTGAATGCCATTCAGGCGCTCTCCCAACTGAGCTACGGCCCCAAACCCGCTCCACGACCCAGATTTTCAAAAAACCACCAGCGGGGCTGACGGGACTCGAACCCGCGGCCTCCGGTGTGACAGACCGGCACTCTAACCAAACTGAGCTACAGCCCCATTTTTCCACTGCGGCCGGCAGCCCGCGCCGGCCCAATACCCTCACGGGGAATCGAACCCCGATCTCCACCTTGAAAGAGTGGTGTCCTAACCGTTAGACGATGAGGGCGAACCTCCGTCGCTACAGGCCCGGAGGGACTCGAACCCCCAACCGCCGGTTTTGGAGACCGGTGCTCTACCAAATTGAGCTACGGACCTAGCGCTGTCGATGGCCAGGGGCGGAATCGAACCGCCGACACCGCGATTTTCAGTCGCGTGCTCTACCAACTGAGCTACCTGGCCGAAGCCCGACATCGCTCCGACAAAAACCGACCGGACCCTGCCGGCGGGTTCGCCTTGAACCACCGGTCGGCCTGGCCGATCCAAGTCCCGGTACCCCGGGCCGCTACGCCAGAAACGCCGCACTGAGGCGGCGTTCCCGGAAGCACTCCGTCGCAATTATAGCGGGGGCGGGATTCGAACCCGCGACCTTCGGGTTATGAGCCCGACGAGCTACCAGACTGCTCCACCCCGCAGTGAGATCTTTAAGTTATGGAATCTCGTAATAGGGGTCAACGGCGCTGCGCTCCGCGGATCTCCAGCCGTCTGCAGTACCACGCGATCCAGCGGTTCGAGAAGCCCCACACCTTCGCCCGGCGGGTAATGGTCTCGACTTCGCGGCGTGACATCTTGGTTTCCCGCTTCAGCACCTTCGGGTTGGCGCGACTGATCGCCAGGGTGCGAACTGCGAAGAGCAGCGGGAGCAGACAGAAGAGCCGCACCCGATGATGCAGGCGGGGGATCAGGCGGATGTATGCGCGGGCCGCCGCCAGATGGCGATCCGCCTTGCGCACGAGCCGGTCCAGCACCGCCATGGCAGCCTTCCGGTTGGCGGGATCGAAGAGCTCGCCGGGGCGGATGCGGGGATCCGGCAGGAAAGCGGCCGGAACGTACACCCAGCCGCGATCGCGGTCCTCGTGCAGACCCCTGATGACGTTGACCGTCTGCAGGGCCAGGCCGAACTCGCGCCCGAGTTCCATCATGCGCGCCCGCTCGCCCCGCAGCCGGAGGCGGAGGGAGAAGAGTTCGGTGAGCAGGTATCCCACCCTCCCGGCCACCTCGTGCATGTAGTCGTCGAGATCCGCCTCGTTCTGGAAGACCGATCCCCTCTCGGTCCAGCGTGCCATCCCCGCGCTCGACTCCCGAACCCGCCTCACGAGGACATCGCGCGCCTCGGGCGCCAGGCTGTCCAGTCCGTCGAGAACGGTGGTGGCGTGCCGCGCGACAAGAGCGTCGGGTGTTGCCTCGCGCGCTTCCTGGAGTCGTGCGGCGAGAGCAGCCCGGTCACCCCGTCCCTCGAGCACGCTCCGCCATTCCTTCAGCAGGCCGATCTTCTCGTCGTTCCCGAGTTCCTGGTTGTCCTCCAGATAGTCCGACACGCGGAGAAGGAGGTAGGCGACGGTGATTTCTTCCCGAAGGGGTACGGGAAGCAGGTCGATGCCCACCGCGAAGGTGCGGCTCGACTGTACCAGAAGCTCTTGAAGCGTGGCCACGCAAACAAATGTATCCCGCATCGTGCGACCGTCCAACCATGGCGTTAGGTTAGTAGTCGAAGTGGGACAGGGGTTGGGGCGTCCAGAGGCCGTGAACCACCCGTGGGGACCGATGGCAGATAAGCTCTCGCGGAGCCAGATCGAGGAATGGATCGCCGCGCATTCCAGGTGGAAGTTCAGGGACAACGCGATACGCAAGCACTACATGTTCCCCTCGTTCCGTAGCGCCATCGTGTTCGTCAACCGGGTCGCGACGATCGCTGACGAGGAAGGTCACCACCCGGATATCCAGATCCGGTACGACCGGGTGTCGCTCCACCTCTGGTCGCATGATGCCGGGGGCGTGACGGAGCGGGATCTCAAGCTGGCGGAGCGAATCGACTTCGCAACTTCGGCCCGTTAGAGGCGAAACCCCTTGGCTGACTCCGGGTCGCGCGCCGGCCAGGTGACGAGCGCCAACGGTCCGATAGGCTTCATGGCGAGGAATGGCGTCGCCGCCAATGTCCTCATGCTCTTCCTGCTTCTGGCCGGACTCGGGGCCGCGAGCAATCTGGTTCAGGAGGTCCTCCCCGACTTCTCCCTGGAACGGGTTCAGGTCGTAGTGCCGTACCCGGGGGCCGCTCCGCAGGAAGTGGAAGAGTCCATCGTTCGCCGGATCGAGGAGGAGATCCGTGCGGTGGACGGGCTGCAGCGCATCGAATCGACGGCTGCCGAAGGGCTCGGGACCGTCGTCGTTGAGTTCAGGTCGGGAACCGACATCAATCGCGCCCTGAACGACGTCAAGGCCCAGGTCGACCGCATCCCGAGCTTTCCGGCCGGCGCCGAGCGCCCCGAGGTGCGCGAAATTACGAGCCGCCAGAGCGTCATCCGGCTCCTTGTGCACGGCGATGTCCCGGAACGCACGCTCAAGGAGCTGGCGTACGGTATCGAGGAGGGGATCTCCTCTCTCCCGGAAGTCTCCCTGGCCGAGACCAGCGGCGCGAGAATGTACGAGATCTCCATCGAGGTGCCGCTCAGGCACCTCAGGGCCCTCGGAATGACGCTGGACGATGTCGCCTTCGCCGTGAGGCAGGGGTCTCTCGAACTGTCCGCCGGCATGGTATCGACCGCCAACGAGGAAGTCCTCATCAGGACGCTGGGACAGAACTACGACCAGGCGGACTTCGAGGATATCGTCGTCCTGACGCGATCGGACGGCACGGCGGTTCGGCTGGGCGAAATCGCAACCGTACGGGACGGGTTCGCGGATTCGGATCTCAGCGTCCGCTACAACGGACAGCCGGCGGTTCGGGTGGACGTGTTTCGCACCTCGGAAGAACAGGTGCTGGATATCGCCCGGGTCGTGAACGACTACCTGGAGGCAGAGGTCGTGCCGGCGCTTCCGGAAGGCACCGGAATCGCGATCTGGAAGGACGACTCGGAGGAAGTCGGGGGACGTCTCGGCCTCATGATCGAGAACGCGCTGCTGGGGCTGGCGCTGGTGTTCCTCTGTCTGGCGCTCTTCCTGCAGATCCGGCTGGCCGTCTGGGTTGCCGTGGGGTTGGCGGTCGCGTTCACCGGGACGTTTCTGGTGATGGGACTGCTGGGCATCTCCATCAACATGTTCTCGCTGATGGCGCTCGTCCTTGCGCTGGGCATCGTCGTGGACGACGCAATCGTGGTGGGCGAGAGCGTCTTCACCGAGCGGGAACGCGGTGCGCGGGGCGTCACGGCGGCAATCAGGGGTGCGCGCCTCGTCAGTGGCCCGGTCATCTTCTCGGTTCTCACCACGATGACGGCGTTCGCGGCGCTGCTGCCGGCGCCGGGACCCCAGGGGAAGCTCGGCCGGAGCATCCCCATCGTGGTCATCGTGGTCCTCTTCCTCTCGCTGGTCGAGTCGCTGTTGGTGCTGCCGAACCACCTTTCGCACCTCAAGGACGCGACCGGGAACGCGCGCAACCGGCTGACCCGGCTTCTTCGCAGGGTTCAGCAGGGCACGGATGCCCTCCTCAAGCGGATAACCGACGGCCCGTTGGAGCGAGGCCTGCGGTTCGCGGTCGACCAGCCGCTGGTCGTGATGGCTTCCGCGACGGCACTGCTCGTCCTCTCCGGCGCCGTCGTGGCCTCGGGAATCGTGCCCAACCAGTTCCTCACGCCCATCGAGGGAGAGGTCGTCTCCGCCAACGTGGAGATGCCCGCGGGCACGCCTGGCGAACGGACGGCGGAGGTGCTCGGGGAACTCGAAGCCGCGGGGAGGCGGGCGGTCGGACGGCTGGAGGAAGACCAGGCTCGCGACGGGGGGCCCCTGCTATTCGATGTCGCGGTCACCGTGGGCGAGCCGGCCACGCTCTACGACCCGCTGGCCGGGGACGAAACCAGGGCGCCACGCGGTCACGTGGGAGCCGTGCAGTTCAAGTTGACGGGGTGGGAGGAACACGACATCGCCGCTTCGACCTTCGAGAGGGTGTGGCGCGAAGAAGCGGGCACGTTCCCCGGGGCCGAGTCGGTGTCGATTTCCTCGAACCTGCTCGGGCTGGGCCTGCCGGTCCACTTCGAGCTCTCGCATCCGGACGCCGAGCGGCTGGCGGTGGTGGCCGACGCGTTCACCGTCGAGGTTGCCGCATTGGACGGCGTCTTCGATGTCCGGAACAACCTCGACAAGGGATACCGGGAGCTTCAGCTCGAGCTGGAGCCCGAAGCCCGCACGCTGAACCTGACCCTGGACAGCTTCGCCGGACAGGTGCGCTCCGCAGTCTTCGGATCGGAAGCCCTGAGGGTGCAGCGGGGCCGGGAAGACATGCGGGTGTACGTCCGACTTCCCGAGGACGAGCGCAACTCGCCGGCCGACATCGAACACTACCTCGTGCGAACTCCGGGCGGTGAGCTGCCCTTGGCCCAGGTGGCATCCGCACGGTTTGCCAGGTCGGCCGCCACCATACATCGGGTCGACGGCCGCCGGGCCGTTACGGTGACCGCCGACATCGACCCTCGTCTCACATCCGCTGCTCAGGCCAACCGCAGTGTGGATGACGACCTGCTCCCGCGGCTCATGGACGAGCACCCGGGACTGGAATACACCATCGGAGGCCTGCGCAAGGACCAGGAGCACGCGTATACCGTTCTGAGCCGATCGCTGTTCCTGGCGCTGCTCGTCATGTACGCGCTGATGGCGATCCCCTTCGGTTCCTACTCGCAGCCGCTCATCGTCATGGCCGCCGTGCCGCTGGGAGCGGTCGGGGCCCTGGCCGGACACATGCTGCTGGGTCTCAGCTGGGGCCTCTGGTCGCTTTACGGACTGATCGGCGTCTTCGGCGTGGTCGTCAACGACTCGCTGATCATGATCAAGTCCATCAACGATCTGCGAGACTCCGGAATGTCACCGCGCGATGCGATCGTCGCCGGCGGCAAGGGCCGCTTTCGCCCCATCCTGCTGACCTCCCTGACGACGTTTCTGGGCGTGTCCCCGATCGTCTTCGAGAGCAGCACCTACGCGCAGCACCTGGTGCCTCTCGCGACTTCGGTCGGCTTCGGCGTACTGATCGCGACATTCCTCCTGATGGTGGTCGTGCCGGCGCTCGCGATGCTGAACTACAATGTCGCGGGGTGGATCGGCGAGCGGCGGGCGAGGGGCGCGTAGCCGCGATAGGCGCCTCGTGGGGCGTCGTGACGCCCTTTTGCCGGACCTCTACCCGGGTGCCCCGGCCGCAATCGTGGATACGAGCACCTCGAGCCCCGCTTCGAGCTCCCTCTCGCCGATCGTGGCGGGCGGCGTCAGCTCGACCACCTCACCGCGGGATCCCGCGGGCAACACGATCAGTCCGCGGTCAAGCGCGCTCTTCGCCACGGCCACGGCGGGGCCCGTGTCGATGTCACCCGTTTCCGCCGCAGACCGGGCCTCGGCCGCCCCGTCGGCGGCATCCGTATGCGCAGTCTCCTGCACGCGCAGCTCCACGCCGAGCATGAGCCCCCTTCCCCGCACCTCCCGCACTGCCTCGCGGCCCGCCAGCTTCGCCGTCAGGTAGTCGAGCGCGAAGGCGCCGAGTCGGCGCGCGCGCGCGGTCAGATCTTCCGCCCCCAGCGCCGCCAGGAATCCCAACCCCGCGGCGCAACCGAGGGGATGGCCCTGGAAGGTGCTGGTGTGCACAGCCTCGCCCGATGACGACGGCCACGCGTCCATGACCTCACGGGGTCCAGAGCAGGCCGACAGCGGCATGCCCCCGCCGAGGGCCTTGCCGAGGCACACCAGGTCGGGCACCACCCGGTCATGATCGCAAGCCAGGAGTTCGCCCGTCCGCCCCATACCGGTGAAGATCTCGTCGGCGATCAACAGGGCGCCTCCCGCGCGCGTGCGTTCCGCCAGCTGGGCAAGGAATCGCGAGGGCGGGATGCGCACGCCCGCCCTTCCCTGGATCGGCTCCACGAGCACGGCCCCGACCGGGACCGCCGCGTCGCCGGAAAGCAGGGAGTCGATTTCCCTCAGCACACCCTCGGCCGCCCCGGCGGACGACGGGAATCGCACGAAGTGCACGTGATCGGCCAGGCGATTCGTAAACGGACGGCGAAAGTGCTCCCTGTGGGTCGTCGCCAGGGCTCCGAGCGTGAGGCCGTGGTAGCTGCCCTCGAATGCGATGATCCCGTGTCGGCCCGTGGCGAGCTGGGCGGTCTTGAGTGCGGCCTCCACGGCATCCGATCCGCTGAGACCCAGGACGGTCCGCGTTTCCGGCCAGGGCATCAGCGCGGCCAGCGCCTCGAGGAACTCCACCTTCACCGCCGGTGGGTGGATGTCGCCCATGCCGTGGACGAGTCGGCGGGCCTGGGCCGCGATCCGCTCGGCGATCAACGGATGGCGGTGCCCGGCCAGGGCCACGCCAAAGGCGCCGGTGAAGTCCAGGTACGTGTTGCCGGCGGCGTCCCGGACGGTTGCGCCCTCGGCGTCGGTCCAGAAAGGCGGCGGGGGCCGCAGGAAAGTGACGTCTCTGGACTCGACCCCGCTCAGGCGCTCGGCCAGTTCCCGGTTTGCCGAGTCAGTGGGCAAGGCCGATCCAGACCATGCACCCGCCGTAGGCTACGAGGAGCAGCAGCCCCTCCGAGCGCCGTACCATGCGGGCGCTGGCCGCTACGGGCCACACAAGCAGCGACAACAGGAGCACCGCGGGAAGCTCCGTGGTGAGGACCGTGCCCTCGATCTCGAAGCCCTGGACGAGTGCGGAGCCCCCCATGACCGCCGTCAGATTGAAGATGTTCGACCCGATGATGTTCCCCACCGCGACATCCGCGTGCTTCCGGGCGGCGGCCACCAGCGAAGTCACCAGTTCCGGCAGCGAGGTCCCGATGGCAATCACGGTGGCCCCGATCACCATCTCGCTGGCGCCCAACGAGTCGACCAGGTAGGTCGCGCCAGTGATGATCGCCCGCCCCCCCAGCGCCAGGCCGATGGCTCCGGCCGCCACCAGACCCAGGTTGCCGATGCGGCTTGTCGCGTGTTCCTGGTGATCCCCGTCGCGTGCAAGACCGACCTCGTCCAGGATCTCCGCGGCGTCCTCCTCGGTCGACACGAAGGTGATCGCCAGGTACACGGTCAGCAGCACGAGCAGCACCACGCCGTCGCCCCGGCTGACGCCGCCGTCCATCACGAACGGGAAGATCATGACCGTGATCAGGATCATGATCGGTACTTCGCGCGCGATCACGCGATCGGCCACCGCAACGGGCCGCAGGAGCGCGGTCGCGCCCAGGATGAGGCCGATGTTGGCAAGATTCGAGCCCAGGACGTTGCCCGCGGCCAGATTCCCCGCACCGTCGATGGCCGCCTGAATGCACACCACCAGTTCGGGCGCGGACGTGCCGAGCGACACGAGTGTGAGACCGACCACGACCGGGCTGACGCCCATTTCCGATGCGATGCGCACGGAGCCGCGGACCAGCCATTCGGCACCGAAGTAGAGAGCGCCGAAGCCGCCGGTGAGGAACAGGAGATTCGCGATCAGCTCGCTCAATCACGCCTCCGGCCAAGCCACTGTCTAAACGCGCGAAGCTTTCGCGTGTTCGCGATCTCAGCTGCTTGCAACCATCCCCTCCGAGCCTGGTCGATTCCGTACCGCATGTTGTCCAGCCGCGCCACCGAGTGCGCATCGGAATTTACAACGACTCTAACGCCCAACTCACGGCACAGCCAAAGTCCGCAGTGGTTGAGGTCGAGGCGTCGCGGACTCCCGTTGACCTCGACGGCGACATCGAGGTCGCGGGCAGCCTCGAGCACGGCCGTCAGATCCAGAGGGTACGGATTGCGCCGTCCGAGCTTCCTTCCCGTCAGGTGGCAGACCACGTCGACCAGCGGGTTTTCCATCGCCCTGATGATGCGGTCCGTCATCCGGCTCCGGGACATGGCGAAGGCGGAATGGACGGAAACGAGCACGATGTCCAGGGTCGCGAGCGTCTCGTCGTCGAGGTCGAGGGTGCCATCGGGAAGAATGTCCACCTCGCAACCCCGCAGGATGGCGATATCGGCGAAGTCGCGCTGCACGCGCGCGATCTCGGCCGCCTGCGCCCGGAGTGCGGCCGCATCCAGGCCGGGGACGACACCGGTGGACGGCGAATGGTCGGTCACGGCGATGTAGCTGTATCCGCGCGCTGCGGCGGCCTCGACCATGGTTTGCAGGTTCGCGGCACCGTCGCTCCAGGTCGTGTGCAGGTGAAGATCACCGTGAATGTCGTCCAGCGTGACGAGCGACGGGACGCCGCGCTCCGCCCGCTCGATGGTGGTGCCGTCTTCCCGCAGTTCAGGGGGAATCCACGGGAGGCGAAGCCGTTCGTAGATGGCCGTCTCGCCGGAAGCGGGGCCGGTGTCGGTTGCCGTGCCGCCGGTGCCGCCGGGCCCGCCGGTGTCTGCGGCGCCGACGATTCCCGTGGGCGTGATCTCCAGGCGGTAGCTGCGTGCCCGGGCAGCCAGCGCGCCGAGGTACGCGGGCGGCCCGGTGAGGTGGTGGGCGATGGGACCCATGAGTTCGCGCGGCACGGCAACCAGCCTGATGGGCACGTCGTCCACCTCGACCGGGACCGGATTGTCGCCCCTGTTCCCATCCACTCGCGCACCCGGACATTCGCAAGCCAGGTCCCACAAGGCCCCGGACGACTCCGCGCACACGATATCGGTTGTCGCCACGATCTCGACACGCCGCCGGATGTCGCCGGCGATGCTGAAATCGACACCGTTCCCACGCAGGACATCGGTCAGCCGCGCCACGGCCCTGTCCGCCTCCGACAGGAGTGACTTGCCGCGCAGCGCGCGTCGTGCCTCGAGGCTGCGCCGGATGTGGCTCGCCACCGAGGGCCCGAAGCCGTCCAGCCCATGGATCCACCGGCCGTCGAGCGCGGCTTCCAGCCTCTCGACCGACTCCACGCCTGCGTCCCGGAGCGTCCGGGCCCGCGTGGCGCCGACGCCGTCGACGCGCATCAAGTCGAGAATCCCCCGCGGGATCCGGGTCCTGTAGTCCTCCAGACGCCTCGCCGAGCCCGTCCGGACGAGTTCACCCAGGAACCCCGCCAGGCCCTTCCCGATCCCGGGCACCCGGGTCAGGTCCGTTCCGGACAGGATGATTTCTGCCAGTGAATGGTGGAAGCGGCGAATCACGGTGGCCGCGCGCCGATAGTGGGCAACCCGGTGCGAGTCACCCCCGTCCAGCACAATCAGGTCCGCAAGCTCGGCGACCCGCCGCCCGAGTTCGCTGTTGCCCGGCGGCTCGTTGCCGGCTTCCACACCGCGCGTTTGGCCCACGGGCTGCTATGGGTCCCCGGTCGACTTGTCCACGGTCGGCGTGTCCTCGGAGTCCGCGGGCGGAGCTCCGAAATCACCCAGTTCCTCCGCAAAGCGCTCTTGAAACCGGGCCTCGTCGAGCACTTCCACGCCCAACTCACGCGCCTTGGCCAACTTCGATCCCGCATTCGCGCCGGCAACCAGGAAATCCGTCCGCCCGCTGACCGAGCCCGTGACCCTCGCACCGGACGCCTGCAGCAGCTTCTTGAGCGCGCCGCGCGAGGACATCTCTAGCGTCCCCGTCAACACGAACGTCTTCCCCGCCCAGCGTACCCCCGAATCCTCCGGCTCTTCGGGCAGAATGAAGTCAAAGCCCCTGGCCAGCAGATTGTCCAGCGCGGCCGCCACCCTTTCGTCATCCAGGAAACCCCGAATCGCGAGGGACATCTTGGGGCCCACGCCGTGCACGTCCTCCAGCTCCTCCAGAGACGCCTCGCGAAGTGCATCGATTCCGCGGAAGCGGGCGGCCAGGTCCCCGGCCACGGCAAATCCCACCTCGGGAATCCCGAGGCCGACCAGAAACCGCCCGAGTTCCACCCGCCGCCGCGCCTGAATGGCCCGCACCAGATTGCGCGCCGAGATCTCCGCGAAGCCCTCCAGCGGCACGAGGTCGTCCTCCCTTACGTCGAAAAGGTCGGCGAGCTCCCGCACGAGCCCGCGGTCGACGAGCAAGGCGGCCGTCTCCCCGCCCAACCCCTCGATGTCCAGCGCGCTGCGTCCAGCAAAGTGCGCGATCCGGCCCCTGAGCTGCGCGGGGCAGGCGAAGTGGTTCGGACAGACCGTGAACGGTCCCTTCTCCACGGGCGCGGTGCCGCACGACGGACAGGCATCGGGCATGACGAACCGCGCACCTCGCTCGCGTCCTTCTTCACGGACACGCTCCACAACCTGGGGAATGACGTCGCCCGCGCGCTGGATCCGCACCAGGTCGCCTTCGCGAACGTCCTTGCGCTCCAGCTCCTCGCGATTGTGCAGCGACGCCCGGGACACCGTCACGCCCCCCACCTCCACCGGCCGCAGCAGGGCCACCGGAGTGAGCACGCCGGTGCGGCCGACCGACACGAAGATCCGGTCGATCCGGGTGACTTCCTTGCGCGGTTCGAACTTGTACGCGATCGTCCACCTGGGGTGATGCGCGGTGCTTCCCAGCGCGGCGCGCGGCGCCAGCGGATCCAGCTTCACCACGACACCGTCGATCTCGTAGTCCAGAGCATCACGATCGGCCTCGAAGCGCCCGTGATAGGCGGCGATCTCGTCCACCGAATCGACCAGTTCGATCCGCTCCGGAGTGCGGAACCCCCACGCGCTCAACGCACGCAGCCCCTCCGAGTCGGTCTCGAAGGAAACGCCTTCCACGGCCATGACGTCGAAGGCGAGCACGGTGAGCGGGCGCTGGGCCGTGACCCTGGAGTCGAGTTGCCGCAGCGCCCCCGAGGTGGCGTTGCGCGGATTCTGATACGGGGGGTCCCCGGCTTCGATGCGCCGCTGGTTGAGGGACTCGAAATCGGGCAGGTACATGAGCGCCTCGCCGCGCACGGACAGGAACGTGGGCGCCGCGACCTCACCGTCTTCGAGACGCAGGGGAACCGTGGCAATGGTGCGGACGTTCTCGGTCACGCCTTCCCCGACACGGCCGTTCCCCCTGGTGACCGCACGCTCCAGCACGCCGTCCACGTACACCAGTTCGACGGACGCGCCGTCCAGCTTCGGCTCGAGCACATACCGGATTCCGTCGTCGCCCACCGCCTTGCGGAGCCGCTCGTCGAACCGCCGCACCGCGTCGATGTCGTGGGCCGAGTCCAGCGACAGCATCGGCACGGCGTGCTCGACGTTGGGCAGGCTGTCCAGGGGATCCGCGCCCACTCGCTGCGTCGGGGAATCGGGTGCCGCAAGCGACGGGTGAGCCGCCTCGAGTGCGAGAAGCCTGCGGAAGAGCGCATCGTAGGCCGAGTCGGAGATCTCGGGCGCGCTCTCCGCATGGTACAGCCGGTTGTGGCGGTCGATCTCCGGGCGCAGCCGCGCGATCTCCGTGCGCGCCTCCGCGAGGGTCATGTCGGCGGGGTCGGTAGGGGTCATGACACTGAAACGGTATATCCAGCCAGGGGCTCCGGGGAAGGGCGTACCCGCCGCACGCCATACACTGTACATTGCAGATCGTCACCGTTCACCCACAGGAGGTTCCCGGATGCAGTTCTCACGTGGCCCAATTCGTCATTTCGCCGTCGCGCTGGCCGCCACGGTGGCCATCCCCGCCGCGCTCTCCGCGCAGATGCAGCCCACCACTCCGCGCGGCGCCGACGAGGGGGACGGCCCCCACGAGCGGCTGATCCTGCGCGGCGCCACGATCATCGACGGCACCGGGGCCCCGCCCATGGGTCCCGTGGATATCGTGATCGAGGGCGACAGGATATCCCAAATCCAGACCGTTGGATATCCCGGGGTCCCCATCAACGAGGACCGGCGCCCCGGCGACGCCACCCGGGAGATCGACATGACCGGCATGTTCATCATGCCCGGCTTCGTGGACATGCATGCGCACACCGGCGGCGCGGGGAAGGCTCCCCAGCCCGAATACACCTACAAGCTGTGGATGGGACACGGCATCACGACCTCACGCGGCGTCGGCCACGGACCCATGATGTGGGCGCTGCAGGAGAAGGCCGCCGCAGCCCGCAACGAGATCGTCGCCCCGCGCATGTTCACCTACGCGCGGCCCGGCGAAGCGTGGGACAACGGCCCCGTCGACTCGCCCGAGAAGGCGCGCGAGTGGGTGCGCTGGGCCGCCGAGGTCGACGTCGAAGGCGCGAAGATCGACGGCCTCAAGCTCGGCGCGATGGACCCCGACATCATGGCCGCGGTGATCGACGAGGCGAAGAAGTTCGGGCTCGGCACCGTCGCCCACCTCGGTCAGATGGGCGTGGTGCGCATGACCGCGCTCGACGCCGCCGAGGTCGGCCTCGACATGATGACCCACTACTACGGCCTCATGGAGTCGATGCTCACCGACTACAGCGTCCAGGACTGGCCGCTCGACTACAACTACCAGGACGAGCAGCACCGCTTCGGCAACGTCGGCCGCCTCTGGCACCAGGCCGCCGAGCCGGGATCCGAGCAGTGGAACGACCTCATCGACCGGTTCCTGGAGCTCGACTTCGGTCTCGACCCCACCATGACCATCTACGAGGCCAGCCGCGACGTGATGCGCTCCCGCGAGGCCGACTTCCACGAAGAGTACACGCTGCCCAGCCAGTGGGACTTCTACCAGCCGTCGCGCATCGCCCACGGCTCCTACTGGTTCTACTGGACCAGCGAGGACGAGTACCACTGGAAGCGCTTCTTCAACAAGTGGATGCACTTCCTCAACGACTACAAGAACGCGGGCGGGCGAGTCACGACCGGCTCCGACTCGGGCTTCATCTACAAGCTCTACGGCTTCGACTACATCCGTGAGCTCGAACTGCTCCGTGAGGCCGGCTTCCATCCCGTCGAGGTGATCCGCTCCGCGACCCTCTTCGGCGCCGAGGAGCTCCACGATCCCAAGGGCACCGACATCGACTTCGGCATCCTGCGGCCGGGCCTCAAGGCCGACATGGTCGTCGTGGACGAGAACCCGCTCCAGAACCTCAAGGTCCTCTACGGCAACGGCGCCGTGAAGCTCAACGACGAGACCGGCGAGGTCGAGCGCGTGGGCGCCATCAAGTACACGATCAAGGACGGCATCGTCTACGACGCGCAGCAGCTGCTGGCCGACGTGCGCGAGATGGTCCGCAAGGCCAAGGAGGAACGGGCGGTCTCCGACGGAGGCAGCTGACCGGCCAGTGGGGGCGACCCCGGTGTAGCCGAGCTTTCCGGGTCCAGGGTCTTCTGAGATGAAGAGCGGCCAGGGTGGTCCGTCGGGGCGGATCATCCTGGCCGACAACCTTCCCGTGCTGCGGGCGATGGAGGGGGGGAGCGTCCAGCTCATCTACGTGGATCCGCCCTTCAATACCGGCCGGGCGCAGGCACGAACGCGCATCCGCGTCGAGCGCGACGAGGATGGTGACCGCACCGGCTTCCAGGGCGCCCGCTACCGCACCACGATTCTGGATCGCAGCAGCTACGACGACCGCCACCCTGACTACCTCGCCTTTCTCGAACCGCGGCTGACGGAGGCGCACAGGGTGCTGGCGCCCACGGGGTCGTTCTTCCTTCACATCGACTACCGCGAAGCGCACTACTGCAAGATTCTGCTCGACGAGATCTTCGGGCGCGCTTCGTTCATGAACGAGATCATCTGGGCGTACGACTACGGTGCGCGTTCGAAGCGCAAGTGGCCCGCCAAGCACGACACGATCTTCTGGTACGCGAGGGATCCAGGCGCGTACACCTTCAACTTCGACGAGATGGACCGGATTCCGTACATGGCGCCGGGGCTGGTCGGCAGGGAGAAGGCCGCGCGCGGCAAGACGCCCACCGACGTGTGGTGGCACACGATCGTGAGTCCGACCGGCGGCGAGAAGACGGGGTATCCCACGCAGAAGCCGCTGGGGGTGCTGGAACGCATTGTAAAGGTGCACTCGAATGTGGGGGACACCGTGCTCGACTTCTTCGCGGGAAGCGGGACGACGGGCGAGGCTGCGGCGCGCCATGGCAGACACTACATTCTTGTCGACTCGAACCCGGAAGCGGCGCGGGTGATGGCGGAGAGGCTGGGCGGGTTCGGGGCCGAGTGCGTGGGATTCAGGAGACAGGCTGCAGACCGTGCATGATTCACAAGACGATCGCACGCCGGCGGCGCCGTCCGCAGTTTTCCGCAACCCCACCAGCCGGGCGAACCAGGCCAGGGGATTCCTGTGCGTCAGCGTATTCGCCGCACTCTACGGGATCCAACACCATGCCCGCGCCTATCGATCGTTTCCCGAAACCGGAGAGTCGTTGACGTCACCGGAACTCTGGGGCTTCCGCTTCCTTCTGGGGCTGGCCGCACTGACCACGGCCGTTGCCGTTTCCAGGTGGATCCATCGGGCCAACAGCAATGCCCGGGCGCTCGGCGCCAGGGGGATGGCGTTCACTCCGGGGGGTGCGGTCGGGTGGTACTTCGTCCCCATTGCGAACCTCTGGAAGCCCTACCAGGCGATGCGAGAGATCTGGAAGGCCAGCGCTGGTCCGCTCGGTTGGCAGCGGCGGTCGGTATCGGCGCTTCTGCCGTGTTGGTGGCTTCTGGCGATTGTGGGGCCGTCGACGGCGGGTTGGGTGACCTGGGCGGCCGGGAAGGGCATGGACGGGATCGACGAGAATGCTGCCGAACACATGGGCGAGGCGGTATCGCTGGGCGTCCTGATTCCAGCGAGTGTCCTTCTGGTCATGATCATAAGCCGGGTGCACAACATGCAGATGACGCACTACAGGAGACAGCGCTCGGCCGGAACTCTGTCGCGGACGGGTTCGCTTTCCGGACGGGTGCCGGACCAGGGCTGACCGCCGCTCGGCGTTCGCGCAGCGGCGCCAGGTTCAGCTTCGCTCGTGCTGTTCCAACTCCACCGCCGTCCCGTAGCACATCAGTTCGGCCGCGCCCCTGCTGACCTCGGCAGACTGAAAGCGGATGGCCAGAATCGCGTTCGCACCCAGTGCCTCCGCTTCCGCGACCATTCTGTCCACCGCCTGCTCCCGCACTTCCGCCAGCAGCTTGGTGTATTCGTACACCTCCCCACCGGCCAGATTCCGCAGGCTGGCGATGAGGTCGCGGCCGATGTGCCGCACGCGCACGGAACTGCCCCTCACCATGCCCAGTGTGCGCACTACGCGATGCCCGGTCACCGCCTCGGTCGTCGCCAATATCATCGTTGCACGTGACGGTAGGGGTCCGTTCCGTATTCCCTGTAGCGATCCCAGATCACATTGGCGAGCAGCACCAGTATCCCGATGACGATGGCACCGGTCGCGAGTTTGACAACAATCGCCGAAGGCGACCTGACGAAGGTCCAGACGCCGTAGCCGAGCCAGGCGATGAATCCGGCCAGCGCGAGCACCCATCCCACCGGTTGCGTGATCCGGTTTCTGATCCGATCCCACACCGAGTCGTCGTCAGGGGCGGCGAAAGACAGATCCTGGAGATCCTGTTTCATGGAGCGGAAGATCGCAAACTCACGTTGCAGCTCGCTCGACCCCGCCAGCCGTCCCTCGATACGCGCCCGCTCCTCGGGCGTGACCTCGCCATCGAGGAAACGCATGAGTTCTTCATGGCTCACTTCGTTGGACAGGTTTGCGTTCATGGGCTCGTCCGCCTCCGGAGCGACCATGTCCTCCGGTGTTCCATGGTCATGTTCACGGGTAATCGGCCCGTGACTCCCGCAGCACATCCGCCAGCGCCCGCCGCGCGTGGAAGAGCCGGCTGGCCACCGTTCCTTCCGGAATGTTCAATATCCCGGCGATCTCACCGTAGCGAAACCCTTCAATTTCCTTCAATACGATTATCTCGCGGTGATCTTCACTCAGCTGCTCCAGTCCCGACCAGAGCAGCTCCTTTGCA
The DNA here is from genome assembly GCA_028818755.1 of Deltaproteobacteria bacterium. Classification (GTDB taxonomy): domain Bacteria; phylum Desulfobacterota; class Binatia; order UBA9968; family JAJDTQ01; genus JAJDTQ01. The sequence continues at coordinate 76,881 of JAPPNF010000186.1, read as the reverse complement.
GCCTTCCTTTCGCGCACACGTTCGGGTCCCGACTCCGGGTCGGCCGGCTTCATCTCCAGCCTCTCGTCGAGCGCTTCCAGCTGGAATCGGACCTTGCGGCTGCGAAGCGCGTCCCTGCATTGATTCCTCAGGATCTGAAAGAACCACGGCGCGAACGATCTCTTCAGGTCGAAGCGGGGGAGCGACTTCCACGCCTTTACGAACGCGTCCTGCAACGCGTCCCTCGCATCGTCCGGGTTACCCATCATCCCCAGAGCCACGCGCAGTCCGGGCCTTTCGTACGCCCTCACGATCGGTTCGAAGAAGCGAGCGTTGCCCGCCTGGCACTTTCGCAGAAGTTCCCGTTCCAGGTCAGGGAGCAAGCTTCCTCCATGTCGGATTCCGGTGCACGTAAGCATATACGCCAATCTGGATCGTAACATTCTAATCGTGAGGGCGGCGAGTTGCCGGGGGACTGGCAAGCGTCGGCCCCGTAGCCCAGATTGGCCGTGTCCCGAAACTCAACTTGTACACACGGACAGCCCCAATGGAACCCGAATGTACCCGGCGCGGTCGCGCCATCGTCGTGATCACGCTCGCGTTGTCCCTCTTCGCGATTGCGGAGACCCGGACCGAGGCGCAGGAAGTGGAGTACCCGGCCGGCTTCGACGAGGAAGCCACGTACTACGCCGAGGCGCTGGGGCCGCTGACCCGACCGATCACGACCAATTCGGCGCGCGCGCAGCAGTTCTTCGATCAGGGCGTGCAGATGATGTACGCATTCACGCCGCTGCGGGCTGCCCGGTCGTTCCGTCAGGCACAGCGGGAAGATCCCGACTGCGCGATGTGCTATTGGGGCGAGGCGTGGGCCTGGGGACCCTACCTCAACGGACCCATGGGGCCCGACGACGCGCCGCGCGCGCATGAGAACATCCAGAAGGCGAAGTACCTCGCCGAAGACCACGCCAACGACGTCGAGAAGGCGCTGATCGACGCCATGGCGGTCCGCTACGCGCCCGAGCACGACAACGACGAGCGAAGGATGCTGGATTCCGTGTACTCGCGGGCGATGGCCGACGTGTATGAACGGTTTCCACACGACCTCGACGTGGGCACCCTCTACGGCGAATCCCTCATGCTGCTGGAACCGCGGCGCGGGCGCTGGAACATCGAGAAGCCCGCGGTCGTGAAGATCCACAAGATCCTCGAGGCCGTTCTGGCCATGGACATCGCACACCCGGGTGCGTGCCATCTCTACGTGCACGCCACCGAGCCCACGATCAAGCCGGAAAAAGCGGAGGCGTGCGCGGACTACCTCGGCGCCTCGATCCCGGGAGCCAGCCACATTCAGCACATGCCGTCCCACACCTACAACCGGATCGGGCGCTGGGGCGACGCGGTGCGTTCCAACCTCGCCGCCTGGCACTCCGACCAGCGCGCCGAAGAGGACATCGCGTGGGCCATCTACCCGTCGCACAACCTGCACATGCTCCTCTTCGCCGCATCCATGGACGGCCAGGGAGCGGTCGCCATGCAGGCTGCGCGGGACTACGGCAAGATCGTGCCGGGAGGCGCGTTCTACGAGGCGATGACCATGCTTCGCTTCGGTCGCTTCGACGAGATCCTGGAGCTGGACGATCCTCCCACCGGAGGGATCCAGCGCGGCTTCTGGGACTTCGCGCGCGGCTACGCCTACCTGCGCAACGATGAGTCCGAACGCGCGTCGGTCTACCTGGAGAGGGTGCGGCGAGCGGCGGAAATGACTCCCGACGGCGAGCGCTTCCGGGGTCATTCGGCCGCGGACCTGCTGGGTGTGGTCTCGGGCATTCTGGAAGGCGAGATCCTGCGCCAGGAGGGAGAGACCGACAGGGCCATCGAGGTGCTGGATGCCGCGATCGAACGCGAGGACGGACTGCGCTACGACGAGCCCGAGCCGCTGAACTTCTCGGCGCGCCACTGGCTCGGAGACCTGTTGCTGGAGCTGGAGCGGTATCCGGAGGCGGAACGCGTGTTCCGCGCCGCGCTGGAGGACCACCCCATGAACGGCTGGTCCCTTTTCGGGCTGGAAGCGGCGCTACGCGCGCAGGGCCAGTACTCGGAGGCGGAACGAGTGCACAAACTGTTCCAGTCGGCGTGGGCCAGATCGGACACCTGGATCACGGGACCCATCTTCTAGGCTGCGCTCGTAACTAACGGCTCCACAACATTTTAAGCGAGCTGGGGCCCTGTTCCACCGTACGGGGAATCCACTTGACTCGTGCCGCGCCCTCCGGTAGCTTTCGGTCCCCAATCAATAATCATTCTTATTACTGATAACGGAGTTCCTGGATGGACGACGCACCGGTTCTTAACGTGGCCGGCCTGAGGGCCAAGGTCGCGGACGAGGATCTCGAGATTCTGAAGGGGGTGGACCTCTCCATCAAGCCGGGAGAAATCCACGCGATCATGGGTCCGAACGGATCCGGCAAGAGTACGCTTGCCAAGGTGATCGCCGGGCATCCGGCCTATGAGGCCACCGGCGGATCGGTGTACTTCGGCGGCGAGGATCTGCTCGATATGGAGCCCGATGAACGCGCCCAGGCCGGCGTGTTCATGGCGTTCCAGTACCCCGTCGAGATTCCCGGGGTGTCCATCGCCAACTTCCTGCGGACCGCCCTCCGGGCCCGGCTGGAGGACGACGAAGAGCTGGACCTCTTCGACTTCCAGGAGCTGCTCATGGACCGGATGGAGCTGCTGGAAATGGACCCCTCGTTCGCGCAGCGACCCGTGAACGACGGTTTCAGCGGCGGCGAGAAGAAGCGCAACGAGATTCTGCAGATGGCGGTCCTGAAGCCGTCTCTGGCCGTGATGGACGAGACGGACTCGGGCCTGGACATCGACGCGCTCAAGATCGTCGCCAACGGGGTCAACACCCTGAAACGGGAAAGCCCGGGCAAATCCGTGCTGCTGATTACGCACTACCAGCGCATCCTGAACCATATCACCCCCGATGTGGTACACGTCATGGTGGACGGCAGGATCGTGGAATCGGGCGGCCCGGAGGTTGCGCTGGAGTTGGAGGCAAGTGGCTACGAGGAGTACCGGAAGGCCCACGCGGCCTGATCGCGGCGGCTTATGAGCCGCAAGGAGGGATAGATGCCTGGCAACGAAGTCATCCAGGGACTTGGGCTGGACGACTACAAGTATGGTTTTGTTACGGATTCGGAGCCGGTCTTCCGCACGCGGCCCGGGCTCGATGCCGAAATCGTAAAGCAGATTTCCGCACGCAAGGACGAACCCGAATGGATGCTCAAGCGCCGCCTGAAGGCGCTTCGCATCTACGAATCGAAGCCCATGCCGAAGTGGGGCGGCGACTTGTCCGAGCTCGAGGACACCCTGCGCCAGACGTACTTCTACGTGAAGCCGCAGGAGCAGATGGAGCGGTCGTGGGACGACGTTCCCGACAACATCAAGGAGACCTTCGAGCGCCTGGGCATCCCCGAGGCGGAGCGGAAGATCCTGGCCGGCGTCGGAGCCCAGTACGACTCCGAGATGGTGTACCACTCGCTGAAGGAGGAGTGGGAAGCCAAGGGCGTCATCTTCGACTCGATCGAAGACGGACTGAAGAACCACCCCGAACTGTTCAGGAAGCACTTCGGGACGGTGATTCCGGCCGCCGACAACAAGTTCGCGGCGCTCAACTCCGCAGTGTGGTCCGGCGGGTCCTTCGTGTACATTCCGCCCGGCGTCGAACTGGAAACCCCGCTGCAGGCGTACTTCCGGGTCAACCAGGAGCGGCTGGGGCAGTTCGAGCGGACGCTCATCATCGCGGGCGAGGGATCACGCGCGCACTACATCGAGGGATGTACCGCGCCGGTATACTCGACCGACTCCTTCCACTCGGGCGTGATCGAGATCGTTGTCAATCGTGATGCCTATTTCCGCTACACGACGATCCAGAACTGGTCGAACAACATGTACAACCTGGTGACCCAGCGCGCGCTGGTGCACCAGGGTGCGCACATGGAATGGCTCGACGGCAACCTCGGGTCGAAGCTGACCATGAAGTACCCGTCCTGCTACCTGATGGGCGAAGGCGCACACGGCGAGATTCTCTCGATCGCGTATGCCGGGGACGGACAGCACCAGGACACGGGCGGCAAGGTGATCCACGTGGCACCGCACACGTCATCGAGCATCGTGTCGAAGTCGATCTCGAAGGGCACCGGACGTTCCTCGTACCGCGGGCTGTGCAAGGTGTACGACGGAGCCGCGAACGCCAGATCGAACGTGGAGTGCGACGCGCTCCTCATCAACGAGACGTCCCGTACGGACACCTTCCCCTACATCGAGATCGACGAGAAGTCGGCGACGGTGGGTCACGAGGCCACGGTGTCGAAGATCGGTGACGAGCAACTCTTCTACCTGATGAGCCGCGGAATGGACGAGGCCGAGGCCATGGCGCTGATCGTGCGCGGCTTTATCGAGCCCATCGCGAAAGAGCTTCCGCTCGAATACGCGGTCGAGCTCAATCGGCTGATCGAGATGGAAATGGAAGGGAGCGTCGGGTGAGCCAGGCCGCCGCCGTGCGCAAACCGTCGCGCCCCGGCATCGGTCGGGCCGCCGTGGCCGAGGCGGGAGCCACGGACCCGCCCTGGCTCAGGGCCCGGCGCGACGAAGCGTGGGCCACCTACCAGGCCACGCCGATGCCAACGACGCGCTCCGAGGAATGGCGGTACACGGACCTGTCGCGCAAGCTGCAGCTGGACGAACTCGTCGTCGCGCACGGGGACCATGGGCCGGGGGCCGGGGCCGTTCTGCCCGACGCACTGCGCCGCACGATGGAGCAGGATCGGGACAGCGCCGGGCGCATCGTGGATATCGACGGCAAGGTCGTCTCAGTGGAGCTGGACGAGTCGCTCGCCCGTCAGGGTGTCGTTCTGGCGTCGCTGAGAGACGCGGCCCGCCGGGACGACGGTGACATCCGGAGACTTCTCGCCACCAGGGCTGTCCCGGCCTCGGACGGCAAGTTCCCCGCGCTCAACGCCGCGCTGTGGAACGACGGCGTGTACTTGCGGATTCCCCGCGGAGTCCGCGTCGAGCGTCCCGTGCGGCTCAGCCGCTGGGTGTCGCGCCCAGGCAGCGCCACCTTCACGCGCATCCTCATCGTTGCGGAAGAAACGAGTCAGCTCTCGTTCGTCGACGAGATCCTGTCTCCCGACTTTGAAACAACGACACTCGTCAACACCGCCGTCGAACTCTTTTCCTACGGTGGCGCGCAGATCCAGTACGTTTCGCTCCAGCGCCTGGGGCGCGGCGGCTTCTATCTGGCCAACCAGCGCACCCTCGCCGAGAGGGACTCCACGCTGGACACGCTCAATGTCGCGCTCGGCGGATCGGTCGGACGCGTCGATCTCAATGCAAGCCTCCTGGGCCCCGGGGCCCACAGCGACATGCTCGGCCTCTATTTCGGAGACGTCGACCAGCACTTCGACTTCAACACCAGCCAGGATCACATGTCGCCCAACGCACACAGTGACCTGCTGTACAAGGGAGCACTCGACGGTTCGGCCCGCGGGATCTTCCGTGGCATCATTCGCGTCCATGAGGGCGCCCAGGGCACCGACGCATACCAGACCAACCGGAATCTGATCCTCTCCAACGACGCGATCGCGACGTCGTTGCCGAATCTGGAGATCGAGGCCGACGATGTTCGCTGTTCCCACGGCGCCACGGTCGGCCAACTCGACGCCGAAGCGTTATTCTATCTGATGAGCCGCGGGCTGACGCGGGGGAAGGCCGAGCGGCTGGTTGTCCTGGGCTTCCTCGGCGAGGTCCTGTCACGGTTGCCCATGGGCGGTGTGGTGGAGAAGGTGACGAATGCGATTGTGGCGAAACTCCGAGGTGTCTAGGTCGCGGGCCGCCGGCCCGCAGTCGTCCCGCTTGCGCGTGGCGTCAGCCGACGAAATACCGCCGGACACGCTCAGGGCCGTGGCAACCGATGTCGGTCCCGTCGTACTGGTCAATCTGGACGGTGACATCTACGCGCTCGAAGATCGATGCTCCCACCAGGACTATCCGTTGTCTGCGGGCGAGCTGGAGGACGGCGAAGTGGAATGTGCCTTTCACGGCGCACGATTCGACGTATGCACCGGCCACGCCACGCAGCTGCCAGCGGTGGTTCCGGTGCGAACCTTTCCAGTGGAAGTGCAGGGTGGCGAGGTCTTCATACGGTTGGACTGACCGTCCGGCTGCTCCACGCGGATGAGCCCGCCGGTGAGTGCCGCAACGGTTTCGCGACTCGACGTTGCCAGGGTCCGTGAGGACTTTCCCATCCTCGACCAGACGGTCGACGGACGGCCCCTCGTGTATCTGGACAGTGCCGCGTCGTCGCAGAAGCCTCTTCAGGTCATCGACGCGATCCGCACGTACTACCTGCGGGATCACGCCAACGTCCACCGCGGCGTGCACGAACTCGCGCGCCGGGCGACAGAGGCGTACGAGGAGAGTCGTGCTCGGATCGCCCGGTGGATCAACGCCGCCGACACCCACGAGATCGTCTGGACGCGCGGAACGAGCGAGGCGCTCAACCTGGTCGCGTTCTCGATCGGACAGGCACGGATCGGACACGGCGACGAGATCATCGTTTCGGCCATGGAGCACCACTCGAACCTCGTGCCCTGGCAACTGCTGGCGGAGCGCAACGGTGCGAAACTGCGTTTCGTCGAGCTGACCGACGCCGGCCGCCTGGATCTGGACCGGCTTCGCGACTTGCTCGGCGCCCGCACGAGGGTCGTGGCGCTGCCGCACGTTTCCAACGCGCTGGGCACCATCAATCCGGTGCGGGAAATCGGGAGACTCGTGCGCGGCAGGAGCGACGCCGTCTTCGTCCTGGATGGTGCACAGGGCGCTCCCCACCTGAGTGTCGACGTGCAGTCCCTGGGATGCGATTTCTACGCTTTCTCGGGACATAAGATGTGCGGCCCGACGGGGATGGGAGCGTTGTGGGGGAAGAGGACGCTGCTCGAGGAGATGCCGCCGTACCAGGGAGGCGGCGAGATGATCGAACACGTCTACCGGGATCACAGCACGTGGGCCGAGGTGCCGCACAAGTTCGAGGCGGGCACACCCAACATCGCCGGCGCGGTGGGGATGGCCGCCGCCGCCGACTACCTGGACGGCGTGGACCGCGCCGCCATTCATGAGCATGAACAGTCGCTCACGCGCCACGCAATCAGTCTCCTGGCCGACGTCGAGGGACTGCGCATCTTCGGACCCGGCGTCCTGGAAGAGCGGGCCGGGGTGGTGCCGTTCGTGATCGACGGAACCTCGGCTCAGGACGTCGCCACCATTCTGGACGCCCAGGGCATCGCGGTGCGCGCGGGTCACCATTGCGCCCAGCTGGTGGTGGACCGCTTCCGCGTGTCGGCAACCACGCGGGCATCGTTTTACCTCTACAACACTGTCGAAGAAGTGGAGCAGCTCGCCGAGGGCGTCCGAACTGCCCGAAACGTCCTCCTCGGCTGATCTGCTACCTTAGGATTGAGTTGTCGAGCGACGTGCGATGACGCGGGCGCCCGGCACGCACAAGACATCGGACAGAAAGGACCCGCCGCCTTGTTTACGCGACTGAATATCAGCAGGTGGTGCCTGGTGGCACCCGCGGCCATGCTCCTTGCGACGGCCTGTGGGGACCGGGCGGAAGAAGCGCCGACACCGGACCCATTCATCTCGACGGACAATCCCCGCGACGAACTGACCGAAGCCGACTACGGCGATCTGGATCCGTCCCAGGTCGGCCTCAACACGCCGTGGGGACGCAACATCGTGTCGAAGGACGCCCCCGAACGGGACCCCGCGACGCTTACCAACGTGAGTACCCAAAGCTCGGACGGCTATGACCGCGCGATTTTCGCCTTCGATTCGCACATCCCCGGCTTCCGGCTGGCCCTGGGGACGGAAGCAGGTGGCGGCTGCGACGGCACCGGCGAGGCGATCGAGGCGCCCGCCCACCTCGCGGTGGAACTCACGGGCGCCCGTGCAAATCGGGACGGCAGCGCCACAGTGACGGATCCGACCCGCGCACTGGACTTCCCCGCGATGACGGCGGCGATGCAGACCTGCGACGAAGGCGACAGTGTGCGGTGGATTCTGGGCACGACCGGCGAGATCGAATACCGGATCATGGAAACCCTGGGCGAGCCGCGCCTCGTCGTGGACCTGCGGCACCCCTAGTTCCGGCGCGTTGCGCGCATTTGCGGGGCTTCATTATCCTGCAATATGAGACTTGCCAGTTTCGTCCCGGTGATCGTGATCGGTGTATGCGTCGCCGCATCCTGTTCCGACGACGATTCCGGCGCGGTGACGCCGCCCACTCCCGTCGACACGACGACCATCAGACCAACCGGGACCGGAGCGCTCTGCGAGGCCGGCAAGGCGCGGGACTATCCCTGTTCCCATATCGACCTCGTGTCACGGCTCCGGAAGGACGAGATCGCCGCGGAGGAAGGACTCGTCAACGACATCTGGGGATGGCACGACCGCTTCACCCGGACCGAGTGGGCACTGGTCGGCCATTCGGGCGGCACCTCCTTCGTCAACCTCAAGGACCCGGAATTCCCGGTCTACGTCGGCATTCTGCCCCTGACGGCAGGCGCGACCAAAAGCACCTGGCGCGATATCAAGGTGTACCGGGATCATGCGTTCATCGTCGCAGACGGTGCGGGTGCACACGGGATGCAGATCTTCGATCTGACCGAATTGCGCTCGGTGACCGAACCGCCCGTGACCTTTGCGGCCACCGCTACATACGACAGAATCCACAGCGCCCACAACATCGTGATCAACGAGGAGACCGGGTTCGCCTACTCCGTCGGTGGGAATGGCGGCGGGGACACGTGCGGGGGCGGCCTCCACATGATCGACATCCGCGTTCCCACCGACCCGCAATTCGAAGGGTGTTTTGCCGACACCAACACGGGCATCCAGGGGACCGGCTATACGCATGACGCGATGTGCATCGTGTACCGCGGTCCCGACACGGAGCATCGCGGGCGCGAAGTCTGCTTCGGGTCGAATGAGACGGGTCTCAGCATTGCCGACGTGACGGACAAGCAGGAGCCCTTCGCGCTGGCGTCGGTGTCCTATCCCGCGGCGGCCTATTCCCACCAGGGATGGATTGACGATGCTCACGAGTACTTCTACATGAACGACGAGTTCGACGAGTTTGCGTCGCAGGGTGCAACCCGGACGCTCGTCTGGGATGTTCAGGATCTCGACGATCCCATCATCGTGAAGGAGTTCCTGAGCGACACCCAGGCCACGGACCACAACCTGTATGTCGTCGGCGATCTGATGTACCAGTCCAACTACAGAGTCGGCCTCCGGATACTGGATATCTCCGATCGCGAAAGCCCGAGCGAGATCGCTTTCTTCGACACCGAGCCCAACGGCGGGGACGTTGCCGGAACAAACGGGTCGTGGTCGAACTACCCGTTCTTCGTCAGTGGGCTGATCGCCGTCACCTCGATGGACGAGGGCGTCTTTTTCGTCCGACGGACCGGCGGAAGTTGAACCACGGGAGATTCCTGCCGGTTGGAGCCGCGCTCCTCGCCGTGCTCGCCGCCTGTACGCCCGACCGTCCGCAGGCGGATCTGCGCCTGACCGGTGGTTCCATGCTCGACGGGACCGGCGGCGATGCCGTGAACGCGGACATCGCGGTGACGGGAGACCGCATCGTGTTCGTGGGCGATGCGAGCGCAGATGGACCGCCGGCGTCGGACACGCTCGACGTGAGCGGCCTGGTCGTGACCCCGGGATTCATCGACATGCACTCCCATGCCGAACTGGGTTCCGACCACGGGCGGGACGCGCGGGCGTTCCTCTTTCAGGGGATCACCAGCGTCGCGCTTGGGCTGGACGGGGGTGGCATTGCGGAGGTTGCGGCACAGCTGGCCGCCTGGGAGGAGGACGGGATCGGCGTGAACGCGTTCCTTTTCGTGGGGCACAACTCGGTGCGGGCGTGGGTGATGGGGATGGAGGACCGCGTACCGACCGCCGAGGAACTCGACGAGATGCGCGCTCTGGTTCGCCAGGGAATGGAGGAGGGCGCCTTCGGCCTTTCCTCGGGGCTCTTCTATCTGCCGGGGAACTACGCCGAAACCGAAGAAGTGATCGAGCTGAACCGGGTCGCGGCCGAGTACGAGGGCGCCATCTACGACACGCACGACCGGGACCTGGGCGCGGCGTATCCCCCCTTCGGCTACCTCGAGTCGATCGCAGAAGGGATTCGGATCGGTGAAGAGGTGGGCACGAAGGTCATCTTCAGCCATTTCAACGCGCAGGGCGCGCACAACTACGGACGGGCCCACGAGGGCGCCGCGCTTATTGAAGCCGCACGGGCACGGGGCGTCGAGGTCGCAGGCGCCCATCATTCGTACACCGCCACGCAGTCCAATCTGCGCTCCTATACGATCCCGGGCTGGGCGGCCGTCGGCGGCGACACGGCCATGGTGCGCCGGTTCGACGATCCCGACACGGTCGCCGTCATCGACCGGCAGACGCGCGAGATGCTGGCGATCCGCGGCGGTGCCGAGCGGCTGCTCTTCGCCGACCAGCGCCCCGATCTGAACGGGAAGACCCTGCAGGATGTCGCGGACGAATTGGGGATGGACGCGCCCGCCACCGCACGGCACATACTGCGGGAGGGGAACGCCGCGGTCATGAACCTCGGGCTGTACGACGTCGAGAACGTGCGCTACCTGGCCCAACTCGACTGGATGATGACGTGCACGGACGGACGCGACCCGGGCCCGACCCGTCCGATCACGCATCCCCGCGCGTTCGGATCGTTCACGAAGAAGATCCGCGACCTCGTGCTGGACGAGCGCCTGGTCACGCTGCCCCACACGGTCCGCTCGATGACGGGCCTCGCGGCTGACTTTCTCGGCTGGACCGACCGCGGCTACTTGCGCGAGGGATACGCAGCCGACATCACGGTCCTGGACCTGAACGCCGTCGACGACATGGCGACCTACGAGAACCCCCACCAGTACTCTCGCGGGACCGTCCATGTACTCGTGAACGGGACGTTCGCCGTCCGCGACGGCGAGGCCACCATGGCGCTTCCGGGACGCGCGCTGGTGCGGGGCGGCAAGCCGTTCGATGGCGGGTAGCGGCGGCGGGCACCGGGGTCGCGAAGTCATCGCGAGCCACGCCGGACGCCTTCTCACCCTCACGCTCAACCGCCCCCATCGCCTCAACGCGGTGAGCATGCCGCTCTATGAACAGCTGATCGAGGGCCTGGACTCCGCGGCGGCCGACCCGGAAGTGCGCTGCGTGATCCTGACAGGCACGGGTCGCGCCTTCTCGGCCGGAGCCGACCTCAAGGAGCATCGCGACACGCCGCCGTCCCCGGAGGAACGGGCGCGCTACATCCGGGCCGGACAGCATGCAAACCACCTGATCCAGACGATCGGCACTCCGGTCGTCGCAGCCGTGAACGGGCACGCAATCGGTGCGGGGCTCGAGATCGCGCTCTCCGCGGACCTTGCCATCGTGGCCGACGACGCCAGGCTGCGGCTCCCCGAAGTCGCGCTCGGCACCTTCGTGGGCGGCGGTGCCGTGTATACCCTCGCCCAGAGGGTGGGTGTGCTCAAGGCCCGCGAGATCGTCTACATGGGCGACTTCTTCTCAGGCGCCGACGCAGCCGCGCTGGGTGTCGTGAACCGCGCCGTGCCAGCGGAGGATGTGCTGCCTGTCGCCACGCGCTGGGCGGAGCGGCTCGCCCGACGGGCGCCGATCCCCCTGGCTGCAGCCAAGCGGCTGATGGGCGCCGCGCCGGAGATTACTCGCGAAGAGGCGCTTGGGCGCGAACGTGAAGTTCTCGAAGTCATCTTCGATACCGAAGACTGGGCCGAGGGGCTGGCCGCTTTCCATGCGGGCCGGAGACCCGAATTCAAGGGAAGATGACGCTCGCCCGCATCTTCCAATGACGCTGGCGCGCATCTTCGAGCCGCGCTCGATCGTGGTCGTGGGTGCCAGCACCGATCCCGGGAAGCGCGGGCACCAGATCCTGCGCGCGCTGGGTGAATCGGGCTACGCGGGCGCAGTCCACGCGGTAAACCCGGCGGGCGGCAAGCTGATGGGGCACACGCTGCTGCGCTCGCTGGAGGAACTGCCGGCAGGGGTCGATCTCGCGGTCCTGTGCACCCCGGCCGCGACCGCGCCCGGACTGGTTCGTGCCTGCGGTAAAAGGGGTGTGGGCGGGGCGGTGGTGCTGGCCGTGGGGTTCGGCGAGTCGGGCGCCGCAGGTACTCGCCTGGAGGCCGAGTTGGGGGCGGCCGGGCGCGACAGCGGTGTCCGAGTGATCGGTCCAAACACGTCGGGACTCCTGAACTTGCTCCGTGGGGTCAACCTGATCGGGGCGCGGGGGATGCGGCCGGGTGGAATCGCCCTGCTCGTTCAATCGGGGAACATCGCGCTGGGTCTCATGAACGAGATCACTCGGCGCACCGCGCTCGGGATCTCCATCTGCTGCGGTCTCGGAAACGAGGTCGACGTCGGGTTCGGGGAAGTGCTCGAGTTCCTCGGGGGGCATGACGAAACGACCGGTGTGATCGCCCACGTCGAGGGTTGCAAGGACGGCCGCGCCCTGCTGAATGCCGCCGCGACGGTGACGCGCCACAAGCCGGTGGTCGTCGTCAAGTCGGGCCGCACGGGCGCCGGGGCGGAGGCGGCGGTCTCCCATACCGGAGCCGTAGCCGGGCCCTACGACCGTCTCCGTGCCGGCCTGGCGCAGGCTGGCGTGGTCGAGGTGGTGCGCACCGACGAGTTGTCCCATATCGCCGAGACCCTGGTTTCACAGTTGCCCGGTCCGGCAGGCGGCGGGATTGCCATCCTTTCGGACGGCGGCGGCCAGAATACACTCGCGGTCGACTACCTCGTCGAAATGGGAGCGCCCCTGGCCGAACTCGAAGAACGCACCATGTCCGCGCTGAGAACCCACCTCGGACCGGCCGCCGCCGTACGGAATCCGGTGGATGTGGCGGGAGCCGCGGACACGGATCCCGGCGTCTTCCCGCGCGCAATGAAGGCGCTGGCCGCCGACCCGGCGGTGGGCGTCGTGCTGGTGGTAGGGCTCTTCGGCGGGTACGGAATCCGCTTTTCCGAGGGGCTTGCGGACATCGAGACCGCCGCTGCGGACGACATGGCGGCGACGATGCGCGCGGCAGGCAAGGGACTGGTCGTGCAGTCCCTCTACACGGCGATGGAAAGCAAGCCGCTGGATGCGCTGCGCCAGACGGGCGTCCCGGTGATCGAGTCCCTCGAAGTCGCGTGCCGCGCGGTTGCGGAGTTACAGCGCCGGGGGAACCGGCGGGCAGACCGGGACGACTGGCGGGCCCACGGCGGCGACCGTCAGGACTCCGCCGACCCATTCACGGTCACTCTGTCGGCAACAGCCAAACCCTTATCCATAGCTTCCACCCGTCATCGTGCGATCATCGCCGCGCGTTCAGACGGGCGGACCACCCTGACGGAACTCGAGGCCCGGGAGGTCCTGGGTGACTGCGGGCTCGCCCTCGAACCGGCCGAAGTCATCCGATCCGGGGTGGAAGCGGCGGAAAAGGCAGTTCGAGCCCCCCACAACGTCGCGCTCAAGCTCCTCTCCAGGCACATCACCCACAAGTCGGACGCGCGAGGCGTCGTCCTCGACATCCGCACCCCGGAAGATGCCCGCATCGCCTTCGAGAGCATCGTCGCGAATGCGCGCAGCTACGCACGTGCGCGTGGTCTTCCCGTGGAGCGGTACACGGCGCTGGCGTCGCCCATGCTGCCCAAGCCGATTGCCGAGTTCCTGATCGGCGCCTACCGCGACCCCCAGCTGGGTCCCGTCCTTACCATCGGCGCCGGCGGGATCTGGGTCGAGGTCTTTCGCGACGTCGCGCACCGAGTGCTGCCCGCCGACGATTCGGAGATCGCGTCGATGCTCTCCGAGCTGAAGGCGCACGTCCTGCTCACCGGCACGCGAGGCCAGGCTTCCGTGCGCACCGGACCCATCATGGCCGCGGCGAGCGCCGTCGCGCAAAGCCTGCTCAAATGGCAGGACATCGCCGAAGCCGAGGTCAACCCGCTCTTCGTCTACGAAGACCGCGTGGTCCCGGTCGACGCGCGGGTGGTACTGACGAAGGAGCGGGGCGCCGCGGGTTTGCCCGAATAGCAGCGGAGCGTTCGCGACGCGCCAACAACAGCCCGGGACGCTACGGCTGCAGCACCACCTTGACCGCGTTGCTGCGGCGATGATCGTAGGCGGCGCGCAGCGCGTCGCGGTATTGGGCCAGTGGGAAGACGTGGGTGACCAGGCCGTCCAGCGTCGCCTTGCGCGTGGCCAGGTCCGCGGCCATGCGCTCCAGCGTCACCTCGAACGTGTGCAGCCGGCGTCCGTTCCACTCCTCGGCGCCGTACCCGACGTAGCCCTGGACCCGGAGCTCCTTCGCCCACAGGAACGTCAGATCCAGCTTGCGCAACTGGCCCGCACACCCGAGTAGCACAATGCGCCCGCTCGCCGACGCGTACCGGAGCGACTGCATCATGCTCGACCGGGATCCCACGCAGTCGAACACCAGGGGAAAGCCGCCGCCCGCATAGACCTCGTCCCCCACAACCGGCATGTACGCGCTTGCCCCGGTGTCGATCAGCGCCTGGCGCGCCTCGTCGCCGGGCGTGACCACTTCGTCGGCGCCCAGCGCCCTGGCCAGCGCCACCTCGTGCGGCCGCTTCGCCTGCGCGACGAGGTGGCCGGAATAGCCCAGGGTGCGCAGCGCCCAGATGGCCGCGAACGCGATCGTGCCGCTCCCGATCACCAGGACCGGGCCGCGCGCCCGCAGTCCTCCGCCCTGCAACACCGCGTGCACCCCGATCGAGAAGGGTTCGGCGAGCACGGCGACCCGGTCGGGCACGTCGTCAGGCACTGGGAAGACCTGACGCCTGTGCGCGATCAGCTGCTCGCCCCAGCCACCGGGCAGGTCGCGATGATACCCGATGGTCAGCCCGGGAGCCAGGCCGTCCGGGGTCACCTGCAGGGGTCCTTCGTCCCCCGACTGCTCGCAGGTGGAGTGACGACCCACCGCGCACGACGGACACCAGGAGTCCTCCTCCCAGCCACGGGCCTGGCAGTGAAGCATGGGGTCCACGACAACGCGCTGGCCCACCTCCACATGCGAGACTCCCGGCCCCACCTCCGCCACGCGTCCCAGGATCTCGTGCCCGAGTACCGCGGGGAAGGACCCGAAGGGCTCCATCGCCGGACTGGACTTGAAGGAAATGTTCCCCAGATCGCTGCCGCAGATCCCGCACAGCTGGACATCGATCCGGACCCAGTCGTCACCCGGCACTTCCGGCACCGGCCGATCCGTCAGACGTACGCCCGATGGGGCGCCGTAGACGAAGGCATCGCTGAGCCGGCCCAGGCTCCGTGCAAGGATGAACCCGGGGATCGTTACCTTGAATTCGACGCCTTGCATCGGTGTGTCCGTGGGGCGAAGGATCTGTCCGGCGTCACACGGTCGGCACCGCGAGTGCGCCACTATAGGAAGGTGGTAAAGTAAACGGACGTGGGTCGAGGTCACCAATGAAGACTGCCATCATCTCCGGCTGCCGCACGCCCTTCGCCAGGGCCGGCACCCATTTCGCACGCATGTCGGCAATCGAACTGGGGCGCCACGCGGTGACCGAACTCCTGGCTCGCACCCCGGTTCCGCCGGACCTTGTGGACCAGCTGATCTACGGGACGGTCGTCCACGATGCGCAGGCGCCCAACATCGCGCGCGAGGTTGGTCTGGCCACGCTGCCGAAGGATGTTCCGGCCACGACCGTGTCGCGGGCGTGCGCGTCGGCCAACCAGGCGATCAGCGACGGTGTGAACCTGATCGAGGCGGGCGTGGCCGACGTGGTCGTCGCCGGTGGAGCCGAGTGCCTGTCGCGGATCCCCATCCTGGCGTCCGACCGCCTCGCCAGAACGCTGGTGGCAGCCTCCAGGGCAAGGAGCCTCGGTGCACGACTGCGCGCCTTCACCGCGATTCGCCCGCGCGATCTCGTCCCGGTGGCTCCCGCGATCGCCGAGTATTCGACCGGCGAGACCATGGGCGCGGCCGCCGAGCGCATGGCCAAGGAGAACGGGATCGCGCGCGAGGACCAGGACCGGTGGGCGCTGGGGTCGCACCGCAAGGCGCACGCCGGCACCGAGGACGGGCGGCTCACCGCAGAAATCGCCCCGGTCTACGTCCCCCCGCGCTACGGGGACATCGTGGAACGCGACAACGGCATCCGGCCGGACACGTCGATGGAGGCGCTGTCCGGACTCCGCCCCGTGTTCGACCGCCGATTCGGGTCCGTGACCGCGGGCAGTTCGTCGCCGCTGACCGACGGGGGGTCGGCGGTGCTGCTGATGTCGCCGGCACGCGCGCGCGAGTTGCAGCTGGAACCGCTGGGGTACGTCCGCAGCTACGCGTTCACAGCCCTCGATCCGGGCGCGCAGCTGCTTCAGGGACCTGCCTACGCCGCTCCGATCGCGCTCGAGCGGGCCGGGATCACAATGGCGGACATCGACCTGCTGGAGATGCACGAGGCCTTCGCCGCCCAGGTGCTGTCAAACCTGCAGGCGTGGGACTCCGACACCTTCGGCCGCGACGCACTCGGCCGCTCAGGCAGACTGGGCCATCCCGACCCGGAAGCGATCAACGTGATGGGGGGCTCCATCGCGATTGGTCACCCCTTCGGCGCGACGGGCGGGCGCCTGACCGTCACGCTCCTCAACGAACTGCGGCGGCGGGACGGCCAGTTCGGCATGGTGACCGTGTGCGCGGCAGGCGGAATGGGCTTCGCGATGGTCCTGGAGCGGGCCTAGCCCCGGCCCAGGCGAGGCTCGATACGGCTGGCCAACCTCTGCGGAAAGCGGGACCCCACGTAGATCTGCTTGCGGCTCCGCAGCACGACGCGGACGGCCCTGTTGCCCCGTATGGTCCACGCCGTCTTGCCGCCCGTGGGGCGAATTCCCCACCCCCCGAACTCGCGGAGCGGGCTGTACGTGACCGGCTCGGCGGACTCCATGTCCCGGTACGCGATCCGCTTGCGCACAAAGTGGAGCGGCCCGAAGGCGATGAACAGCTGGTCGGCGCGGACCTCGACATCGAGGCACAGGAAGAGCGCGCTCATCAGGAGGGGAAAGAACAGCACGGCACCCAGGGTCAGGACCAGCGCCGTCGTCGACATGGGGTCGCGACCGGCTGCGTAGATCGTCGCACCGGCCACCGCCAGGCACGCCCCCCAGATGAGGACCCACACCCAGGCCGGAGCCCAGGTCCGCTCACGGTACACTCCATGTTCACGCCTCATACACGCTCAGCTCCTCCAAGGCCCGCCGAACGTACACGGGCACCATCGCCCGCCGCCATTCGGCATCCACAATCAGGTTGTCCAGGGGCCGGCACTGCGCGTGTGCCCGCTCCGCCAACGCGTCGATCGTAGCGCCGTCGAGCCGGCCCCCGACCGCCAACTCCGACCACCCCGCCAGCACCCGCGGACGCGCGCCCAGGGCGGACACGACGCCGGTCAGCCGATTCACGGTCCCCGTTTCTCCGAAATCGCCCGCGACCGCCACCGAAAGCAGGGGGAAGTCGATCGAATTGCGCTGGCGCAGTTTTCTGTAGGCACTGCGACGGCCGCGCGCAATCGGAATGGTGATCCCCGTCACGACTTCGTCGGGAGCCCGGCGGGTGTTCCAGATGCCATCGGTCACGAAGAAGTCTGAAGCGTCCATGGCCCTTTCGCCGTGCGGCCCTGCCAGGGTGAGGCTGGCGCCAAGCGCGATGAGATTGGGTGGCGTATCCGCCGAATGGGCGGCCACGCACTTCTTGCCCACTCCGGTTACGTGGCAGATGGTCCCGTCCTTCTTCAGGCAGTATCCAAGGGCACTTCGCCAGAACTGCGTCTGGTTGTAGTAGGTGCACCGCGTGTCGAGGCAGACATTGCCGCCGATCGTGCCCATGTTGCGCAGTTGGGGACCGGCCACCAGGCCGGCCGCGTTCGCCAGACCGGCGAAGTGATGTCGGACGAGAGGATTGGCGGCGACATCGGCCAGGGTCTCGAGCGCGCCGATGTGCAACGCCGTCCCCGTCCCCGGGGCGTGGCTGCCCGTCCCGGCATCCGGTCCTTCCACAACCTCGATCCCGCGCATGGCGCCGATGCCCTTCAGCGACACCACATGCGCCGGCGTGAAGAGCCGGTGCTTCATGTTGGGCATGAGGTCGGTGCCGCCCGCGATGGGCATGGCGTCCGCGCCGAACCGGGTCAGCAGGGCGACAGCTTCACGGACCGTGCGGGGCCGGTGGTAGCGGAAGGGCGGAAGGCGAAGCACCGTCGGCGGCCTGCGTGCTACCCCTGAGGCGCGAGCGGCCGCGCGACCATGATCCCGTCCTGGCCGTCGAACCGCTGGATCCGCTCGGCCAGCGTCTCTTCGCTGATCTGCACGTGCGAGCCCACGAGGGGCGCGTGGAGGAGCCGCAGTTCGCCATCCTGCCAGAGGGCGATCCCCGTGTGCGCAATGTCCAGCCCGGGGACCGTGCTCGTGGCGGCGATGATGTCGCCGTCCCGGATCAGGTGAGCCTTCGCGGCAATCTCCTCCTGGGGTATGTAGTAGCGCTCGGTCGCGCTGATACGCTTCTCCGCACGGACGACTTCGGCCAGGACATCCGGATCGGCGAGCTGCCGGTATGCGTCCGGGTGCGTGGACATGAAGTCGATAGCCGATGTGTCCGCCACGCCGCCGAGCTCCCGTGACAGAGCGGTGACCAACCCTGCCGTCTCGTTGTCGGTGATCCACTCGCTGAAGTAGTGGAGGCGGCTGGGATACCCGTCCAGCGCTCCGCCGCGGTAGCGGATCCGCGTGAGTTCGTCCCGGTACGCGGTCCTGAAATCGCCGTCTGCCGTGCCGCTCCATGCCAGCCGCGCGAGTACAAGGGCGGTTTCGACGAAGGTCACGCAGTCGAGCGCCTCCAGGTTGACGACGAGCCGCTCGGGTCCGGGGACCTCCAGGGTGTGCGGCTCATAGGCCGTCCCGACGAAGCGCTCGCCGATGCGCGCAAGGAGATCGCCGAAGCGCGGGAACGTATCGGGCTGCTGCGGGACGGCCCACTCGTAGTGATCGCGCGCGATCTCCCAGTCACGGCCCGTGTTGGCGACGGCGCGGTCCTCGCACCCCGCCACACCGAGGACGGCCAGAAGCCCCAACCCCGCGGACCGCAGCGCGCGCCAGACGCGGGGCGGCGAGAATGGCAACGAGTCCATGCGCACGCCTACCGCATCATGGATCGCGTTGGCAATGGCGGGAATGGACGGGTGCAGGGGCCCTTCACCGGCCTCCTTGGCCCCGTACGGCCCCTCGGGATCGATCGACTCGACGATCAGCGACTCCAGTTCCGGCGTATCCACGCTCGTCGGGATCCGGTAGTCCAGCAGCGAGGGCGCATTGTGCAAACCCGCGCGCCCCTGGTCCTCCGACTTGAAGATCTGTTCCTCCATCAGCGCCTCGGCGAAGCCCATGTATGCCGAGCCTTCCATCTGCCCGGCGACCAGGACCGGATTCAGCGCCCGTCCGCAGTCGTGCGCAATCCAGATCCTGGCGACCGTCACGAACCCCGTCTCCACGTCCACCTCCACTTCGGCCACGTGCGCGGTGAACGAGAACGCGGGAGAAGCGCCGATCGTCGCACCCCTGTAGTCCCCATGCACATCCTTGGGCGTGTTGTACGACCCCGTCGCGCCCAGGGTGCCGACCGCGGACTCTGCCAGGTTGAAGGCGTCCCGCACCGGCATGCTCGTGCCCGTATCGCCGGCCCGCACCGCCAGCCCTCCGGCCAGCAGCACTTCGCGCGGCTTCACGCCCCACTCGGCCGCGACCGCCTCCTGCACCTGCGCCTTGAGCTTCCGCGCCGCGTCGATGCACGCGTTGCCCAGCATGAAGGTGACCCTCGACGAGTACGCGCCCAGGTCGACCGGTGTGAAGTCGGTGTCGCCCGCCAGCACCCGGACATGGTCCAGCGGCACCCCCAGCTCCTCGGCCACGATGTACGCGACCATGGAGTCGACGCCCTGGCCGATTTCGGAGGCGCCCGAGAAGACCGCCACCCGCCCCGATCGGTCCACCTGCAGCTGGATCCCCGACTGCGGCATGTCGTTGGGGTAGATCGGGTAGTTGGTGCCCGTGATGTAGGTCGATCCCGCCACGCCCACCCCGCGCCCGAACGGCAGACGGCGATGCTTCCGCTTCCAGTCGCTCGCGCGCTCCACCTCGTCCAGGCACTCCAGGAAGCCGTTCGACGTGATCCGCAGATCGTTCACCGTGCGCGTGTTCGCGCCGATGAAGTTGCGCCTGCGCAGTTCGATCGGGTCGATCTCGAGCCGCTCGGCGATCCGGTCGAGCTGAACCTCGAACGCAAACCGCGGCTGCACCGAACCGTGACCCCGCTTCGGCCCGCACGCCGGCTTGTTCGTGTACGCACGCGTGGAGTGGAAGCGGTAGGCGGGCATCCGGTACGGCGCCGTCAGGAGCTGCCCGGCGTAGTAGGTCGTGACGAGCCCGAAGGACGCGTAGGCGCCGCCGTCCATGACGATCTCGGCGTCGACCGAGGTGAGCGTTCCGTCGCGCGCGGCCCCGGTCCGGTACCGCATGTGGAACGGATGCCGCCCACGATGCGAGTAGAAGACCTCTTCGCGCGTGTACAGGATCTTGACCGGCCGACCCGTCATCATCGACAGCTTCGCCACGCAGAATTCCAGGTCGAATGGCTCCGACTTGCCGCCGAAGGCACCGCCGACCGGGGGCTGAATGACCCGCACCTGCGCCGGATCCACGTCCAGGACCCGGGCCAGTTCCCGGTGGAGGTAGTGGGGAACCTGTGTCGCGGACCACACGGTGAGTTTGCCGTTCCCCTCGGCGAGCCCGATCGCGCAGTGGGGTTCGATGGGCGTGTGAGTCGTCCCTTCGAAGAAGTAGTCGCCCTCCACGACAACATGCGAGTCGCCAAGCCCGGCCTCCACGGCGCCGAACTCGAGGCTCACGACCTTGGTCACGTTGCCGTTCCGCCCCGGCTTGCGCGGCTCGTGGATGTACGGGCCCGAGTCGGCGGCGATCGCTTCGTGCGGGTCGAGGTACGCGGGGAGCTCCTCGTACGCCACGTCGATCAGGTCCAGCGCCGCGATCGCCGTGTCCTCGTCCACCGCCGCCACCGCCGCCACGCCGTCGCCGATGTAGCGCACCCGGTCCACGCACAGGGGATACTCGTCCGGTGTCCACGGGATGATGCCGTACCGCGTCGGCATGTCCCGGCCGGTCACCACCGCGTGGACACCCTCCAGCGCTTCGGCGCGCGACGTGTCGATCGCCAGGATGCGCGCGTGCGGATGGGGACTCCTGAGGATCTTCCCGTGCAGCATCCCGGGCAGCCGGATGTCGTCGGTGTAGCGCGCCCTGCCGGTCGCCTTCGCCAGGCCGTCGACCTTGCGCATGGGGCGGCCGATGGTGGAAAGGGCCTCGCCGGGCCGGTCCACCTCGCGTGCGTCCCGACCGGTGGGACGCCCGGCGACGTCACGCCGGCTCACGCGCCCACCCTCTCCACGGGAGTCGCCCGCGGCGCCGGCTCGTCCGGCTCGGGCCCCCGCACTTCCCCGCCCAGCCGGGTCGCCGCGGCCTCCACGGCGTCGTAGATCTTCGCGTAACCGGTGCAGCGGCAGAGGTTGCCCGCCAGCGCGGCCCGGATCTCCTCGCGCGTCGGCGCCGGGTTGTGATCGAGCAGCGCCACCGAACTGCACAGGATCCCAGGCGTGCAGAAGCCGCACTGCGCGGCGCCGTTGAGGTCGAATTCGTCCTGAACCGGGTGCGGCTCGGTCCCTTCGGCAAGCCCCTCGACGGTGCGCACCTCGCGCCCCTCCGCCTCCCGGACTGGCGTGATGCACGACAGGATGGCCCGGCCGTCCACGATCACAGTACAGGCGCCGCAGTCCCCCTTGTCGCAACCCTGCTTGGACCCGGTCAGACCCAGTCCATAGCGCAGCGTCTCCAGCAGGGTGTAGTGCGCGGGCACCCCGCAAACGCGCTCGTCTCCGTTCACCCGCAGGCGGACAACTTCCATCGGGGACCTCCTTCGGCCTATAATATCGGTTACAAGCGCCCGTACAGCCAACGAGCCCAGTGACAGGACCCAGTACGAAAATGCCCTACCCAGAGATGATGGTCGCCCCGATGCGGCACGAACTGGTTCAGATCGGTTTCCAGGAACTCCGCAGCGCGGAGCAGGTCAACCAGGCGATGGACGCCATGGAAGGCACCGTGCTCGTGGCGGTCAATTCCGTGTGTGGCTGCGCCGCCGGGATCTTTCGCCCGGCAGTGATGCTGGCCCTCCAGGGAGACAAGCAGCCGGACCACAAGGTCACGGTCTTCGCCGGACAGGATCTGGATGCCACCGCGGAAGCCCGCAAGCAGCTCATCGGCTACCCGCCGTCCTCCCCCTCGATCGCGCTGCTGAAGGACGGAGACGTCGTGTTCATGCTCGAGCGCTTCCAGATCGAGGGACGGTCAGCCCCCGCGATCGCCGACGACCTGCAGGCCGCCTTCGCCGAGCACTGCTAGCCGCTAGTCTCCTTCGCTGCGGCTCGCGAGCCAACCGTCCATGGAGTACCGGCCGCCGCCGTGCGTGAAGAAGAACAGCCACGTGAAGCAGTAGAAGGCGGCAAGCTCGCCGCGGTTCATGATCGGCCAGAAGCCCATCGGCACGTGCACCATGAAGTACGCGACCGCCATCTGACCGGAGGCGATGAAGGCCACCGGCCTCGTGAACAGGCCCAGCATCAGCAGCAGGCCGCCGAAGAACTCGATGACCCCGGCGGCTCCGCGGAGGCTCATCAGGCTCTCCACGGGTTCCGAGCCCAGCACCCCGAACAGCTTCTGGGCTCCGTGCTGCGCGAAGAGGAAGCCGGCTACCACGCGCAGCGCGTTGTAAGCGAACTCCTTGAGTCCCGCATGCTCCGTCTTGAACATTGACTGATCGCCTCCTGGTGGCGGTGGGTCGTAGGTACGGACAGCGAACGCGGACAGCGTAACCGCGCGAGGCTCCGGGTGAAAGATCCCGGAAGCACGGGGAGTGCACCGCCGGGGCGCAGCGCGTGCCCGTGCTACTGCCCGGAATCCAGGCGTGCGCGATCCCGCCGCCGGAGGCGCCGCCGTTCCCGCTTCTCCCTGCGCCGCCTGCGCCGGGCCTCACGTCCGCTCTCACCCGGGTACCGATACTCGATGTCGACCGAGCTGAGCACCGCGAAGCCGTCGATCCGTACCACCGGCATGTCCCCCGTCGCCAGCAGCGACCGCATCTCCTGGTGTTCAAAGCTGCCCAGAATCGCCGAACCCGAGCACTCGACGTGCAGGCCCGGAGGCACGATGACCTCCACCGACCCCATTACCGCGGTCACCGTGAAGACCGTCTCGCCGGGACCCAGGAGGGCTTCCCGCAGATCGAGTTCCATCGACCCCATGACCGCAACCAGGGTGTTGCGCCGGGCGGGTATCCAGGCCCCGCTGCGGTTGGTCTCGCCAAAGATGGCCACGGCGCGATCGGCGGGCCGGATTCGCCCCGCCGGCAGATCCGCCGCAATCCGGGGGAGCGTCGCGAGTTCGTCCCCCCGAGCCGCCTGCGAGCCGCGCCCGCCCGCTCGCAGTCCCTCGATCGCCGTCCCCAGTTCGGGGATGGTGCCCGCCTTCTGCGCCAGGGTCACGCGCCGCTCGAATTCCTCGATGGACACGATATCCTGCGCGAAGCTCTCGCTGAGGATGTCGATCACCTTCTCCCGGGCTTCGTCCACCGAAATGGGCCGCTCCGTTCCCGCCACCGGCCCGCCCGGCGACTCCGGCTTCTTCATTCCGTCCCCACGTCCACTACCGTCCCTCCGCATCCCTTGCAGAACTGCGCGTCGTAGTCGTGTCCGCCGCTGTGGCAGTCCGAGCACACCCGGTCCCGCACCCTCGGCGACCCCTGCATCTTCCTGGCCATATGCGCCGCCTGCGCCATTTCCACGCTTACGATCCCCGTGGGCACGGCGATCAACCCATACCCCATCAGCATGATGATCGCCGCCAGGAACTTCCCCACGGCCGTCACCGGCGTAATGTCGCCGAACCCCACGGTGGTGAGCGTGACCACGGCCCAGTACACCGACTGGGGGATCGACGTGAAGCCGGCGGTCGATCCCTCTATCAGATACATGAACGAGCCCAGGATCACAACCAGGGTAAGCACCGAGATCAGGAAGACGATGATCCGGTAGCGGCTTGCCGCCAGCGCCCGCCCCAGTGTCCTGGCTTCGCCCATGTAGCGCACCAGCTTGAGCACCCGGAACACCCGCAGCACCCGCAGCACCCGGATGATGAGCAGGAAGCCCCCGTCCAGCAGGAGCAGGCTGAGGTAGGTCGGGATGATCGCGAGCAGATCGATGATGCCAAAGAAACTCAGCGCGTACCGCCGCTTCGACCGCACGGCGGCCAGTCTCGCCGCGTATTCGATCGTGAAGAGGATCGTGAAAACCCACTCCAGGACGCGCAGCAGGAAACCATGCTCCTCCACGACCGTTTCCACCGAATCCAGCATGACCACGACGACGCTGGACAGGATCGTGAGGATCAGCACGACGTCGAACGCCGTCGCCGCCCCGTTCTGGTCCGATTCGAAGAGGACGTCGTAGAGCCGCCCCCGCCACGGCGGACCGTTGATGGGGCGGTTGCTCTGACTCATCCGCGGTCGGGATCCGGCTCGGGGATGCCGCTCGGACAGGAGATGCCGGTGCCTCCGAGGCCGCAGTATCCGCCCGGGTTCTTCGCCAGGTACTGCTGGTGGTACTCCTCGGCGTAGTAGAACTCGGGAGCATCCGCGATCTCGGTCGTGATCGCACCGAATCCCGCGCCGGAAAGCTCGGCCTGGAAGAGGTCCCGGGACGCCTCGGCCTGGTGGCGCTGATGATCACCCACCGTGTACACCGCCGAACGGTACTGTGTGCCCACGTCCGCGCCCTGCCGCATGCCCTGTGTCGGGTCATGGCCCTCCCAGAACGCCGCCAGTAGCGTGCGGTAGTCGACCGCATCCGGATCGAAGACGACGAGCACCGCCTCCGCATGCCCGGTGCCGCCCGTGCACACCTCCCGGTAGGTCGGGTTCGGCGTCAGTCCGCCCTGATAGCCGACCGCTGTCGAATACACGCCACGCAGCTCCCAGAACTGCCGCTCCGCTCCCCAGAAGCAGCCCATCGCGAAGTACGCCTGCTGGAATCCCGATGGGAACGGCGGCTTGATCCGGTTGCCGTTCACATGGTGCACTTCGGGTACGGACAACGGTTCGTCGCGACCCGCAAGCGCGTCGCCCGGAGCCGGCATGCGAGCTTTCCGAGAACCTATAAACATTTGACGGAAATCCATTGCCCAAACAAGGTAATAGGTTGTGAACTGGACGCTCAATCCCGACGCGGCCCCGCCCATGCCCTACCCGGCCGCGCTACAAAGGATCATCGGCGGCGACGCCCATCGCGAGGCCCGCGCCGAGATCTCGGCCTGGCCGGGGTATGCCCCTACCCCCCTTCGAAACGCGCGGGCGCTGGCGTCAAGTCTCGGAGTCGAGTCCGTGTGGGTGAAGGATGAGAGCGGCCGTTTCGGCCTGGGCAGCTTCAAGGCGCTGGGCGGGGCGTACGGAATCCGGCGGGTGATGGAGGCTCGAGCGAGGCGCGCGGCTTCCTCCGCCGGGAACCGTGGCGAGGGCCGTCCGGCCACCCAGACCGTCACCTGCGCTTCCGACGGGAACCACGGGCGCGCCGTCGCGTGGGGCGCGCGCATGTTCGGTTGCGACGCCGTCGTGTACCTGCCCGTGCACGTTACGGAGGTCCGCGCCGGCGCGATCCGGTCGTTCGGCGCCCGGGTCGTCCGGGTGGACGGCGAGTACGACGACGCGGTCGCCCAGGCGGCACGCGACGCCGCGCGGAACGGGTGGACCGTGATCTCGGACACCTCGTATCCGGGGTATATGGAGATTCCGCGTCATGTCATGGTGGGATATACGATCATGGCTAATGAGGCATTGGATGCATTACTGCCCATGGCGGATATGCATCGGAATATGTTTGGTCATCCCACCCATGTCTTCATCCAGGGTGGGGTCGGCGGGTTGGCGGCCGCGGCGATCGGGCACGCATGGGAGCGTCTGGGCGCGGATCGTCCCGTGGCGGTGATCGTCGAGCCGGACGCCGCCGACGGCCTCCTTCAGAGTGCGCTCGCGGGGAAGCCGAGCGCGAGCCGCGGCGACCTGCACACGATCATGGCGGGGCTGAGCTGCCGGGAGATCTCGCCGCTCGCGTGGGAGATCGTCGGCAAGGGGGCCCACGCGTTCATGACCGTGCCGGAAGACGGAATCGCGCCGCTCATGCGCGCCGCCGCACGGGGCGAACTGGGGGAGCCGTTCGAGGGCGGGGAGTCGGGGGTGGCGGGGCTGCTGGGCCTGATCGAGGTCGCGCGGGATGAGGAGCGGCGCCGGGCGATCGGGCTCGATGAGGGCTCGCGCGTTCTCGTGTTTAACACCGAGGGCGCGACCGACCCGGAACTGTACGCGCGGATCGTGGATTGAGGGCGGGCTGGGATGGGGTGGCGGGACGTGACGGGCGCCGGGCAGCTGGCGACGCGCCCGGGTTTCCCCGGCCAAGCGGCCCGGATACCTTTCCGACCGTTCGCCCGACAACTCGCAGAGGGGGCGACGCCCATCGTCAGGACGAGGTGTCCACCATGAAACAACAACCCTTCTATACCGCACGCGCCAGCGTCGCCAAGGTGGACGGCATCCATCGGCGCGCGACCCTGGAAGACGGCACCGAGGTCGACTTCGGCGTTCACGGGCCGATCAAGGCCCACTACCGCCTCAATGAGGAGCCCGACCGTCCCCTGCCGGTCGATTATCTCGTCGCGGCGGCGGCCGGCTGACTGCTCGGGACGCTCAACGGCGCACTGGAGGTGCGCGGGATCCCGATGGCCAACGACGCGATCAGCGTGCGGGCCGAAGGCGTCAACGAAGTGGTGGACAGGATGGTGGTGCTCACCAAGATCCATGCACACTACACGATCCGGCTGCCCGCGGGCGCCGCGCGCGACAAGGTGGACCGCGCGCTGGACACGCATGTTGCGAAGTGCCCGACGGCTCGCAGTCTGGAGGCCGCGGTCGAGGTGAGCTGGTCGGCGGATGTAACGGAGGCGTAGGCGGCGAACGCCCTGGTGCGTTGTCGCACCCGCGAACCGGGACCCGCCGGATCAGGTGCCCGGCGCGAACCGAACCCGGGCCACCCGCTGCACGCCGAGCGAGTCCGTGGTGACACCGTAGAGCATCGAATCCGTGGCCCAGGGGGTCGGGTATTTCTGGATACGGCGGGGCCACCGGTAGCGGGCGACGAGTTCCGTACCGGCCCAGACATCGGCCTCGCGGGTTTCGTCCCCGTCGGCGGCTGACTTTTCGACCCACAGCCGACCGGCGGCGTCGAAGAACATGCCTTCGAGCGGCGGCTTGCGGTCCGGAATCCCGAACGGATGATCGTCGAGGTCGGAGTTGTCGAGATCGCGCTGGATTCTGGACTCCGCGGTAGTCCGTTCGTCCGGGCTCAACACCGGCCCCTCGAACGACGGACCCTCGACCAGCGAAGCGGTCCCGTCCGGATGGTGATAGTTGATCGAGTATGCCGACGTAATGGCCTCCGCCCAGGCGCCCCCATCGGCGTGCGCGTGGATCCAGGTCGGGCCAAACCAATGGTGGAGGTAGCTGATGCCGCGGATACTGCGACCCTCCAATTCGCGCTCGAATTCGGTCGTGGCCTGACCCGTGTACTGGCGCTCTCCGTCGCCGAGGAGGACGGTGTCCACCGCGCCGTCGGGGTTCACAAGGAGGCGGGCAGTGAGGCCGCGGAACCGCGCGGTCAGGTTCGTGGCGTCCCGACTCGTCACCGGCCCGACATTGACCAGGTTGCCGTCCGCGTCGAAGGTGAAGGGATCGCGCGAGCCGATGCCCGGTTGGAGGGTTCTCATGCCTCTCAGGTATTCGGCGCTCGCCGATTCCAGCGCGAACACGCTGTAACGGGAGCCCTCGCGCACCCACAGTTCGCCGTCCGGCCCGATGGCCAGACAACAGATGTCGGAGAGTTCGCCTGGGCCCTCGCCATACCCCCCGGCTCGGAACGCGAAGCGGCCGTCGAATTCGAAGACGCGGATTTCGCTGGTCCGTGCGTCAGCTACGATTATTCGGCCCTGCGCGTCTTCGGCAATCGACGCGATCCTGGTGAACAGGTACGGGTCGTCGCCGTCCATCTCGCCGATTTCGAGATCGATCGAGCCCTCGAAGGTGGGGACTTCGGGAAAGACGCGGGCGGGTTGTTCGTCCTCGGCGCAGCCGAGAGCCAGAAGGGCCAGTGCGGCGACGGCGGGTGCCGCCACGGTTGAACGATGGGCGGCCCGCGGCCGATCGAATGCCGCTAGTGTGTCCACGTGTTGTTGCTCCCAGCTTCGGTATGTGGTGATCAACCTCCCACATACACAATCGTAGCGCTTCGGGTCAGCCAGTGAAGGTACCCGGATGCCACCTCAGCTGGTCGGCGGACGTAACGGAGGGGTAGGCGGGTTACCGGGATGCCGCCGGAACCGGTCTCTCCAACGACGGTCTCGGGCGCTCACGCATCACTTCGAGGAGGAACTCGATGGCCTGCTCGGATCCCGTGCGGCCAATCCAGTAGACGGCCCTGGTACGCACTCCGGGATCGGCTTCCGCCCGAGCCATTTCGATCATCTTGCCGACCACCGCCTCCGCGCTTTCCCCGTTGGACTGGGTCCTGCGGTAGAGGGCGTAGAAGATCCGCTCCTTCATTTGGGACGCTTCCATCTGCGCGTACGATCGGCCGACACGTTCCAGGTCGACCGAGGGTCCCCGGGACCAGGCCTCAAGCGCTGATTGACGGGAATCGGAGTCCTTCTCCTGGTCCATCGCCAGTTCGAACAACCAGTTCGTGACGGCTTCCTCCCCCGCCTCCGCGCGCCAGCCGAGCACCATGAGAAGCACCGTTTCGAGCTCCTGGGATCCGGTCGTCCCATGGAGTTCAATCAAACTCTCGGTCGACACATCGCCCCTTTGGCCAAGCGCCTGGAGGACGGCGTTGCGGAGATCAACCGGCTGCGAACCGTCCCGGGCGAAAGCCAGCAGCGCACGGCGTGCCGCCGCCTGATCGCTGCGCATCAGCGCCCAGATGGCTCCGATACGCACGTCCCCGTCGTCGGACTCCGTGAGCAAGTCGGCCAGTGCCCTGACCGCAGTGGTCGTATTGAAGCTCGCCAGCGCCAGAACCGCCGCTTCCCGCGTGTCCGCTTCCGGATGATTCGCGGCAATGTCCACCAACTCCCGTTGGGCAGCTACCGTGCGTTGTGCGGCCAACAATGTGACCGCCTGTTGCCGCAGTCTCCGCGAGCATTCATCGTGGCGCTCCAGCACACTGCGAATGAGCGGCAGCCGGTCGGTTTCCAGGCTCAACAGTGCCGTCAAGGCTGCCTGCTGCACGGAAGTATCCTCACAGTGCGCGGGAACCTGTTGTCCCGAAAACGTCGCCGACACCCCGGGCAGCACGAGGAGGTCCGCTTCGATTCGCGGCACGTCGGCTGGCGCCTCGTCGATTAGCACTGGGTCGACTCGCAACGCATAGGTGGCGGCAGCCAGCGAATCCGCCCGCGACGACAGAACCGCCGCGAATTCCTGGTCCACCACCTCAGCCTCCTGCACTATCGTTCGGGCCACCGAGTCCGCTTGCGCCAACCGCGTCCCGAGTACCTGGAGCACCGGCAAGCGCGGACGCGTCGGCGCTGGCGGAGGCACTGCCTGAACCGTGTCTGGTTGCGGCGGTTCCCCGGCGATCGCGGCCCGGTAAGCGCGCGCGGCCGCCTCCCGAGCCGCCTCCTCGGCCGCCAACGCCGCCCGGTATACAGACGCCGCCGAGTCCTCACGCGCCTCCTTTGCGGCCAGAGCCGCCCGGTATGCCCGCGCCGCCGAGTCCTTCGCCGTCTCCTGAGCCGCCAGTGCCGCCCGGTACACCGTCGCCGCCGAGTCCTGCCGCGCTTCGAATACTGCTAGGGCCGCCCGGTACGCCGCTGCCGCCGAGTCCTGCCCCACCCTCTGGGCCTCCAGCGCGGCCCGGTAAGCGGCCGACGCCGAATCCTGCGCTGCCTGCCGCCCTTCCAGCGCTGCCAGATACACGGCCGTCGCCGAATCCCGGCCGGCGTTCTGAACCGACAAAGCCGCATCGTACACTCTCTGGGCCGAGTCCGGCGGTATCCGACGTTGCGACAGGGCTCTCTCATATACCTGACGCGCCCTTTCCGCCTGCGTGCGATGCGCACCCAACGCTCTTTGGTAGGCCCGCTGCGCCGAGTCCACCTCCCTTTGCTGCAGGTAGAGCGCTCTCTGGTAGGATCGCTGAGCCGAATCCGCGCGCGACCGCTGCCTGGCCAACGTTCTCTGATACGACCGCTGTGCCGAGTCCGCCCAGGAGCGCTGCCTGCTCGCCGCCCGCTGGAACGACCGCTGGGCCGAATCCGCCCGCGACCGCTGCTCATAAAGGGCCCTCTGATAAGCCCGGTGCACGGAATCCGCCCGCGAGCGTTCCGTTGCCAACACCCTCTGGTAGGTCCGGTGGGCCGAATCCGCCCGCGACCGCTGCGACGTCAGTGCCTCCTGAAACACGCGCTGCGCCGAGTCCTGCCGCTCCCGTTGCGAAGCCAGCGCCCTCTGATAGGCCCGCTGCGCCGACTCCTGCCGCGCGCGCAACGAGGCCAGCGTCACGGCGGGCGTGTCGGCTTGCAACACCGCTTCCGCCTGACGAAACGCCTCCTCGGCCGCTCGGGGATCGCCGCGCTCCGCGAGTTGGCGGAGAATCCGAATCCGGAGATCACGCCATTCGTGGTAGAGGCGGCCCGGCGGGACATGGCCGCGCGAAGACACGAAGTAGCCGTCCTTCGCCTCGGCATAGACCGACAACGTCTCCAGAAGGACCAGGGCTTCGTCCAGATTGCCCTGCCGATAGCGCGCAAACGCCTCCCAGTAGTAGGAGTCAGCGACGTATCGCGGGTGGGCGAAACTGTCGCGAAGCTCGGCGAAGAGCCTTGCAGCTTCTTCAAATTCTTCGCTATTGATCGCGCGGCGCGCCTGGAGGAACGCCTCCTCCTCCATCTGTCGCTCAGCCTGGGCGGACAGGCGTCCGCCCGGTGAACCGGATACCGGACCGGCGACCATCAAGAGTACCGAACCGACGGTGACGAGGCTCTTCGTACGGGTTGTCATCTGTATTCCTCCATCAGCCATGCGCTCCCGCTCTTTCGTCGCAAGCGCCTGGAATCACATTTCTCCTGTAGTACTCGCTGCTCTCAGGCGGGTCAGGGTGCCCTTCCACTCCATGCTTTCGAGCGCCAACTGCCGTTCGAAGTCGGGCGCGCCGGGCCCCAGCCGCGAGATCTGCAGCAGCACCAGCTCCAGGTCCTCAAGCAACGCCCTTTCAAGAGGGGAGCGTGGCGCTTGCATGTCCAGAAACATGCGGGTATCGCCGAGCAGTTCACGGGCCCATCGGGCCAGATCCTGCTGTGAGGTCGGCGTGCCCTGATCGATCCGGAACGCGGTGAGCAGCGTCGCGGCCCGGTCCAGGTGGCGTGTGGTTTCGTAGTAGGCCGCGGGCTGGACGAGCCTGGCGAAGGCGGCGGGTGGGCCGGCGAGGGCTTCGGCTGTGTTGGCGAGCCCGGCGGGCGTCGTGGCACGGGCGGTGGACACACCGAGTTGCGCGGCGGGCGTCTCTTGCGTGGCGTTCGAGGCCACGCGTCCGGGCGTCTCGGCCTCCGCGCGCTCCCGCCCCATAGCCGATTCCGCAGTCGCCGCATCCGCGACCACGGCAGCGGGTGCGGATTCGCGCGGGTCCGCGGGTGGCTCGGTCTCCAGTTCGGCGAGCGTTGCAGGCTCGACCGGTGCCGCAGGTTCGACCGTCCCTGGTACGTTCGGCCCCGGTGGCGCGACGGCGGCAGGACCGGCTGACGGTCCGTCCGTCACCCCTGCCCCAGGGCCCTCGTAGCTACGGCCCAGCATCAACCCCAACACCAGCGAGGCAGCCGCCGCCAGTCCCGCCGCCCATCCCGAACTGATCCGCTTCCCAGTCCACCGGGCCGGAAGGCGCGCGGTATCCGCGGTTGGCTCGGCCGGTATCGCCGGAGCCGGCGCGTGGTCTGCCGCCAGCTTCGCCGCCGCCGGGACCACCGATGGTCCGGGGGGCCACGCCGCCTCGATCCTCTCCCACATTTCCTCGCGGGGTGCCGGGGGCGGTGCGTTGTACGCGTCCGCATCCATCCGCGCGCTGACGTCCGGCCACATCGCGTCGGAGGGCGTCGGGGGCGGCGCGTGGTAGGACGCGCCCTCGCGATGGAGGAAGGCTGCGAAGCGGTCGCGGTCGTTCATGACGCCCACTCCCCGGCGTGCACGGCCAGCTGCTCCCGCAACCGGGCGCGCGCCCGAAAGAGCTGCGACTTGGAGGTGCCGGTCTGAATGCCGAGTATCTGTCCGATTTCGGCGTGGGTGTAGCCCTCGAGATCGTGCAGGATGAAGACGGCGCGATAGCCGTCCGGCAGATTGTCGATGGCCTGGTGCAGGTCGGCGCGGACGTCGGGCTCCAGCCGGGGGCTCGGCGAAGCGCCCCGCAACTGATCGTCCAGTTCGGTTTCGCGGGTCCGAATGCGCTTCACCTTGCGCAGTCCGTTCAACGACACGCTGGTCGCAACCGTGGATATCCAGGTCCCGAAGGCCGCCTCGCCGCGGAAAGTGTCGATCTTGGTGAATGCGCGCACGAACGTCTCCTGCGTGAAGTCCTGAGCGAGGTCGTACTCGCCCGCGAACCGGTAGCAGATGCGGAAGACGCGGTCGACGTGCATGTCGTACAGCGACCGCGCGACCCTGTGATCCCCGTTCTTGAACCGCTGTATGAGTTGCGCTTCCGTCACCGAGCCGAGTCTCCGGTCGCGCGCCGGCGTGCCCGTTCCCGATTCTCCCTTTCCCGATTCGTGGACACCGGCGCGGTGCCGATGGGTTGCGTGCCGTGCCGGGGGGCGGGTGGGGTTCATTGCGCCTCCTCCACCACCACCGTTCCGGACGCCGCCGTCAGTTCCCCGTACAGCGTGCCGAGGCGCTCGGTCAACGGCCCCGGAACGCCCTCGCCGATTGTCCGCCCGTCGATCTCGGTCACGCTCGCCAGCTCGCCCATCGTGCCGGTACAGAACGCCTCGTCCGCGCGGTACGCTTCGGTCAGCGAGAGGTCGGCGACGCGGGTGGGGATGTCGTGCTCGCCGCAAAGATCGAGAACGGTCGCGCGCGTGATCCCCTCGGGGCAGGCGACGGTGCGACTGGTCATCACGACGCCGTCGGACACGAAGAAGAGGTGGGTCGCATTCGTCTCGGCGATGAACCCCCGCCGGTCCAGCATGACGGCATCGTCTGCGCCCGCCGCGTTGGCCTCGATCTTCGCCAGGATCGACTGGAGCAGGTTGGCGTGGTGAATCTTCGGGTCCAGCGTGTCCGGATCGAATCGCCGCACGGAACTCGTGATGAGGCGCAGGCCCGACCGGTCGTACACGGGAGACTTGTGCTCGGCGACCACGATCAGGGTGGGCCCGGCCTGGTTGAGCCGCGGGTCCATTCCGCTCGTGACCTTGATCCCGCGCGTCAGCGTGAGCCGAATGTGCACGCCGTCGCGCATGCGGTTCGCGGCCAGGGTCCGCCGTATCTCCTCGATGATCTCGTCGTCCGACGGTATCACCTCGAAGGCGAGCGCGAGTGCCGACGAGCGCAGGCGCGCGAGGTGCTCGCGGAGCTTGAAGATCCTTCCGTCGTACAACCGAAGTCCCTCCCAGACCGCGTCGCCCCCCTGCACGACCGAGTCGAACGGGCTGATACCCGCCCGGTCGCGGTGTTGGAGCTCGCCGTTGATGTTCACGAGAATGTCCCGGTTGCGCTCGTCGAAAGTCTGGAGCATCGGAAGGTCTCCCATCCTCTTCAGTGACACGACCGGGACCCGCGATGGTTGTGTGTCACGGGTTTGCCCGTCGGCGCGGACATCCCGCCTATGGTCGAGCTTCCCGAATCCCTGGCGCAACCCCTCGCGTTGCGGGCGTCCCGGGCGCCCGACATGATTCATCTGTGGTCCCATCCGACAACCCCCGTCCATATGAGGGTCCGAATCATGAAACGCATCCCCTTGCCTTCCCTGCTGACCGTGCTCATGCTCGCGTCCTGCACGCAGACAGGCGACAACGCCGTCGCGGACGCTGCGTCGGATCCGGCCGATGCCACAGCCGGGGCGACCGAAACGATGGCCAGTCAGGCCCCACACATGCCCACCGACGCCGAGCGCGAGGCCATCCTGGCTGCAGTGCAGGGCATCTTCGACGCGTTGGCCGCGGGTGACGGCGAGATCCTCCGCGAGATCATGCATCCGGATGTGCTGATGCACTCGGTGGAGCGGGCGGACGACGGCACGCGATCCAGTTCCACCTCGACGCGGGATCAGCTGATCGCGCGGCTGGAGGGCGGCGAGGAGGTCCTCATCGAGCGCATGTGGGATCCGGAGGTACGCGTCAGCGGCGATCTGGCCATGGTCTGGACGCCGTACGACTTCTACGTGGGGGACGACCTGAGCCACTGCGGCGCCGATGCGTTGCTGCTCACCCGGAACGAGGACGAGTCGTGGACGATCGTCGCACTGTCGTGGACCCGGCTCCAGCCGCCCGAGTGTGAGTTGCACCCCGACGGTCCGCCCGCCTGAGGCAGCCGCCGTTCAAGTCCGTCGGCTGAGGGCCGCGGACGGGCCCTACATGCCCTGCGGTTGCAGCGAAACCAGCCGGATCACGCGAACGGTCGGTATGCCCACCTCGTCCGCCTCGACGTAGGCCATGAGTCCGTTTGGTCCGAAGGCGCTCGGGATCCTGACTCCGTTGGCGGGCAGCGTTCCCACGTAGCCCCCTTCCGGGGTCACGATGTCGATGGGTCCGGGTTCGACGCCATCCGCCCCGGTTCGCTCGACCCAGATTCGATCCTCCCAGTCCACGGCCATGTTGGCGATGACTGGGACCTCGTCCGCGAACCGCAGCTCGTCTACACTCTCCCGCTCGATGCGGAAAATGCCCACGTTGCTCGGAACTTCGCGGGCGCGATAGCGGTCCCGCGCGGCTTCCTTCATGGCTTCGGTGACCGCGAGGGGCGCGACCGGGCGCTCTACGGTGCCGACCACGCTGCCATCACGCGCGACCAGTTTGACCCGGTATCCGATCGAGTCGACCACCGCAAGGCGGCCGTCGGAGGTCACGTCGAAGTGAAGGCGCGGCTCGAAGGAGCGGCCCGCGGACATCCTGGAAACGCCATCGGAGGAGGAGGAGCGCCTGGCATTCCTCCTCTCATCCTCTGGATCGGGCAGCTCCCAGGCGGTGTAGAGGACTTCCGGCTTGCCGTGCTCGATGGGGAAGATTTCGATGGGTCGGCCGGGGGGCTCCAGTTGCTCCAAGCCTTCGCGAAACCTCTCGATATCGAACCGGAAGACGGTCGACACCAGACTTCCGTCGGGCAATGCCCTGGCATTCCAGATCGGGCTACCGGTCGCAACGCTCATCGGCATCCTGCGCAGCTGTTCCCCGTCGGAGCCGAGGACATCAATACCGCGCACGCTACCAACCACGTACCCGCCGTCTCGATATACGTGGAGCGTAAAAGGCGACTGCAATTCCCCGGGTCCCTCGCCCGATCCTCCCACAAAGCGCACAAAGGTCCCGTTCGGGTCCAACACCACGATTCGGTCCTCCTGCCTATCGAGAATGTGCGCGTTGCCCGCACCGTCGAATGCAACGCCCGCGATCGAACCGAAGCTCTCCCAGTCCTCCCCCATGTACGCGCCGACCGTGTAGACGTGCTCGGTCGCCGCGGCCAGCATGACGTCCGGGCCCTCCAGGGTGCCGGGTGGACCACCGTCGCCGGGACCGGGCGCCGAGTCGCCGCACCCGAGGGCGGCAGCCGCTGCTGTCGTGATCAGGATCGGGGCTTTCGTCCGCACAGTAGTCTCCTCTGCGGAGGGATCGGATAGTCACCCAAAAACTAATCTTTTCGTTTATCGGTGTCACGTCGGCACGCGGGTCTCTGGCCCGCCTCCTGGCCGACCGGTACATTCGCCCCATTCCACACACCGCCCGTCAAGCCAGGAGGGCCCATGGATCGCCCGCCCGACCTCCCCCGCCGCCGCTTCCTGCACCTGGCCGGCACGACCGTGGGCCTCGCCGCCACGTCCGCCTGCGCATCCGCCGCCCGGTCGAACGGCCCAGGCGCCCGCGGCGCCTCAGGCATCAGCGGCCCAGGTGTCCCATTGACGGTCGACCGCACCTACAAGCCCACCCGCTTCGACCCGTGGATCGAACTCGACCGCGCGGCCTGGGCCCACAACGTCCGCGAGGCCGCGCGGCTGGCAGGCGGGCGGCCGATCCTCGCCGTCGTGAAGAACAACGCGTACGGCCTGGGCGACCGCGCGGTCGGGCCGATGCTTGCCGGCATGTCCCAGGTGGGCGGCCTCGCTGCCGTGCGCGTCGAAGAGGCTCTTGCCATGCGCGAAGAGGGCGTCACGAAGCCGATCGTGGTCATGGCCGAGGGGTCCGAGGATGAGATCGAGGAGATGGTGAGGCACGACGTACTGCCGTCGGTCTGGCTGGACGACGCCCCGGGGCGCCTGCGCAACGTATCCAGGCGGCTGGGCAGGCCCGTTCCCGTCCAGCTCTTCATCGACACGGGGATGAACCGCGAGGGCATGCCCTACACACGCGCCCGGTCGTGGATAGAGGAACTCGTCCAAAGCCAGCACGTCGACGTGAACGGCACCTACACCATGTTCACCCACGACCTGGACTTCGACCGGGAGCAGCACGCTCGCTTCGAAGAGCTGCTGGGCTGGGCCCGCGGGAAGAACCTGCCCCTCGGCACCCTCCACGCCGCCCCCACCTATGAGCTCTTCCACCTGCCCGAGGCGCACTACGACATGGTGCGGCCCGGCAATGCCCTGTTCGGGAATCCCCCCGGCGAGGAGGCCAGGGAAATGGCCGACCTCAGGCCCGTGTTCAGCCTGAAGACGCGGGTCGTGCGGGTCGAGCACCTCGAGCCGGGCGACAGCGCGGGCTTCAACCGCACGTTCATGCCCGACCGTGCCACCTGGGTCGCGCTTCTGCCGATCGGGCGTACCGACGGGTATCCATCACAGGCGAACGGGACCTGCGAAGTGCTGATCAACGGTCGTGTGTACCCGGTCGCGGGCGGGGTCAACTCCGCCCACACCATCCTCGACATCGGTCCGGACAAGACCGTCGAGGTGGGCGATGTGGCCACGCTCATCGGGCCGGACCACCCGGCCGTGCTACCCCACACCGTGGCCGAGCGCACGGAACTCGGCTTCCTGCGGATCATCCAGAGCATGAACCCGCGGCTTCCTAGACGGGTGGTGTAGCGGCGGGTCCACACGAGAAGAGACTTGACCATAGGCGAGCTGTCGACAGAACGCATAGCGACGCACAAGGAGGCATCGATGCCAACTACCCATTTCCGTCCAACCTGCGTCCGCGGTCTCCGGGGTCGTGCGTTTGTTTTCGCTCGGCGCGCGCGCCTCGCTGCCCTACTCGGCTTGCTGGTCATTCCGGCCGACGCCTCCGCACAAATCCAGCAGCACCTCGACCTCCGTGTCCCCATGCGCGACGGCGTCGAGCTGTCCGCCAACCTCTGGCTTCCGAACGGCTCCGGGCCCCACCCAACGGTCCTCGTGCGAACGCCCTACATCAAGGCCAACGAGCGGTACCCGCAACTCGGGAAGCAGTACGCAGAGCGGGGCTACGCCTTCATCGTCCAGGACGCGCGCGGACGCGGGGACTCGGACGGGAGTTTCGACTTCTTCTTCGCCGATGGGGAGGACGGATACGACACGATCGAATGGATCGCGCGCCAGCCCTGGTCGAACGGACGGGTCGGCATGGTCGGCGGCTCCTACCTGGCGACGGTGCAGTGGCTGGCAGCCCGCGAGGGCGCGCGAAATCTGGTCTGCATGATCCCCCAGGCGCCGGGCGGAGACTACTTCGACGAGCTTCCCTACATCGGGGGCGCCTGGCTGATGAAGTGGTCGCTGGACTGGATCAACGGCACCTCCGGAAGGACGGCTCAGGGGCCCGTCATGGGAGTCACCGACTGGGACGCAGTGTACGCCCACCGTCCACTCATCACCATGGACGACGCGATGGGGCGCGACATGCCCCTCTACAACGACTTTCTGAATCACCCCACCAGGGACGCCTACTGGGATCGGATCCTCTTTGAGGACGAAGACTTCGCGGGGATCGACCTGCCCATCCTCGTCTTCACCGGTTGGTTCGACGCCGATCAGCCGGGCACCATGCGCTACTGGGAGGGAATGCGGGACCACTCGCCAGGAGCTGACAAGCAGCACATCATCATCGGCCCCTGGGACCACGGGCAAGCCATCAGCGGCGGCGCGCTGAGCCTGGGCGAATTCCGCTTTACGCCAGAGTCCGTCGTGGACGTGCAGGCCACCCACATGGACTTCTTCGATTACTGCCTAGGAGGCAAGCGATCGACTGCCGACCTGCCCACAGCGCGCGTGTACCTCACGGGCTCGAACGAGTGGCGGGAGTTCGACGCGTATCCCCCCGCCGAGATGGAGCCGCAGAGCCTTTATCTGTCGAGCCGCGGCGGAGCGAACTCGCTGGCCGGGGACGGACGCCTGGCCTGGGGCCCACCCGGAGAAGAGCCACCGGACCAGTATACCTACGATCCGCAGAATCCGGTGCCGTCAGACATCGGCGGGGCCGCCCAGGGAATCGACCAGCGGCCGATCGAAAGACGCCACGACGTCCTCGTCTACACGAGCGACGTACTCGATTCTCCCGTCGAAATCATCGGAGCGGTGGAAGCAATCATCCATGCCGCTACCGACGGGCTCGACACGGACTTCACGGCAAAGCTCGTGGATGTCCAACCGGACGGCCGCGCCCTCAAGCTCGGCTGGTGGGACGCCGCCGCGATTCGCGCCCGCTACCGGAACGGCTTCGAAGCGGAGGAGCTGCTGACCCCGGGGCAGGAGGAAGAATACCGTATCAAGCTCGGGCACATCGGGCACACGTTCCTGCCGGGTCATCGAATTCGACTGGAGGTGTCGAGCAGCGCCTACCCGTTCTTCGCCCCCAATCCGAACACCGGAAATCCCGTGGCCACGGACACGGAGTGGCGCGTTGCTCAGCAGACCGTATTCCACGACGCCGCGCGACCGTCGCGCCTAGTCCTCCCGGTGATGCCCAGGCGCGTGATTCCGTAGGTGGGGCCCGGATGCACCGGCCAGCCCCCCTCGACGGGCAGCCGATAGGTCTGCTCGGCCTGGGCATCTACCTGCCCG
Organism: Deltaproteobacteria bacterium; assembly: GCA_028818755.1. Taxonomy (GTDB): domain Bacteria; phylum Desulfobacterota; class Binatia; order UBA9968; family JAJDTQ01; genus JAJDTQ01. The sequence goes on along the minus strand of JAPPNF010000186.1, from coordinate 37,320 downwards.
ACCGCGTGATGACCAACGACGAATGGGCGGAATACGTGGACACGTCGGACGAGTGGATCGTGGCCCGCACGGGCATCCACACGCGGCGCATCGCGGCGGACGACGAGAGCACGGCCGACTTGGCGCTGGCCGCGGCCGGGGCGGCCCTCGCCGACGGTGGCTTCGAGCCTGCGGACATCGACGAGATCGTTCTGGCAACCGACACGCCCGAAGTCTTCGCGCCGGATACTGCGGCCTACGTCCAGGCCCGCCTCGGTGTCGGCCAGATCCCGTGTTACGACCTCGCGGGCAGCGGTTGCGCGGGGTTCGTCCTGGCGCTGGACGTTGCGCGGTCACGGGCACTCGCTGACGGGCGCAGGGTGCTGGTAATCGGCGTCGAGCTGATCACGCGGCTCATGAACTGGAAGGACCGCAACACTTGCGTGCTCTTCGGCGATGCTGCCGGCGCGGCCGTGGTCGGGTCGGGCGCAGGCGCAATCGAGATCCTGGCCGCTACGGCGGGCACCGATGGCACAAGGAGCGACATCCTGGGGCTGGAGACAGGAGGCACGCGTCAGCCCGTTACCATGGAGCGGGTGCGGCAAGGGCTCCACAAGAACCTCGTGATGGATGGGCGCGAGGTCTTCCGCGAGGCCGTCCGCCGGATGAGCGAGGCGTCGCTGCGGGTGCTCGTCAAGGCTGGTGTTTCCATGGACGACGTAGCGCTCGTCGTGCCCCATCAGGCGAACCTGCGCATCCTGAACGCCGTGGCGGCACGCCTGGGCCTCTCGGAGGAGCGCGTCTTCATCAACGTCCAGCAGTACGGCAACACGGGCTCCGCGTCCGTCCCGGTAGCGCTATGGGAGGCACGGGATCAAGGGAGAATCAAGCCGGGCGACCTGGTCCTCCTGACAGCATTCGGGGCCGGGTTCCACTGGGCGGCGATGTTGCTGCGCTTTCAGGAGTCCCCTGGCATGGACTCCGGCTGCTGATCCTACCACTCCCCCGTCACCGGATGGGTCGGAAGGCTCTCGATGTCGATGATGTCTCCCTCCTTCATCACGACTTCGAGTTGGCGGATGTTGGAGATATCGGCGAGGGGATCGGCCCCGAGAACGAGTATGTCGGCCAGCTTCCCGACTTCGAGCGTCCCGAACTCGTCGAGGGCCTTGCAGGCCATCGCGCCGTGTTTCGTCGCCGCGACGATCGCCTCCGAAGGGGTCATGCCGAGTTCAACCAGCCCCTCGATGGCGATGATCGTCCCGATACCGGGCTTCAGGTGTTCCGCGGCCGGCCGCTCCTCCCGCGTGAACTCCGGTGCGACACCCCCGGCGCCGAAGAGCAGGTTGTCGGGCCCGACCGACACGATGCACCCTGCTTCGATGAGCTTGCGGCCATTCATCTGACGCATCTCCAGATTCCCGATCGTCACTGATCTGGGGTCGGGGATGCCCGTCTCCTGGATCTTGCGTCTCACCTCGGCCGTGGTCAGCGGAGCGCCGCGCTCTCTCTCCAGCGTCGCCCACCGCTCCCCCGCCTTCTCCCGCTCTTCGAGGTGCAGCCTCCACACTTCACCGGTGTACTTGTTCGGGAGGAGCGAGCAGATGATGCCCCGCTCGACGATCATTTCGACGAGTTCGTCGGTGATCTCCCGCATGGCAGTGACCTCGGGGTGCTGAATCAGGTCGATCCCGGCGAGGATGGAGAGACGAAGCCCCTCCAGAGTGGTCGAGTGGGTCTCCGCCACCAGGCCGCGTTTCTGGGTCTCCTCGACGATGACTCGCTGGGCCCGCGGAGAGAAGCCTATAGTGGTCGGATAGTTGAAGTGGTGCGTGCCTCCGTACTTGATGAAGTCGGGTCCGAGATCCAGGTAGGCGTTGATGGCAACCCGGAGCTCTTCCGGCGTCATGTGCATCAACTCCTCGCCACTCCCCAGGGTGATCGAGTCGTTGATCTGCTCCTCGAAAAGTGTGAGCTCTGACTCGCGGTCGCCCGAGAACGTCTCGGAGAAGGGACCACCCCACCCCACGATGTTGCCGGCGACGTACATGCGCGGGCCCACGACCTCGCCGCGCGCGATGGCGTCCCGCACCTGCATCCCGGGGAGAAGGGCCCCGTAGCTGTCGCGGATCGTCGTGACTCCGTGCTTCAGGTGAAGCTGGGCCCCCTGGAGGTTCAGGTCGGCGTTCCGATCCCAGTAGCGGGCGTTGGTCTCGCTCCAGCGCCTGCCGAAGGAGAGCGACATGTGCACGTTGGTGTCGACGAACCCGGGGGTCACGAACTTGCCGGCGCCGTCAATGACGCGCGCCCCCGCCGGCACCTGAACCGCGTCCCGGGGACCGATCGCGGCAATGCGCCTGCCCTCGACCACGATGGTCGCGTCCGCCAAGGGCGGTCCGCCGTCGCCATCGATCACGGTGGCCCCCACGATCGCGGTCGTGCCCTGAGGTGTCTGCAATGCACGCGCCGGGACCACGGCGGCCAGGAGGACAACGCCGACAGAGAACAATGCGGCTCGCAGTGCTCTGGGGCCGTTGTTGAGTCTTTTCATGGTGATGACACTCCCTTCAGCGTCGGCGGCCCAAACGGACGCAGGCCGCGCCACCGGCGGATCACTGCCATACGCCGGTGATCGGATTGGTTGGCAGGTTGTCGATGTCAATGATCACTCCGTCCTTCATCACGACTTCGAGTTTGCGGATGTTGGAGATGTCGGCCAGAGGGTCGCCCCCGAGAACGAGAATGTCGGCCAGCTTGCCCACCTCCAGCGTTCCGAAGTCGTCGAGGGCCCGACAGGCCATGGCACCATGCTTCGTCGCCGCCACGATCGCCTCCGACGGCGTCATGCCAAGTTCCACCAGGCCCTCGATCGCGACGATCGTTCCGATGCCGGGCTCGAGGTGCTCCGGCACCGGGTGATCTTTGCGCAGGAACTCCGGGGCCACCCCCGGACGCCCGAAGAGCAGGTTGTCGGCCCCGACGGAGACGATGCACCCTGCCTGGATGAGCTTTTGTCCATTGGCCCAGCGCGCCTCGAGATTGCTCCAGTAGATGGTGCCGGGGTCCCTCAGCCCCGTAGCCTGCACATCGCGCCTGATCTCGAATGACGTCCTGGGTATGCGACGTTGGGGCGCACCTGGCGCCTGCGCCACGGCCTGAGCCTCCCGAGCTGCCTCGCGCTGCTCGAGTCGCTGTCGCCAGATTCTCCCGGTGTACTTGTTGGGCAGTAGCGAGCAGATGACCCCCCGCTCGACGATAAGGTCCACAAGCTCGTCGGTGATCACCCTCAGCCCCACATTCTCGGGATGCTGAACGACGTCGATTCCCGCGAGCAGCGAGAGCCGCAGGCCTTCCAGGGACGTAGAGTGGGTTTCGGCGACCAGACCGCGCTTGTGCGTCTCCTCGACAATCACTCTCTGCACTCGTGGTGAGAAGGAGATCAGGGCGGGAGTCGTGTGTGAGGTGCCGTTGTACTTGATGAAGTCCGGTCCTCTGTCCAGATAGATGTTCATCGCCACCCGCATCTCCTCGGGTGTCATGTTGAGAAACTCTTCCGCGGTGCCCAGGGTGAACAGATCGTCGAGCTGTTCCTGGAAGAACGTGAGTTCGGACCTGGGAGGGGCCCGGCGGGTCGAGGGCCCCTCCCAACCGAGAATGTTCCCCGCCACGTACATGCGCGGACCGACCCATACACCAGCGGCAATCGAGTCGCGAACGGCCATCAATGCCTCTGGAGGGCCGTAGCTGTCCCGAACCGTGGTGACCCCGTATTTGAGCTGACCCTGCACCCCCTGCAGGATCAGGTCCTCCAGTCGGTCCCAGTAGCGGGCGAAGGTGTATTCGCCCGTCGCTCCGCCCGTTATGGGCCCCATGTGGACATTTGTGTCGACGATGCCGGGCGTCACAAACTTCCCGGCACCGTCGAAGACGCGGGCCCCTGCGGGCACGGCGACCGAGGCTCGGGGTCCGATCTCGGCGATCCTTGCACCCTGGATCAGGATGGTCGCGTCGGGGAGTGCTGGTCCTCCATTCCCGTCGATTACCGTGGCTCCCACGATCGCCATCATGCCGTCGTTTGCCTGGAAGGCGGTGGCGGGATCTGCCGAAGCGAGGCCAAGACCGACGCACGGAAGGACAAGTCGGGCGGCGCTGGTGCAAATGCGGAGGTGCTTCACGGTTGTGCCTCTCGATCAGGGGATGTTCGGGTTGCCGTGGCGCTCGACGTTCGGCAACGGCCAGCAGGTCGCGTTGCCGTACTGCCGTCCCAGATGGTCGACACCGGTAAAGAAGGGGATCTCGTGCGGGGTGCCCATGTAGCGGAGATGGTCGTTCAGCCGGTGCCCACCTTCCAAAAAGAGTTCCCGGCTCCGTTCCTGCAGGACCTGCGCAAGGATATCGCCGTCCGTTGCCGGGTCGAACGGAGGCAGTCCGGCTCGTGCATGCAGCGCGTTGATGATATCCACAGCGGTTTGCCCACCGCTCACCTCCGCAATGATCAACTGGGCTTCCTCCCAGGTTGCCAACGGTATGGGTGAGCCGAGGGAGGTGTACTTTGTCTGCTTGAAGTGGTCGAGCGGGGGGGCAGTCGGGAGCACGGCGGTGAACTCGACCGCCACCCTGGGATCCGCAACGCCCTTCCATTCAAGGTCTCTGAACCGGGGGGATACGGTGAACGCCGTAGCGCGCGTATACCGGTCGTAGCCCTTGTTGTACCGGCGCGGGTGGTCGTCTCCGCGAGACGCCACCTTCATGAACCCCTCCGGAACCGCCTGGGCATCCGACAGTGCGCCCGGGCCATCCCCGAGATCCAGGCGGACCCTCGCCCTTCCTACCCGGGCCATGTTCACAATCTCGGTTGTGCCGCCGGACAACGCCTGCGTGAAGTGTTCCTCGGCCATTCGCAGCACCTGTTCCGGCGTGAGCAGGGAACCGCCGTCAACGGCCATCTCGCAAAAGGCCTCGCCGAGCATTACGTAGTTGTATCCGGCATATGCATGGGCGGTGGCGATGAGCGAGGCCTTGTTCGGGACGTCAGCGTCCGGAAACTCCGTAATCCGCCGGATGGCATCCTCGGCCTCGGTTCTGGCCGTCTGAATTGGTGTGTACTGGCCAAACCCCGTGCCCTGGCACGGCGCCTGGGCCATGTTCTGGTGATTCGCGTCGATGATCCGCCCGCCCCACTCGCGATCGATCTGGGCGCCGCTGGAGTGCCACATCTCGTCGCTGAATGCCGAGCTCCCGAACGTGTAGTTGTTGTAGGCGCACTCGAAGTCGGCGATCGCGCTATTGACCAGAAGGCCGGAGATGGCCGGATCCTCGAGAGCGCTCTCGTCCACCACGCCCGGAAGCTCCACTTCAAGCAGATCGTCGCAGCCGGTCAACCCTCCCAACATCAGGACCAGGCTGGCAGCCGTCGTTAGAGTCCCAACCTCACCCTTCCCCTGTTTCCTTCGATTACCGTATTTCATTGGTCTGTACCTCAGAAGGATGTGCGGACCGTCAGGATGATCCGCTGGTAGGTGGGCCACTGATCCTGGATGTAGGCCACCATGCCATGGGTAGCCGCGTTCACGTTCGCGTAAGTGGGCCTTCCCTGGGTCGCATGCACCTCGGGATCGATGACCGGATGCCCGAACCTTTCGTCCTCGGCGATCCACAGCGTCACGAGGTTCTGCCCGGACAGCGTTACCGATGCCGTCGAGGCCCCGAACTTCTCGGACCACTCGACCGGGACATCGAAGCGCATCGACAGATCGCGCAACTTCGCGAATCCGGCGTCCACAAGGCCGATCTGACAGGTTCCGCCCCCAAACTGGTCATAGGCGGCGAGGATCGGATCCCGCTCTGGAGGCGGAACATTCATTTGCCGCGTATTCCGGAAGAACATGTGGGTCCACCCCACTCGCGTGTCGCACTTCACGTATCCACCCACCGCATCGGCGGTCGCACTGAGCGTCAGCTTCCTGTACCGGAGCGAGGTGTTCATCCCGGCCTCCCAACCCGGGAATGGCTGTCCCCGGTACGCAGTGCCCGCCTGATCGCACGGCACGGGTCCTCCTCCACCGGAGATCGGATCCCCTCCCTCGCACATCAGGTTGACGAGGTTGCCGTTCGCGTCCCATTCGGCGGAAAGAACGTGCTTCATGAACAGACTGCCGACCGGAAAGCCCTCGACGTGTCTCTGGCCCGCCCAGGGAGCTCCAAACTGTGGGGGCGTGATGCCACCAAGATCCACCACCTTGTTGTCGGTGGTGGAGAAGGTCGCTCCGACATTCCAATTCCAATCCGCGCGTCGGATCGGATCTGCTCCCACTCCGATCTCGAATCCCTGGTTCTTGATCGTGCCTACGTTGACGAATTCCACCCCGGGAAAGCCGAGTGATGGCAGCGCAGCCTGGGCCACGATCGCCTTGCTCCGGGTCTGGTTGTAGTAGGTGAACTCCATGGCCACCCGCTCATCCCACATGCTTGCGTCGAAGCCCAGCTCGATCTCTTCGCCCACCTCGGGCTCGAGATCGGGATTCCCTATGTTCGATCGCGTCAGGGCCGCCGAGCCGTCGGGGCCGGTGATGGGCGCGTAGAGGCGAGTGGCGGCGAAAACGTCGGGCTGCTGTCCTGCCTTGCCCCAAGCGCCGCGCAGCTTCAGCGTATTGACGAAATCGAGGGTCCAGAACGGCTCCTCGTTGACGATCCACGTAGCACTTGCCTTGGGGTAGACGACGAAGTCGAAGTTCTCTCCGAAGGCACTGTTGTCGTCTGCCCGCACGGCACCGGTGAGGAATACTCGGTTCCTCCATCCAACCCGTTGCTGCACGTAGACGCCCAGGGTCTTGTTCTCGATGAAGTCTTCACCTGCGAACCGGACAGCTGCGGAACTGATGGTTTCCAGGCCCGGCACGGGGAACTCCCTCCCCGAAGCCGTGGTGATGGTGTTTTCCCTGAGGTAGTATTGAGCTCCGAGCGATGTCTCCCCCGACAGCTCGTCGGTGAAGTCGCTCGAAACGCTTCCAGCATAATCGACCGTCAATGTGCGGAAGTGGTCTTCCAGGACCTCTTTCCGGCCCAGACTCGAGCTTCTGAACGGGCCGGGCTGCTGGGCCGTGCGGGGCCAGAAGCTGAATGAACGGCCGTTGTTCGAATCGAATCCGGCGGTGAGCCTGTGGCTGAACCAGGTGACGGGCGAGTGTGTGAGGTTGAGGCTGAGATTGATCCGATCAATCGTTTCCTCGCCCGCGATCGTCTCCATGTCCTCGGGAGCCTCGCGGTACAATCCCCGTGAGCGCGTATCGAGCTTCCGGGGATCCCCGTAGATGATGTCGCCGGTTATCGGTTGCTGTACGCCTTCGTTGTGTGTCGTCTGATGGATGATGCCCAGCCGCAGGCCCACCTCGAAGGGACCGGCGGTATAGGAGAGGTTGGATCTTCCGGTAAGCCGGTTCAGCCAGTGGTACGAGACGATCCCCTCGTCTCGGTCGGCCGAGCCGGAGAGGTAGTAGCGAATGCCGTCGCGCGTCGATCCGCTGGCGCTCGCGTAGAGCGACATCGGCCGGCCTGTACGGAAGATGGGCGTTCCCCTTTCCTGTTCGCTCCTGACGATGTTGAGGGAAATGAGCTGGTCTGTATTCGGATCCCTGGCCCACACGACCGGGAAGACGTTCTCCGGATTTCGAAGGAAGTTGCCTCCGGTCCTAACCTGAACGTTGAACCGAGGCGCCCCCGTTGTCCCACGCTTGGTAATGATGTTGACGACGCCGTTTCCCGCCTCGGTGCCATAGAGCGTCGCGGCCGCAGGCCCCTTGATGATTTCAATCCTCTCGATGTCGTCGATCGGCAGATCATTGAGGCGGGACGGCGGAGTGCGTTGCTGCCGGTTCGCGGCAGGCGCGTTTTCGCGGGAATCGATCCGGACGCCATCTACAAAGAAGATGGGCTCGGAACCCAGCGAAAGGCTTCCGGCCCCTCGGATCTTCAATCTCTGACCCGCCCCGATCTCGCCACCCGAGTTCCTGATCCTGACGCCCGGAACGGCGGTGGCCATGAACTGGTTGATATTCACCGGCGCCTGCTGATTCAACCGTTCGGGCACGGACAGCGACGCCACTACGGTCCCGATGGCGCGCTTCTCGACTTCGCGTGCCTGGCCCGTGACCACGATCTCGTCGAGACTGATCGCCTGCGGAGCGAGTTCCAGCCGAATGCCCGTATCTCCCACCTGTACGGTTTGCGTGATGGTCCCAAACCCGAGCATTTGCACCCGCAGGGTTACTTCCGTCCCCTGGAGGTTCTCCAGTCGGAATCGGCCACCGCCATCGGTCACAGTGCCGCCCCGGGTCCCTTCCACCAGGACTTCCGCTCCAACGAGGGGTTGCGCCGTATTCGCGCTGACGACCGTCCCCCCTACCACCTGGGCCCGCGCAGGAAGGGCAACGGCCAAGAGGGCAAGCAGCGGAACGATGAGAGGAACGAACCCTCCAGGCCCCGGAGTCGGGCCCCGGATTCGGGCTGTTGACATGCCGGATTGAGTGTGTGTCGGACGAGCGTGCCACATGATCTACCTCCTTGTGGGGATGCGGGTGTCCGGCCCGTGAGGCGGCAACAGGACACGGGCGCGAGACCTTGAAGGCCCCGGGCGCATGACTCCGCCGAGGAAAAGACGAGCCGGAACGGTAGGGTTTGGAGAGAAACGGGCCGCAGAAGAGCCGGCACCTCGAGTAGACACGTCTTATGTCGATCGTCGAGGTGCGGTCTAGTGCCCTGAAGAGCGGGCACAGCATGGGTTCCCGGAGGGGGGAACATCGGGCCTCCAGGCAATGCTACCTCACCTACTGAGGTATACTAATATGTGTACCGGCGACCGGCCGCAAGACGGGGTCCTGCCTCAGCGCCTCCTCGGGATCACCGGCAGCACCACATGGGACGTGTATTCCCCTCCGTGGTACACTCGCTGCACCGCCACCACCGCATCCTCCGCCCGAGCCAGGCCTACGTTGTCATGTCCGGTATTCAGGTTGGGCAGATAGTAGGGATAGTAGCTCGATGAGATCTCGATCCTGATCCGGTGACCGGCCCGGAACATATTTCCTGTCCCACGCCAGAAGCGAATTGTGTACTGATGGACCTGGCCGGGCTCGATGGTGCTGAGCCTGGCCGGGTTGAAGCGCCCCTCATCCTCCGGGTCCCGGTTCCGGGCCCGCATCACGCCGTCAGCGAGGAAAGCGGCGTAGCCGTCGGGATGGACATCCACCAAACGGACCATCCAGTCAGTGTCTCTCGCCGAGGTCGAGGCATACAGCCTGGCCTCGATGGGGCCGGTCACCTCCACCGCCTCCTCCAGGGGCGGCGTCTCGTACACGAGGACCTCGTCCCCCAGAGCCGGCAGCCGCGCATCCACGGCTCCGTCGATGTGGCCGTTGTGGCCGGGTCGGCCGAAGAAGGGATCCCGGGTGGGACTCAAGGGATCGTACAGGTAGGTGTCGTACCCCTCAGCCGTGGGCGGCGATGTACCCAACACCCCGTCGCCCTTGAGCGAGTTGGCACCTCCCCCGGAACTCAGGTAGTACCTGGTCCAGCGCGTCGCCGGCAGCGGCCAGTCGTCCTCCGCGTGCCACGCGTTCTCCCCCATCACGAACACGTAGACCGGCGGGTCGCCCTCGACGCCATTGTCCACGCCCTTCAGAAAGTGGTCGAACCAGCGAGCGGCGTACTCCTTGAAGTCGAAGTCGGCTTCGGGGCCGTAGTCGATCCCAGCTGCCTCCGCCACGTAGCGCCCATGGGTCCACGGGCCGATGATGAGCGTAGGCCGCCGGGCCTCGGGGGTCGCGCCGTGCTCCTTCATCCCCATGTAGTTCATGGGAGAGCCCGGATAGTTTGCGTCGAACCAGCCCGTGATTGCCAGGGACGGAACGGTCATCCGGGACCAGTTCTCGGTCCCCTGGTACGCGATCCCCTTCCAGTAGGGGTCGCTCGAGCGGTTCTGCCGGATCCACGTCTCGAACCAGGGGGCGCTGCGGAGGCCGCGGGACTCGTTGAGCGTGACGTACGGTGTGTGCTTGAAGTCCTCAGCACGGGTGTTGGTCCACCCGGTGTAGGGACCGTCGTCGACCGTCTGAAAGGTGCGCCCGGACATCCGGGCGCCCCAGTCCATGATCCACCCGGCCAGCACCCCGTTCTGATACGGGGCGTTCTCGAAGTGGTCCGGCGGAGCCACCTCTGGCGCGATGGCCTTGAGGGACGGCGGCGCGGCACTGGCCGTCCACCACTGGGTCCAGCCCAGGTAGGATCCACCGATCATCCCGATCCGCCCGTTGCACCAGGGCTGGGCGGCAATCCACTCCACGAGGTCGTAGCCGTCCTCCTGGTGGAGGTCGCCGAAGGGATCCCACACTCCCTCCGAGTCGAAGCGTCCCCGGTCGTCGGCCAGGACTACGACGTAGCCGCGGCTGCCGTACCAGCGGGCCGCCTCCCGTTGCCCGATCCGGGTGTTGTCATAGGGAGTGAGGGCAAGGATTCCCGGAAAGGGCCCGGGCGCGTCGGGCCGGTAGATGTCCACGGAGAGCCGGACGCCGTCCCGCATGGGAACCATCACCCCGCGCAACTCCTCGAGCCGGTAGCGGGCTTCCGAATAGTCGCCCGGCTCAGGCCGCTGGCCGGCTCCCGCCGCCGGCACGACGAGGCCGACAGCTACGGCAAGGGCGGACATCCAGCCTGATCGACCCATGGCACCTCACCCGCCAGGCCGGCCACCCCGGTCGCGGGTGGCCGGCTTCTCGCTGATTGTCACGGGATGTTCGGGTTGCCGTTCTTCTCGACCAGCGGAAGCGGCAGGCACGTGGTCGTACCATACACGTCCCCCTTCTGGCTGATTCCGTTCGGGTGGATCGAGCCGGGCTCGCCCAGGAACGGGATCTCGAACTGCGTGCCGCGGAAGCGGATCATGTCGTTGAAGCGGTGTGCGCCCTCCACAAACAGCTCCCGCCGCCTCTCCTCGATCACGAGCTCGACCATCTCGCTCTGGGACGCCGGGGCCGACATCGCGGGCAGGCCCGCCGCCATGCGACGCTCATTGATCACGTCCGTCGCCATTGCGATGTCGCCCGTCCGCGCCGCCGCCTCCGCCATGTACATGCGCGCTTCCCTGTACGTGACCAGCGGCAGCGGGTCCGCCCGGGAGTTGTACTTGTCGTGGAACCAGTTCTCCGTGACGAAATCGGAGCCGGGCTCGCCGTTGGTCATGACGTTCACCCTCGTGTCCGGCACCCCGTCGTCCTGGGTCGGCCGTCCCTCCGCGTCGATCGTCAGGTGCCGGTAGTGGTCCGAAACCGAGCCGTGCTGCCGGAACCCGGTAAGGGCATTCAGCCGCTCGTAATAGTAGTTCCAGCGCCGGGACTCGGATGCGTCCCGGGTCACGATGGTCTCGAACCCGGCCGGGACCTGGGCCGCGTCGGCCATGGCACCCGAGTAGTTCTCCAGGCCGATCCTCACGCGGGCACGTCCGACAAGCGCCGTGTTGACCATGGCCGTGTTGCCCGCCGCCTGGGCCATGCTGATCGCCTCGGAGAACTTGTTCTCGGCGACCGTGAGGACCTCCTGTTTGGTCATGAGCGGGCCAGGCTCGCCCTCCACGGTCGGAATCGTCATCTCGCAGAAGCCTTCGCCCAGGGCGATGAGGGGAAAGGTGCCCCAGGTCCGGGTGACGGCCTGAAGGTCGGCCAAACCGTCCAGGCCTGAAAACGTCTCGCCGCCAAGGCGTGCCAGCACGTCCTCCCCCTGGAAGCGCGCAGTCTGCAGCGGTGTGTAGGTCGGGTATGTGCCCCCTCCGCACAGTCCCTGGCTGAACTGGACGTCGACGTTCTCGATCCGCCGCTCTCCCCATCGAATCAAGTCAAGATTCCCGGATGTGGGGATGTACTCGTCCGAGTGGTGGGCCATGCCGGCGGTGAACTGGTTCCACGAGCACTCCACGTCGGAGACCACGCCCGTTACCAGCGTCGACGCCAGCTTCGGGTTGTCCAACGCGCCTTCCTCGACCCTGCCCGGGATGTCGACCTCCAGGATCGCCTGGATGTCGCACGCGGCAAGCAGAGGCACGGACAACACCACCGTCCAAACGGCGGCGCCCCGCGCCGGGGGCAGCTTCAATCGCTTCTTCTTCATGTTCATCGTTCGCTTCTCCTGCGTATCCATTGTCGGCCTCACCGGAGTCATGTTTCTCATCTCAAGCCTCCGTGGTCAGAAGGAGAACCGAAGGGTGGTGATGATCCGCTTCGCCTGCGGCCAGCTTTCCTGGAGGAACACCTCCAGCCCGGGAGTGGCGCCCCCCGCCTGATTCGTCCTCTCGGGGTCCATGAGCTTGTGGCCGTACCACTCGTCCGGCGCCGCCGTCCAGAGCGTCAACAGGTTCTGTCCCGTCACGGTCATGGTGACCCGGGAAGCCCGCACCATATCGGCGAAGCTCCGGGGAAGCGTGTAGTTGGCGGAGATCGTCCTGAGCTTTGCGAAGTCGCCGTCGATGATCCCTGCCTGCCTTCGGCCCGCCGTGCCCAGGCTCTGATAGCCCAGGAGGATGGGGTCGGTCCGCTCCTGCATGGCGCGGGTCTGGCGGAACGTCAGATGCGCGTGCATGACATCGCCGTTCTCGAACGTGCGTCCGCCAATGAAGTCCACCAGGGCATAGATCTGCAGGTTGCGGTTCAGAGTCAGGTTGGCGCCGAGGCCGCCCTCCCAGATGGGCAGTGGCTGACCCCAGTACACCTCTGGTGCGTCCGCGCAGGGCACCGGAGGGCCACCGCCCTCTGAGAAGTTGCCCCCGGGCACGAGGGGACCACTCTCGCACATCACGTTCGTGGGCTCGTTCCGGCCATTCATGTTGACCAGGTCGGCGCTAACCACGCGCTTTCTGAACACGCCCGCCAGCGGGAAGCCCGCCACATGGTACTGGCCGAACCTGGAGTTGTGATCGATGAACGGCTCCCCGCCCAGGCTCAGGATCTCGTTGTTGTTCTTCGAAAGGGTGAAACGCAGGTCCAGCCCCACGTTGTCGCTTCGGAAGGCCACGAAATCCAGACCCATTTCGAGGCCGTTGTTCCTGACCTCCCCGAGGTTCCGGAACTGGACCCCGGGGAACCCCAGGGAAGGCAGCGCCGGCACGCGGATGATGGCGTCCTTCGTCCTCTGATTGTAGTAGGTGAACTCGATGCCGACACGGTCGTCCAGGAGGCCCGCGTCGAAGCCGAGCTCCAACTCCTGTCCCACCTCGGGCTTGAGGTCCGGATTCCCGATGTTCTCCGGCGTGAGCACTCCCTCGGAGTTCGCACCGACCACGGGCTCATACGTCCGCAGCGCGTCGAAGACGTCGGGCTGCTTCCCGGCCTTCCCCCAGGCGCCCCGGAGCTTCAAGGTGCTGAGCCAGCCGACGTCGGTCAGGAAGTCCTCGTCGGTCGGCACCCACGATACCGAGAACTTCGGGTACACCACAAAGTCGAAGTTTTTCCCGAAGGCGCTGTTGTCATCGCCTCGGATGGCTCCCGTTATGTAGACCCGGTCCCGCCAGTTGAGCTGCTCCTGCACGAAGACGCCGAACGTGCGGTTCTCCAGGAAACCCTCCTCGCCCCGGCGGACCGATCCCGAGCTCACCGTCGTGAGGGCTTCGATGGGGAAGAACTCGCCGACAGACTGGCTGGACTCATCCTGGCGCCGGTAGAACTGGACCCCTCCGGAAGTGGTGAAGCCCAGATCGTCACTCAGCTGGAAGGCCGCATTCGCGCCGTAGTCCACCGAGACGAACGTACTCCGGAGATTGATGATCCACTTCCGACCGTGGGACTGGAACTGTCCGATGTTCCCCGTGGCCTTGTAGAGCTCCGAGTTGCGAATGTTGGAGAAGTCTCCACCCACGATGAGGCTGTGAGTCAGCCAGTCGAAGGGATCGTGGCGGCCCTGGAGGCTGAACGTGGTGCGATCCACGTCCTGGAAGCCCTCGATCTCGTTGGCGTAGGCCTCAGGCAGGTACGCGATGTAGCCGCGGTACGGTCCGGCTATGTCGGATCCGAAGCCGCTTCCCGCCTCGCAGCCCGGGTCCGGACACGCCCAGATCACCGCGGTGCTCAGCGGCTGTTGGGCCGACGCGGCCTGGGCCCTGATCCTGTTCTGTGAAAGACCGAAGTCGAAGCGGTACCTGTCGCTCGGGGTGTAGGTGACATTGGCCCGGCCTGAGAGGTGGTTTCTCCAGTTGTAGGGCAGGAACCCCTCGTCCCTGTCCCAGTCCGCCGACATGTAGTAAGTGACCTGCTCGGACCCGCCGCTCACGTCCGCCCCGTAGGACTGGGAATGGCCCGTGGTGAACCACTCGTTGCCGAACACCTCCCGGTCGTACTGGAGGACGTTGAACTCGGTGATCTCGCCCGCGTTGCAGCGGTACCTGTCAAAGGCGGCGGGGTCCGCTCCCTCGGGGACCGGCGCGGTCTGGGACACGCCCGAGCAGGTGTACCAGGTACTGGGAAACGTCTGCTCGGGATCGGGCATCCAGTTCGCGCCCTGCTTCACGGTTACGTTGACCCTCGGAGCGCCCTGGTTGCCCCGCTTCGTGATGATCTGGATGACCCCGTTCGTGGCCTCCGTCCCGTACAGTGTGGCGGCCGCGGGTCCCTTGATGATCTCGATGGACTCGATGTCGTCGGGGTTGAAGTCGTTGATCCTGGAGGGCTGGCCCCCGCTGTCGAAGCCGATGCCGCCGAAGAGGGAGGTGTTGTCCGCGCCGTTGACCCGCACCCCATCCACGTAGACGAGCGGGGTTCCGGCGAGGGAGATGGAACTCGCGCCCCTGATCCGCATCACGCCGCCGGCACCGATCTCGCCGCCCGAACTCATCACTCGCACACCCGTCACCTGCGACCCGAGCATGTTCTGAATGGTCATGGCCGGAGCGATCTCCTCCAGCTCGACCGCGGTGATCTTGCCCACGGCGTTGCCGACGGCTCGAGTCTGCTGGCCACCGGCGGTCCCCGTGACGACGATCTCGTCGAGCGAGATGGCCGTCTCCGTGAGAGCGAGGGTCACGTCGACCTGCCCCGTCTGCACAGCCTGGGTAAAGGCCCGGTAGCCGATCATGACCACCTCCACGGTGATCTGCTGACCCGGCACGTTAAGGATCAGGAAGCGCCCCCGGTTGTCGGTGAGTGTGCCGAGCTGGGTACCCTGGATGCCGACCTGGGCACCGGCGATGGGCCGCTGGGTCGCCGCATCCACAACCGTACCACCCACCGGCTGCTGGGCGTCCGTGGGCGCGGCGGCGGCGCAGAGCAGGAGCACTGCTGCGAGCGTGGCCCACAACCGCCTGTGACGGTGGCGCCCGGCTCGGCTGGGATGGAGAGACAGATCACTTCGCATAACACACCTCCGGAACGGGACGCTTACCCTCCGCATCTGGGGCAGAGGGTGGATTCGAAGAGGCTGGGGATACCGGACTGGAAGTCGAAGCGCGCTATAGGCCGCACGAAGTCGAACACCCCGAAAAACGTCCATTTCGAACGTCGAGGTGCATGCCGGTGCCCGAGAGAACGAGCACAGAAACCGTGAGGGGCGGAACATCGGGCCTCCACGGACTGCCTGCTCACCTGCTGAGGCTTACTAATATGTGTACGGGATACCTACCGCAAGGCGGACGGTGCCTTCGCGCCGGTTTCGGAGGTTTGGTTGAACGGGGCCCTGGGGCCGGTCCCGAGTAGTTTGGGCCGACCCCTGACTAGCGGCTCGGGTCAGCTACCGATGGCCCTCCGGCCGGTCCCGCGCCCACCCAGGACCCTGCGGCGCCCCGGTACGCTCCCCCGTGGCCCACGGACGCTCGAAGAAGCGATCGATCGTGCCGACAACCCGCTCCGCGTGCGCGACCGGCGTGGCCAGGTCCAGATCACTGGCCCCACCCGCGCCGGAAGCAACCGCCGCCGCCCGGGCCTGAGCCCGGCGGAGCCCCCACTCGGCAGCCGCGCGCGCCTCGGTGGTCGCATCCTCGTTCGCCGCAAGCACCAGCAACTCGTCCACGACGACGTTCTGGACAACGCGCACCAGCGCCGCCGCCGACCCGCTCGCGGGCCGCTCCCAAGTGTCGTCCACCAACCGCCCCACCACCTCCTCGAGACTCGGAAGCGCCGGGTCGCGAGCGTGGAAAGCGACCACACGGGCAGTGCGGGCGGGCGCGAGCACCCCGCCGACAATCTCGCTCGCGACCGTAGTAGCCGCCCCGATCTGATCGAATGCAGGACCGGCCCGATTCGACCAGGCAGGACCTCCCCCCACCCACCCGAACGAGCGCGGCGCCAGA
This sequence comes from Deltaproteobacteria bacterium, assembly GCA_028818755.1. GTDB lineage: Bacteria > Desulfobacterota > Binatia > UBA9968 > JAJDTQ01 > JAJDTQ01. Next base: position 21,026 of record JAPPNF010000186.1, on the reverse strand, counting down.
ATCGCCAACACCGACTCCGGAATCGCGAGCTGCTCCGGCGCCAGCGCGTCGCTCAGCAGATCCATCGCGCGACGCACCCGATCCGCCGAGACCAGCTCGGTCGCCGGCAAGATGTCGCCGCGCACACCGTACCGGTACTCCATCCCGCCGACCGTCTTGATCGCGGCCTCGTAGGTTGCGCGGTGATGGAAGTAGACCGGCGCGAAGCGCTCGCGCAGCTTGTGCATCGGCTCGCCCGGCTCGATCGCGCGCTCGTCGAACGAATCGATCATGAAGCGCCGGACCTCGCTCACGCGCTCGAACTCGTCGAGCACGTCGCTCCCGTTGATCCACCACGTCGCGTCCGGGTGGGAGTTGTCGGCCCCTGCGTCCGGGTTCGTAATGAAGCGCCAGCCACGCTCCTGGGCTTCGAGGAGCAGGCCGTTCAGGAAGTCCTCCTCACTCTCACCGGCAGCGGGGGAAGCGTAGGCGTACCGGATTGCGAGCGTATCGTACGCACCGGGCCCGGCCCGATAGGCTCCGGACAGATCCAGCCGCCCCTCCCGCAACTCGATTACCGGAGCCGGATAGTCCATGACGGACGCATGCCCGTCGCTGATCGAGATAAAGTTGTGCGCGAGTCCCAGCGTGTGCCCGATTTCGTGCGCCGAGTGCTGCCGGCGGCGCATCATCACGAACTCTTCGCCGTCGACGCCCGGTGGCTCGCCGGCGTACCAGTCGCCGTCCACTCCTGCCGCGCCCGCGAAGGTATTGTAGTTGGCCAGCGACCGGTACGAGTCCATGCGCACGGCCGCCTTGATGATTTCTCCCGTGCGGGGATCGACGAACGACGGCCCGATCGACGAGCCCGCCTCGGTACGGTGGACCCACTGGATCACATGGTAGCGGGCGTCCATCGGATCCATGTCCGCCGGCATGTCCTCGATGCGGAAAGCGTCGATGAACCCGGCGGCCTCGAAAACCTGGTTCCACCACACACCGCCGATCTTGAAAGCCGTCCGGTAGGGCTCGGGCACGGCAGGATCGAGGTAGTAGACGATCGGCTCGACCGGCTCACTCATCGCCGCCGACGGGTCGGCTTTCACCAGTCGATGACGCCTCGCAAGCGCGGTCTGGTAGTCGTCGTCGAAGGGCTTGCCGAAGTCGAAGTAGCCGATCGCGAAGACCCCGATCCGGGGGTCGAAGCGCCGGGGCGTGTATCCGTCGTCGGGGAGCATCACCAGCGAGTGGTGCTGCCGCAGTGTCATCGCCCGCCCGTCCGGCGCGTGCCGCTGGATCTCGCCCCCCGGCCGCTCGCTCTCAAAGGTGAGCGAGGCCTCCACCTCGGTGTTCTCCGGGAACGCCTTCGTCCGCGGGAGAAAGATGGCACTACGGTTCGCATCCAGCCGGTAGGCGCCCTGGTTCGCCCCCTGCAGCCGGGCCGCAACACCGACGACGTCGCGCAGGAAGAACGAGGTCCCGTCCACCAGCGCCCGCCCATCCTCCTCGGCGACCACGGCAAAGCCGCCAACCGTCGAGGTCAGGAACGATTCCTCCACGGACCGCTCGAGCGCGTCCGTCGGATTGGTCTCGGCGCGGAAGCCGGGGTTGTCGAGGATGAGCAGCACCTTCGGACCGACCCGCTCGAAGTGCGCCAGGTACGCGTTCTGTATGTTGCCCCGGTCGAGCCCCAGCGCATTTGAGCCGACCCCGGTTGCGAGCGACGTCAGGTAGAGGAACTGCTCGTCCCAGCGTCCGACCTCAAGCAGGAGCCGGCCCCCGGCATCATCCCAGTACAGCGGGAAATACCCGGGCTGCCCATCCATCCCACGGGTGTAGTCGGCAATGGTCGGAAGACCACCGTCCGCGGCAGGGGTCTGCGAGGCTATCGGCGTCGGCTGGAAAAGCAGGACTGATTGGAGGGAGAGGAGGATCGACCCGGCCGCCGCGGCGGCGCGACCGGACAAAGGCGGGCAGGCGGTTTTCGCTGGGCGCATGGGAGGACGTCCTTGGCAGAGTGGCGGAGGCAGTGGCACATGGCCACCTCATGGTTTACCCCACAATAGCCCGGCCGCCGAGCTTCCGCCCCGGCCGTCCCGCGCCCGCCTCGCTTTTCCTGTCCGCTCCGCGGGTCCCTCTCCGCCCCCCTACCCCCCGTCGGGGATCAGCTGCCGATCCCGCTCCCTGACGTGACGGCGCATCCAGTCGAACATCTCCCACACCGTGTGCAACACCGACTCCCGCGCCCTGTAGCCGTGGCTCTCGTGCGGCAGCATCACCAGGCGGACCGTGCCGCCCAGGCCCTTGACGGCGTGGTACATCCGCTCCGACTGCACGGGGAAGGTCCCCGAGTTGTTGTCGATCACGCCGTGCGTCAGGAGCAGCGGCTCGTTGATCTTCTCCGCGTGCATGAAGGCCGACATGCCGAAGTAGACTTCGGGAGCCTCCCAGAACGTCCGCCGCTCGTACTGGAAGCCGAACGGCGTCAGGCTCCTGTTGAAGGCACCGCTGCGCGCGATCCCGGCGGCGAAGTCGTCGGAGTGGGCCAGCATGTTGGCGGTCATGAAGGCCCCGTAGCTGTGGCCGGCGATCCCGACCCGGTCGCGGTCGGCTACACCCAGCTCGACGAGCTTGTCCACCGCGGCCCTGCCGTTCGCCACCAGCTGCTCCACGTAGGTGTCGTTCGCGGTGAAGCCTCCGACGATCGGCATCGCGGCGTCGTTTAGCACGGCATAGCCCTGCGTCAGAAGCAGCAGGTGCGAAGCGCCGGAAATGGTCGTGAAGCGGTGGGCGGATCCGCGGACCTGTCCCGCTCCGTCCTCGTCCGCGTACTCGCGCGGGTATGCCCACACCAGAACCGGAAGGCGCTCGCCCGGCTCGTAGCCAGCGGGAAGGTACAGCTCGGCCGAAAGGGGGATGCCGTCGTCGCGCTCGTAGTAGACCTTGCTCTTGGTGATTCCTGCGAGCTGGGGCTGGGGGTTGGGGAAGGACGTAAGCGCCGTGCGCTCGCCATCGCCGGTCGCGACCAGGTGATAGTTCGGCGGCTCCTCGCTCGTCTCGTGCCGGATGACGATCCGGTCGGCAGCTGCATCCGCCAAGCCCACCACGGTCTCGTAGCTCTCCGGGCCCGAGTGGAAGAGACGCCGCAACTCGGCGGTCTCCAGGTTCAGCCGATCCAGGAAGGGCCGGTCCCCCTCGGGCGATCCGCCGGGTCCTGCCAGGAAGATGCTTGTCCCGTCCATGCGGACGACGGGCTTCCCGGCACCGTCCTGTGTCATCACCGGGTCGCCGGGATTGCCGTACCAGTCGTCGGTGCTGCGGTCCCAGAGGAGCGCCGGCTCGGCGCCGGTGGACGAAGCCTGCACGATCCATGCACGGCTCCGCCGCGTCGGCCAATCGAATTCGTAGACCAGGGCCGTCTCGCCGTCCCCGCCCCACAGGACCGGGTAGCCGAACCCGAAGGCGCCCGAGCCCAGCCGGTCCTCGGTGCGGATCAGTTCCTCGCCCTCCGCGTCGAAGGGCGCCGCCAGGGTCAGGACACGATCGCGATAGGGCACGTCCCGGCCTGGATCGCCGCCGTCGAGGGCCTCGATATAGGTCAGGACCGCGGGCGCACCGGCCCGCCACGAGAATTGGCGCAAGCCGGCGCGGCGAAAGCCCAGGTGTTCGGGACCGCCCTCGTCCAGGGGCAGGGTCGCCAGGGTGCGGATGGGCCGGCCGTTGCTGCCCAGGACCTCCACCTGCTTCGCGAAGCGCGAATCCGGCACCAGGTACGAGTAGGGACGTACCGTGCGGACCGAGAGGAAGTACTCCCCGCTGGGCGAGGGTTCGAGCGACTCGTACACCGCCGCGGCGCCAACCGGCTGCGCGGCTCCCGTGGCAACTTCGACGACGGCCGGCTGCGACGTCAGGTAGTAGTCGAACAGCGCCTCGTCATGGGCGTCTTCCAACAGGTCCTGAAAAGTCCAGGACGGGGCTGCTTCGCCCCCCGATTCCTGGATGACCGGGCCGACGGGGACCGCCGAAGGCTCGGGCGGCGCGCCTCGGTCCTCGGGGACGAAATGGCAGAGAAGTGCGGCGCCGTCGGGCATCCAGGAGCAGGGTTCGCCCCGGGCGCCGTTCAGCGAGGGGCCGGTCAGTGCGCGGGCCGTGCCGGTCTCGGGGTCGGCCAGCCAGAGCGCGACGCCGTCGGAGTCGGTTCGCGTGAAGGCGAAGCCGTCGCCGGACGGCGACCACATGGGCGCGCCCAGACCGTCTTCGGCGCCGGTCACGACCCGCGTGTCATCGCGTTCCAGGTCCACGACCGAGAAGCGAAAGAAGGGCGGCGCAGCGTGCATCCCGTTGGTGACCGGGCTGATCCTGCGCCCGGCCAGCCGCAGCATGGGCGCGGCCAGGTCCTCGATCCCGGGCATGCTCTCGCTGTGCGCGAGGATCATCCAGTCGCCGGAGGGGCTGACCACCGCCTGGGGGAAGGGGGCCGCTTCAAGGATGTCGACGATGTCCGCTGGCGGTATGCGGTAGGCGTCCTGCGCGGCTAGTGGGGATGGCAGAGGCAGCAGCAGGGCGAGCGGAAGGATAGACGCGGTAAAGGCACGGATGCTCATGTTCAGCCCCTTTTGGACGGCCGGGTTCCGTTTGAGTTCCCTTATCTTAGGTGCGCACAACGATTGGTGACATGGAGGACGCGGGGGGCTCATGAACCAGCGACTATCGCCAACAGGGCGTCTCGCAACTGTGTGTGGGGCACTCGTCCTCCTCTGCATGCCATCGGCCGCGGAGGCTCAGGCCAATCAACTCAGCGGCCGGGCCTGGTCCGACGACGGTCGTCCCATCGAGGGCGCCGTGGCGGAGCTGCATCCGGTGGCGGACTCGACCCTGGCGGTGTACACGCTGACGAACGAGCTGGGCTTTTTCTCGTTCCGCGATCTGCAGCCGGGCACCTACGCTTTGATGGTGACCCGGATCGGCTTCGAGGAACACCGGGAGGAGGTGAGTGTCACGACGGGCACGACCGAGGTCGAAGTCATCATGGCGGGCGAGGCGATCGCGCTCCAGGGGGTGACGGTCGAGGCCGAGCGCAGCCGCGCCAAGACACGTTTCGAAGAGTCGGCGGGGATCACGGTCCAGGAGATCGAGGCCAGCGACCTGAAGTCGATCCCGGTATTGATCGAGGCGGACCCGCTGCGCGCCGTCGAGGTGCTCCCGGGTGTGACAACCGTGTCGGACTTCTCCGGATCCTACAATGTCCGGGGCGGTTCCGCCGACCAGAATCTCATTCTGCTCGACGAAGTTCCGATCTTCAATCCGTTTCACCTGGGCAACATCTTCTCCGTATTCAACGCGGACATGGTGGACCGCGTCGAACTGCAGTCCGGGGGCTTTCCGGCAAAATACGGCGGCCGCGTATCTTCGGTGCTGACGATTGCCAGCGACCCGGGCGACGGGCTGTTCGGAGTCGACGCGGGCATCAGCCTTCTGGCGACCCGCGTTGCGGTAAAGGGGGGCCTCCCTGAAAGCGCTGCCGAGAAGCTCGGGTTCACCGCAACCCGCTGGCGCGCCTCCGCCCGCCGATCCTACGTGGACGTGCTCATTAAGCCATGGGCAGACTTCCCATACCACCTGACGGACCTGCAGGGCGTCTTCGAGGCCTGGACGGTGGGCGGGAGCCGGCTCCGGTTCGTCGGCTACAGCGGCCGGGACATCGTCGACCTCTCGGGGATCTCCGACACGCCCATTCCCATCCGGTGGTGGTGGGGGAACGACGCGATCGGGGGTTCGTGGACGCATTCGCTGGGCGGGGGCTCGTCAATGGCCGTACGCGCCTCATTCTCGCGTTTCGGATCCGACCTGACGTTTCCGGAGGTCGACACGGAGTTCCAGACCGGGGTCGAGGAGGCGACGTTCAGGGCCGACACGGAGCATCGTCCTGCGTGGGCCACGAACTGGAAGTCGGGCGTGTCGGTGAAGCGCGTTGCCTACAATAACGGGCTGCTGGGAGGAGGATCGACCTTCCTGGACCAACAGGGCAGCGGCCTGGAGATTGCCGGCTACAGCCAGGCTCACTGGAACCCCAGCCCGAACTGGCTGGTGGAGGGCGGCGTGCGCGTCGACTATTGGCAGCCGAACGCCGGGACGACGGAAGCGACCCTGTCGCCCCGCTTTGCCGTGAGACGTTTTCTTCGGGACAGGAACTCGGCGGTGCGCCTGGCGGCGGGCCGGTACAGCCAGTTCATCCACTCCACGCGGGACGAAGAGTTTCCCTTCGGGCTCGACACATGGATCCTGGCGGGCGCCGAGGCCCCCCGCGTCGTCTCGGACCAGGTACAGCTGGGGGCCGAGAGCTTCTTTGGCGACGATGACGAGTGGTTCGCCTCGCTCGAGGGCTACTACCGCAACTTCGATGGTGTGGCCGCCCTCAATTCGGCCGAGGATCCCAACGACGAAACCGACGCGCTCGTGGCCGGCAACGGCAACGCCTACGGCGTGGACCTCTTCCTGAAGCGGGACCGGGGCAACACCACCGGCTGGGTCTCCATCTCGTTCCTGAAGACCGTCCGGTCCTTCCCGGACACGCGCGTCGGGGTTCAGCCCCAGCCGTGGGTCACCTATCCGCCCGTCTTCGACCGCCGCTTCGAGGTCGACGTCTCGCTGCGCCGGGCCCTCGGCTGGTGGGGATTGGACACAGGAGTCAGGGCAAACTTCGGGACCGGCCTGCCATACACGAAACCGCTCGGCACCTATCAGATCTACCGGACGCAGTTCGTATCGGGGCTTCTTGGAGTCGACGACGGGAATGCTGTGGTGCTCGGGCCGCGCAACGGCGCACGCTATCCGGCGCGGCACCGGCTCGATCTCTCGCTCAGGAAGACCGCCACGAAGAGCTGGGGCACAATCACACCCTACCTGAGCATCATCAACGTCTACAACCAGAAGAACGTGCTGTTCTACTTCTTCGACTACCAGTCCTCGCCCCCGAAGCGAGAGGGCGTGTCCATGATCCCGTTCCTTCCCACCTTCGGCGTCGAGGTCTCGTTCTGATGATGGATTCACCGATTGTGCCGTCCGTGCGGGCGCGGGAGTGCCGGCCGAACGCCGGCGCGGCGACGCTGGTCGTCCTTGCGGGGGGCTCGATTCTCGGTGGATGCGCCCTGACCGAGGTGACGGTCACCGAGTCGGAGGACGTGGTGATCGCGGAGGCGCAGCTGACCATCAACCTGCACGGCGACGGCAGCACGTCCCTCGACGTGTACACCTATCTGCACCGTACGCTGAGCGGCCAGCGCGCTGACGAGGTGGAGGGAGCCGCCATCCGCGTTTCGGGGACATCGGCGGTCGTGCATCTGGCGGCGGCAGACAGTGGGGGTGTTTGCCTGGATCCCTGGGAGGACGAGGAAGACGAGGAGGTTCTCGAAGTGGATGTCGGCTCGTGCTACCGCGCCAGCGTTGCCCCGTCCCCCTTCTCTCCGGGTGAGGTCCTCGAACTCGAGGTCGTCCTTCCGGAAGGCGGCACGCTGACCGGGGTCAGCCAGGTGCCCGACGCCTTCGAGTTCATCGGGCTCACGCACGAGGATGGACACTGCCGCATCGAGCCCGACACCAATTACCGGTTCCGCTGGACGGAGGCGGCGGGTACCTGGTCGTATATCTCCGACACCTGGATCGAGGGGTTGCCGGAAGCCCTGGCCGGGCGCGACATCGAAGTGCCCGACTCACTGTACCTCACCGGGTTCGCGATCGGAGAGAAGGACACCGATGTCCTCTTTCCCGGGGAATACGGGCTGTTCGACCTTGGTGAGCAGGCAGATGCCGATCTCCTCCGCATCCTCGACGACGGCCTCCCCGGCGGAGCCTGGGGAGAGGTCGCTTTCGCCGCGACCGACCGCAACTGGGTGAACTGGGCCCGGGGGGGCAACTTCAACCCGTCGGGACTCATCCGCATCCCTTCCGTTTTCGGAGATGGGACAGGCTTCTTCGGTACCGCGACCCAGCGCCAGCTGAATGTCATTGCGGGTCCGGACGGCTCCGGGATGCCGCCGCTCTGCGGACCGGCGGATCCGGCTTCGTGACGAGCCGCCGCCCAGGACGCTACTCCGACCCCACCCCCGCAAACTCCTCCTCGTCGATCACTACAAAGGTCGCCGTCGCGGTGGCGACAACCTCACCGTCCGAGGCCCGCGTCGCGGTGCCCTCCATCTCGACGAGCTTCCGCTTCCGCGCCGTCTGGCGCCCCACCAGCAACAGCTCCTCGCCCTCGCGGGCCGGCTTGCGGTAGCGGATCTCGCAGCGGGCGGTGTAGGCACGCGCGCCGCGCAGGTAGAGCCAGTTGGCCATGACGTCGTCCAGGGCGCTGTAGATCATCCCGCCGTGGACCACGCCCGGGTAGCCTTGGTGGTTCTCGCCCGGCGTGAATTCGGAGACGCAAGCGCCGTCTTCGAGCCGGAAGGTGAGGTGCAGCCCGATCGGGTTGTCCGGGCCGCAGACGAAGCACCGGTTGGCGGCGTTGGAAGGACCGGACGCGCGGGCAGGGCGGCCCGGGCTCGACAGCGGTTGCGCACCGCCCGCGGGAGGGCGTGAGCTGCTCAACTGACCGCTCGCCGCCCCGGCACCGCCGGGATCCGGATCCGCTCAAGCCCCGCGGATTCGAGTTCCGCGTTCAGCTCCTCGACCTCGTCCGTGTACACGCCGCGCAGCCGGGTCAGCGCGCCCTCCAGCTCGGTCTCGAGATCCACCAGGCGCTCGATCAACTGCTCGGTCGGCCGCGCGTCCAGATCTTCGCCGCGCTGGGAGCTCGCAGCCGTCATCACGAACCTCAGATGGCTGCGAATCCGCGACGGGTTCGCGAAGCCGGCGCCACGAGGCTGCAGGAGCACCTCCTCCACCGCGGTCAGGGCGGAAGACGCCCGCTCGGCCGCGCCCCGGATCGCGTCGTTGGCGTCGGGCCCGCTAACGGCGCGCTCGGCGTCGCCCCTCACCTGCCGCAGTCCCGCCACCGCCTCCTCAAGCGCATCCAGCCGGTCCCGCGCCCGGATCAGGTAGTCGAACTGCGCCTGCAGGTCCGCGACCGTGATCTCCTCTTCCAGGCGCGGGTCCATGAGGACATCGAAGTTGGCCGAAGCATCCCCTTCGGGCGCCTCGATCCGCACCGTGTAGCGCCCCGGCACCGCCCGCGCGGCTACCGCCGCCGAGCCTGACGGGTAGTCCAGGTTCCAGTTGAAGCGGTTAAGCCCGGACCCGGCGGTGACGTCCTCGAAGGTGCGCACGGGGTCGCCGTCGCCCTCCATGATGTGTACTTCAATTGTCCCAAATGCGCTTTCAGGTCTATTGAAGTAGACCGTCGTGCCCTCAGGGGGGTTCATGGCCTTCATGTAGCGCGGGATCATGGCGCCGTAGACGTGATCGCGCACGTAATGACCGTCCCGCTCCTGGGCGGCGGTGCGGTACGCGGGCCGCACCGGGTAGAGGACCAGGTCTCCCGCAGGCTCGCCGGCGGCCACATGGCGGAGCGGCGTGATGTCGTCGAGGATCCAGAAGCCCCGGCCCTGAGTCGCCACCACCAGATCACCGCGGTGCACCACAAGGTCGGTCACGGGCGAGGGCGGCAGGTTGAGCTGCAGGGGCTGCCAGTTGGCGCCCGCGTCGAACGAAGCAAAAAGGCCGAACTCGGTGCCCGCAAACAGCAGTCCGGCCCGCTCCCGATCCTCGCGCACGACGCGGGTCGGATGGTCGGCCGGCAACCCGTTGGTACCGTCGGTCAGCAGGGTCCAGGTCGCGCCAAAGTCGCGCGTGCCGTAGATGAACGGCCGGAAGTCGTCCAGGCGGTAGCGATAGGCGGCCAGGTAGGCGGTGCCGGGCGCATGCGGCGACACGTCAATGCGGTTCACCGTGGCCGGTTGGGGCATCGACGGCGGCGTGACATCGGTCCAGGTGCCCCCGCCATCGCGCGTGATGTGCACCCGCCCGTCGTTCGAGCCCGTCCACAGCACGCGCGCGTCGTGCGGCGACTCGGCGATCTGCAGCAGCGACGAATAGATCTCCACGCCCGTCACGTCGGCGGTGATCGGCCCGCCCGCCTGCCCGAACTTCGTGGTGTCGTTGCCGGTCAGGTCGGGCGAAATGACCGCCCAGCTCCCGCCCTGGTCGCGGCTCACCGCCACGTACTGCGAGCCGTGGTAGAGCACATCCGGGTCGTGGCGCGAGAAGAGCACCGGCGCGTTCCACTGGATCCGGTAGCGCAGTTCCCGCTCCGGCGCCCCGTCCTGCCGCTCGGGGTACGGCCGGATCTGGCGGAACTGCTCGGTCCGCCGGTTGTAGCGCGCGAGCCGGCCTCCGAAGCACCCGGACACGACAATGGCTGGATCGGTCGGATGCACCGTCACCGGGCCCGTCTCGCAGCCCCCGTGCGACTCCCAGTGCTGCAGGCTGATCCCCGTCCCCGTCGCCGAACTCGGCAGCGACAGCGTCGAGTTGTCCTGCTGCGACCCGTACACGCGGTAGGGGAACTGGTCGTCGACGGTCACCGAATACATCTCGGCGGTGGGCTGGTTGAGCTGCGTCGACCACGTCCGCCCGCCATCCACCGTCACCACCGCACCCCCGTCGTTCCCCTGCACCATGACGTCCGGGTTGTCGGGCGAAATCCACAGGTCATGATGATCCGAGTGGGGCATGGCAATGGTTGAAAAGGTCATGCCACCGTCGGTGGACCGGTGGAAGCCCCCGCCGGCCACGTACACGACGTCCGCGTCGGTCGGATCGGCGAAGATGTTGTGGAAGTACCAGGGGCGGCCCAGCAAGCGCGGCTCGTCATTGACCAGCGTCCAGTCGTCGCCCCCGTTGAGCGAGCGATAGATGCCGGACCCCGGCTCGGCCTCGATGATCGCGTAGAGTCTGCCGGGGTCGGCGCGCGCTTGAGCGATCCCGATCTTGCCGATCAGTCCGGACGGGAGCCCTCCGCCCAGCTTCTCCCAGCTTTCCCCCCCGTCGCGACTGCGGTAGATGCCGCCTTCGCGGGCGCCCGAGATCATCGTCCAGGGCTTGCGTTCGGCGCGCCACATGGCGGCGAAGAGCTCGTCGGGGTCGTGCTCGTTCATCAGCAGCTCGATCGCGCCGGTCGAATCCGAGACGAAGAGGACGTTCTCCCAGGACTCGCCGCCGTCCCGGGTACGGTAGACGCCCCGCTCCGGGTTCGGGCCGAAGGGGTGCCCGGTCGCGGCGAGATACGCGATGTCCGGGTCGTCCGGGTGGATGCGGATGCGCCCGATCTGGCCGGCTTCGCGCAGGCCCAGGTAGCGCCAGGTGGCGCCGTCGTCGTCGGAGCGGTACACGCCGCGTCCCGTAGAGACGTTGCCACGGATGGCGTCCGAGCCGGTGCCCACGTAGAGGACATCCGGGTTGGAGGGCGCAACCGCGACCGCCCCAATGGACCCGATCGGGATGCCGTGGTCCGAGATGTTCGTCCACGCCTGACCCGCGCTCTCGGTCTTCCAGACACCTCCGCCCGTCGCGCCGAAGTAGAAGGTGTGAGGCCTGGAGCGGACGCCGGCCACCGTCGTGACGCGGCCGCCCCGGAACGGGCCCAACTCGCGGAAGCGCAGCGCCTGGAGTTCGGCCGGCGGCACCTGCCAGCGCGCCGGGTCGGATGGGTCGAGGGCGGGGCGGGGGGCGGATTGCGGCGAGGCCGGGGTGGTCCGCGGCGAGGCTCCGGCGGACTGTGCCGAGGTCGGAACCGGGGTCGCCAACTGGCACAAGGCGAGCATAGCCGGCAGCAATGTGCGGAGCCGTGGCACCCTCTTGCCGACGCCGCGGAATCCGAACTTCGTTTCCGCTAACCCTGACGTTACGGCGGAACACAGAAGGACAGAATCACGGCAGGGAATCATGTAAGTTCAATCAGGGCTGCACGATCTGCGTTTCCTGCCAATGGACTGGACCTTGCTGGATCGTACACCCAAAGCGGGAAACCCGGACCTGATTGGCGGGACTTTCGCACCGCGCGCCGCCTCTTCGCCAATGTTCCCGGAAGCCCTCCCTGTCTTCGTCCTGGAAGCCAAGTCGTCGGCGATCTGACCTGCCTGACTTCCGGCTCTACCGTGGGATCGAAGGGTGCGCAGACCGCACTGACGGAATCCATCGGGCGCGGGGCCGCCTCGTCACGTAGCGACGGGCCCGTCGCCGACCTGCCGACACTCCACAAAGGGCTCAAAGGCCGGTTTCGGGACATTCCGGGAGCTTTTCGGGAAATCTACGGGTCGTAGGATCGACTCAGATCGTATGTGGACGCCCCCGGATTGGGCAAGCGTGGATTCAGAACCGAGTTGGTGGCAGTTGGCCAAGTATTGTCGTATGTCCTCTTGATGCAGCGCTGTTTGGCTGCGGGCCCGTATGGTGTTCGTGAGATCGGATCCAAATCGGCTTGGCGGGCTCAGAGGCCCATCAGCATACACTGGTTTTTCCGATCCCGTCTTGTCGACCGTTTGCCCGTTCCTGCCTCCTGCTGCCCACACCTCCCCGACAGCTTCTTTGCTTTTCGCTTCTTCTCCTTCCTCCGCTCGGTCAGGCGGCAGTTCGAACCCGGTAGGTCTCCTTCGTCGTCGTCAGTGCCCAGACCCTCCGCGCCATCTTTTTGGCAAGCGCCACCGCCACCAGCTTCTTCGGCGGAATGGAAAGGGGCTGAATCCCGGCGGGGAATCGGCTGTACTGGACCTTGCTGGACCGAGCCGCGAAAGCGGGAAAGCCGGAGTAGATTGGCGGGGAGGTCCCGCACCTCGTTTGAGGCACCAGCCTTGACTGCTCCGACCTCCTCCTCAGGCATCCAACCGCGCGGTCTCCCAGTGTCGCGATCCTGCACGTCAAGCGGGACACTGTTCAAGAAAAGAAGGGGACAAACAACCGCTGCCGGGGGCCGCACTTAGAGCTTCCGGGCTACGTGCTCAGCCACTCGCACCCCTCGTCTGAGACCAAGTACATCAGAATCCAAGTCTGAAGCTCCTCCGAATCGTCGATTCGCCGGTCCAGGACAAACAGCGTATCGCCCCGGAAGGTCTCCATCGGTCGAATCTCGAAGTCGCACGGTACGAGGGTGTCCACGCACGCCTGTGAGAGGTCTGGTGAAAGGACTCCGACCCATACTTTGGCGGTCAGCACGGGCATCGGCTCCATCCGGAGGGCCGTCTGATCGTGGTGCGTGAACGCGAAACCGCCGCCCGGAATTGGGAATAGTTGACGGAGTCGCGAACTCTCCTCCAGCTGCTCGCGGAACGGGCTGTGCTCGATGTCGATGCGTTCCCGGAGGTTGGCCGGAACGCCCTTCCTCCTCGCCACCGGGATGTCCAGCGTGTCCACCACCTCGCCCCGCAGGTTCAAGACGAACATCTCGTCCAGTCCCGACCAGCCCTGCACGAACCGTCCGCCAGCGTATGCGAGTGAACCGATCCGAAAACGAGTCGCATACGACCAGTTGTCACTCTTGAGCGATGCGATGTATTGCTCCGGGAGTCCGCCCATGCTCGTGAATTGGTCCGTGGTCGGTCGCCAACGAGTCAGCGATGTCTCACGCCGAATCTCGAAATCGGTCATCCAGACATCTTCGCCGATCACCACCGGGGGAGTGATTCCGCCCAGCGCGGGAAAGTTCACAACCCGCCTGACCTCGCCAGTATCTCGGTCGAAGATGTTCACTCGCCGCGACCTTGTGGTCTGTGCGGCTACGGTCGAATCGTCGAGCACCATCGGAACCTTTGGGCCGCCGCGAAACTCTCCCGGTCCCTCTCCCGGCCGTCCGTACACAAGCATCAGGCTGCCGTCCCCGCGGGAACCTGAGGAGCCTTCCCGAGAAGATGTCCGGTATGTAGAAGGACCCGTCGAATGGGTCGATGACCGGCGAGTACGGATTGCCGATGTACAGCGTATCGGCTTCTGGCAGCAGAATGCTGTCGACGGGAGTGAGAGTCGGCCCCGCCGCGTCTGCGGCGGCGGTTTCGCCGGGTTCTGGGCAGCACCCGTGGATCAGGATCATCACGGCGAACGCGATTGTTCGTGCACCGCCCTTTCGCGTTCGACACTGGGCTCGGCCGGCTCCCCTTGCCGTGGCCGCCGACCAAACCCGAGCGGGTCTCCGCCTCCGAGACGCCTGGGCGTCTCCGGCGCTCCTTCCTCTTTCGGCTGCCCGCTGGCTCGCCGTCTCTCTCGACACGCTCAGCCAGTTCATTGGCGCAACCAACCCACGTCGGCTCGCTGGACATCCTCCTGCGACTCGGGACATGGTCCCCGACCCTACTAGGAAGAGGGAACCAGATTCACGAGCCTAGCGCTGTAGCGCCGTGGGAGCACCGTGGTGACGGGGGCGGGGAGAATTCGTAACCGAACACAACGTCAGAAGCGAAGGGCCATACCCACCCGGTAGCGTCCTTGCGTCGGGTCGGGCATGACGATCAGCGAGCTGACGACATCTCCCAGGCCGAGTCGTTGCCGTAATTCCCGGTTGGTCCTCCCCGCGGTCCCGTATGCAGAGACCATGCCCCAAATTCTGCCACCAACTGCAGCGACCAGGCCTGTGGCGACTGCTGCCGCAGCGCCTCCCTCACAGGAGTTGAAATCGATGCAGCTAACGGCTCCGCCGACCGCCAGGGCGAGACCGCCGACGGAAACGCCGGCCGGCAGCAAGCCCGCACTTGCGTCCCCGGCATATGCATGCCCCACTACGGGAATGAACCACTCGATGAGCAACGCCACGGCTTGGTTGCGCTTCTCGCTCTGGTACCGGAGCAGCATTTCGGATGTGGCGGCCGTGCCGGGTTGTGTACGCTGGAGTTGGGTTGGCTCGGGTTGCACGGTTTCGGGCGGCTCGGTTTCGGAACGTTCCGGGTCGGGCATCGGCCGGTCCGAACCCGCAGATACCGGAATGCTCTGCTGGGCTGAGAGACCGCCCGGATCACGCGCGACCGCGTTGACGATCGCTGTTCCCGAACCCGTTTGCGTGATGGTGACGATGTCGCCGGAAACCTCGACGCCGGCCACGGATGCGTCGGATGTCGTCGCGGAAAAACTGAGGACATCCCCCTCCGGGTCGTTGAAATAGGAGGACACACCGATCGATACCCACTGACCCGGAGCAAGGAACTGGCCGGGGATCGACCCGACGGGCTCCGGTGCCCGGTTGGGCGCTTCGATCGTGACTTCGGTCCGCTGGGTGGCCGAAAGACCGCCGGGATCGCTGGCGAAAACCGTCACGACCACCGTCCCGGGCGCCACGCCCGCGACGGTGAGGATGTCGTCCGACACGGAAACCGTGGCGACCGCGGCGTCCGAGACTGTGGCCGCGTACGCCAGCGCATCCCCGTCGGCGTCGTTGAAGTACGGCGCCAGGTCGAAGCGCGCGGACTGGCCGGCCGCGATCGTCCGTGCGGGAATGGAGCCTACCGCCTCGGGCGCCCGGGGATTCTGGGCAGCTTCCAGCGCCCATGGCCACACGGTCACGAGCACGACGACGGCTGCGGTGCGGATACCTCTTGCGGGATGGGGTTTGCGGAATACGGCTGGTTCGTTCATGACATCTTCCTTTGGCTTAACTACTAACTGTCGGCATCAGCGGTCGCGGATCGTGATCACGGTCGAGCCGAGGTCGAGAGAGCGGTGGGTTGCGATGTCGCCGCCGGCGTCTCCCCAGTTCCATGCCCAACGCAGCCGGCAAACTCCTGAACCGATGGACCCGATTGTGCCCGTGATTCGAATGGACTCGGTCTCATTCTTGCTCATTCGACCCAGAAAGTCTCTTCCAACGATCGAGTTGTCGACGTAACCTACGAAAACGAGATCTTCGACGGCCGTGTTGGCGGTGGCCCTTCCGCGAATCTCCACCGAGAACCTGCTCCCCTGCCGCTCGCCTTCGCAGCTCGCCACGACAACGTCAATGGCGCGCTTGACGGTCACCGGGAAGACCGAAGTCCCCGTAAGGCCACCGGGATCGGTGGCGGTGACCGTGACCGTCGTGGATCCCTCGTCGACCCCGGTCACGGACAACTGGTCGCCGACTAGCGAAGCGGTGGCGACGCCGGGATTCGCGGACTGCGCTGTCAGGGTCAGCATGTCCATGTTCGGGTCCTCGAAGCACACGCTCGCCGTCTCGGTCCTTTCGATGACGGTCTCCATCGACGCGGAGGCTCCGCACGCCGCCGGCGGAAGCGGATCCTCGCAACCGGTCAGGAGCACAAGACATGCGAGGGGAGTCAGTTTCTTCATCGGCTCGGTTCTTTCACGAAAGAGCAGTGCGCGTCGCCGGCAAATGCGGCACGCGATGAATGTCGGGCGCGGGACGGGCGTTCATCGATGTTCGCTCCCACGGTTCGGGATCCCGCGGCTGAAGAGGATCTGGAGGTCTTGGCCGTCCGCCGCGACGGCCGCGGCCGTGCCCGGGGCCGCCGGTTGCGGCACTCCGTCGAGGATGCCCCGGATCCGGCCGGTCGCCGGGTCGCGCAGGACGGTCTTGGGCAGGTCGGTGTCGCGGTCGAGGGCAATCGAGCCATCCGGGCCTTGCAGCGTGATGTCCGCCAGCTCCTCCGTCCATGTCACCGGCACGGCGAACGAGAACCCGGCGCGCCGGTCGTCGGTGTCGGTGAACTCCGACATGGCGAAGGACAGCGAGAACAGCACCGTGCCCGCGACGTCCGTCCCGGTGAGCGACCAGGGCCCGTCGGCCTCCGGCAGCGCGGGCGGGGCGTCGATGAAGAAGGAGGGCCTGAGGCGCGGCACGCCTTCGCCGTCCAAGCCGCCCCAGAGCATCAGGGCGCGGCCGGAGGCGGCTTGGGCGGCGTCGGCCGCGGCGATCAGGATGGAGCCGGTCTCGGTTTCGAGGCGGTAGCGGACGGCGTTCGTGAACTGGTAGTCGCTCGTCCAGGTGGGCTCGCAATAGGACATGAAGTCCGGCTGGCCCGGGGGCACGAGTTCGCCGGAGCCGAAGTCGTAGCCCCACGCGCCGATGTTGCCCCTCCCGTAGGGATAGTACCGGTCCGGACCGCCCGCTCCGCCGCACGGCGCGTGGTACAGGTTGCGGTTGTGCCCGAACTCGTGCGCGATGACCTCGGAGTCGAGGATCGAGAAACTGGACCAGCTTCCGATGTCGTACGCCACGCCGCCGAGACCAACCGGGGTCGTCGGGGGTGCCATGACCGCCAGGTAGTGGCCGCGTCCGCCCTCGGCGACCCGGATCATCTCGACCTCACGGAGAAGTTCGAACCCGTCGTTGGTGGACGTCGCTACGGGCGGGTGCGCCGTCGCGTCGATCTCGGAGACCGGCAACAGCAGGTGCGTGCGCTCGAACAGTTCGTGGCCCTCCGGGTCGGCGGCCATCGCGGCAACCGTGTCGATGATCGAGGGATCGTGATTCTCCTCCCAAATGAACGGCACAAGCGTCACCTCGAAGACCGGCATCGCGCGCACGTCCACCGCCATGCGGCCCACGGCGGGGATGCGCCTGACCACGCCCAGCGCCGGATCGAGCGTCCCCTCCGGGTCCGGCTCGATCACGACCTCCAGGCCGGGCTGGATCACCCGGCCGGGGATCTCCGCGTTCGCGGAGCCAGAGAGGGAGCCTTCGTTGACCGCCGCCGGAATGGGATCGGACGTTCCGGGAATCTCCGCCCTATGGATGACGGCTCCGTCCAAGTAGAAGGTGGCTCGAACCGGCGGCATGCGCGCCCCGGCGGCGCGCTGGGCGGTCACGAACACGCGCAGCAACGCCGGCTCGCCCGCGACCAGCGGCACCGGAAACTCAAGGGACTGGACGGCTTGCGTCAGGTAGGCGGCTGCGCCTCCGGCGGCGGCGCAGAGCGCGACCCGCTGCCGCGTCACGCCATCGAGCCAATCGAGGAGCTCCGGGTCCGCCGGGGCGCAGAGCCCGGTCCCGGTCGTGTGCAGGTCATTGAGGCGCTCCAGCGCCGTCAGGCCCAGGGGAAGGGGACCGGACAGGCCGGAGTTGCCGGCAAGGCCCAGGCTCGCGATGCCCGTGAATTCTAGCAGCCCCGCCGGCAGCGGGCCGCTCAGTTCGTTGGACGAGAGATCGAGTACATCGAGACTCGGAAAGGCCCCCGCACGCGTCCGCGCGTCCGGTGACGACCGGGTTGCACCGGATGCCGCCCCGGCCCGCAAGGCAACCAGCCGGTCCCGCTTCCGAAAGCTATCTCTCGACCAGTCCTCATCTGGATCCAGCCGCCAAGGATCGTCCGATTCGCTCCACCTCTCGGATTGAGCCGGTGCTTGGACGGTTTGGGAGAAGTCAAGCCGTGTCGCACCGGTCGCGCTGCCAAGTCCGGAGGGAATGTGCGTCAGGTGGTTCCGGTCCAGATACAGCTCTCGCAATATGGGCAACTCGGCCAACGGCGACGGGAACGACTTGAACTCGTTCGATCCCAGATCCAGCAACAACAGCCGAGACAGCCCACGCAATTCCACCGGAAGGGAGGTTAGGCGATTCCCCGCCAGAAACAGCCACGAAAGGTTGGCCAGGCGGCCCAGTTCCGGCGGGATGGATGTCAGCCGATTCCGGTCGAGATCCAGTCGTCTGAGGTTGTCCAGATTGCCCAGTTCCGGCGGGATGGAAGTCAACTGGTTGGCGTAGAGGAACAGTAGCTCCAAGTTCGTCAAGTCGCCCAGCTCGCGTGGAATCGACGTGAGCGGGTTGTTGGCGAGCGCCAGAGCCTTCAGTGTGCTCAGGCGACCAAGCTCCGGGGGGGCGGAGGTCAGTTGGTTTCCGTTGAGATGCAGTTCTTCCACACTGGCCAACCCGCCCAACTCCGGTGGGATCGGCCCCTCCAGGTCGTTTGCCGCCAAGACGACGAGCCTGACTTCGGCCAAGTTGCCCAACTCCGGTGGGATCGGTCCTGAAAGCCGGTTGGCAAAGAGGATCAGGGTATCCAGTTCGGACAGCCCGCCCAACTCGGGAGGGATCGGCCCGCGCAGCCCGTTCCACCTGAGATCCAGGTTCACAACCCGTCCCTCCGCGTTGGTCTCCACGCCGTGCCACTCTCCGAGCGGAGCGTCGGTGACCCAGTTGCCGGACTCCTCCCAGTTGGCCCCATCGGTCGTCTCGTACAGCGCCGCGAGGATCTCGCGGTCGGAAAGGGGGGGACAAAGCAGCCCCGTGCCCTCGTGCTGCCCAACGGTGCCGAGCCACTCTTGGAACCACGCCTCGACCGGAGCGCACAGGCCCGTGTTCGCGTAGAGCAACTCTTCGAGCGGCGTGCGGGCGAGCAAGGTCGGCAACCCCCCCGACAGATCGGGATTGTCGCCGATCCGGAGACGGATCATCGAAACAAGGTTGCCCAAGCTCGCGGGCAGGCGGCCAGAAAGGCCGTTGTCGGCGAGATCCAAGGCCACAACCCGGCCGGTGGAATCAGTCTCGACCCCGTACCATTCGCTCAAGGGGTCGTTGCCGAGCCAGCCCTGGGAGTTCGCCCAGCGGCCGCCGTCCGCCGCCTCGTACAGCGCCCGGAGCACCTCCGCGTCCCCGGCGGAGCAGGTGGGACCATGTCCCTCCCAGATGCCTTCGAACCAACCGACCAAGCCGGGCGGAAGGCATAGACCCGCGTTTTCCTCGAAGAAAAAAACGACCAAGCTCAGGCCCGCGAAGCTCAAAGGTATCACGCCAGAAAGTTGGTTCTGTTCAAGGTAGAGTTGACGGAGGCCGCCGAGCCTACCCAGTTCCGAGGGCACCGCCCCCGACAGCCGGTTCCTATAGATGGCCAGAACCCGGAGCTTGGACAGCCTTCCCAGTTCGGCCGGAATCGGACCGGTCAGTTGGTTGTAGTGGAGTTGGATCGCGTCCAATTCCGCCAAGTCGCCGAGCTCCGCTGGGATCGGACCGGTCAGACCATTGGCTCGCAGGTCCAGTGACTTGAGATTGGCCAGCCGACCCAGTTCGGCGGGGATGGGTCCGGTCAGCCCGTTCGCCCCAAGCAACAGACTGTCGAGTTCGACCAGTCCGCCCAAGCCGGGCGGGATGGCGCCGGACAGGTGATTCTCATCGAGGATGAGTGCGGTCACCCGTCCAGCCGCATCCGTTAGGACGCCGTACCACTCCCCAAGGGGCTTCTCGGTCAGCCAGTTGGTGTTGTCCCGCCAGTTCGCCCCGTCCGTCGCCTCGTACAGCGCGACGAGGATGTCGCGGTCGCTGGCCCGCGCCATGGCCATCGCGCCGGGTGTGGCATCGGATGCAACTGCCGCCTCCGTTGGACCGACGACCGGCTCGTCGGCGCAGGCGGCAACCCAAGAAACCGCCATGAGCGCGGCAGCCCGAACGCTCGCCCGCCACGCGCTCCACCTCGTCCGTTGCCGCGTGCCATGCAGGGGAGTTACGCTTCTCATCTCGTCCAGTCCTTGCCCTTTCTTCTCACCACCCGCCGGTCGGCGAGGCGTACGCCCGGATGCGGATGACCGACTGGTCGCCGGCAACCAGCCCGCGCCCGGCCGAGGGCGCGGCGATCGTCAGCCGAGCGCCATCGGAGCAGTTGTTGCGCGTGTTGGATTCCTCGGTGACGGCATCGACGCACATGCCGATGTATACGGTGCCCGCGGCACTGCCCGCGTCGACCGAGATCGTGAGCGGAAACGCGCGTTCCTGCTTCGCGCCCAACGCCGCGAGCGGATACGCCCCAATCTCCGTGTCGCGACCGCTGATGATCGGATTCGGGGACCTCATTGCGCGGATCGTGGTCGCGCCTGACACGATGGTTCCCTGGTTGCGGATGGCGAACGTGAAGGTCGCCGATCTGCCCGGCGCGAGCGTAGCGGAGGCCGGCGACACGCCCGTGAACGTGAGATCCGGTCCAGGGGCCATGACGGTGGCCTCGAAGGTCTGGGCGGCCGTGAGCCCTCCCGGATCGGAGGCGGAGACCGTGATCGTGGCGGAGCCGGTTGCGAGCGCGGCGACGGCGACCGTCGAGCCGGAAACCGAGACGGCGGCCACCGAGGGGTTCGACGACGACGCGCCGTAGGTCAGCGCGTCCCCGTCGGGGTCCGCGAAGCGGGGAGCAACGTCGAGCGTCGCCGTGTCGCCG
>JAPPNF010000131.1 GCA_028818755.1 Deltaproteobacteria bacterium | reverse complement strand
CCCTTCACAACTTGGGGTGGATGTACCAGAGCGGCCGCGGGGTTGAGCAGAGCGATACAGAGGCGGTGAAGTGGTACCGGAAAGCAGCCGATCAAGGGGTAACGGTAGCCTGGAACAAATTGGGGTGGATGTACGCGATGGGTCGCGGGGTTGAGCAGAGCGATACGGAGGCCGTGAAGTGGTACCGGAAAGCGGCGGAGCAAGGGTACAGGAATGCCCAGAACAACTTGGGGCGAATGTACGAGATGGGTCGCGGGGTTGAGCAGAGCGACACAAAGGCAGTGAAGTGGTTCTGGAGGGCAGCGTTGCAAGGGGACGGACTAGCCCGGGACAACTTGAAGCGGATGTACCGGATGGGTCGCGTGAAGTGAAGCAGAACGACACAAGGACAGTGGTGTGTGCCGGAGGATCAAGGGGCGACTACGGCTTACATCAACTTGACCGCGATTTATTGGAACGGTCGCGGAGTAATGCGCATGTGGCGGAAGCTGTGGAGTCGTTGCTTCGGTTTCCTGGTGGAGTGGAGAATGAGCGTTTTCCGAGCCTTCGTACTTTGTAATCTTGCCGTCCTGCGCAACCCGATGGAGCAGGAATTTATGGTCGCGACGGCGGTCTAGTGGAGGTTGAGTGGTATTCCCCGTCAACGCGGAGCACCTACGGACATGTGGAAGCCGGGGTGCGCCCTCTTCGCTCAGCGGCTCGGTTCTACATCGGGTAGACCGTCCCATTCCCGCATAGATGCCAGTACTGGAAGCCATAGGACGTATGGCGGGCGAGCAGGCAGAGATCGTCCGGGGCCGTCTCCACGCACTCGCCCATCATTCCCGCCAGCCACTCCACCACCGCCGGATCGTCCCGCCCGTGGCCGTCCTTCCAGATCATGCAGCGCACCCGCGCACGTCCCGCCAGGAGCCTGTGGAAGTCGTCCCGGATCCGTCCCGAATCCGCGCCCGCGCCTCCCCATTCGCACTCCAGTATCAGAACCACCTCGTTCAGGCAGTCGCGGTCTTCGCCATACCGGAGCCAGCAGACATCGTGCAGCCACTCCCCGTCGTCGGCGTCTTCGACTCCCGAAGCGCAAACGCGCAGCCGCGGCTGTTGCGCCGCTCCGGCAAGGCACAGTTGCGTCTTGATCTCCCGGGTCCACTCCTCCGCGCCGGCCTTCTTGCCGCGCAGGTTGGCGAACGCCTCGTCGAGGCATTGGCGCACCACTTCGGAAATGCTCTCCCGGTCCATGCTGGGGTTCCTCCACCCTCGAACCGTCCCTTGCCGCCTCACACTACGTCCGCGTCCGGCGCGGCGGCAAGCACCGGACCCCGGACCATCACCCGGGCTCTCCCTTGCACAACTTGGCCCGGAGCGCCTTCCCCGCCTTGAACGACGGCGTCTTCGACGCGGCGATGGCCACGCTCTCCCCGGTCCGCGGATTCCGTCCCGTACGCGCCGCCCGGCTCTTCGTCGAGAACCTGCCGAACCCGGTGACCGACACCGTGTCCCCGTTCGTGAGAGCGTCCTGGATGATGTCGAAGACCGCGTCGACCGCGCTCTTCGCCTGGGCCTTCGTTAGCGAGGCGCGGCCGGAGACCTCGACCGCGAGATCGGCTTTCCCCATGGCTTCCTCCCTGCTGAAAGGATTCCTTCCCGATGGACGGCGACGGCACGTCCCTGCATCTGTCCGTATCACTGCAATGGCTTCACGCCAACCCCTCCCAGCAAGCTTGCGCCGGTTCATGGTTCGTCCTGCATCCCGTCCAGAGCCCCGCTCGTCTCGTCCAGCGCCCAGGTTCCCTTCCTGTCGGTCAGGTCGATCAGGTCCACGTCCCGCAGCGTCGCGCGATTCGGCAACGCCCGTGTCACCATCGAAGACATCCTGCGCCTCAACTCCGGCAAGAGCGTGCCGGGCATGCTGTCCCGGCATGGCCGCACCACTCCGTGCACTGCCGACTTCTGGAATGTCCGACACATCTGCACCACCGCCGACAGTAACGGTCGAGCGGGTGTCGTGGCGCGTGTCCCACCCCGGGCATCGCCTCGTTCACTCCCGTTTGCTTGACGCCAGCCAGGAGATCCGCACGACGGTACGGGAAGTGTTCCTGCAAGTGCGTGGCGAACGCTGACGCTCAGGCGCCGCTAGGGCTAACCGTCGGAAATCCCGCGGTTTATTCGTCCCGGTGCTACCGAGCGCGATACGGGTGTGCACTTACGCCTTGCGGCGTTAATTCTCTCACACGCCACGCATCCGCGATGCGCCCTCGGGAGTCCACCCGGGTCCAACTTCGAGAGAGAAATCTCGTAGAAAATCAAGCCGATATGCGAGGCGATCCCTGGACGCTCCGTTCTCCTTCTAATCCCGATGCTGTTACTCAATCAGGACACGTTTCGGTCTCAATTTCTCCCAGCTTCCAAATCTCTTCCTTGATTCGTTCATCGAGTGACTGCGGCTTCCTGACCTCCTCTCGGACCTCCTTATCGAACTCAGCGAGCGAAGGACGAGAATATACGTTGATTTTCTCTTCGCCATCGCTCGGATTCTTGCCCCAACGACACTTCGCCACGAGCGCAGGCTCAAAGGCAAGAACGAGGCAGCCTCTTACGCGCGTCTCCTTGTCAGGTGCCAATTTGACCGCCCATTGGCGCACAGCGTCCATGTTCGTCGCTATGCCGTCCAGTACCTTAGGAAAACGGTCCTTCCGGACCTTCTTGTACTTCGTTTCGATCACCCAGACCGCCTTCGGTGTGGCGATGATGTGATCGATGTCGCCACCCTCCGCGATTTCTTTGACCGAGTGCGCGACGGCGCAGTTTTCGGCGGTCATTGCGCGTTCGATGGTCTGCCCCACGAGCATCTCCGCATCCAAGCCCTTTCTCAAGTTCTCGATATTCCATTTCACGAAGATGGCGATCACCAGCCCGACCGCTGTGGTTCCCCAAACGACGATTGTCCAACCGAAACCGATCCATTGTGGAAGCAACCAGAAGAACATCGGCCCGAATACAAGGCCGATGACCATCCCCAGCCCCACCGCGATCAATATGGCCTGCTTGACCAACCATCCCCGAACGAACCAACCTGCCGCACCCCGTAGTCTCTGTTTAAGGAACGCGTCAGCAATCATTGCATGTCTCCTTTGGGCGGCGTGGCGCCGCCGGTCCCGAGGGGTTTCGACGAATCCACTTCTTCGCGTGGCCAATGCCCGGCGTACATCGGCCGGGTAACCCTCGCATGGGTACCGGAGTTTGCATTCGCGCTCAAGCGCGCCGGCGGAAATATGCCAATGACCAAGGTATCGGAGTACGAAGTATCTCTCACTCCACGGCCGCGAGCCCGGAACCTACCTGAAGGATGAGGTTCGTTTCCACCGTTTGTTACACCCCTTGGGGGATGCCCTCGTCATCCATTGCGGTGACAGCCCGTGGTTGATCGTCGACGGCTACGTGACGCACCTCCACGGGCTACCTCGGTCCCGTGCTCGAATCACTGAATGGACCTCGACGACGCCCTTGGAACAGTCCGACCTGTACAACTAGATGTTACTTGGGCTCAAAGCTAGCCGCGTCGATAAATGGTATCTCAAAGACGCTTACATTGTAGACTGTTTCAATGTAGGCTCGAAAAAACCAAAAGCTAAGAGCCAATATTACTAATCCAATTACAGAACTGTGTATCTCTACGCTCCCGCTTCCTAATCTCAGAGTAAAGTTGGATTTCGATCGTGAAAGTTGGTCACTTTTAAACTGTAGATAACTTAGCACTAATCCCACTAGAACCATAACAAAAACCATTATCGCGATTACATTCGTCTGCCATTTTTGTTGTCGAAGCTTGTTTTCCAGGTCTTCCATAAGGTTGTACTGATGTTTGGTCAGCTTCTTCAGGTATTCTTCCTGTATAGCGTAGAACTTTCCTCTGAACTCGTCATGCAGAGTTGCCTCGCTGTCCCATACGAGAACTTGACAAAGAAACACGAGCAGAAATAACAATCCCTTCATAGCAAAGACCTCATCAACACTACTGCTTACATGACGCCTTTAGCATCATGTATTCTATCCATTCCGTCTTCGTTATTGTGATTACGTCACGGGAATATCCGCGGCCCACTACTCTGGTCCCGACCGTGCCACCGTTGGCGCATAGAGGACATGCGGTCTGCAGGTCTTTCCATGCTTGTCGTGCCATGGACATCTCTTGGGAACGCATGTTCTGCGGGAAAACGAGTTCCATAGCCTTGAATGGTGCTGAGGTGACCTTTCCATCAACCCATCGGGGCGACGTCGCGTCGAGTCCGACCGTGCCACCGGTGGCGCACTGAGGACAGGCCGCCTGCAAGTCTTTCCATGCATTATTTGTGGCAAGCATCTTTTCGGAGGGAAACTTGTGCGGAAAAATAAGGTCCGAACCCTTAAGGGGTGCATGCAGTGTTATAGAGAGTTGTTGTGCACCGGTCGACGTTGTAGTGACAATGAGCAAAATCGTAAAAGCAACTACAGATATACAAATTCGTTTGATCATTGTTCCTCCTTCACGGTACTGTACCAAATGAGCTGCGTCGTCACTAAGGAACCAGCCTGTTGCGGATCGCTTCGGCGTGCAGTGAAGAAACGGGATCACTGCCTCGCAACGGCGACACCAACTGTGCAACACGGTAGTGTATTGTTGACTCCAGGGGCGGCTTTTGAACGGTCCGGCTTCGCGGCGGCAGCCTCGGCCGAAGGCACCCCGTAAATGGCCTTGGGGGGGCTTTCGGTCCCTCCAGGAGATAAACTGGAGCGAATGACGGATGAGGTGAATAACGCAGGTCTGTACCACGCATTCGGGATATGCGGTGGTGATGGTATCGGAGCATGCTTGAGCTGTACCAACTCACTTCCCCTTACTGAGCGCCCGAGGGGCCGGCGGGTGAGCGAAGCCCCGCGTCAGAAGAGGTGCCCTGGATGCGGATGATATTCCTTTTGCGCTTCACTTCCACGCTCCCTTTCCCAAGCCAGTAACACCGTAGCGACGATCAAGTAAAGAAAGCATTTCCTGGAGGCAGGAGCAACTTTTTGTCCCGTCCCGCGGCCCAAGCCACAGTTCGAGGGTGAGTGTAGACGCAGCGGGGGGCCATCACGGATCGTGCGATCCTTACGCGCCTTTGGGCCGTTCGACGTCTGATAAGGGAGGATTCGGCCCAGTGCGGGGCGCGGGTGTCCAACGGCACGGGCAGGCCCCCTCGTTTGTGCGAGACGCCCGGGGGATCCGGCGACGGGCGGGATCAGGACCGCGCCGAGGGCCTCTTGGGCGCGGGCGGCATAGTTGCGGTTGGCCTCGAGCAGGTAGCGGAAGCGGCCGTTGGAACGCACGATGGCGAGGGCCACGTTGGTCAGGCAGGCGAGATTGCGAGGCAGGTGGCGCACGTGGACGCGGCAGCGGTCTTCGTCGCAGGTGAAGTCGCGCACGTAGTGGAGGCGGTTCTCGATGTGCCAATGGTTGTGCACCAGGGCCAGCAACTCCTCGGTCCTGCGCGGTCGGGGCCCAGGGAGGTGAGGCTGTAGGACACCTCGACGCTGCGCCTGCCGGTCTTGGGGATGTGGCGCTCGCGTTCGATGCGCAGGGCCTGGCGGCGGCCGTGGAGGTGGGCGTAGCCGTCCCACTCCGGGCCGGAGAGGTCTTTGACGGCGCAACGGCGGCGCTCGATGCGGCCATGACCCTTGTCCACGGTCTCGTGCGAGGGGGCGTCTGTGAAGTCCATGGCCCTGAGGTCTTCGAGGATGGTTTGCTGGTTGTCCTTGATGGTGACCACGTAGTCGGCGCCTCGCCCGCGCAGGCAGCGCATGGTCTCGTGCTGGGCATGGAGGGCATCGACGGTGACGATGCGGCTGGCGAGGTCGAGGCTCTGGGAGAGTTCGCGCACGGCCGGGATCTCGTTGCTCTTCGAGTCCACCTCCACCTGCCCGAGGACCAGGCCGGTCTTGTGCTCCACCGCCGCCACCATTACCCGCCGCCCCTCAACGGTCTGCTTCGAGGCGCCGCGCAGGTCCTTGCCGTCCATGGCCACCGGCGCCTGCGCCGTGCCGTGCTGGCCGGTCCACCGGCGGATGGCGTTGTCCAGGGTCTGTGGCGGCAGCGCGGCAAGGATGTTGTGGAAGGTGGTGATGGCGGGCGCGGTGTAGCGCCCCTTTTCGCTCGCTCCAGAACGCCCCCACCGCCTCGAGCTACTCCTGGTTCAGCAAGGCGGCGAACTGCGCGAACGCGTTCGCTCCCCGGTAGCCCGCAAGCCGGGCCGCCACCGCAATCGCCAGAACGGTCTTCAGGGGATAGCGCTTGCCCCGCGCATGGCGGCACTCCGCCACCTCTCCCAGACACTCGTAAAGACTCCGCAGCCGCACCGCCGTCATCGGCTCGGTGTGTTGCTCGGCGTTCCAGTTCACCGGCATCTCGACCCGGCTCAGCGCCTCGGCGGCGCCATCGCTCAGTTCGTACACGAAGATCTCCTTGGGCTGGCCGTGATGGCGCCAGCGCGCCGAACCCCCGGGCTCGCGGGCGAAGCCCCGTGTCAGCCCCGAGGAACCGTATTGGAAAACACTCTCCCCTCGTCCTGGAACGCAAACATGGCGCCCATCAATGTGACACCGGGTTCCGGGGATATGCCGGGGTCTCGGCCTGACGGTTCTGGACCTGGAATCCGCCGGCGCGCCGATGCCGGTAACTGGTCTTGCCTGCTTGGACCGGGGGTCACAAAGAAAGTCGACGCCATGCGACGACAGGGCTGCGAATCCGTGGTTTCGCGTCTTGTCCTTGTCCTTGAAAGCCCGTAAGTGGGCTTCATGGAGCTGCAAGACCACGGCAGACACGCACCCCGCGCGAGGAGGGAGTCATGGTAGCGTCCATCGGCAAGATCGCCTCGCCGTCCCAGGGCGTGAGCTACTTCGAGCGCGACGGATACTACGCGAAGGACGATTCCGCGCACAGGGAGGCGAGCGCCTGGGCGGGCAAGGGAGCGGAGGAACTGGGGCTCTCGGGTCCGGTGGATCCGGACACGTTCAAGGCCATCCTCGAAGGCAGGGTGCCCGGCGGGCGCCAGCTCGGGCGCAAGGACCTTGACGGTAGCATCCACCACCGTCCGGGCCGGGACGTGACGCTGTCGGCGCCCAAGTCGGTGTCGGTGATGGCGCTGGTGGGAGGCGACGAACGGATCGTCGCCGCGCACGACCGGGCGGTGGGGAAGACTCTGGCGTGGATCGAGCCCAACGCCATCGAGACCCGGATGCAGGACAAGGCCACCGGCGCGATGGTCCGGACCGGCGGCCAGAAGATGGTGGCGGCCACCTTCAGGCACGACGCCTCACGGAACCTGGACCCCCAACTCCACACCCATGCGGTGATCGCCAACATGGCGCAGGGCGGGGACGGGAAGTGGAGGACGACGGTGGACGACGGGCTCTACGCGGGCAAGATGGCGATCGGAGCCATCTACCGGGCGGAGTTGGCGGAGGGTCTCAGGGAACTGGGGTACGGTATCGAGAGGACGCACCCGGACGGCAGGTTCGAGATCGCGGGTGTGCCGCGTGAGACGATCGAGGCATTCTCGACACGGCGGGCGGAGATCGAGGCTGCGATGGAAAAGCGCGGCCTGGGCAAGTCGGGCGAGAATCCACACCTTGCGGCGCGTGCGGCGCTCATGACCCGGGCGCGCAAGCGCGACGTGGACAAGGAGGAGCTTCGACGCTCATGGGAGCGTCAGGGCAGGGAGTTGGGCTTCTCCGCCGAGTTCGTCCGGGCCAGGGCAAGGAAGGCGGAACGGGAACTCCCGGTGCCCGATCTGTTCGCGGACCGGGACAACGAGGCGGGAGAAGCGGCAACCTGGGCAGTGGAACACCTCTCTGAACGCCAGGCGGTGTTCGGCCACGCGGACCTCCTGGCGGCCGCGCTCGGGCGGGAGCCGGGCAACGTCACGGTGGGAGCGGCGGAACGGGCCATTTCCGCTCTCGAAGAGCGAGGGCGCCTCCACGCCGCAACGGGCCTCGGACACGGAAGACACTGGACCACGGACGCGGCTTTGGCGCGGGAGTCGGAGACGATCGCGCTCATGCAGGCCGGACAGGGATCCGGGAAGGCGATCATGCGGGGCTGGATCGCCACGACGAGACTGCACCGGGGCCGCCTCAACGATGGACAGAAGACGGCGGTGAAGATGATCCTCTCGTCCACGGACCGGGTGGTGGGAGTGCAGGGGTACGCCGGGACGGGCAAGACGACCATGCTCGACAGGCTCCGGGCTCTCCTGGAGAGCCGGGGCTACCGGACGATGGGGCTGGCTCCGTCGGCGTCCGCGGCGCGCACCCTGGAGCGGGAATCGGGGATCGGGTCGGAGACGTTGCAGCGGTTCCTGGCGCAACATGCGGGTATCGGCGAAGGCCGAGGCGCACCGAAGGCACTTCGCGGCCTGCGCGCCTCGTTCTCGAAGACGGTGCTCGTGGTGGACGAGAGCTCGCTTGCATCGAGCGAACAGATGCGCGGACTGCTCAGGGTCGCGACCACGCTCCGGGTTCCCCGTGTGGTGCTGGTCGGGGACGAGAAGCAGTTGGGCGCGGTGGAGGCGGGCAAGCCGTTCGAGCAACTCAGACGGGCCGGGATGAAGACCGCGGTGATGGACGAGATCCTGCGGCAGCGCGACAAGGAGCTCAAGGAGGCGGTGAGGGCGGGCCTTGCGGGCGAGGTGAAGACCGCGTTCGAGAAGCTGGGGGAACGCATCGCGCAGGTGGACCGCGAAGAGATCGGAGCGGCCGCAGCCCGGCGCTGGCTCTCCCTGTCTCCCGACCAGCGTGCAATAACGGGCGTGATCGCCCCGACCAGGGCGTTGCGGGACGAGATCAACGAGACAATCCGGGCGCAACTGACCTCCGAAGGCGCGGTTTCGGGACCGGCAAGGCGGGTGGAGAAACTGATCCCGCGGGACCTGACCCGGGCCGAGGTGGCCCGGGCTTCGAGCTATTCCGTGGGCGACACCGTAATTTTCAACCGGAAGTACAAGATTCTGGGAGTGGACAAGGGAGACGAGCGAGAGGTCCTGAGGGTCGACCAAAAGCACAACGTGGTCTGGCTCGGCAGCGAAAAAGGCGATCCGGTGGCATGGCGGCCGCACCTGATCGCCGCGGCCAAGGGCGGAGTGGAGGTCTACCGGAGCGAGGAGATGGAGCTCCGCCGGGGCGACAGGGTGCGGTGGACGCGCAACGATCCGGGCTCGGGACTCGCCAACGGAGAGACCGCGGTGGTGAATTCCGTGGAGAAGGACAGCGTCCGCTTCGGCCTCGAGGACGGATCGACGACGCGGCTGGCCGGGGAAGACCCCCAACTTCGGCACGTGGACCGTGGCTGGGCTTCGACGATTCACGCATTCCAGGGCAGGACCGTGGACGGGATCATCGCTGCGATGCCCACCGGGAACCCGGACCTGACGAACCAACGCGCCTTCTACGTGGCCATCAGCCGGGCGCGGGACGATGCGGAGTTGGTGACCGATGATGCCTGGAAGCTCTCCGACCAGTTGGAGAGAGCCACCGGAGAGCGGGTTTCGGCGCTCGACGGAGCGGCGAAGGAGGCCGCACACGAGGCCGTCTTTGGTGTCGAGCGGCCCGGCGGCCGTGACCCCGACACGGTCGAACGGGAGCAGACAGCGCTCGATGCCGACAAGCTGGACCGTGGAATCGACAGCGGCGACGGCCACGAGGTCGAGCGGGAACACGACCGCCAACAGCAGGAGGCCCTGGAAGCCCGGCAGACATCCCTTGATCTGGACCTGGGATTGTAAAGTTTTCCGTCTCCCTTGAGCTCGGGGCCGCCGCCTTCCCGAACCACGCACTGAAGCTGTCCCTGGAACGCTCAACTCCCCTTCCGGCCACGGCCGGAGCATCCCCGTGACCTTCTCCCGCCGCCGGCTCTTTCGGGGCAGCCGTCATCATCGCCACGCGCAGCCCTGGCTCGTTTGCCGGGTGGCAACACAATGGTGGCTGCGGTGATCCTGCGTGTAACACCCCCGTTTCTCCGCATTGCAGCGGACCTCCGAGCGCTCGCGGCGGGGTTCCGCGCCGGGCGCGTGCATGGATGCGCCCACGCGTCGTCTGCGCGGACCCGGAGCGCCTGGAGCGTCTTGGGAAAATCGCCGCCGGTGCACGAAGGCTCAGATCCGCCGCAGGAAACGAGTTGTAGGATTCCCGCCACGGAAGGGCAGGAGGTCGGGCTGGTGGTCCAGCAGGCACTTGGAATCACGGGTGTGCTCTGGGTCAACTGCCGTGTACCGGGGAGCAACCGCGCTTTCCCAAGTGGCAAACGGCCATGAGGGGCTCGAACTGCGCACCCGGTCGCAGACAAGGCACGTCAGGCACCGAGGTGCGGCAGGTGTGAAGGAATAACGGCTCCGCCGTAAAGACGGAGCCGCATGGCGGGACATCGGCGAAGGGGGACGAAAAGGCGCGTGATATCGGCAGGTTAGCCCGAGCGGCGCTTGAGCGGGAGAAGGAGATCAAAGCATACGGAGCCGAAGCCGCGGATCAGGGGTGGTTCCCGGGACGTCCAGGTAGAGATGCATGCGTGGCGGCGCGAGCGCGCGTCTGGCTGGGAAGATTCCCTGGGGAACCGGGGTGGTTCGCCGGAGAACCGGGTGCGACGCTCTGGAGAACCGGGGCGGTTCCCTGGAGAATCACGGCGTATGACGATGTGCCGCACATGATTGTTTCGTCGAGAGTTTTTCGTATTACGCTGTTGCGTCGCCGTCATACTTTCCGGTTACGGCCCACTTATGATCGACGTACAGCACCCGGCCCGGAGGCATTCGGGTTTATATGGCCGCCGGGCATCATGGGAACACGGGGGTTGGCGGCCGCGGCGGGCGCTGGGGCTGCAACGTCCACAACCGCAACAAGCTCGCTGCCCACCTTGCCGCGGCTCAAGCCCGAGAGAGCCGTGTCTTGCTTCCTCCGGCGAGGAGCACGACCACGGGGAACCCGACAGACTCCGGGGGCGCTGGAGCGCCGGGTTCTCTGCGCACTTGCAGGAACACTTCCCGGACCGTCGTGCGCTTCCCGGCCGGCGTCAAGCAAACGGGAGTGAACGAGGCGATGCCCAGCGTGGCGACACGCGCCACGACACCCGCTCGACCTTTACTGTCGGCGGTGGTGTGGATGTGCCGGACATTCCAGAATTCGTCAGTGAACAGGGTGATGCGGCCATGCCGCGACGGCATGCCCGGCACGCTCTTGCCGGAGTCGAGGCGCAGGATGTCTTCGATGGTGACACGGGCGTTGCCGAATCGCGCGACGCTACGGGACGCGGACCTGACCGACAGGAAGGGAACATGGGCGCTGGACGAGAACGGAGCGGGGCTCCGGACGGGATGCAGGACGAACCATGAACCGGCGCAAGCTCGCCGGGAGGGGTTGGCGTGAAGCCATTGCAGTGATACGGACAAATGCGGGGACGCGCCGTCGCCGTCCAGGAAGGAAGGCCTTTCACGAGGGAGGGGAGTAATGAGGAAAGCCGATCTCGCGGCCGACGTCGCGGGCCGCGCCTCGCTGACGAAGGCCCAGGCGAAGAGCGCGGTCGACGCGGTCTTCGAGGTCATCCGGGACGCT
This sequence comes from Deltaproteobacteria bacterium, assembly GCA_028818755.1. GTDB lineage: Bacteria > Desulfobacterota > Binatia > UBA9968 > JAJDTQ01 > JAJDTQ01. Next base: position 4,314 of record JAPPNF010000131.1, on the reverse strand, counting down.
CTCGCGAACGGGGACACGGTGTCGGTCACCGGGTTCGGCAGGTTCTCGACGAAGAGCCGGTCGGCGCGTACGGGACGGAATCCGCGGACGGGGGAGAGCGTGGCCATCGCGGCGTCGAAGGCGCCGTCGTTCAAGGCGGGGAAGGCGCTCCAGGCCAGGTTGCGCAAGGAAGAGCCCGGGTGATGGTGTGGGGTCTGCTGCTTGCCGCCAGGCCGGACGCGGGCGGAGTGTGAGGCGGCACGGGACGGTTCGAGGGTGGAGGAACCCCAGCATGGACCGGGAGAGCATTTCCGAAGTGGTGCGCCAATGCCTCGACGAGGCGTTCGCCAACCTGCGCGGCAAGAAGGCCGGCGCGGAGGAGTGGACCCGGGAGATCAAGACGCAACTGTGCCTTGCCGGAGCGGCGCAACAGCCGCGGCTGCGCGTTTGCGCTTCGGGAGTCGAAGACGCCGACGACGGGGAGTGGCTGCACGATGTCTGCTGGCTCCGGTATGGCGAAGACCGCGACTGCCTGAACGAGGTGGTTCTGATACTGGAGTGCGAATGGGGAGGCGCGGGCGCGGATTCGGGACGGATCCGGGACGACTTCCACAGGCTCCTGGCGGGACGTGCGCGGGTGCGCTGCATGATCTGGAAGGACGGCCACGGGCGGGACGATCCGGCGGTGGTGGAGTGGCTGGCGGGAATGATGGGCGAGTGCGTGGAGACGGCCCCGGACGATCTCTGCCTGCTCGCCCGCCATACGTCCTATGGTTTCCAGTACTGGCATCTGTGCGGGAACGGGACGGTCTACCCGATGTAGACCGGAGCGGCTGACCGCAGAGGGCACGACCCGGCCAGGCATGCAGCAGTGGCCTGTGGAGTGCCCGCCGGTGTCCAGTAGAGTGTAGTGATGACGGCCTTCACGGAAAGCGCCTACAATGTCGCGCCATGCTTGAGTGGCTCCGCATCATGTCAGGCTGGGCCTGCATCCTGGCAGGGAGGGTGTACGTCGGCGTCGCCATGCTGTTGATGTCGGTCACCTCTCTCGGCCGCCCACTCGCGCCGCTCCTGGCGGGTTCTTTGCGGCCCCCGCAGTTTCTATTTCGAACTCGCCAGGTATGCGATACCAGGGCCTTGCCCCTCCGTCCGGGGCTAGGCTGGATTTGGGGAGTTTGACGAGTGGCACGAGGGGCTACAACGCGTTACTGCATTCCTGTCCATGCCGCCGGCAAACGAGGGACGAGCATGAATGCCAAGAAATCGTGGCCAGAAGACACATTCGTGTGGGAGGGCAAGGACCAGGAACACTACTGCGGACCGCATTGGGACCCGTTCTTTGACAGCCCCGATGAGATATTCGGAATCCTCCCCGAGGCAATCCCGGACTCGGCGCCTCTGACAACATTCGGCGACATCTACTCCGGGCCGCACGACATTCCCGCAGGCTGGACGAAGGGCGGCCATCTCTGCTGGCCAAACGCCAACCGCGGGCTCGTTGCGACAGTGCGCGTGTCAGAGGACGCCACCAAACTGGTGAACGTATCCCCATTCCCTCCCATTGGAATGCAGGTTGGCATTGAGATCGAGAAGGTTCACGTCTGGGCCAGTGGAGCGGAAGCCCAGATCGAAGGCGTCTGGGGCGAAGCGCCGGTCTCGTTCTTCGACCTGACTTTTCTCAGCAACCGAGCCTGGTACGAAGCCGGACAACGGAGGGAGTTCATCCTGGCGGGAATCGCCTACAAGGCCGGCGCGCCACAGGTGGACAAGCTGGCGTTGCCTCCCGACTCTAAGTTGGCGACCTGGCAACGAACCCACGCCGGGCTCGCAGAAGGACAAGACGCATACGTTCGCCTGGAAGGCTCCAGCATCCTTCTGCCCATCAAGGATTGGGACCGTGACAATTACCACTTCCGTGGCCCGGTGCGCGATGTGGCCGCATTCGACGGTTGGCTCGGACAGTCCGGGTGGAAAGTAAGGGTCGGCGTGATGCAATTCGAGGATGAAGGCGCCGATCTGGATGTTTTCATTACGGACCGCGCATGGACCAGCCGTGAACCTCCCCGTGTCGGTCAGGATATCGAAGGCAGTCTTTGGTTGCAGGGCCGATTATGGTCTTCGCCGGAGAGCGCACAGGATTGTCTGTAGATGACGGCGGACCGCAACGAGACAAAATGCGCGCTGTGCGGGCGGTTTGACGTCCGAGTCAGGTGGCGTCTCCAAGGACGGTCGGTGCTGAGATGTCAGGATTGTGGCCTGATGTGGGCGGACCCGTTGCCGGACGAAGAGCATTTGGCCGCACTGTATGGACGGGAGTATTTTGAAAGGCCGAGCGGCGACGTGGAAGAAACCGGAGTCGCAGGCTACCACGACTATGTCGGCCTCCGCTTCATGAGGCAGTGGGACTACAGGCGAGTCGCACTCAACCTGATCGACATGGTGGCAACCAGCCCCCCCCCCCCCCCGGCTGCGCGGCTCTTGGATGTCGGCTGCGCAATGGGCTATTTCATGGACGTCGCGGATGACGTTGGATTCGATGTAGAGGGCATCGACCGGAACCCCGATGCAATCCGCCGACTTTCTTTCAAGTACCGCTTCCCCGTGACGTGCGCCGACTTTGCCAGCTTCAACGGCGGCCCATACGAGGCGGTGACGATGCTGGACATGCTGGAGCATTTCAGCGACCCGTTCGGGGCACTGGCCAAGACCGCCTCGCTCACGCGCAGTGGAGGGGTATTGGCGATCAGCACTCCGGACTCAGGCTCCCTTGTCGCGCGATTGCTTGGCCGGCGGAACGAACTGATCCAGAAAGCTTCGTCCGGCGAACACCTGACCTTCTTCACGCGGCAGACGCTGACCGCGGCACTTGATCGGGCGGGATTCGATGTCGTTCGCATCGACAGTTACGGTGTGACCCTGGACCTTGCCACCGCATCCAGGCGTATCGGAGCCGCGCTGCCGCTCGTTGGAGCAATGGTGGGGGCTGCCGTGGGAGCGTTTGGGCTTTCGCGAGCATTCGTACACTTCAACCATCACCTCAACATGATCGCCTACGCCAGCAAACGATAAGCAGGACGGGTTTGCTGTGAGGCTCAGGAGGATTCACTTCCTTGAAGGGCATCACTCCCTTGAAGGGTTGTGATCCCGGATGACCGCGCACCGGTCAACAGCAGGGGCCGAATGTCTCACTACTCGGGCGCGAAGACGCCCGGGCTTCTGGTGCGTGGTGTTGCGCTTCGAGACCGGCGAGGACGTGGACCTGATCGACTACCACTGACCCAAGGGGAGCGCTAACCACGAACAGCATGCAAGCGATCACGTCGTCCCGATGCAGAAGCCGCCGCACCTAGACCGTGTCCGGCTGGGAGACATGCCCATCTCCTGGGCTCGCCCGAACATCTGCGCTCACGTGCTCTGCGCCGGGTTCTTGCGCAGCGCGCGTGACCATGCTGGACGGCCGCTGAAACCGCGGAGTTTACGTTCGAGCCGGATCGCTGGGGGCGCTGTCCTCGCTCCGGGAGTGGAAGGCGCGAAACCCGAAAGCTGGTGGCTTTCATGACTTCCCCACTGGCATCGTCTACACAACCGGTCGCTTGGTCACAATCGGAACGCGCAGGCGACCCTCCACCCACTCGAAGATCACGTCCACATCGACCGCGTCGGGCTGCGGAACCGTCGGGACTTTCACGCCTTCTGGTTCTCAACCTTTCTTTCGCCGGTATCGCGGTGGTACTGAGCGGTTAGCGTGTTAGGGAGCGCCCTCATTGCCCGATCCCTCCATTCTTTGCCGACATCGGGAAGATTCAAGCGCTCGATGCGTCTCCGTCCTCGGTCATCACGGGATTTGAGCCTCGGGGTCGGAGTCAATCTTCCCATTCTCGCTTACCGGCAGACCTCAGGCTCATGTCTCGTTGGAAACTCTTTTCCTTGTCCCGCGCCCGTGGGGTTGCTATGATCGCACCATGGCCGAGGCTATCGCCTTCGACACCCATCGCTTCGTCAAGCGTCTGACAGAGAGCGGCTTCACCGAGAAGCAGGCCGAGACCCTCGCCGAAGAGCACGTCGCCCTCCTCAACGCCAACCTTGCTACCAAAGCCGATATCGCCGCCGTGAAGGCCGAGATCGAAACCCTGCGGCAGGAAACGAAGGCCGGCATCGAGGCGGTGAAGGCCGACCTTTTGAAATGGCTGTTCGGCGCGCTGATCGCCCAGGGCAGCCTGATCGTCGCCCTCGTCAAGCTTCTATAGCCCGGCGTTTGCCCTGGGCCCTCGCTTCCCGCGGTTGTGACGGGATGATCCCATGGCATTGAGCGAACGAGTGCTGGCGGTAATCGCC
>JAPPNF010000140.1 GCA_028818755.1 Deltaproteobacteria bacterium | reverse complement strand
CCCTGCTTGTGCTCCTGCAGGAGCCTGGACGTCACCTGGGACATGTTGGGGCCTCCCGCCGTGCCCTGGAGATCCACCTTGATCCCGTACTTGGCGTTCATGGCTGCTTCCAGCTCGTCCCAGAACTCGGTATCGCCGTACCTGCCGCCCTGGAGCATGGTGAGCTGCTTCTCCGCCGCAGCCGCTTTGATGAGCTTGGCCATGGCCTCCGTCTGGGTCTCGGCGGCTGTTGGCGAGGCCGCCAGCATCACCACTGCCAGCGTCGCCAGCAGAGCGCCGGCGGCGAAGAATCCGCGCCGCAACCCGCTCCTCCGGGCACGGACAGCCCGCGGGCAACCGCTACGAATGCTGTTGGTACGCTGTTTCATGACTCGCTCCTTTCCTGTCTCCCGCGCGACACGGCGTGCCTGTCGACACGGCGTTACTCGAAACTGATCCGGGACAGTTCCGTGAAGTGGATGTGGCCCGCCGCCCCGGCGGGCAGGATGGTCATCTGGTGAAAGCTGTACTCCTGTTCGTAACGGGTGCGCGCCAGCACGCCGTCCATGGGCACCACCACCTCGTAGCGGTGCACCCGGGCCGCGCTGGTGACGGTGTAGAGGACGGCGAAGGTGGTTGCCGCCCCTACCACGATGAGGTGCTCGACGCCGTGGGACCGCAGGTAGCCGTCAAGCTCGCCGCCGATGAACTTGTCGAAGCTGTCCGGGTAGATGACCGGCTCCGCCTCCGCGCGCTTAAGCGGTGTGGCGACGCGGTCATCGGGCCCGCCCTTGGCTATCAGGGAGATCGTGTAGATGATCGGGACGCCGTTCCGGCGCGCGCGCTCCAGGAACGGCGCGACCCCCGGCAAGAGCTTGTTGGCGATGGCGCCGGGCTCTTCGGCGCGGGCGTTCATGTCGAGCACCGCGATGCCGGTGGCCGCCGGATCAAGGGCCATGTCCCGGGGCTCGGGACGGTTGGGCGCGCCCGCCTCCAGGGCGTCCACAAGGCTCACGTTTCGACCTCGACGATCTGCGAGTCGAGCAGGGTCTTGCACTGCGGGCAGAAGAGCTGCTCCAGCAGGAACTGGCCCTCGAGGTCCTTCATCAAGGGACCGCCGGCCGTGGGCGACTGCCGCTTCATGTAGCTCCGTTCCCGCCATTCGTCCTCGCCGCCGAAGTCGAAGCCGCAACGGGTACACAGCACGCGGGGGCTGCCGGAATCGTCGTCGAGCTCCAGGTTCTCTCTCAACGGTCGTTTCATCCGCCGTGCCTCCTCGGTCAACGCTGCGCCCGAATGGCTGCGCGAAGCTCCTCCGTGGCCGCCGCGTCCACCGCCGTTTCCGAAGGGGTGAGGGTCACCCCGTAGATGTCTTGCGCCACTTCCCGCGAGACGAGGCCGTTGGCCACGTCCCGGAGCACCGCTTCAGGTTCCCGGTCCAGCGGATCGCCGTAGCCGCCGCCGTTGGCCAGCCGCATGTACAGCACGCTACCGTCCTTCACGTCGAAGTCGCAGTAGGGGAGCATCTCCGACGTGCCTCCCATGGCTTCCACGTCCACCGGGTGCCGGTTCTCGCTCATCGTGTCCCAGATGTTGGTCTCTTCCTTCAGCACCAGCAGGCTGGGGGCGCCACAAAGGCCGCCGAACATTCCCTGGCCCGAGTTCCGCAGGCCCGCCACCCCCAGGGCCACGCCGCGGATCTGCCCTTCGGGGGCGTCATGAACGGTGAGGGCGGTCTCCGAGCCGGTGCCGCCCCGGAATCGCCCGGCGCCCGCTCCGTCCTTCAGGTGGCGCCGGAAGAGATACAGGATGGGAAAGTTCTGCTCCACCCACTCGATGTTCTGACACGACGACCAGCCCCGCCCCCCCGAGTCCACGCCGTCCTTGTCGGCGCGGGCGCCACGTCCGTCTATCGCCCCTTCCGAGAGACTGGACACGTAGTACCGGCCGTACTGGTTGACCCCGGCGTGACGGGCGAAACGGTGGCCGGCGTCGTGGGCCATCACCTCGTCCCGCCAGTGTTCGTTGGTGGCGAGCATCTGCATCATCACCGCGGGCGCGAGGTAGCGGGCGGTGGCTCCGCCGGAGGTGGTGTTCAACGAAACCGGACCGGGGTACTGCACGTTGGCCACGGTTCCCGGCGGAGCGACCACCTCGATGGGCGCGAAGGCGCCGTGGTTTTTCGGGATATCGTAACCGATGGTGGAGAGGACCGCGGCAAAGCAGGTGCCGTAGGTTGCATGGTACGGCAGGTTGATCCCGGTCTTGGCCTGCTTGTCGCTTCCGGTGAAATCGAAGATCAGGCGGTCGTCCCGCTTGGTCAGGGTGACGTGCATCTTCCATGTCTCGTCGCCCTGGATGAGTCCGGTCTCGCTCCAGGAGCCGTCAGCGAACTCCCGGATGCGTTCCCGCAGCACCGATTCGGTAAAGCGGATGATCTCCCTCGACACCGCCTCCAGCATCTCGGGACCGTACTGGTCCACGACCTCGTGTACCCGGGCCTTGGCGACGTTGTTGGCCGCGATCTCGCACTTGAGGTCCAGCCCCACCATGATCGGCTGCCGGGTCATGGTCACGAAGGCGTCGAACACGTCGCCGCGGAGCTTTCCCCTTTCCACCAGCTTGATACCCGGTATGCGCACGCCCTCATGACAGATGTCCGTCGCCGCGGGAGAGTTGCCGCCCGGGGACAGGGCGCCGATGTCCATGACGTGAACGAAGGTGGCGCTCCAGGCGATGCGGCGGCCCTCATGATGGATGGGGGAAAGCACGTAGACGTCGGACTGGTGGATGGCCGCCTGGTAGGGGTCGTTCAACAGGAAGACGTCGTCGGGAAAGATGCCGTCGCCGTGCTCGAAGCGCTCGATGATCTTCTTCACCGCGAAACCGGCGCAGGCGACGTGCTGGCCCAGCGACTCGCCCCCGGACAGCACGTCACCGTCCGCGGTATAGAGGGAAGCCATGTAGTCGTGCTGCTGGGTGGTGTTGACCGTCCCGCCCACCCTTTCGAGCGTAATGCCCATCTCCCGGGCGATCTGATGCAGCCGGTGCGAAAGGATCTCCATGGTAATGGGATCGACGCCGCCGTTTCGGGCTGTGGTCATGGTTGCCTCCCAGGCTTCCTGCGTAACTCCATGACGCTGTTCGGACTAGCCGACATGGATCACGACGTTGCGGAACGCGTCCATCTCCGCGCGGTCCTTGGGGTTCACCACGATGGTGGTCACCGGGGTCTCGATGACAGCCGGTCCGGCGATGCTCATGCCCGGCGACAGGCGTCCGAAATCATATATGTCCGTGGCCGTGAAGCCTTCGTATTCCTCGAAGTACACGTCCCGCCGCTCCTTGCGCGCCTCCAGGGCGTCACCGGGGCCGCCCGGGTTCTTGTGAACGGCCGGCTTGGCCAGCTTGCCGATGGCGGTGACTCTGAGCGACAGCATCTCCCTGCCCGCTTCCGGATACCCCGACCCCTTTCCGTACGACTGCTCGTACAGCTCGTCGAACCGACTGTAGAGCTGCTCCAGATCGGCTCCCTGCAAAGGACCCGCGCCGGAAACCGGAACGTTGATCTCGTTGACCTGATAGCGGTAGCGCATGTCGACGCTCCGCAGAATGACCGTGTCATCCTGACCGAAACCGGCACTGGACAGGTCTTCGGCGGCGCGGGCGCACAGCTTGTCGAAGCCTCCGTTGAGACGCGCCGGGTCCAGCGGAACCACCGCGTGGTCGGACATGCCGTACTCGTAGGTTACATCCGCGGAGATCAGCCCGGTGGACGCATGCACGGAAGCCGTCAGGGGTATCACCACCTTGCGCACCCCGAGTTGTACGGCGCAACGGGCCACGTGGACCGGAGCCGATCCGCCGATGGCCACCATGGCGAACTCCCGCGGGTCGTACCCACGCTCCACCGTGCAGCGGCGGATGAGGTCGCTCATGTGGGCATTGATGATGCGGAAGATCCCGCCCGCGGCCTGAACCGTCGTCATATCCAGCGGCCCGGCGATGCGCTCGTCGATGGCGGCGGTGGCCTTCTCCTTGTCCAGGGTCATGCGCCCCCCCAGAAAGTACCCGGGGTTGAGATAGCCCAGGACCACGTCGGCGTCGCACACGGTGGGCTCGGTTCCGCCGAGGCCGTACGCCACCGGGCCGGGCGAGGCGCCCGCTCCCCGGGGGCCGACCTTGAGCAGTCCCGAATTGTCGTCGATCCAGGCAATGCTTCCGCCTCCCGCGCCGATGGACGCCACCCAGATCTTCGGCGCCAGGATGCTGTAGCGCTCGAACACGGGCTGGAAGTCACGCTCGATATGTCCTCCCCGGACCAGGCTGACCTTGAAGGTGGTGCCGCCCATGTCGGTGGCCAGAACATTCGACTCGCCAATCATGTCGGCGATGAACTTGCTGCCCACGACTCCCGCCGCGGGCCCGGATTCCAGGGTTCCGATGGCGTTTTGGGAGGTGGCCTCGATGCTCAGCATGCCGCCGTAGGCTTGCATGACAAGGGGCGCGCTCTTGAGTCCGTTGCCGGCGAGCTTCTCCTGGAGACTCCGCATGTAGGCGACGATCTTGGGAGCGATGTAGGCGCTGAAGATGGTCGTCGTCGTGCGCTCGTATTCCCCCAGGAAAGGCGCGATGTCGCTGGAGCAGGTTACATGGACCTCGGGGTGCTTGCGGCGAATCACGTCCGCCACGGCCTTCTCGTGGGCGCTGTTGGCGATGGACCAGAGCAGACAGACGGCAACGGACTCCACCCCCTTGCCCACCAGCAGGCCGACCACCTCCTCGATCCGCGCGACATCGGTGTCGATGAGCACCGACCCCTTGTAGTCGATCCGGCCCGGCACCTCTTCCGTGAGCCCCCGCGGGACCAGGGGCTCGGGCTTCTTGAGCGCCGCCAAGTGAGAGGACTCGGACTCCGTCAGCCCGAGGTGCACGTTGCCGCGCATCATCAGGAAGGTGTCCGGAAAGCCCTCGGTGACCACCAACCCGGTGACGGCCCCGGCCCGGGTGATGAGCGTATTGTCGGCCACCGTGCAGGCATGGAAGAAGAGGCGCGCGGAGCGCAGGAGGTCGCCTATGCCCGGCAGCCCCAGGTTCTCGGTGGCGTTGCGGAGAGAGTCGACCACGCCCACGGAGAAGTCATGAGGAGTCGAGAGCGCCTTGCCGATGGTCAGCTTGCCGTCGCTGTCCAGCACCACGCAGTCCGTGAAGGTGCCGCCGATGTCGACGCCGATGATGTATTCCATGCACGCGCTCCGCCCGTAAATTGCCACGCTGCGTCGCGACAAGTCAATCCACCGGCGTGAGCTCCTCGCTGGGAACGATCTCGATCATTTCGTTCTCTTCCGGGTCGCGCACCACGCCCCGCGGGTCGCGGCCCTGGCGCGCGTCTTCCATGGCCTCGCGGTAGATCCTGCGCAGCAGGATGACGCCTTCGTCCGAGGAACCCAGGTGCTCCATGGTGCGGTCGCAGATCTCGCCCTGGCTCTCCTGGGCGGCGCGGTCCTGGTCGTTGCGGCCGAGGTGGTTGGTGGTCTCGTCCCAACTGTAGACGCCGTAGGGGCTCTCGACGATGCCCTTGTCCTGTCCGTCCGGGCGCAACTCGGCGGCCTTCCCGTCGACGAAGGGGGCGAACAGCACCGTCACGTGGATCGTGTGGGTGTCGTCGGCGGGGACGCGCCAGCGCAGCGCCTCGTAGCCCACGTGGCTGGCGACGATGCTGCCGGGGTGTTCGTGGTCCACGTGGTAGCCGGTCTTGTTCATGGTGGGCATGATGAAGTAGCTGGTGGTGGTGCACCTCTCGCCGTCGATCTGCCGGCTGTAGTGGTCGCGGATGCCGAAGTCGGTGACGTGGGACTCCAGGTTGATGTTGCGCCACATGGCGGAGGAGGGTTTTCGGTGGAGCCAGCGGAAGTGGTGCTGGTCCACGGTGTTCTCCACCATCTGGAAGTAGTTGGCGGACATGAGCCGCCCCCAGGCGGAGCGCACTCCGTCCTCGCGCACGAGCACGTCGTAGCGCGGCAGCAGCGGCGCGGGCTTGGGTCCCATGTAGGCGAAGACGACCCCCGCCAGCTCCTGGACCTCGTACGCCAGGTGCCGCACCTTGTCCTTGAAGTTATGCTCCGGGGGCTCGCACGGCTGCTCCAGGCACGCGCCGGTGACGTCGAAGAGCCACCCGTGGTAACAGCAGCGAAGGCCGCCGTCCTCCAGGTAGCCCAACTCCAGGGAGGTCCCCCGGTGCGGACAGCGCTGTCCCAACAGGCCCAGCCGTCCCTGCTCGTCCCGGAACAGCACGAGGTCCTCGCCCAGCAGCCGCTTGCGCACCGGGCGGTCCTTGAGCTCCTTCGTGAAGCCGATGGGATGCCAGTAGCAGCGCAGCATCTCGCCCGCGGGCGTGCCCGGGCCGACGCGGGTGAACATGTCGTTTTCGGCGACGGACATGGTCATGGCAACCTCCTGTGACGATGCGCTCAGCGCGCAAAGACCTTGAGCTTTTCCCTGGGAAAGCGGATATGCACATTCATGCCCGGCTCGAGGGCCGGTTCGCTGACGGTAGTCTTACACGAAACGGCGGCTCCATTCACCGACAACTGGTACGCCACGATATCGCCCAGAAAGACCCGCGCCTCCACCCGGCCCGGAAACTCGTTCTCGCGCTCGGTGGAAACGACGGAAATGTAGACATCGTTTGGCCGGACGCCCACCAGCACCTCGCCGTGCGGGTCGACTCCCGGCGGCAGCGAGCCGCACGCCAGCGGCCCAAGGTCGGTGACGACCCTGCCGTCCGCGTCCACGCTGCCCTTCAGTTCGTTCATGGACCCCAGAAACTCGCCTACGCTCCGGTCCACGGGCCGGTCGTACACCGCCTGGGCGGGTCCCATCTGCAGGATCTTGCCGTGGCTCATGACCGCCACCGTGTCCGCCAGGGCCATGGCTTCCACCTGGTCATGGGTGACGTAGAAGACGGTGACGCCGAGCTTCTTGGACAGGGCCTTGATCTCGTCCCGCACCTCCTCGCGGAGGCGTGCATCCAGGTTGCTCAGGGGCTCGTCCATGAGCAGCACCTGGGGTTCGACGGCCAGGGCGCGCGCCAGCGCCACGCGCTGCTGCTGTCCGCCGCTCAACATCGGTGCCGGGCGATCTTCAAGCCCGGACAACTGCACCAGCTCCAGGGCGTGGCGTACCCGCTCGCGCACCTGCGCCCGGGGCAGCCTCCCGCGGCCGTTGAGCAGGGGGAAGGCGATATTGTCGAACACGGTCATGTGCGGCCACACGGCGTAGGACTGGAACACCATGCCCACGCCGCGGTCGGACGGCGGGACGAAGATGCCGCGCTCGGCGGAGCTGACAAGCCGGTCGCCGAGCAGGATCTCGCCCGCCTCGGGCTTTTCCAGGCCTGCGATGGAGCGCAGGAGCGTGGTCTTGCCCGAGCCGCTGAGGCCCAGCAGGACGAAAAACTCGCGCTCGCCGATGGAGAGACTGACGTCGTCCACCGCGTGGACCGGATCGCCGCCGGTCCGGAAGGTCTTGCTAAGGCTGCGAACCTCGATCATCGGCTTGGAACCCCTGCCCTGTCGTCAGGACTCCGCCACGTCCAACTGCCGCCGCGCCACCGTCCAGAAGCCCGCGACCAGCGGCGACATGATGACCACCATGAGTATGCCCGCGGTGGCGGCGTCGCCCAACCCGCCGCCGGTCCACTCGCCCCAGATGAAGGTCGAGATCACCTGGTTCTCCGGAGAGCTGAGGAGCACCGCCATGGTCAACTCCCGGTAGGCCAGAAGCGAGGTCCAGATCCACACGTACACCAGTCCCGGCCGGATCAGCGGCATGATGATCTTGCGGACGATGCGCAGGGCCGACGCGCCGCCCACCTGCGCGGCCTCCTCGAGCTCGCGATGCACCTGCAGCATGTTGCTGTTGAGAGTGCGCGTTCCGAACCCGATCCACACCAACGTATAGGCCAGGACCAACAGATGGATGCTGCCATAGAGCGGCACCACATGGGATACCACCAGCGCCAGATAGGCGATGGCCAGGGCGAAGAGCAGGTTGGGAACCGGATGCGGCAGGAACGCGATGGCGTCCAGCACCATCCGCCCCCGGAGGCGCGAGCGCGTTACCACCCAGGAGATGGCCGCGCTGAAGAACAGGATGGCGGTAGGCACAGCGAACATCAGGAACAGCGTATTCAATCCCGACGTAACGAGTGCGTCGTCGACGAACACGTTCGTATAGCGTTCCAACGAGAGCGACGCGAGAGCCTGCCAGGACGGTGCCTGCATGTACGGCAGCAGCGATGCCCACAGCATGGAGACGAGCGGCAGCACCACGGCCAGCACGACGTACAGGAGCAGGGCGCCCCACCCCACCAGGCGCCACCGGCCCAGCTCGATGGGGCGCGTCTGGTACCCCTTGCCGGAGATGATCTGGTACCGGTGGCTGTGCCGCAGCGCCGCAAAGTAGGGGATCATCAGGAACAGCGACAGGCCGATCATGATGGTGCCGTAGGCGCCGCTTAAGCCGTACTGCGGCAGCCCCTCGGCCGGATTGACCATGAAGTAGAGCGCCGTGCTGAAGGTGAAGATGTTGTTGGTCATGCCGATGACCGCGGGCACGTCGAACGCCGCGATGGCGATGGTGAAGAGCCAGATCATCACCGAAAGGAGCGCCGGCCATACCAGCGGCAGCTCCACGCGAAGCACGGACCGGACGACGCCCACACCGTGCACCGCCGCCGCCTCCACCAGCGCCGGGTTCATACGGCGCAGGGCGGCCGCCACCATTACGTAGGCCACCGGCGCCAGCGTGATGCCCTGGACGAATCCCATACCAACGACGGTAGCGATGTTGAAGGGGCTCGACTCGAGCCCCACGACATGGACCAAAAAGAGGTTCAGGACGCCGATGCGCGGGTGCAGGAGAAACACCCAGCCCATGGCTTTGAGAAAGGTGGGGATGAGGATCCCCATGCTGAGAAGGGTCGCGGCCGCGGTCTTTCCGGGCAGGTCGGTACGTTCGAGGAGCCACGCGAACACCGCGCCGCTCGGCACCGCCACGGCGATGGTCACCAGCGCGAACGCCAGGGTGGTGCCGAGCACTTCGTAGTTGTACGGGTCGGAAAGGAGCGTGTGGTAGTTCTCGAGGGTATACGGCGAAGGCTGCGCGGGGACGCCGGTGCGCAGGCTCATCCAGACGATCAGCCCGAGGAGTATCACAATCGTGGCCGCCGCCACCGCTGCGATGCCGACGATGACGGCCTGAGACCAGTCGATGCGGCCCAGCCGCGGCAGGAGACTCTGCGGCGCCTCCAGGTCCTGCGCCCTTGTGCTTGCCGTGGTCAACGCGCGGGCCCTCGTGTCCGGTCGGAGGAGCCCGGTTCAGGACAGGGCGTGCATCTGCGCCATGCTGGCGTCGAAGGTGATGCACTCCGCGGCCTCGCGCACCACGCCCAGCGGGTCGCTACCCTGCCGCACCGCGTCCATGGATTCCCTTAGCATGTCCCGCATCATGAGAATCCCGCGGTCGGACTGGCCCAGGTGCTCGGTGCTACGGTCGAAGATACGGCCCTGGGCTTCCTGGGCGACCCGGTCCTGCTCGGGGAATTATAGCGAATAGTCACATCCGGGCCGTGGTCAGCACTCGTCGGCCTTGACCCGGAAGGGCCGGAAGAACGCCCGGCGTACTGTCTCGATACCCGCGCCGGGCATGTCGTGTTCGGCTTCTTTCTCGGCCTTGGACGGCTGGTAGTCACACGGCGGCATGGTGATGGTCCGGGGCTCCGGCAACGGCTCCTTGTCGTGCTCGTCCTTGGTCATCATCGTCTCCTTTCATGCTGCCTCAGCGTAGGGCAGTTCGGGCCGCTTGCCGTTCAGGATTTCATCCAGCGTCAGAATCTGCATTCGTGGGAAGGGCGGGATGAGCCCTGCTTCCAGTTGAACAATCCCGGACGTGCTGGCCAGTTCGCGCATTGGGCGCGTCGGCGATTGCCGGGTGATGAACACCCCGCTCACGTTCTTCCGATCCAGCGTTCCCTTCAGGTCTCTCATGTCTCTGACCGTCACGTTGCCACTCTTGACGGACACGTTGGCCCGCTTCTGCTCCCGGAGCGGAATGCGTCCGTCCACGCCGCCGTCCGCTCCCATCTTCTCATTCGGCAATCCGCCGATGCTGGCGACGCAGAACTTCTCGAACTCCTTGCGAGGGTGCAACGGCGATTCCGGTTGTAGCAGCCGGTCCACGTCCTGCATGGTTTCCGGCTTGTTGACTATCTCCACATCTTGCCAGATGTCCACGCGCTCACGTCGGAACCGCTCCCGGATGGCCGCGATAGCGGCATAGGTGATGTCGATGCCGATCCAGCCCCGGTTGAGGTTCTCCGCAGCGGCCACGCTTGAGCCGCACCCACAGAAGGGGTCCAGAATTACGTCTCCGGGGTTTGAGGACTGGCGGACAATGCGGTTCAACAGGTCCAGGGGCTTCTGTGTCTGGTAGGGCAGTTGTTCCCGCGCTTGCGAGTTGACGGGCGGAATGTCCGTCCACACGTCCGAAATCGGCTGTCCCTTGCCTTCGTCCAGGTACCGCTTGAACCGTATTCCACCCGTGCGTGTGAAGTACAGCCGCCCCTGTGCGTCCAACTCCGCCATCCGATGCGGAGGCACTCGCCACAGGGAATGCTTGCCCTTGTACGCGTACTCATACCCACCACCAGATAGGCCCTTCGCGGTAAGATCGCCGTCTTGCCACAACCGCCCATCTTCGTCCTGGTGACGGTAATGGCTTTCGATGTAATCCGGGTCATAGGGGCCGTACTGTGGATTGAAAGTGAACGTCCGCCCCTTGGGGTAGTAGAGCAGCACGTCATGGACGGCCCCCATGGTCCGGGAGTCATTGTGCGAGCTGGTGCGCTTCCAGATGACTTCCTTCCGGTGCTGCTGATGCCGGTGGCCGAAGATGTTGTCGAGGATCACCTTGAGGTAGTGGCTGGCCGTGGGGTCACAGTGCAGATACATGCTCCCCGTAGGCTTCAAGATGCTGTGAAGCGCCGCCAGGCGCGGCGTCATCATCACCAGGTAGGCGGCCATCTGAATCTTGCCCATACCGTCCACGAGTGCCCGGAGCATATCCATGCCCGGTCCGGCTTCCTCAAGGGCGGAGTCGCAGTGCGGTCCCCAAACCCAAATATCCTCGAACGCCTGCACCTGCCCCATGTCGCCAGGGTAGATGACGTTGTAGGCCCGGTTCGAGTTGAACGGGGGGTCCAGGTAGATCAGGTCTACCGACTCGGGGGGCATCTCCTGAAGGACAGGGAGATTGTCGCCGTAGTAGAGGCGGCGCACCCGTCAGAAGGGCTCGCACTCCACCTGCTGACGGGGGGGGGGTACAGGTCAGGTCCTCGTACTTGAGGCGCTTCCCGCCCATGCCCCGAGCCACGGCTGCCATCTGGTCAACCGTGTCCTCGTCCCGCAGGTTGTGACGGCCCGCAAACTCGTTGACGTAGCGGTCAAGGTGCTTGCGGGACATCCGGTGATACGTGCCGTGGTAGCCCCTCTTGAGCATCGACCAAAAGGACTCGATCCCGTTGGTATGAGCTTGCCCGTCCACGTACTCACCGACGGAGTGCTTGACGGTTTCGTGATTCGGGAGGCCGTGATAGCCGCCGTGGTCATCTGTGTAGACCGTGGCTTCAGCCGTCACTTGCTCGCGGACGAACCCCTTGAGCGTCGGGCCATCAGTCCTGTCAATGGAAGTGGCAGACACCCGGTTCGTCTCGCGGTCCTTCATGCCGATGACAGCCGTCTTACCAACCGGCCCCCGGCCTTCCCGCAACTTCTTGCTCGCGTGCTTGTTCTTTTCCTTGCCCCCGACGTAGGTCTCATCTACTTCCACGGGTCCGGTGAACGGCCCGGCTTCGGCCTCGAAAGCCTTGCGGAGGCGGTGCAGCATGAACCATGCGGCCTTCTGGCCGATGCCGAGCTCCCGATGGAGCTTCATGCTGCTGATGCCCTTGAGGTTCGTCGTGAACAGGTAGATGCCCACGGCCCACACGCGGTAAGGGAGGTTAGAGGCTTCCATGACCGTGCCGGTCTTGAGGGTGAACATCCGCTTGCTGCTGCCCTTGACGCAGACCCGGCAACGGTGCGTCATGGTCTTGTGCTTGATGTTCTCCTGGACGTTGTGGGTGCCGCAAAAGGGACACGCCGGGCCGTTCGGCCAGCGTTGCGCGGCGATCCAGTCGCGGGCCGCATCCTCGTCGCGGAACATGTCCGCCACTTCGAGAAGCGTGATGCCCTTGCGGAATGCCTTGCCCGGTGCTTTGTGTCCCATGTCCTTGCCTCCCGTCATTGTGACTAAAAGGTAGCACAGCCGGGTTGCGGTTGTCAAGGAAAAATGT
Organism: Deltaproteobacteria bacterium; assembly: GCA_028818755.1. Classification (GTDB taxonomy): domain Bacteria; phylum Desulfobacterota; class Binatia; order UBA9968; family JAJDTQ01; genus JAJDTQ01. The sequence goes on along the minus strand of JAPPNF010000140.1, from coordinate 3,721 downwards.
GACTATTCGCTATAATTCCCCCTGCTCGTGGGACTCGATGCCCCACCAGCCGTCGTCGATGCGCTTGTAGACCCCAGGTTCGCTGGGCTTGAACCCCACCACCTTCACCGCGGGCATGCCCGAGTCGCCGGGAAAGAACCGCATCCAGAAAGTCGCCGTCCTGGTATCGTCGGTGGGGACTCGGAACCGGATGGCGTGGTCGGGCTGTTCGCCCACGCGCGCCGTGGTGTGGCGGGTGTGCGCTGGGAAGATCCAGTGGGAGATCTTGGGGTCCTCCCACCCTTCCACGCTCGTGGAGATCCTTATACCGTACCATGTCTTGCGCCACTCGAGGTCCGGCCGCTTCAACGCGATGTCCGGATACACGCTCGCGTGCAGCGACGTCAGATGGGCCTGGTCCACGGAGTTCTCGGCGCGCTGCAGCCAGTTGCAGTGCTCCTCCCCGGCCCCGAGCACCCGGCGGCCGTCCTGCCGGACCAACAGGTCATAGCGCGGCAGCAAGGGAGCAGGCGTAGGGCCGAGGTAGACGAAGATAAAGCCGCCCATTTCCTCGACGGCGTATGCGGGGTGCCTGATGCGGTCCTTGAAGGTGCTGTCTTCCGGCTCCGCCGGCTGCTCCAGGCATGCGCCGTTCACGTCGTAGAGCCAGCCGTGGTAACAGCAGCGGATTCCCCGGTCCTCGACCCGTCCGTACTCCAGCGACGTGCCGCGGTGCGAGCACGCCAACCCCAGCACGCCGGCGCGGCCGGCGCCGTCGCGGAACAGGATGAAGTCCTCGCCCAGCAGAGTGATGCGCGCAGGGCGGCCGCCTGGCTTAAGCTCATCCGAGAAGCCGACCGGCCACCAGTAGCGCCGGAGCAACTCGCCCATGGGCGTACCGGGGCCGACTCGCGTGAAGATGGCGTTCTCTTCGGCCGAAAGCATGCGTCCTGTTCCGACTTCCGTGGAGTGCCCGGCTACTTCTTCTTCCGGCGGACCAGCTTCGTGACTTCCTTCTTGAGCTCCAGGCCGCCGCCCTCCATGTAGAACTTGACCGTTTCCTCGGGCGACTGCATTTTGACCCCGCTTTCCTTCATGTACTTGGCCATGAGGGTTCCGGAAATGAGGTGCGATGACCGGTAACGGTACTTCTGCACCACCGCCTGACCTTCCTTGGTCAGCATGAACGCCACCATGAGGCGCGCAAGGTTCGGGTGCGCCGAGTTCACTGGCACGCCCAACTGGAAGTAGGAGCTGATGGCCGGCGTAGACCCAGCCAAGCCCTTGACCGGCGCGCCCTTCGCCGTCCACTTCCACATGCTCTCCACCGCTCCGCCGAGGTTGGCCATGATCGGAAACTCGCCGCTGACGATGCGTTCGTCCTCGCTGTAGCGCAGGCGCCCGCCGCTGATGGCCACCAGCTTCTCCGTGTAGTCCTTCACCTTCTCCGGACCCCAGATCATTGAAAGCTGCACCAGCCACGACGTGTACGGCGGGATCGCCACCTTCCCGGCCCACGTGGCGCTCAGCTTGGGATCCACGAGGTCCTCGTAGGTCTTGGGCGCCTTGTCTTCCGGAACGAGATTGGTGTTGTAGAAGATACCGTTGACCGACGAATAGACCAGCACGCTCTCGTCGGGAACGATCTCCATCTCGTTGGTGATCCACGGGAAGATGGAAGCCCAGTCCACCTTGGCAAGGGCGTTCTGCTTGTGCAGCGTGGCAATGTGCGACTGCGAGCCCAGGTAGAAATCCGTGGACGACTTCCGGCCCGCCTTGAGCTCCGTGATCACCCGGCCCGCCATGGCCGGCATGCTCGGCCCGCCGGTGATCTTCAGTGTGGCGTCGAGGCCGTACTTCGCGTTGAACGCCTTCTGAAGATCGGCGAACCCCTTGCGCCCGCCGAACGTATTGGCCCCCGCGATGAAGACCAGCTCCTTCTCCTTCTTGGCGCCCGCGATCAGCTCCTCCATGGTGACCGACCACGCGCCCACGGGCACCAGCAGCAACGCGACGAGAACAAGAACGGCCTTGGCTGATAGTCTCATGTTTTTCCTCCTGGTCCGGTTAACGCAGCCCGCGGATCGACAATGACAAGAAACTGCGCGCAAATCTGTACACGGCGGTAAAATGACGGCCGGCGCCACCAGCCGGCTCCGGCGAATCGGCGCCATCGTAGTGCTGGCTGCCGTAAAGGTCAAGACAGGGGGACGGGCTGGAAGTTCCTCTCCGCAGAGCCGAAGAGGAACAACGGGTGGCGGGAATGACCGGGAGATTGGACGCGGGACCGAAGTCTGAACAGACAAGTCAAGTCCTGGCCACGGCGCTCATCATACCACCGGCCCCTCCGGCGTAAGCTCCCGCACCCCGCGGTTGACCACCGTGGTCACGGCCGCCGCCGCCAGCATTACCACCCCGCCCAGGATCACAGCCGAGGGCGCGCCGGCCAGGCCGCCGAGGTACGGTGACAGGTGGTCCCGGGAGAGGCCTGCGACGGCGCCCATCTGTAGTTGCCCCAGGGGGAGGACGACGCTGTAGTTCATGCCCCAGATGGCCATGACCCGGCCGCGGTAGTCGTCGGGCACGCGGGTCTGCACCGAGGTCTGGGTGGTTATCATGAAGAGGGAGAGGCCGACGCCGGCCAGCAACAGCATCGCCAACGCCAGCGGATAGATGCCGGAGAACCCGAACAGCGTGAGGAAGAAGGCATGGATTCCCGCTCCCACGAGGATCAGCAAGCCGCGCCTCGGGAAGTAGCCCAGGTTGGCGCCGATCAGGGCGCCGATGAGGGCGCCGATGCCGCTGACCACGTACAGGTTGCCGAGGGTCGTGCCGCCGCCCCGGAACACCACGTCGGCGAAGACCGGCAGCAGCGCGGTGTGGGAGGCCAGGAAGAAGATGTCCAGGTAATTCAGGCCGATGAGGGAGCGGAACAGCCTGCGGGTCCAGACGAACGAGAGCCCGCCCAGAAGGGTGCGAATGAAACTGCCGCCCCGGGTGCGCTCGATGACCGGCGCCCGCACCGGGAGGAGCAACAGGCCGAACGCCAGGTAGGTGGCGGCGGCGACGTAGAATGCGGCCCCGGCGCCGGACAGGGGCGCGCCGGTGTACCACGCCACGTAGGTGATGATGAATCCCGCCAAAGCGGGACCGAAGATGCGGGTGCCGGGCCAGATCATGGAATTGAGGCTCACGGCGTTCATCAGGTGCGAACGGTCCAGGAGGTGCGGGAACAGCGCCTGGCGGGCGGGATGGTCGAACGCCTGTATGCCGCCGTGGATGAAGGCGACCGCGAACACGTGCCAGACCCGTACCCATCCCGTCACGACCAGCGTTGCGATGGCGAACAACAGGAGCGCGGTGACGTGCTGGAGCAGCATGAGGAAGCGGCGGAGCTCGAGCTTGTCGGCGGCGGCGCCGCCGAAGAGCGTCAGCGCCACCGCGGGCGCGGCGGCCACGAGCCCCAAGGCGCCCAGCACGTACTCGGACCGTGTCAGCTCCCAGGCCAGCCAGCCCATGGCCAGGATCACCATCTGGTGGCCGGCCACGGCGATGAGGTGTCCGAACCAGTAGAGGCGGAAGCCGCGGTAGCGGAGGACGCGGAAGACGTGGAGCTTGTCGCCGATGCGTGCGAGGGTGGTGGTCATGGCTAGCGGCGGTTGGTTGGTTTGCGGACGGCGGCGGTGGTGCCGGGGGGGGGGGGGGGGGGGGGGGGGGGGGGGGGGGGGGGGGGGGGGGGGGG
>JAPPNF010000087.1 GCA_028818755.1 Deltaproteobacteria bacterium | reverse complement strand
AAGGGGACATCTTAGCTTTGTTGAAAAGGGGACATTATCGCTTTGCGCTAACACATGCTTTACAACGGCGCGGGAACTTGTTAGCAGAACATAGGTAAATTCAAGCCATTTTCGTGTACGGGCTCGTGTGGATCACCACCAGTAAAACTGCCGCGGCATTCATCGCCGTCGTGTTCTGGCTGGCGGCGTGGAACGGTTTCGCCGTTGCCGCTTCCCTCGTCAACGAGGTTCGTGTCCAGGGCAACCTCAGGGTCGAAGAGGACGCCATCCGGCTGAGCATCCAGGCGCAGCAAGGGCAGTCCTTCGACCAGGATGTGGTGGACCGCGACGTCAAGGCCATCTACCGCATGGGCTTTTTCGACGACGTGAGCGCGGATTTCTCCGCCGACGGAATCCTGACCTATACGGTCAAGGAACGGCCTTACGTCAAGCAGGTGGACATCGTCGGCAACGACAAGGTCTCGACGGAAGATATCGAGGCCGCCCTCGGTATCCGGCCGCGCACGGCCCTGGACGCTAGCCGCCTCCAGGAAGGCCTGCAGCGGGTGCTGAGGGTCTACAGCGAGGCGGGACACGTCAACACGCGCGTGGACTATGTTCTGACGCCGGAGGAGAACAACCAGACCGTCGTCACCCTGACGATCATCGAAGGCAAGACGCTACGGATCAAGAAGATCACCTTCGAGGGCAACCGGGAGTTTTCCGACGACGAGCTCAAGGACGTCATGAACACGAAGGAGGAGTGGTTCCTCCCGTTCACCACCCGGGGTATCCTGGACCCCGACGTCCTCACCAACGACACCGCGCTGCTGTCCTCCTTCTACTACGATCACGGATTCGTGGATCACAAGATCGACGAGCCCATCATCCTGACGCGGGGCGAGGGGCTGGAGGTCGTCATCCGGGTACAGGAGGGCGAACGCTATCGGGTCGGCGCCGTGAAGCTCGGGGGAGATCTGGACGGCGATCCCGCAAGACTGCTGGGAAACGTCAGCCTGACCTCGGGGCAGATCTTCCGCAGGAGCCGGCTCCTCAACGACGTGACGGCGCTGCAACAGCGGTACGCCGACCGCGGCTACGCGTTCTCCGAAGTTTCTCCGGCAACCAGGTTCGATCCCCAGGACCGCCTGGTGAACGTGACTTACATGATCAAGCGTGGGCCGCCGGTCTTCTTCGACGAGGTGAAGATCGCGGGCAACGTCAAGACGAGGGACAAGGTGATTCGCCGTGAGCTGGAGGTGGCCGAGAAGGCGCGGTTCTCCTCGGCCAGGATACGGGAGAGCCGGAACGCCCTGTTACGGACGGGTTTCTTCAAGGACGTCACCGTGTCCACCGAAAAGTCCGAGGAGAAGGACCAGGTGGATCTGCTGGTCAAGGTCGAGGAGGCGCCCACCGGCACGTTCAGCATCGGCGCCGGCTACAGCACCGCCAGCGCTTTCTCCTTCCAGACGTCGCTCGAGGAGCGCAACCTGTTCGGAACCGGCAGGCGGATATCTGCCAACCTGACCCTCAGCAGGGTGGATCAGGACATCGTGCTCAGCCTGGTGGAGCCGCGCGTCCTGGACAGCCGCGCGGACCTCGGTTTCGACGTCTTCCATACCACCGCGGAATATGCTTCCTGGACCAACCGGCGCAGCGGTTTCGCCACCCGCGTCAGCGCGCCGGTTCGCTATATCCGGCTACCCTACTTCGGACGGCGCGCGGATATTCTCGACGCCGACGCGCTCGACACGGAGCCGGGCTTTTCCATCCTGGATCATCTCCACGCGGGCATCGGCTACGAGCTGGTCCGTTCCAAGATCACGGACGTGGACGACGACGCTCCGTCGAGCATCGAGCCCGGTACGTCCCTTACCAGCGCCGTCAGGCCGAGGCTCTCGTACGACACGCGCAATCACTTCTTCGTGCCCACCGCGGGCACTCGCTCGGTGATGTCCGTCAAGCTCGCGGGACTGGGAGGCGACAACCGCTTCATGCGGAGCGACGCCTCGTTGACCTGGTACTACCCCATCTTCAAGAACTTCGAATGGGGCGAGAATTTCGCCGTTATGCTGGGTGGTCGAATCGGCTACGCGGCCTCCTGGACCGACCGCGAACTGCCGCTCTTCGAGCGCTACTTCGCCGGTGGAATCAACTCCGTGCGTGGTTTCGAGTACCGCACCCTGGGGCCGCGGGAATGCCCGAACGATGATCCGGACTGTGATGATCCCGAGAATATCGGGGGCAACAAGCAGTTGATCCTGAAGACGGAGTTGCACTTCCCGATCCTCAACCAGTGGGGGTTCAGGGGCTCGTTGTTCTTCGACCAGGGGCAAGCCTTCGGGCCGTCCGAGAATATCAGCATCGAGGACCTCAAGCGCTCGCTGGGTTTGGCAATGCAGTGGCAATCGCCCATTGGCCCGGTAAGGTTGAGCTGGGCATACCCGCTGAACGCCGACGCGTCCGATCACAAGGAAGTCCTGGGCTTCGCGTTCGGAGCGGTGGGGGGGCTTTGACAACGCCGGCACGGGAGGTAGTCTGGTAGTCATGGCGATTCGAATCTTCCTGGTTGTATTGTTGTCGGCGGCGCTGATCGGTCCGGCGTGGGGTCAGGAACTGAAGGTCGGCTTCGTGAACCTGCAGAAGGCCATGAGCCAGTCGAAGCGGGGACAAGCCGCCCGCGCCACCTTTCAGGCCGGCCTCAAGGACGAGCGGGATGCACTGGAAAAGGAAAAGGCATCCATTGACAAGCAGCGAAGGGACCTGGAGAAGCAGGCCGTGCTGATGAAGGCCAGTGAAAGGGCCAAGGCTCAGCGTCGATTGCAGCTCCGCGTGCGAGACTGGGAACGCAGTATGCGGGACGTGCGGGAAGAGCTGGCCTTGAGAGAGCGCGAGTTGACCGACGAGATACTGAAGGACCTGCAAAAGATCATCGGAGAATTGGGCAAGACGGGCAAGTTCACCATGATCCTCGAACGAAGCCAGTTGCTCTACACCGACAAGGGGACCGACGTCACCGACGAGGTGATCAAGCTCTACAACGAGCGTTACCAGAACAAGCCCGTCGACAAGAACAGGTGACGAGCCCAGGCAAATCGCTCGCGGACCTCGCCGAGCTGGTCGGCGGACGGGTGATCGGCGACCCTGACGTGACCATCGAGAGGGTGGCGTCCATCGAGGACGCGGGTCCGGGCGACATCACCTTTGTCGGTCATCCGCGGTACCAGCGGTTCCTCGCTTCCTGCAGGGCCAGCGCGGTGATCGTGGCCGACGGGCCGGCAGGCGCCGCCGCCCTGAATCTCCTGCGAGTCGACGACCCCTACCGCGCGTTCGTCCGGATCCACGCGCTGTTCAATCCCCCGCCGGCCCATGACGCCGCCATCAGCCCCTTGGCCGCCATCGACTCCACGGCCGCCATCGGCACGGAAGTCGCCGTCTATCCGCATTGCTACGTGGGCAGGAACGCCAGGGTCGGGGAGGGGACGGTGCTCATGTCCGGGGTGACCATCGGCGCCGGAGCGCAGGTAGGCAAGGGCTGCGTGCTCCATCCCAACGTGACGGTGGAGGACCGTTGCCGCATCGGCGACGGGGTCATTCTCCACGCGGGTGTCGTCATCGGGAGCGACGGGTTCGGCTACGCCGGGCACGGCCCGGCGCGGCTCAAGGTGCCCCAGGCGGGCATCGTGGAGATCGCCGACGGCGTGGAGATCGGCGCCAACACCACCGTGGATCGGGCCACCATCGGCAGCACCCGGATCGGAGCGGGGACGAAGATCGATAATCTCGTGCAGATCGGGCACAATGTGGTCGTTGGCGAGCGCTGTCTGATCGCAGCCCAGACGGGCATTGCGGGCAGCGCGGTCCTGGGCGACGACGTGGTTGTCGCCGGACAGGCCGGCATCAGCGATCACGTGGAGATCGGTGACCGGTCGATCATCGGACCCAAAAGCAACGTCCTGCAGTCGGTTCCCCCGGGGTCCGTGCTGTCGGGTCTGGTGGAGGCGGCGCCGCACAAGCAATGGCTCCGGGCCATGCGGCTCTTGCCGAAGCTGCCCGCGCTGTGGCGGCGGGTTGCCGAGATCGAGCGGAGCATCCGGGGGCCCCGGCAGGACTAGCGCCGGGTCTTCCGGACGGCGGGTCCGGGGCGCCATGCCAGGGAGTATCGTGAAGACATGATGGACGTAACCGAGATACGCAAGCTGATCCCTCATCGATACCCCTTTCTCCTGGTGGATCGAATCGTCGAGCTCGAACCCAACCGACGCATCGTGGGGATCAAGAACGTCACCATCAATGACAGCTTCTTCCAGGGTCATTTCCCCGACAAGCCGATCATGCCGGGCGTGCTGATCTGCGAGGCCATGGCGCAGGTGGGCGCGGTCCTCGCAAGGTGCAGCAACCAGGACTCGGACAAGGTCTTCGTCCTGACCGGCCTCGACGGGGTGCGTTTCAAGCAGCCGGTGGAGCCGGGCGACCAGCTCAGGATCGAGGTGGAGATTGCCAAGCGGCGCAAGCACTACTGGCGCCTGGCCGGCCGCGTGACGGTGGACGGCAAGCAGGTGGCCGAGGCGGAACTGTCCGCGATGGAGATGGCGGTCTAGTGTCCTGTCTCACCAATAGCGTTATGAATCTGCGGGTCCTTTTTGCCGTCGGCTGCGTTGCTCTTCCTCGCGTGGTGCCCGCCACTGCTCGTCATCGCGCCTTGCCGACAACAAAAATGCCCTCGCATCTTCATAACGCTATTGGTGAGACAGGACACTAGCCGGACACCGGGGACCGGGGTGATGGACGAGCTTGGACAAATGCCCGTGGAGAAGGTCGGGCTGATCGCAGGCAGCGGCCGGTTTCCGGTGATATTCGCCCAGAACGCCCGGGACATCGGGGTCCGCGTGATCGCGGTGGCGCACCGTGGCGAGACCGCCGAGGAGATCGAGCAGTTCGCGGAGGACGTTACCTGGATTCGGGTGGGGCAGCTCGGCAAGATCATCCGCACTTTCCGAAAGGCCGAGGTCCGCAACGCCGTGATGGCCGGCGGCATTCGCAAGGCGCGGATGTTTTCGAACTTCCGGCCCGATCCCAGGGGCCTCGCGCTGCTGGCCCGCGTGAGGAGCCGCGACGACGACCAGTTGCTGAGGGGCGTGGCGGCGGAGCTTGAGCGGGAGGGAATCCGCGTCCTGGAATCGACGCTCTTCCTGGAACGGATCATTCCCGCCGAGCCGGGAGTGCTCACCCGTACCAAACCCAGCCCGGAACAGTGGCAGGACGTGCGCACGGGCATCCCCCTGGCCAAGACCCTGGGCAGGATGGGCATCGGCCAGACGCTGGTGCTGAAGGAGGGCGTCATCCTCGCGGTGGAGGCCATCGAGGGTACGGACGCCGCCATACGGCGCGGCGGCGGGATCGCCGACGGCCCGGTGGTGGTGGTGAAGATGAGCAAGCCGCAGCAGGACCTGCGCTTCGATGTGCCCGCCATCGGTCCCGGCACCATCGGGGTCCTGAAGGAGGTGGGAGGGGGGGTGCTGGCGGTCGAGCGACGGCGGTCGATCCTCCTGGACAAGGAAACTCTGCTCGCGACGGCGGACGATGCGGGAATCGCGGTGGTCGCGGTGGAGCCGGAACCCGGATGAACGAACGGAAACCCATAGAGGCGGGCGTGGTCGGGGTCGGCTACGCGGGCAGCCTTCACACGGCCAAGTACGCCGGTCTGCCCGGGGCCAGGCTCGTGGCCGTGGCCGACATCGACGAACGGCGCGCTCGCGAGGCGGGCGAGCTTTACCAGGTGCCCGGAGTCACGGACTACCGCGACCTCCTCGACAAGGTCCGTTGCGTCAGTATCGCCGTTCCCACGGGCCAGCACTACCGGGTGGCCCGGGACTTCCTGGAGGCGGGGATCGACGTGCTGGTGGAGAAACCCATAACCTCCACGGTTGCCGACGGGCGGAAGCTTGTGGATCTGGCGCGGAAGAAGGGCTGTATTCTCCAGGTGGGACACCTGGAGCGGTTCAACCCGGTGGTGCGCGAGTTGAGCCAGTTCATCGAGGCGCCGAAGTTCGTCGAATGCCACCGGCTGGCGCCCTTCGTGACAAGGGGAACCGACGTGGACGTGGTGCTGGACCTGATGATCCACGATATCGACATCATCGCCAGCCTGGTGCGCGCGCCGGTGGCCGCCATCGACGCCAACGGCGTCGCCGTGATCACCGACAAGCCTGACATCGCCAACGCACGGATTCGATTCGACGACGGCTGCGTGGCCAACGTGACCGCGAGCAGGGTGTCGATGAAACGCGAACGGAAGATCCGCTTCTTCCAGTCGGATACCTACATCTCCCTGGATTACGACGCCAAGACGGCCGAGGTGTATCGCATGGAGGACCGCAGTCAGGGCTGGGCGGGAATCCGGGGACAGATGATCGCCACGGAAAACGGCGATGCCCTTCGGGATCAGATCGAATCCTTCCTGGAGTCGGTGGCCACCCGCAAGGAGCCGGTGGTGAGTGGTGAGGACGGGCTGCACGCGCTCCAGATTGCATCGGCGATCAGTGAGCGGCTGTAATGGCTCGTAATTCCCGCGCGGATCGCCGGCCGTCGGAAGTGATGCTGGTGGCCGGAGAAGCCTCCGGAGATGCCCGGGGAGCGGAACTGGTGCGCAACCTGCGGCAGCGGGACCCCTCGGTGGAGTTCTTCGGCATGGGCGGCGCCGACCTCCGGCAAGCCGGCATGCGGGTCGTCTACGACGTCGCGAGAGTCGCGAGCGTGGGCTTCTCGGAGCTGTTCGGGAATCTCCGCCACATCTGGCGGGCTTACCGGGCGCTGCGGCGGCAACTCGTCCAAGGCCGTCCGTCGTTGCTGATCCTGATCGATTTTCCGGAGTTCAACATGCGCCTGGCGCGCATCGCGCGGCGCCACGGCATTTCCGTCCTCTACTACATCAGCCCGCAAATCTGGGCATGGCGCCGCTACCGGGTCAGGCAGATCGCCGCGAGCGTGGATGCCATGGCCGTCGTCTTCCCCTTCGAGGCGGACCTCTACAAGGCCGTGGGCGTGGGTGCGGTCTCCTTCGTCGGGCACCCGCTGGTGGACGTCGTGAAGCCCGACCAGGACCGGCGGACGAGTCTCCGGGCAGCCGGCCTGGACGACGGGAAACTCACGGTGGCGATCATGCCCGGCAGCCGCAGGAAGGAGGTCGCCACGCTCCTGGGCCCCATGCTCGAGGCCGCCCGGGAGTTGAAGCGGGAACAGGACGTGCAGTTCCTCCTGATCCGCGCCAGCACCATCGAGAGAAGCGAGCTGGAACGGGAGGTGGCGGACTCGCCCGTCGAGGTCCGCGTCGTGGAGGGTGACACGTACAACATGCTGGCGGCGGCGGATTTCGTCTGGGTGGCTTCGGGCACGGCCACGCTGGAGGCGGGGCTCTTGGGGAAGCCCATGGTGATCACCTATCGCCTGTCGCCCTTGAGTTATTGGCTGGGGCGTTTGCTGATTCGAGTGGATCACATCGGCATGGTCAACATCATCGCCGGCGAGAGGATCGTGCCGGAGCTGATTCAGAAGGACGTCACCGCCGACAGGATTCTGGCCGAGACCAAACGGATGCTCCAACCGGAAGTCAACCGCGCCGTGGTCCGGAAGCTGGAGGCGGTGCGAGAGCGGCTAGGTCCTCCCGGGGCGCCCGGACGCGTGGCGGACCTGGCCATGTCGTTGCTGGCCCGGAGCAGCACCCGGGCATCGAGATGAAGGTCTACCTGCGATTGCTCGGCTATCTGCGGCCCTACGCGTGGCCGCACTTCTGCGGCGCCGTCGTCTGCATGCTGCTGTTCAGCGCCACCACGGCCGTGTTGCCGTTCGTGGTCCGGGACATGATGGACGAGGTGTTCGTGAAACAGGACCGTTCGATGCTGGTCACCATCTGTCTGGCGGCCGCGTTGTTGTTCGCTTGTCGCGGCGTCTGCAACTTCGGCCAGCTCTACCTGATGGAATATATCGGCCAGCGGATCATCCGCGACCTGCGCTCGTCCTTGTGCGAGAAGCTGCAGTGGCTCTCTCTGGCATTCATTCACCGGCATCCCACCGGTACGCTGCTTTCCAGGGTCACCAGCGACGTCACGCTGGTGCGGGTCGCCCTTACCACCTCGGTCGCCTCGCTGGCCCGCAACAGCACGTCGGTGGCGGCGCTCACCGCGGTGGCCTTCTACATGGACTGGCTGCTGGCGTGCGTCGCTTTCGTGGCCTTCCCGGGCACGGTCCTTCCCGTCAGGCGCCTCACCGGACGCGTCCGACGGGCGACCCGGAGGAGCCAGGCGAGCACCGGCACGCTCACCACGATCCTCCAGGAAAGCCTTCAGGGCAGCTCCATCGTCAAGGCCTTCGGCATGGAACGCTACGAGCTGGCCCGCTTCAACCAGGAGAATCGGGAGATTCTGCGTCATTCCATGAAGGCGGGCCGCGCCAGGGCCATCATGCCCTCGGCGATGGAGTGGCTGGCAGGTGTCGGCATCGTGGGAGTGCTGTGGTACGGCGGCAACGCGGTCATCAACGGCGGACGGACGCCAGGCGAGTTCTTCGCCTTTCTCACCGCCCTGCTCATGGCCTACGAACCGTTCAAGCACCTCACGAGGGCGTTGCCGGAAATCTACCAGGGCATTGCCGGCGGAGAACGGATCTTCGAGGTGCTGGACGAACCGCTGGACATCGCCGATGCCCCGGACGCGGTCCCCGCGGCGAGCTTTTCCGACCGGATCGCGTTCCGGGACGTCGGTTTCAGCTACCGGGAGGCTCCGGTTCTGGAGGGAATCAACCTGGACATCCGCCGCGGCGAGACGGTGGCGCTGGTGGGCATGAGCGGCGCCGGCAAGACGACTCTCTCGGCTCTGCTCCCACGTTTCTACGACGTGACCTTCGGCGCGATCACCGTGGACGGCATGGACATCCGCAAGCTCACCCTGGAATCCCTGCGCGACCAGATCGGCATCGTCACGCAGCATACCTTCCTCTTCAACGACTCCGTGAAGAACAATATCTCCTACGGCGACCCGGCCAGGGACATGGACGACATCGTCACGGCGGCCAGGGCCGCCAACGCCCATGACTTCATCATGGAGCTGCCGGACGGGTACGACACGATCATCGGCGAGCTGGGACTGAAGCTCTCCGGCGGGCAGCGGCAGCGTATCGCCATCGCCCGGGCCGTCCTCAAGAACGCGCCGATCCTGATTCTCGACGAAGCCACTTCCGCTCTGGATTCGGAGTCGGAACGGCTGGTGCAGGACGCTCTCGACAGCCTCATGAAGACCCGCACGAGCCTCGTCATAGCGCATCGGCTGTCGACCATCAGCAACGCCAGCCGTATCATCGTCCTGTCCCGGGGAAACATCGTGGAAGAGGGGACGCACCAGAATCTCCTGGCGCGGCAAAATGAGTACAGTCGTCTCTACAACCTCCAGGCGGCGACCGGTGTCCCATCCGATTGAAGGACGCCCCGCCACGTGAGCCGGTGTTCAGCCTGTACAACACGCTCCTTCACGCGGCGCTCCTGCTGGCGTTGCTGCTCTGGCCCCTGGGCTTCGTCCTTCGGCGAGGCGTCTACAGGGGACTGCGGGAACGTTTCGCCGCCTATCCGGCAGAGCTCGAGGCTGCCCTCGCCGGTGCCCGCCCCATCTGGATCCATGCGGCCTCCGTCGGCGAGGCACGGTCCGCGGCGCCGCTGATACGGCGAATGCGGCTGAAATGGCCGGACCGCAAGCTGCTGGTGTCGACGGTCACGGCTACCGGGCGTCAAACGGTCCGGGATGTCATTCCCGACGCCGACGCCGTGACGTACCTGCCCCTGGATCTGCCGTGGCTCGTTTCCCGGAGTCTACGGCGCCTGCGTCCCGAGATGGTCATTCTGCTGGAGACGGAAATCTGGCCGAACTTCATCCGGGCGGCTCATCGCCTGCGCATTCCGACGCTGGTCCTGAGCGGCCGCCTCTCGCCCCGCGGCGCGCGCATGTACGAGCGTTTCCGGGCGCTCTTCAGGCCGGTGCTCGACCGGATCTCGAGCTTCGGCATGCAGGACGACGAGAACGCCGGCCGAGTGCTGCACCTGGGAGTGGATCCGCTCAAGGTGACGGTTACCGGCTCCCTGAAGTCCGCCGAAGTGGATGCAGGGCCGCTCCCGGAGATTCCGGACCCCGGCGGCAAGCGCGGGCCCGTGGTCGTGGCCGGGAGCACCCATCGCGGCGAGGAAGAGATCCTGCTGGAAGCCCTTCCCGCGTGGCTACGCATGTACCCGGATCTGCTCATGATTCTCGCCCCCAGGCACCCCGAGCGCTTCGCGGAAGTCGAGCGCCTGCTCCGGCAACGCGAGCTGCGATACCGAAAACGCAGCGAGACGAGCGGCGAACAGGCCGCTGACTACACCGTGATGTTGCTGGATACGTTGGGAGAGCTGCCCCGGTACTACGGTTGCGCCGACGTTGCCTTCGTGGGAGGCAGTCTGGTGCCGGCGGGTGGACACAACCTCATGGAACCCGCGCGCTGGGGCAAGCCCGTGCTCTTCGGACCGCACTGCTCCAACATCGCGGAGACCGCTCGGGAATTGCTGCAACAGGGGGGCGGCATCGAGGTCCGCGGACGCGACGACTTGGTCCGGGAGGTCGCCGGTCTCCTCTCCGAAAGCGCCCGCGCATCGGCCATGGGGCGCCGCGCCCGGTCCGTGGCGGATGCCGGCAAGGAAGTGCTGTCACGCAGCATGACCCTGGTTTGCCGGCAACTTCGCCACGGCTCGTAAGGCGGGCAAACGGGGAAATGGCAACAGGCGCTGGAATGGGGACAGCTCTGGTACTTGAGGCATGGAACCGCCGCGGCGTTGCCGGGCAGGTCCTGTGGGGCCTGCTGCTGCCCTGGAGCGCCGTTTACCGCGTGGTCGTCGGCATCCGGAACTGGCTCTATGGCAGCGGCTTGTTGACCCCCCGGAGGCTTGGCCTCCCGGTGGTCAGTGTCGGGAACATTACGGTCGGGGGTACGGGCAAGACGCCTACCGGGCTCTGGCTGGCGCAAAGCCTGCGGCGGCGCGGGCTCAATGCCGCGATCCTGACCCGTGGCTACGGGGGCCGCCGCACGGATACCCGGCCCGCGACCATCAACCCGGAAACCGCCCGCGCCTGGCTCGATGAACCGCAGGGAGACCTGCTGGACTACGGGGACGAGCCCGTCATGTTGAGCGCCATCTACGGGCAGACGGTGGTCGTGGGCGCCGATCGTTTCCGGGCGGGCATGGAGTTGACGCGGGAGCCGGGCGACACGGATCTGTTCCTGCTGGATGACGGCTTTCAGCACCGCAAGCTGGCGCGGGATCTCGACCTGGTCCTGCTGGGCGCCGACTGCGCCGGTTCGATGCTGCCGGCCGGTCCCTTCCGCGAGCCGATTCGGGCCCTGCGGCGGGCGGACATCGTCGTGGTGACGGGCGCCCACCAGCGCTGGCGGACGATGCTGCGGGGAAGGTTCGACGAGTCGCGTATCTTCTTTGCCTCCCTCAGCCCGCGGGGGCTCCTTGGCCGCACGGAGGACGGCCTGAAGGAGCTGTCCCTGGGTGAGCTGGCCGGAAGCAGGGTTCTGGCGGTTTGTGCCGTGGCCATGCCGGAGCGTTTCTACGACGCTATACGGGAGTGCGAGGCCACCATCACCGAGACCCTGGAGTTCCCGGACCATCACTCCTACAGCGAAGGGGACTGGCGCGAGATCAACCGGAACCGGAATCAGGTCGACATGATCGTCACGACCGAGAAGGACTACGTGAAGCTGGCGCGGTTTCCCTTCTCGACCGGCAAGCTCATGGCCCTGAGGGTGGAGATGTCCGTCGACAGAGCCGAGGAGTTGCTGGACCGGGTCACGGACGCGGTCAAGAAAGCGGCATCGCCATGAACCGGCGGCGGTTCGAGCAGCTAGTGTGGTGTCTGGTTAGTTCGCAGCATAATCTGCGGAGGATTTTTCGTTGTCGGCAAGGCGCGATGACGAGCAGTGGCGGGTACCACGCGAGGAAGAGCAACGCAGCCGACGGCGAAAAAGACCCGCAGATTATGCTGCGAATTAACCAGACACCACACTAGGGTGGCCTGCGGGATGACTTCGAACAGACCAGGCGGGACGGTTCCGGCGGGGTACGAGAAGGTGTGCCCCGCGCCCGGACTGACCATGCTCGTGGCCCCGGGCCTGGACGGCGGCGCGCTGGCTTCCCGGATACTCAACCCCGGCTCCGGCACCCGGGCGCCCGGACAGGCGCGCTATTTCGGCCGCGCCGAGTTGCACGCGGTGGAGTTGGCGGACGGCGGTCGGGCGTTGGTCCGCTCCTGCCGGCACGGCGGCCTGTTGCGCCACGTGACGCGCGACTGGTTCGTCAGCCGGCCGCTTCGGCCCTTCGTCGAGCTGGCCGTTACGGTCTTGGCCCGCGAGCGCGGAGTCCCGGCACCGGAGGTCCTGGCCGCGCTGGTGGCGCGCGGCATCGGCCCCTGGTACCGGGGCTGGCTGGTGACCCGCGAGATCGAGGGAGCCCGCAACCTCTGGGCGGCGTTGCTGGAAGGAGTTGACGGCGACGGCAAACGGGCGTTGCTGCGGCAGGTCGGTCATTCGTTGCGCCTCATGCACACATCGGGTATCGACCACGCCGACCTCAATCTGCGCAATATCCTGGTTCTCGACGGCGCTCCCGGTCCGGAGATCTTCATCATCGATTTCGACAAGGCGCGTCTGTTCAAGGGGACGGTACCGGCGGCGCGAGCGCGGCGGAACCTTCAACGGCTTCGGCGCTCGGTCGACAAGCTGGACCGTGGGCATGTGAGAGTCCGGCCGCAGGATTGGGATGCGCTCGTCGGCGCCTACGAGACCCCGTTGACGAATCGCCGGTAAGACACGGCGGGGGTGGGCCGGAGGTTTGCATTGCGCAATGCATGGAGATAAGATTTCGCGATTCGCGGCTTTGCCGACGAAAACGCTGTCGGCATCTTGAAACGGAGTCTCCCATGGGTGACAGACTATATGTGAGCGGACTGCCATACGCCGTGACCGAAGCCCAGTTGCACGACCTCTTTTCCGAGCATGGCACCGTGGCCTCGGCGAGGATCGTCACGGACCGTTTTACCGGACGGTCCCGCGGCTTCGGGTTCGTGGAGATGGGTTCCGAGGCCGAGGCGCAGGCCGCCATGGATGCCTTGAATGGCACGGAGTTGCAGGGACGCGTCCTGAAAGTGAACGAGGCGCACGAACGGCGGACCCGCGAGAACTGAGACCGCGATTCAAGGGAGAGGTCGAAACTCCGGAGGGGCGGCGGACACGTCGCCCCTCCGTTTTTTGGGGAGCAAATCATGGAAGCGCAAGCGACGACCATCAGCGGCTGTACGATTCTGCCCATGACCGGCTCCGGCGACGTCATCGAATCCGGCTACGTCAACGTGAGGAACGGAGCCATCACCGCGGTGGCGGCGGGCGAGCCGCCGGCGGGCGGAGGAGGGGAGACTCTCATCGATGGTCGCGGGAAAGTGCTGATGCCGGGCCTGGTCAATGCCCACACCCACCTGTACCAGGTCCTGCTGAGGGCGGTCTGGGAGGACATGCCGTTTCTGGCCTGGCTGAAGCGCATCTACGGCGTGGCCGAGGCGCTGAACCCGGAGCATGCGCTGGCCGGGACGCTGCTGGGTTGCCTGGAGAATCTCAAGGGCGGAGTCACCACCGTCTGCGAACACAACTTCCTCAACCCCGGACCCGAGTGCGCCGTGGCCGCCGTCGAGGCCATCTCCCGGTCGGGGCTTCGTAGTGTTTTCGCCCGCACCGTCATGGACACCGGGGAAATCGTGCCGGACTGCACCAAGGAGACTCCGGAGACGGCCTTCACGAGGATCGAGGAGTTGATGGCGCGTCAACGCGGTGGAGACTCCTCGCCCGAAAGTGGCCGGCTCACCTTCCGGACCGGCCCCAATACGCCTCCCATCAACGCTTCACCCGACCTCATGCGGGAGATACGGCGGTTCGCCGACCACCACTCCATCGGCATAAGCGCGCATGTGGCGGAGTCGGCGTCGGTGGTGGAGGTCACACGCCGGGAGCACGACCGCGAGGGCGTCGTCGCTCATCTCAAGGATTTCGGCATCCAGGGAGAAGACGCCATCTTCGCCCACAGCGTCCATCTTTCACCCGAGGAGATCGCCCATCTGGCGGAGACGGGGACGTGCGTGTCCCACAACCCGGTGAGCAACATGATGCTGGGCGACGGAATCGCCCCGGTGGTGGAGATGCTGGCGGCGGGGGTGCGGGTCGGCCTAGGGACGGACGGGGCGGCAAGCAACCACAGTCAGGATCTTTTCGAAACCATCAAGGCCGCGTCGTTGCTCCAGAAGGTCAAGCATCAGGATGCCGGCGTCATCGACCCTTACAGCGTGCTGCGCATGGTCACCACCGACGGCGCCCATGCGCTGGGACTGGGGTCCGTCTGCGGCACGGTGGAGCCGGGCAAGCGCGCGGACCTGATCCTGGTGGATATCCAGAAGCCGCACTTCCAACCCGTCAATGACCTCTTCAGCCAACTCGCGCACTGCGCCAAGTCCACGGATGTGGACACGGTGATGGTTGACGGAATGCTGCTCATGCGCGATCGCCAATGCACCTCGCTGGATGAGGACGAGATCCTGCGCAGCGCCCGCGCCGCGCGGGAGGATCTCATGGCCCGCGTGTCCGCCGCGTAGCGCGGCCTCGATTGAATTCGTGCACGGAAGGCGGCGCGGTTGTGCCGCTGGTGCGGAGGGGCGGGATCGGACTAGTTTCGATGGCGGTAGGTGATGCGTCCGCGGCTCAGATCGTAGGGCGACAACTCGAGGGTCACCCGGTCTCCCGGCAGTATCTTGATGTAGAATTTCCGCATCTTGCCCGCGGTATACGCGAGCACGTTGTGCTTGTTGTCCAACTCGACTTTGAACATGGCGTTGGGAAGGCTCTCCATCACCGTGCCCGTAACCTCAATATTGTCCTGCTTGCTCATATCGTTTACTCCTTACACCGGCCCTCCTTTCCCCGAAGCGTGCAGACGCTCCGTTTACTGACGCCATACACTACCCCACACGCGGTGAATTGTCCATCCCCGCCGCCTGGACGGCGCCAAGGGGGCGGATCAGACCCGCGCCGTCAAGCCGGGATCATTGCAATCCCGCCCCCCGTGTGGAAGACTACGCCAGACTTCCGAACCCACTGTGTGGTGCGCGACCTCGTTCGCGATCGGGACGTTCATGAGCGCCGACCGTTTATTCCTCCTGCTGGGATCCCTGTCCGGCTTCACCGGGGTCGTGCTGGGGGCGTTCGCCGCCCATGGCCTGCGCGGCAGGTTGTCGGACGAGATGCTCAACGTCTTCGAGGTGGGCGTCCGATATCAGATCTATCACGCCCTGGCGTTGCTCATGGTGGCGTTGGCGTTTTCCCGGTGGCCGCGGGGTGAGTTCTCGGTGGCCGGGTGGTTCTTCGTGTTCGGGACGGTGGTATTTTCCGGCAGCCTCTACATACTGAGCCTTTCGGGCGTCCGGTGGCTGGGCGCCATCACCCCCATCGGCGGCCTCGCGTTTCTGCTGGGCTGGCTCAGCATCGCCTGGGGCGCCTGGCGGGGATAGGGCGGACTCAGGAGCTGAGCGGGCAGGACAGCGTCAGAATCGACAGGAGGGGGAGATGGCCAAGAACGGATTCAGGATACTCGACAGCGACATGCACATCATGGAGCCCCCGGACCTGTGGGAAACGTACCTCGAGCCGGAGTTCAAGTCCCTTGCGCCGCGCGGAGTGACCAGCGAGAACGTTCGCGACCTGCGCATGCGCCATCCCGACGGACGCTTGTGGGGACTGCCTGACGTGCATGCAGGGAACGTGACCCAGGGCCACAACTTCGAGAAGAACCAGGGTATCTACGGCGACCACGCCGAACGGGGCTGGGTGGCCGAGGTCCAGTTGGAAGCCATGGACATCGAGGGGATCGACGTCGCCGTCCTGTACCCCACGCGTGGACTCCAGGCGCTCAGCGAGCCGGATATGGATCCGCGCTTCGCCGCGGCGCTGGCGCGGGCGTACAACAACTGGCTCTACGACTTCTGCCGCGCCGATCCCGTAAGGTTGCTGGGCGCCGGCATGCTTTCCCCCCTCGATGTGGACGAAGCCGTAGCCGAGGCCAGGAGGTGCGCCCGGGAACTCGGTTTCCGGGGGATCTTCATGCGCTCGAACCCGATCAACGGCCGCAACTTCCACGACGAATACTACGAGCCCCTGTGGAGCGAACTCGAAGACCTTGGAATGCCTCTGGGCCTGCACGAGTCTTCGTCGTCGGGCGTGCGCCAGGTGGGAGATCAGTTCGAGCCCAACTTCATGCTGCGGCGGGTGTTCGCCCAGCCCGTGGAGCAGATGCTGGCCTTGGGCAGCATCTGCGCGGGCGGCGTGCTGGCTCGCCACCCGGACCTGAGGGTGGCGTTTCTCGAGGCCAACTGCGGCTGGCTGCCGTGGCTGCTCTGGCGCATGGACGAGGGGTACGAAAGGGAGGCCGACGTGTGGTCTCCGGATCTCGCCATGCCGCCGAGCGAGTATTTCAAGAAGCAGTGCTTCGTCTCGGTGGAGCCGGACGAGGCCCCGGTGAAGTACGTCATCGACTACATGGGGAACGATCGCATCGTGTTCTCCACCGACTACCCCCACGGCGACTCGAAGTTCCCCAACGCGGTGGAGAGCTTTCTGGAGCTTTCCACCATCAGCGAGGAAGACAAGCACAAGATCCTCTGGGACAACTGCGCCGCCTACTACGCTCTGGACTAGTGCCTTCGCCAACCATCGTGCGAATCTACGGGACGCGACGCCGGGATGGATGACGGGCGGCCGGTCCGTGGGACGCTCTTCGCCGGAGCGCTCCTGTGGAACATGTGCAACGGCATGCTGTTCGTGCTCACGCCGCTCTTCGGCGTGACCCTGGGCCTGTCCGTGCTCGACATCGGATCGCTGGTCGGACTTCCTTATCTCTTCACCATCGTCATGCGTTTCGTCGGCGGCGCCTTCGCGGACCGCTATGGCGAGCACCGCATGCTGCAGGCCTGCTACTCGCTCAATGTCCTGGCCGCGGTAGCACTCTGGACGGCAAGCGGCTTCTACACGCTGATGTTGTCCAGTGCGCTGGCGAACCTGTCCCGCAGCATCTTCTGGGTCCCGGCCCAGTCCATGGCCAGTCAGCTTTCCAGCCGCAACCCCGGCAAGATGCTGGGCCAGTTGTCCGCGGCCAATTACACCGGCTCGTTGCTGGGGCTGTCCCTCGGAGGGATACTGGCCGGCTGGCTGGGATACGACACCACGTTCGTGCTGGTGGCCGCGGCCTGCGTCGTCGGCATGCTGCTGGGGTTCCTCCTTCCGCCGATCCGTTCCAAGCCCGCGGGCCGGACGGTCTGGCAGGTTACCGTGGGAATGAGCCGGCGTCTGGTCGAGCGCCGCACCTGGCTGCTTCTCTCCACCTCCTGCGCGGCCGCGGTGCCGTTCGGCATCACCCAGTCCATCTATCCGGTCTACATGAGCGGTCTCGGCTTCCCCGAGGGTTGGATCAGCGTGTTGATCGCGGTCCGTTCCATCGGCCCGGTGGTGATCGGCCTGGCCCTCGGATCCGAGATCACCATCGCGAGGGAGAAGGCGTTCTATGCCATCAGCATGGGAGGGCTGGGCTTGTGCATCCTCGCCAGCGCGTGGACCGGAGGATGGCTGCTGTTGGGTCTTTGGATCACCGGTCTGGGCCTGGCCGGCGCAGTGGCCGACCTGCTTAATCAGGTCCAGGCCGTCGACATCAGCCGGGCCAGCGACCGCTCCTCGGTCATGGCCGCTACCGGACTCGGCTGGAACATGGCGCCGATGGTCCTGCCGCTGGCTCTAGGCTGGGCCGCCAATGCATGGGGGTTCGGGCTCATGTTCCTTGCCGCCGGTTGTTTCTTCCTGATCGTGGCCATGGGCACGCCCGTGGTCTATCGGGTGCTACGTTAGCGAAGACTACCCGGACGGATTGGATATGGACTGTTGACGATTCGTGAACAATCCACAAAAAAACCGGGTTGACAGGGGCATGCGAGGTCAATATAAGTGAGGCCGACGAGTGCGATGTCTTGAACCTGCCTTGTCAGAGACAGCGTAAGACTCAAGCCGACCGGAGTGTCGTGATTATCCCACGTTTGCTCTGCTCGTGTGCCTGTCTCGAGGCTGCAACCGAGGATGGAGGAGAGCATGAACGAGAAGCTGTACGTGGGCGGTTTGCCGTATTCCACAACCGAGGATCAGCTCCAGGAAGTTTTCGCCGCGCATGGAACCGTCGTTTCCGCTCGGGTCATCACGGACAAGTTCACCGGCCGCTCCCGGGGCTTCGGCTTTGTGGAGATGGCGTCCGGAGATGAGGCGCAAGCGGCCATCGATGCCTTGCACGATTCGGAGTTGGGAGGACGCAAGCTGACCGTGAGCGAGGCCCGCCCCCAGGAGCGCCGGGGCGGGTTCGGAGGCGGTGGTGGCGGGGGCGGCAGGAATCGCTGGTAGCCGGGCTCCTCGACTACAGGCGGCCGGGCTCGGCCCTTTCTTCCACGTTCCCGTCGGACTTGCCGATAATGATTCGGGTGGCGAGTCCGGCGAAGATGCCGCACTCCACGACGCCGCAGGTGGCGACGATCCGCCGTTCCAGCGCGGGCGGGTCGTCGATGGCGCCGAAGGAGCAGTCGAGGATATAGTTTCCGTTGTCGGTCAGGAAGGGACCGTTGTCCGACGAGCGGAAACGCGCCTCGCACCCCAAACCTTGCAGGCGCTGGCGCGTCAGTTGCCAGCCGAACGGGACCACCTCCACCGGGAGAGGAAACGCCCCCAGGCGTTGCTTGAGCTTGCCTTCGTCGACGATGATCAGCTCGGTATCGCTGGCCGAGGCGACGAATTTCTCGCGCAGGAGCGCCCCTCCGCCTCCCTTGATGAGATTGAAGGCCGGGTCCACCTCGTCGGCGCCGTCGATGGTGAGGTCGACGTGCAGCACCTCGGCAAAGCTCGTCAAGGGAATCTCCATTCCCCGCGCCAGGGTTGCGGAGCGCTCGGAGGTCGCGATGCAACGGACGCGGAGCCCTTCTTCCCCGATCCTTTCCGCCAGCCGGACGATGGCGAAATAGGCGGTCGTGCCCGTGCCGAGCCCGACAATCATGTCATGCTCGACATATTCCGCGGCGCGCTCTCCGGCAGCTTTCTTGGGGTTCGCGGATTCGCTCAAAACGCAAAGCCTCGACGCCGATTGTAGCGCACACCAATCCCTTTGAGAATCCGTTGCACGGCTCGGTTGTCGGCCCGGCGGCGCGTCGGCGGAGAAGCGCTTGAAGGGCGTGTTGCGGCGGGTTAACCTTAGCCCATGCTCTCCGCTCGGCCCGTGGGATCGTGGGTGTGTGCTCTCCTGGCAATCGCGGCGGTGGCGTGCGCGCCCCTGAGCGTGGACCAGGAGCGCAGACTCGGCGCCGACTTTTCCCGCGACTTCATGCGCCGGGCCGACCTCGTGCGGAACCCGGTCGTGACCGGCTATGTATCGGCCATCGGCGAGAGGCTGCTACGGCACGCGGGGCCTCAACCCTTCAAGTATCGCTTCCACGTGGTCGCCAAAAACGAGGTGAATGCTTTTGCCGCGCCGGCCGGCCACATCTACCTCTATACCGGCACGGTGCTGCGGGCGCGCAACGTCAGCGAGCTGGCGGGAGTCATCGCCCACGAGATCGGACACGTCGCCCAGCGCCACGTTGCGAGCAAGTTCAATCGCGCCCTTGCCACCAACATCCTGCACCAGTTCGGAGTGGTGGCGGCCGAGTTGGCCGCCGGACCCGAAGCCGGCAGAGCGGCGCACACGGTCGGCGGTTTGGCCGCCATGGGCTATCTCAATACCTTCAGCCGCGAGGCCGAACACGAGGCGGATGCCTTCGCCGTGCAGCTCATGGTCAGAGCGGGCTATGATCCGCGCGGATTGGCGGCCTTCTTCGAGACCCTCAGGAAGGAGGGAGGAAGCTCGGCGCCGAGGTTTCTCTCCAGCCATCCGGCGACTTCGGATCGCATCGCCAACACCCGGAAGATGATCGAGGGTTTGTCCAGGGGAACGCCCCTGCAAACGGAGGATGGTGGCAGGCTGCGGGAGATCCAGGGCATCCTTCGTAAAACCGCGGAGCACTAATGGAATTCGCTCTCGTTGCCATAGGGGTTGCGGCGGGCGCGTTGATCGCCTGGATAGTCGCCCGATACCGCCACGCCGCCGTGGCCCGGGAGCTGGCGAGCCGGCAGGACGAGGTGAGGCAGGAACGCGGCCGCGTCGAGGATGCGCAAGAGACGATCCGGCGGCTCTCCGAGAGCAAGGCGAGGGCGGAGCAGTCGGCGGACCGGATCCCGGGTCTCGAGGGACAGTTGCGGGAACTTCAGGAAGCCTGCCAACTGGCGCAGGTCCACGCCGCCGAGCTGGCCAAGCAACGGGAGGCGGACGCGGAAAAACTGCGCTGGGTGGAGACCGCGGAGGCGCGTCTCAGGGAGGTGTTCGAAGCCCTGGCGTCCCGTTCGCTCCAGGACAACACCGAGGGGTTCCTGAAGCATACCCGGGAACAGATGGGCCGCCTGCTGACGGAGGTGCGGGGCGACTGGGGCACACACAAGGAAGAGCTGCGCAATCTCGTCGAGCCTCTCGGAAAGAGCATGCACGAACTGGACCGGCAGGTGCAGGAGATGGAGCAAAAGCGCGAAGGGGCCTATCAGGGGCTGCAGGAGCAGCTCCGGCAGCTCGGCCCCCTGGTCCAGGCGCTGCGGGCGGCTCCCAGTGCACGCGGTCGCTGGGGTGAGTTGCAACTCCGCCGGGTGGTCGAGATGGCCGACATGGTCTCCCACGTGGATTTCGAGGAGCAGGCGGTCACGGACAGCGGCCGTCCCGACATGATCGTCCACCTCCCGACCCAGGGCATCCTGCCGGTGGATTCCAAGACCCCCATGCTGGCCTACCTGGAGGCGCTGGAGGACGGCGACGGCACGCACCGCGAGGCCAAGCTCAGGGAGCACGCCACCGCCATCCGCGGACGCATCCGCGAGCTCAGCCAGAAGCGGTACTGGGAGCAGTTCGACCGCGCCCCGGAGGTGGTGGTGATGTTCGTCCCCAACGATGCCTGCCTGAGCGCGGCCTTCGAAAAGGACGGTGACCTCCTGGAGTACGCCATGCAGCAGCGGGTGCTGCCCACGACCCCGGTGACGCTCCTTGCCCTGCTGAAGACCGTGGCTTACGGTTGGCAGCAGCACAAGGTGGCGGAGAACGCCAGAGAGATCGCGGAGCAGGGGAGGGAGCTCCACGACCGCCTGGCCAAGTTCGTGGAGCACTTCCAGCGCGCCGGCAGCGGCCTGGACAGCGCCGTCAAGGCATACAACGACGCCGTCGGGTCGCTGGAGAGCCGCCTGTTTCCGGCGGCCAGGCGTTTCAAGGAACTGGGCGCCGCGAGCACCGAGGTTCCCGTTCCGCCCAACATCGACCGCAGCCTGCGCGCCCCCGGACAACTCACCCTGGAGGATATGGAGGACGAAGACCGCGAGTGATGCGAGAAGCGAAAGGCGCCGTTGGTTCGGGAGCCCGCACCGTGGCCCCGAAGCGGCCCCATGGAGAAAGGAGCCGACCATGAAGTCACGTGCAGCCATTGCGTTTGAAGCGGGCAAGCCGCTGGAAATCGAGGAAGTGGACGTCGAGGGACCGAAGGAAGGCGAGGTCCTGCTGCGGATCGTCGCCACCGGCGTCTGCCACACCGACGAGTTCACCCTTTCCGGCGCCGACCCCGAGGGGCTGTTCCCCTCCATCCTCGGGCACGAAGGCGGCGCGGTGGTGGAGGAGGTGGGCGCGGGCGTGACCTCCGTCAAGGCGGGCGATCACGTGATACCGCTGTACGTGCCCGAATGCGGCGAGTGCAGGTTCTGCCAATCGGGCAAGACCAACCTGTGCCAGACCATCCGCGTCACGCAGGGTCAGGGCGTCATGCCCGACGGCACCGGGCGCTTCAGTCTGAACGGCAAGCCCATCTACCACTACATGGGAACGTCCACGTTCAGCGAGTACACGGTGCTGCCGGAAATCTCCGTGGCCAGGATCGACCCCGAGGCGCCGCTGGACAAGGTCTGCCTGCTGGCCTGCGGCGTCACCACCGGGATCGGCGCGGTGCTGAACACGGCCAAAGTGGAAGCGGGCTCCACGGTGGGCATCTTCGGCCTCGGCGGCATCGGCCTCAGCGTGATCCAGGGAGCGGTCATGGCCAAGGCGGGACGCATCATCGGCGTCGACACCAACCCCGTCAAGTTCGACATGGCGCAGCGCCTGGGCGCCACCGACGTGGTGAACCCCAAGGACTCCGACCGGCCGATTCAGGAGGTGCTGGTGGACATGACCGACGGGGGGGTGGACTACTCCTTCGAGTGCATCGGCAACGTCGAGACCATGCGGGCCGCGCTGGAGTGCTGCCACAAGGGCTGGGGGCGGTCCACCATCATCGGCGTGGCGGGCGCCGGCCAGGAGATATCCACGCGGCCGTTCCAGCTCGTGACCGGCCGGGTCTGGGGGGGCACCGCCTTCGGCGGCGTGAAGGGACGGTCCCAGCTTCCGGGTTACGTGGACCGCTACACCGCCGGCGAGATCAACCTCGACGACATGATTACCCACACCATGCCCCTGGAAGAGATCAATACGGCCTTCGACCTCATGCACGCGGGCAAGAGCATCCGGTCGGTGGTTCTCTACGGCTGAGGGGATAGACGGGACGCGCGCGAACAACCATGGACGTCGTCGGCACACGCCGCAACCGCATCGAGGGAGTCGAGAAGGTCACCGGCGAAGCGAAGTTCTCGGGGGACCTGGACATTCCGGCAGCGCTGGATGCCCGGGTCCTGCGCAGCACCTATCCCCACGCGCGCGTCCATTCCATCGACGCAAACGCCGCCCTGAGAGTCCCGGGGGTCGTGGCCGTGCTCACCAGGCACGACCTCCGGGACATGGACCCCTACTACGGCCACTGCCTGCGGGACCGTCCCATCCTGGCCATGGAAAGGACGCGTTACGTAGGCGAGCCCGTGGCCGCGGTGGCCGCCCGGGACAAGCTCGCGGCGGAGGAAGCCGTGTCCCTCATCCGCGTCGAATACGAGGAGCTTCCCTACGTCACCACTTTCGACGAGGCGCTGGCCGACGGCGCGCCGGTGCTCCACGAGAGCGCGGCCGGCTCCGGAGACTTCCACGACGTCAACCTTTCGGATGACCGCGAGCACCCGAATATCTGTCACCACGAGCACATCGAGCTGGGCAACGTGGAACGGGGTTTCGCGAAGTCGGACGAGATCTTCGAGGACGTCTTCCACTTCCCCATGGTGTGCCACTACTCCATGGAACCCCACACCACCACCGCGCGCTTTCAGGGGGGGCAGGTAACCCTGTGGTCCTCCTCGGCCCATCCCTTTCTCATCCGCTCGGAGCTGGCGCGCCTGTTCGGACTCTCCATGACCGACGTCCAGGTGGTGGTGCCGTACGTGGGCGGCGCCGTCGGCGGCAAGTCCTATCTCAAGATAGAGCCGCTGGTGGTGGCGCTGGCGCGCAAGACCCAGGGGCTGCCGGTGCGCCTGGAACACTCCGTTACCGAATCCATGCTGACCGCCCGGCGCCACTCGGCGCGCTGCTGGATCAAGACCGGGGTCAAGCGCGACGGCGCCATCCTGGCGCGGGAGGTCAGGCTCCACCTCGACACCGGTGCCTATGCCGACAACGGCCCCCGGGTGGTGGCCCGGGCGGTGCTCAGGGTTCACGGCGCCTACCGCTGCGCCAACTTCCGTTCCGACAGCTACGGCATCTACACCAACTCGGTGCCGGCCGGGTCCATGCGCTCCATCGGCGGGCCCCAGTCGGTGTGGCCGGTGGAAGCGCAGATGGACCGCATCGCCGACGCTCTCGGGCTGGATCCCCTGCAATACCGCCTGAAGCATCTGCTGGGCCGCGATGAGCAGGTCCGGCCCAACTCCCGCGGCGTCGACGGCGACCTGCGCCAGGGGCTCGCCAAGGTAGCGGAGATGATCCGGGAAACGGGCCCGCCCGCGGACGGAACGGGCACCGGGCTCGCCGTGGGCATCACCGACAGCGAGGCCAACCCGGTCTCCACCGCCATCGTGCGGCTGTTGAGCGACGGCAACGTGGTGGTCATGGCCGGCAGCACCGAGGTGGGGCAGGGGGCGCGCACGGTGCTGAGCCAGATCGCCGCCGAGGAGCTGTGCGTGCCCTTCGAGCGGGTCATGCTGCGCGGGACCGATACCCATACGACCCCGTTCGACCGCTCCACCGGCGCCAGCCGCTCCACCACCGTGATGGGGACCGCGGTCAAGTTCGCGGCCGCCGACGTGGGCCGACAGGTCCGGGCCATCGCCGCCGAACAGTTCGGAGTGGACCCGGAACGCGTCACCTTGAGGGCCGGAGCGGCCTGGTGCGGCGAGGCCCGGCGGGAGTACGCCGAGGTGGTGGCGGGCTACTTCGGTATGCCCGGGGGCGAGCTCATCGGCCGCGGCTACGTCCGCGCCGGCGGCGGCATCTCGCCGATCCTGCCGATCTTCTGGGAAGTGGGCATCGGCGGCGCCGTGGTGGCCGTCGACCCCGACACCGGCCAAGTGACCGTGCAGCGCTACTTGAGCGTGGCGGACGTGGGCAAGGCCATCAATCCGCGCCAGGCCGAAGGACAGGACGAGGGCGCGGCGGTCATGGCCATGGGCCATACCCTGTTCGAGTCGCTGATCTACGCGGGCGGGCAGCCCCTCAATCCCAACCTGGTGGACTACCGGGTGCCGGCTTTCCGGGACATCCCGCGCACTTTCGAATCGTCCCTGCTGGAGAACGGCGACGGCCCCGGACCCTACGGGGCCAAGGGCATGGGAGAGGGCGGCATCATTCCGGTGGCGCCGGCGGTCTGCAACGCCGTGGCCCACGCCGCCGGGGTACGCATCCGCGAGCTCCCGTTGACCCCGGAAAGGGTGTGGCGGGCGTTGAGAACCGTGGATCCCGCGGAATCGTAGGGGCGGGTGGTGCGTTCGGCGATTGCGCTCATCTGGCTCAGCCTCTTCTGGACCCTGCTGTGTTTCCTGTTCTACCGTGACCGGGAGCTGATTATCCAGGCAAGCCTTCCGGTGTGGATCGCGGCGGTGGCGGCGTGGGTCATCTACATGGCCGTCAGCACGGCTGTCTTGCCCGGCCGGCGGCGGCGCGGAGTCAAGCCACGGGCAAGGAAACGGGCCGCATCGAAGCAGCCTTCCCGGCCCGGGGGCGCCCGCCGAGCGCCGCGCGCGTCGACCGCCACGCCACGGAAGCGTTCCTCGTAGGTTGGCGTTCCAAACCCTCTCCCCCTGGGAGAGGGTGGCCGAAGGCCGGGTGAGGGCTGCCCGGACATTCTACTTCTTCCGGTTACCCTCACCCCAGCCCTCTCCCAAAGGGAGAGGGGGACAGGGGGCCGCTGGCTCGCGGCACGGTGTGGCTAGCCGAGCATCTGGTCGATGGAAAGCGCCCCCGCCCCGCCCACGAGTATCGTCAACGCCATCAGGAAGAGGGCGAGGCAGTACTCGATGCCCATGCCCTTGCGGCCGCCGCCGGACAGGAAGAATCCGTGCTCCCAGTGGCTGGCCCAGATGGCCACCGCCAGGAAGATCATCAGCCCCAGGGCCAGCGGACGGACGAGAAAACCCAGGACCATGGCCGGCACGCTGAGGATCTCCGTGAAGACGCCGACGATGCCGATCCAGATGGGAATCCGGTATCGCTCTTTCCAGTTGGTCACCTGGCCCATGAGGCCTCTACCTCCCATCCAGCCGAAGAGGTGCTGGGTGCCATGGGCGAAGAAGGTCACGGCCAGTCCGAGCCGCAGGACGATAAAGGCCAGATTCGGTTCCGTTTGAAAGATCGCGTTCATGCCAGAAACCTCCGTATGGCGGCGTGGGCCGCGTCGGGATTGACGAAGAAGTAACTGTGCTTTTCTCCCTTGAGCTCCACGAAGACGGCTCCCGGGATCTCCGCCGCCAGCACGTCCGCCGCCTGCCGCAGCGAGGTGTCGCTGGTCACGTGGTGCTCCTCCGCCCCCACCAGGATCAGCGTGGGAACGGCGATGTCCTTGAGGCGCTCCTTCAGGTCGTGCTGCTGGCGCGCGATGACGTGGCGGAAGTACTGCTCGACGGGATTGAGATGCGCCATGCGCACCGCCAGGTATCCTTCCACCCGCTGCGGATAGCGTTTGATGAACTCTTCGGTGAACCCCACGGTTACGCCGTGGTCGCGCACGTAGCGTTCGTAGCCCCACTCCACCATTTCCTTGGCGATGCGCAACGGGATGCCCTTGGTGGAGGGGTAAAAGCCGCGCCCCGACGCGCAGATGAGGGCGGAGACCCGGTCCGAGTGGTCCAGGGCCATGACCTGGGCCACCGACCCCCCCATGGAATGGCCGCAGACCACGGCGTCTCGGGCATCCAGGCGGGCCAGCACTGCCGCGGCGTCGTCGGCGAAGTCCTTGACGCTGTATGGCTCCGAGGGCCAGTCCGACCGTCCGGTGCCGCGGTAGTCGCACAAGATCACCTGATGGTCGCGTGAGAACGCCGGCACCTGGTGGAGCTTCCAGACGTCGCAGTGGCACGCGGTCTCGCTCAGAAACAGCAGGGGACGGCCGCTGCCATGGCTTTCGTAGTAGAGCCTGACGCCGTCTCTCTCGACAAAAGGCATCGTCAGTGTCCTGTCCGGTCAATAGCCATGATACTCCGCGGTCGGCACCGCCGGCTGCGTTGCTAACGCTCCCGCACCGGATAGCTCATGGGCGCCACGTCGTCGATGGTCTCGCCAAGGGCACGCCATCCCGGGACCGAGTCCCATAGTGGCTGAGCCCCTTCCTGAATCCGCTCCAACAGCTCGGCCTCGTCGAAGCGGGTGGGCCGGCCCCCTTCCAGCAACGCCTCGCCGTCGACGATGATACTCTCGATGTCGCTGCCGCTGCCGCCTTCCACAAAGGACTTGATGGGGTCGCGGACGGCGCCGAAGTGGGTCTTGCGCAGGTCGACGACGATCATGTCCGCCTTGGCGCCGGGCGCCAGCCGGCCCAGGTCGTCGCGCCCCAGGGCCCTGGCGGCGTCCAGGGTGGCGGCGTTGTAGACGTCGTAGGGTTTACCGGCGCGGAAGCTCCCTTCCACGATGCGGCAGGCGAGTCCGGCCAGGCGCATTTCGTGCACCATGTCCTGGGGAAAGGTGTCCGTGCCCAGGACGACGTTGATGCCGCGCCGGCGGTACTCGTCGAAGGATTCCAGCGCGATGCCCATCTTGGCGTACTTGTAGGGAGCGTGCGCCACCGACGCGCCGCTGTCCGCCAGCATGGACAGGTCGTCGCCGTAGGGGTAGTGGCACCAGGAATGGCGGCCGTGGAACACGCAGTGTCCGAGGATGACTTCCTCGCCCAGAAATCCCAGGTCGTGGAGGTACTGGATCGGCGTCACCCCCCGCTGCCGCAGCGTCGACTGGAACTCGACGATGTTCATGGCGGTATGGAGCTGGATGCCGATGCCGAGCTCGCCGGCGGTCCGTTTCGTAGCCTTGAGGAGCTCGGGAGTGCAGGTGTCGAGTTGGCCAGGGTAGAGCATGGCGCGGATGCGACCGTTGAACGCGCCGTCATGCTTCTTCGCGTACTCGGTCGCGCGGACGAGCCCCTGCTCGCCGGCTTCCTCGTCCCAGTCCCACTGGATGCGCCCTTGGTCGTCGAGCACGTAGGCGGCGCTCCGGTAGCCGGCTCCCAGGTAGGCGCGCGCGCCGAGCTCGCCGATCATCTCGGTGAAACCGTCGATCATGGTGCCGCGGGTGCCTACGTCCAGGATGGTGGTGGCGCCGCCGCGCACCGCCGCCCACACCCCGAACTTGCCCTCCACGTCCGCCCGCGGCGGCGGACCCATGCCCTTGGCGCCGCGCCGCATGGCGCCGTAGGAAAGGAAGTTCATGCCCAGGTAATCCGCCTTGCTGGCGTCGTTCAGCATGACGTGGCGGGCGTTGGTGCCCGCGTGGACGTGGCAGTTGATAAGGCCCGGACCGATGAGCCGGCCGCCGGCGTCGATGGTCCGGTCCACCGGCCCGTCGTAGCCGTAGCCCACGTGGACGATGCGGTCATCCTCGTAGACGACCACGCCCTCGGGCAGCAGGTCGTGGCCCTGGCCGTCGTAGCCGACCACCCAGCCGCCTTGAATGAGTGTCTTCATGGTTCGTTTACCTCGATCGAAACCCCGCGGTGAACCGATGCCCGGGCGGGTTTGAAACCCGCCCTACATCCTTATCTCCGCGCGGCCCAGAACACAACGTGCGCGCGGGACAACTCGCGGCTCGGAACGCGATGCTATATCTCCCGGGCAAGCCGCGCGGCGAGGTTGGTCAGCCGGCGGGTGGAGCGGACGTTGTTGACCGCCATGGCCAGCGCCCTGGGTTGTCCTATGATGACCACCAGCTTCTTGCCGCGGGTCACCGCGGTGTAGAGCAGGTTGCGCTGAAGCAGCAGGTAGTGCTGCATGGCCAGGGGAATGACCACCGCCGCATATTCGGAACCCTGGCTCTTGTGCACGGAGGTGGCGTAGGCGAGGGAGATCTCGTCAAGCTCGCTGAATTCGTAGAGCACGGTGCGGTCATCGAAGGCGACGTGGAGCTGCCCTTCGTCCAGGTCGACCCGGGACACCTGCCCGATATCGCCGTTGAAGACGTCCTTGTCGTAGTCGTTGACCGTCTGGATGATCTTGTCCCGCGGCGCATAGCTCCAGCCGAAACGGCCGACCTGCGGCTCCGCGCCGGCGTTGAGGCGTTTCTGCAACTCCACGTTGAGGGAATGCGTGCCCAGGCTGCCCCGGTTCATGGGGGTCAGCACCTGGATGTCGCGGATGGGGTTCATGTCGAAGCGCCTGGGGATGCGCTCGGTCACCACCTGGAAGAGCTTGTCGTGGATCTCCTCGGGAGACTGCGCCGGGATGAAGTAGAAGTCCCGCAGTCCGTCGCCGTCCTGGTTCTCGATGGGTTCGCCGGCATTGATGCGGTGGGCGTTCACCACGATGCTGGAGGAAGCCGCCTGCCGGAAGATCTCCGTGAGCCGCACCGTCGGCACCTGCCCGGACTCGATGACGTCCTGCAGCACCGCTCCCGGCCCCACCGAGGGGAGTTGGTCCACGTCCCCCACCAGCAGCACGGCGGCGTGGGAAGGCACGGCCCTGAGCAACTGGTTCATCAGCAGGACGTCCACCATGGACACCTCGTCGACCACCAGCAGGTCCGTCTCCAGGGGATCGGTTTCGTCCTTGCGGAAGCCCCCGTGCCTAGGATCGAACTCAAGCAGCCGGTGAATGGTCCTGGCCTCGGCCTGGGCGGACTCCGAAAGGCGCTTGGCGGCGCGTCCGGTGGGAGCGCACAGCAGCACCCGGGCGTTGCGCGCCTCCACCAACCTCAGAATGCTGTTGACGATGGTGGTCTTTCCGACCCCGGGTCCTCCGGTCAGCACGGTGATCTTGCCGTTGAGCACGATATTGACGGCCTCGCGCTGCGATCCGGAAAGACTGAGCCCGGTCAGGGATTCCACCCACGGGATGACCCTGTCTCCATCGATGGAGCCCCAGGGCGGCGGCCCGTTGAGCAGGCGCCGGAGGTGGCCAGCGACGCCGGCCTCGGCCCGGAACAGCGGCGTCAGGAAAAGCGCCGGTTCTCCGCGCAACGACTCGCTCATCAGGTTCTCGGCGGCCACCTCGAGGCCGATGGCCTGCTCCACGGCCTCCGGGGAAACATCGAGCAGTTCCACCGTCCGTTCCACGAGGTCGAGCCGTTCCAGCGCGCAATGCCCTTCGCCGGAACGCTCCCAGAGCACGTGGTGGAGCGCCGCCCGTATCCGGATCAGCGAATCGGAGGGAATGCCGAGCTTGCGTGCGATGCCATCGGCGGTGATAAAGCCGATGCCGCTGATGTCCAGGGCCAGGCGGTAGGGATTTTCCCGTATCCGCTCGATAGCCTCGTCGCCGTACACCCGGTGGATGCGCGCCGCCCTGGCGCTGCCGATGCCGTGGGAGTGGAGGAACACCATGATCTCGCGGACCGCCTTCTGCTCACGCCAAGCCTCGGTGACGCGCGCCTGCCGCTTCGTGCCGATGCCGTCCAGTGCGAGCAGGCGTTCCGGCTTTCGTTCGATGACCTCGAACACCTCGGTTCCGAAGGCCTTGACCAGTTGATGCGCGAAATGCGGACCGATGCCCTTGATGAGCCCGGAGCCCAGGTACTTCTCCACTCCTTCGAGTGTCGTCGGCGGGATCACCCGCAACGTGTCGGCCCGAAACTGAAGGCCATAGGTGGCGTCGTTCACCCACGCGCCCCGGCACTCCAGTTGTTCGCCGGGATTGACCGCGGCGGCATTGCCCACCACCGTCGCCAACTCCCGGCGACCGCGCATCTTTACCTGGAGGACACAGAACCCCGTGTCAGGGCTGTGGAAGGTGACTCGTTCCACCAGGCCTTGCAGGGGCTCTCCAATGAGCGCCGGCTGATTCATCGCTCGCCACCGAACAGCTTCAGGGCCCGCTTGATAAGCTCCCCGATCGGGTCGCTGGCGGTCTCGGCAGGTTTCTCTCCGGTCTCTTCGTCGCCCGTCGAGCCCGTGCCCGGGATGAGGTCCAGCAAGCCTTGCACGCCCCGCCCCACGCTCTTTTCCAGAAGCGTCTGGATGAGCTTGAGCCGTGGCCGCACCGTCAGGGCAGGTATGGCTCCCCGAAGCGTGAAAGGCACCTCGATCTGTCCCTTGCCGTTGGTGATGGGCGTCAAGCGCGAGCCCGGCAGCAGGTCGGAGGAGAGGCGCTCCGACACGGTGAGCATGCCGTCGAGATTGGTGTCTCCGTCGAGCCCCACCCAACCCTTGCCGGCGATCTCGTAGTCTCTGGCCCGCAGAGCGATGCCCTCGACGACGATCCTGCCGCCCACCGCCCGGACTTCCGTGTAGATACGTTCGAACGCCGTGGTTCTCTCCTTGAAGATGTGCGGGTACTTGTCTTTGATGTTACGGTTGAACAACGACGTCAGCCCCTTGACGCCGGTGATTCCCTGCAACGCCCGTTCGCCAAGGTTGAAGTCCAGCACCCGGCCGTGGACCACGGCTGCCTTTCCCGTCCCCTTGAGGGTCGGCTTGATGGCAGCCCAGGTCGCGCCTTGTCCCGTCACGCTCAGGTCGGCGTCGAGGCTGCCC
This sequence comes from Deltaproteobacteria bacterium, assembly GCA_028818755.1. GTDB lineage: Bacteria > Desulfobacterota > Binatia > UBA9968 > JAJDTQ01 > JAJDTQ01. The sequence goes on along the minus strand of JAPPNF010000087.1, from coordinate 66,544 downwards.
TCCACGTTGGGGAAGCCGGCGATGCCGGCGAGGTAGCGCCCGATGTCGATGTCCCTCAGCCGCCCGGCCGCCTCGAAGCGCCGAGCCGAGCCTCCGAGGTCCATCCGGCCGTTGGAGTCCACCGAGCCGCCGAGGGTATTGAAGCGGAGGCTTCGCAACGCCAGCGACGATCCACTGAGCTTGAAACCGGTGCTCAAGTCGGCGACATCCAGGCCGAAAAGCCGTCCCTTGCCGGAAGTGAGGGTGCCTTCCCAGGACAGACCCCCGCGCCGCGAGAGATGTCCGGAGCCGCGGGCGTCGTCCAGAACGGTGCCGTCGGGTTGGAGCTCCAGGTCGGCCAGCCGGAGCGATGGCGAGACGAGCCGGTAGGTCAACGTGAGCGGCGAGAAGGTTTCCAGGGTCACCCTGCCGGCGAGGTGGGTCTCGCCGATGCGGACGGACAGTTGCCTGAACGTGGCTCCCTGGTTGGAGAACTCCACAGCCGCCGACAATTGCTCCAGGGGGCGCTCCCAGACCGGCAGCTTGACGGATGCCTGGCGGAACGCCACCGTGCCACGAATTCGCGGCACGGCTCTACCGTCCAACTTTCCCGCGACCTCCGCCTTCACCGAGGCACGGCCGGACAGCCGGTAAACCGACAGCGGCGGAAACCAGCGATGCAGGCCGGCCATCTCCGCGTTCGTCGTGCGCAGGCTGAGATCCAGAACCGCGGGGTCGCCGTAGTCCAGGTCTCCGCGCCCTCTGACGCTGAGGGTGTCGAGGGTCGCGTCCAGCCGTCTCGCGGTGATGCCGCCGGGCGTCGCGCGGATGTCCGCATCGATCCGGAGCGCCTTGCCTCGCGGTTTGTTCAGCAGGTCGGCGTACCGGACGCCACTGTCGGTAAGGTCGAGCGTCCCTTCCGCCGCGAGTTCCTTCAGGTTCCCCTTGATCGAGAGCCCCTCGCTCTTGAGATTTCCCGTCAACCCCAGCGCCTTCGGCCAGGCCTTGTCCATCCGCGGAAAGGTCCTTCGCAAGGCGTTCCATGACAGGGTCGTGATGTCGACGGATCCGACGACGGGAACGCCATCGATCCCGGGCGTCTTTCCGACCGGACCAATGGCGCCGTTGAAGCGGAGGTTCTGTTTGTCCGACAGGATGGCCGCGGCAAGACTGGCCCTGAAAGGGCGGTCCATCCTCAGGTCGTCCAGGTTCAAATCCAGTTTCCGGAGCTTCGCGCGATGGTGTTGCTTGTCGTCCCGATAGTCCAGTGTGCCGCCCGAGACCTCCACGCGGGCCACCGCCAGGTCCACCCTCAACCCGGCGAACACTGCGAACGTAGGCGACGGCGTCACCTCCCGCGATTCGGGAGCGGCGAAGGCAGACGCCACGGCACTCGGTAGCCACGGAGACCGTGACGCCGTGGTCGCCTGTGCCTGCAGCCTGGAAAAGTTATAGATTCCGCGCGCATCGCGGATGACCCGGACCACCGGTTGTCGTAGCACCACTCGCGTTGCGGAAATCTGCCGCTGCAAAGGGCGGATCGCGAGATTGACGCGGATGTCCGCGGCTTGAAGAAAATGCCCGGCGCCAAAGTCCGGGTCTTCAGCCATAGAGAATTCACGGATGCGGACGCCGATGCCGCCCCGAAGCTTGACGCTGATGCTGTCGAAGGCAACCTTCCGGCCGCTGTGCCGCTCGACCGCCGCGATGATGTGATCCTTGTAGGAAGCGACGACGGAGTCGATGTTGTAGAGAGCCCATCCTAGCAATGCGGCGGCAACTATAATAAGGACCAACAACGCGATGAGGAGTTTGCGCATGAAGCCGTCCGGTACAGTGAATTTACACCATCGTGCCGGGGAACTGAAGGTGACTTTCGCAGCGCGCGAACCGACATGCGCGCCATGAGCACGGAGGTCTTGCCGTGAAGCGGTTCGTATCCGAACGGAACGTCGAGTTCGCTGACTGCGATTCGGCGAGAATCGTTTTCTACCCGAACTTCTACATCTGGTTCGACCGCGCCACCGAGCGCCTGTTCGCGTCGGTGGGACTGACCTATCAGGTCATGGAGTTGCGTCATGGCGTCATCGGACTGCCGTTGCTGGAAACCGGCGCCCGGTATCTGCGCCCCTGCCGCCACGGCGAGCGGGTGCGGCTGGAGAGTTGGGTGGACTCCTGGCGCGAGAAGGTGTTCGTGGTGAAGCACCGGATCGAGTGCGAGGGCGAGTTTGCGGTGGAGGGCTACGAGACCCGCGCGTGGGCGGCGCCGGCCGCGGAGGGGCGCCGCTCCATGCGGGCGGTTCCGATACCCGATTCCGTCCGGGAGCTTTTCCAGTGACCGCGCCGCCCGCGCTTCCGAAGACGTTCCCGGCTCGCGCTTCGGTCTAGTGACACCGTCTACTCCGAATCGAGCCCATGGTTGGGCGCGGCGGCTCAACTACCTGGCGGGAGCCTGCGTTGCCAGCTCCATGAGCGCCGCGACCACCTTCGTGCCGCTCTACATGAAGAGCCTCGGTTCGTCCTATTTCGTCAGCGGCCTGCCGTTGGGGGTGCGCGCGGTGGGGCGCTTTACCTTCGATGCCGCTGCCATGGTGATCGCCGGCCGCCGCCTGCCGCCTCAGACCATGCTGGCCCTGGGCGTCACCTCCACCGGCATGGCGCTGCTGGCGTGCGGGCTGTTCCCGAGCGCCTATCCGGTTACCGCCGCCTTCTTCTTCATCGGCGCCGGGGTAGCATGGGTGCAGATCGCCTTGCGGCAGATCGTGTTCGAGGGGGCGGAATCCGGCCGCCGCGGACGCGCCCTGGGGGTCCTGAGCCTCTTTCTCGGCTCGGGTCCCATCGTCGGCATCTTCTTCGGCGGATTGATCTCCGAGTACTTCGGATACCGCTATCTGTTCGCCGCCGCGGCGGTGTCGGTGCTGTGGCTGCCGCTGTTGCTGGTGCGGCTTTCGCCCCGCCGCAAGCAACCCGAAGAGCAGGAGTCGTCGCTGCGGCTGCGGGTGATCCGGGAGATCCTCTCAACGCCGGGCGCAAGCCTCTTCTGCGTCTCCAGCTTCTTCTCGCTTTTCTACCAGCCCGCCCGCTCCGTGGCGTTGGCCTTTTACGCCACCGATGCGCTGGGGCTCTCCGTCGGCTCTTACGGCGTCATGCGCAGCATCAGCCAGTTGGGCAACGTCAACGGACGCTTCTTCGGCGGTCTTTGGACGGACCGGTCCGGCGTCATGGCCTGCCTGGCAAGCGGCTACTTCATTTCGGCCGCCGGGTTCGCGCTGGTTCCGTGGACCGACAGCTTCTGGTCGCTTCTGATCGTGCACACGGCCATCGGCGCGGGCGCCGGCATGGTCAACCTGGCGAGCCAGGTGGGCATCCTGTCCATCTTCCCCTCCGCCCGGCGCGGCCAGGCCCTGGCGCTCCAGCGCGCGGTGGGCGACATCGGACTGTTCCTGGGCCCTATCGTCGTGAGCGCGGGCCTGGACGCTTTCGGCTTCCTGCCCGTGTTCATGGGGCTGGCCGCGCCGCCGCTGGTCTTCGGGCTGTGGACGGCGCTGGGAAGGCCTTTTCCGGCCGACCATGCGCGGCTGGACTAGTGGCATGTACCGTCCTGTTCCAGACCAGGATGCGCAGGATTTTTCGTTGCCGGCAAGGAGTCCTTCGACTTCGCTCGCCAAGGCTCGCTACGCTCAGGACGAACGGAGAAAGGCTATCACAACCGTTCGTCCTGAGTGTAGCGACAAGCTCAGGACAAGCGAAGTCGAAGGACCGTCCGATTACTCGGACCGGTTCTAGCCCAGATGGGGAACGACGTCTTCGGCCAGCAGTTCGAGGTGCTCCATCTCGTCGAAGGCGGGGTTCAGCAACAGGTGGCGGGCGCCCGCCCGCACCACTTCGTTCAACTTGTCGATGATCTCCTGGCGGCCGCCCCAGATGCACACTTGCGAGGCGAGGTCGGCGTTGCGGTAACGCACGGCGAAGAACTCGCGCAGGCGCCGTTCCGCGCGTTCACGGTCGTCGTCGACGGCGAGATAAACGCGTTTGGAGACGGCGAAGGTCGCCGGGTCGCGTCCGGCCTCGTCGAGGAAGCGCGTGATCCGCTCGTACTCCTTGACGAAACGCTGGGTGTCCGAGGAGCCCGCTCCCATGAAGCCGTCGCCGAAGGTGACCGCGCGTCGAAGCGCCGGCTCGGCGTGGCCGCCGAACCATAGCGGGAACGGCTGCTGTGCCGGCTTGGGCTCCATGGCGACGCCGGTGAAGTTCCAGAAGCGTCCCTGGAAGCTGCACTCTTCCTCCCGCCAGAGCAGCTTCATGATCCGGATGCCTTCGACGAAGCGGGTCACCCGGTGCTCGGCCGTATAGCCGTAGACCGTCTCCGACTCCGGCCACATCCGCCCGCGCACGCCCCCGAGGCCGATGCCGGTGATGATCCGGCCGCCGCTCAACTGGTCCAGGGTGGCGAGGCTCTTGGCGAGCTGGAGGGGGTTGCGCAGCACCGTGAGCAGCACCGAGCAGCCGATCTTCAGCCTGGAGCTGAGGGCGGCCACGTAGGTCATGAGGGTGACCGGTTCCAGCATGCAGAAATTGCTGAGGTTGCGTTCCTGGGTCCAGAGGCTGTCGTAGTCCAGCTCCTCGGCCCGGGCCACGAACTTCTTGATGTGCCCGGAATCGACCGGTCCGTCGACGAACACCTGTGGGATCTCGATGCCGCAGGGTATGTGGCCGTCTGCCATGGGGTGAACCTCAACCGATGGATTCGCGGATGGCCGCGGTGATGCGCTCTTCGGACGGTCCGATGTGTTCCTCGAGGGGTTGGCTGTACGGCACCGGCACGTCCAGCGTGGCCACCCGGCGGATCGGACCCTTGAGCTTGTCGAACCCGGTCTCCACGATGCGCGCGGCGATCTCGGCGGCCACGCCGCAGCTCTGGTGGGTCTCGTCGACGACGACCACGCGGCCGGTCTTTTCCACCGAGGCCATGACCGTGTCGAGGTCGAAGGGCACCAGGGTCCGGGGGTCGACCACCTCCACGTCGATACCCTCGGAGGCCAGGGCCTCGGCCACGCCGAGGGCGCGGTGGAGCGCCAGCGAGGTGCCGATGAGGGTCACGTCGGCGCCGGCGCGTTTCACGTCGGCCTGTCCGAGCGGGACGTGGTCAGCCTCCGGCACCGGTCCCTCGGTGTCGAAGAGGCCCGAATGGTCGATGAAAACGGTGGGGTTTTCGCTCGCCACCGCACTCTTGAGGAGACCCTTGACGTCGCGCGGAGACGCCGGCAGCACGATTTCCAGGCCCGGACAGTTCCACAGCATGGCCTGGGGGCTGGCGGAGTGCTGCGCGGCGCCGCCGCCCCTGAGCCCGTGCAGCATGTGGAACACCACCGGCGCCCGCACCTGTCCGCCCGACATGTAGAGGACGTTGGCCGCTTCGTTGCACACTTGGGGCCAAGCCTCGAACAGGAAACTTCCGGTGGTGAGATCCACCACCGGTCTCAGGCCCGCCATGGCCGCGCCGGTGGCAAGGCCGCAGAAGCCCAGTTCGGAGATCGGCGGCGCCGCCACGCGGTCGGAGTAAGCCTTCTCGATGGCCGCGAAGCCGAGACGGTGGGGGCTCAGGCTGAAGAAGGTCCCGCCGATGAGGTGGACCCGGTCGTCCTCCTCCATGAGCTCCCGCAGGGCCTCCAGCTTCGCTTCGTGGTACGCCAATTCCCGCATGGCCGTCAGTCCGGTTAGGGGTTTTCCGCGAAAACGTCGGTTTCCGCTTCCGACAGCTCGGGATAGGGGCTGTCGAAGGCGAAGTCGACCGCGGCGTTGATCTGGTCGAGCACGGAACGGTTCAGGGTCTCTAGCTCGGCCTTGTCCGCCTGACCGGATTCCACCAGTTCGCGCATGAACCGCAGCACGGGATCGCTGTCGCGGTACCAGACCCGTACGTCCTCGGGTATGCGGGACACGTCCCAGGCCAAGTCCACGGCAGTAGGCGCCTTCACCACCGGCCAGTTGGTCTCGCTGCCCGGCCACCGCACGCTGAGCGCTTCGATGAAACGCGGGCCGCCGCCCGAACGGATCGCTTCAATGCTTTCGTTCAGCGCCTCGTGGACCGCGGCGGCGTCAGTGCCGTCCACCTGCACGGCGGGAATCTTGTAGGCCGCGGGAAGGTCCGTCAGAGGGTACACCGCCATGGTGGAAGACTGCACGGCCCCCACCGCGTTGCCGGCGCCGTACTTGCCGTTGTTCTCGCACAGGTAGAGCACCGGCAGCTTCCACAGGGACGCGAGGTTGAAGGCTTCCGGCACCGCGCCTTCTTCCAGCGCGCCGTCGCCGAACAGGCACACGGCGATCTGTCCCGACGCCCGGCTCTTGGCCGCATAGGCGGCGCCGGTCCCCAGCGGCAGGATGCCGCCGACCACGCCCGAGCACTGGAGAAATCCCAACTCCCGCGGACTCGTGTGGAAGGATCCGCCCTTGCCGCGGTTGTAGCCGTCGCGTCTTCCCAGGATCTCGGCCAGCAGCCGTCCGGGGTCGCCGCCACGGGCCAGGATGTGGCCGTGGTTCCGGTGGGTGGAGAAAAGCAGGTCGTCGGGCTCGAGCAGTGAGATCGCCGGGACGCCGGTGGCTTCCTGCCCTATGTAGACATGGTAGTGCCCGCGGAACCGGCCCTCCCGGTGGAGACCGATGAGGGCCTCCTCGAAATGCCGGATGAGCAGCATCTTGCGGCATTGGGCAAGGAGTTGAGTTTTCGGCAGCGCGGGGATCATGGTTCCGTGCCCTGTATAGGCGATTGTCGCGCGGTTGCCAAGACTCGTGTTCCGAGGAGGGCGACGGTCGGAAAGGCGTGATTTGACAAGCCCTCCCAAGCGGGCTAATCACGGTGCGAGTAAGGTGAGGGGGAAGACATGACACTCGATCAAAAGGTCGCCGTGGTCACCGGAGGAGGACAGGGCCTGGGCCGCGCCATCACCCTGGCGCTGGTCCGTGCGGGCGCGAAGGCGGTGGTGGCGGACATGAACCTGGAGACCGCCGAAGCCGTTGCCGCCGAGGTCGAAGAGGCAGGCGGCGAGGCCCTGGCCGGCCAGGTGGACGTCGCGGACGAGGCGTCTGTGGCTTCCCTGCGGGACCGCGCGTTCGGCCGCTGGGACCGCGTGGACATCCTGGTCGCCAACGCCGGCATGTATCCCCGCTCCCTGGTGGTGGAGATGCCGGAGGAAGAGTGGGACCGGGTGCTGGACGTCAACGTCGGAGGCCAGTTCCTCTGCGCCCGCGCCTTCGTTCCGGCCATGAAACAGCAGGGCAGCGGCCGTATCATCTGCACGGCGTCGTCCATCGCCTACAAGGGTCAGCCCGGCCACGCCCACTACGCCGCCTCCAAGGCCGCCACGCTCGGTCTCGTCCGCGGGCTGGCGCGGGAGCTGGCGCCCCACGGCATCACGGTGAACGCGGTGGCGCCCGGGACCGCCAACACCGCCATGCCCCGCCAGCACCGCTCCGAGGAATCCATGCGGGAACGGGGAGCCCGGGTGCCCCTGGGCCGCATCGCGGAACCGGAGGACATCGCCAACACCGTCGCCTTTCTCGCCAGCGATGCAGCCGCCTACATCACCGGGCAGACCATGGTCGTCAACGGCGGAGACTTTATGATCTGATCCCCGAATCGGTTTCGTACATCATAGTCTGGGAAGGAAAGCCCTCATGCTGAGAAAGAAGGTATGCCTAGTCGGCTACGGCTCGACGGAATACTCGCGGAAATCCGACCGGCCGCTGCTGTCCTACTACGCCGAGGCCATGCAGAACGCCATGGCCCAGACCGGCATCACCAAGAAGGAGATCAACGGGTTCTCCATGGTGACTCAGGCCAGCCCGGACTACTCGCCCTACGTGGCCGAGCAGCTCGGCCTGGAGCTGGACTGGGTGCTGAACGGCGACTGCGGCGGCGCCGGCGCGGTGTGCGCAATCCGGCGCGCGGCCGACGCCATCGAGGCGGGTTACCTGGACGTGGCCTTCATCGTCGCCGGCAACGCCTTCGACAAGAACGTGGCCCACCAACGGGTGCTGGAATACCAGCGCGCCAACTACGTGGACGTCTACGGCTACGGCGGCCCCAACACCTTGTTCGCGCTGGTGCAGCGCCGCCACATGGAGGAGTACGGCACCACCCTGGAGCAGATCGGCAAGATCGCCGTGAGCCAGCGCCATAACGCCGGCCCCAACCCCCAGGCGCTCCTGCGCGCGCCCATGACCATCGAGGACTACCTGAACTCGCGCCTGATCTCCGACCCCATCCGGCTGTTCGACTGCGTGATGCCGTGCTCGGGCGGCGAGTGCGTGGTGGTGGCGTCCGAGGAGAGGGCGAAGCAGATCACCGACAAGCCGGTGTACCTGGTGACCGACGCCGAGAAGATAGGCTTCCAGGCCTCCAACATGCTGCCGGACAAGACCGTCACCGGCATGAGCGTCGTGGGCCAGCACCTGTTCTCGGAGATGAGCCGCGACAACATCGATCTCCTGGCCATCTACGACGACTATCCCATCGCGGTCATGATGCAGCTCGAGGACCTGGGCTACTGCGCCAAGGGGCAGGGCGGCCCGTTCGTCGACGACCACGACCTCACCTTCGGCGGCGACTTTCCGGTCAACACCGGCGGCGGCGAGATCTCGGTGGGGCAGGCGGGGCTGGCCGGAGGCATGCTGCACGTGGTGGAGGCCCTGCGGCAGCTGCGTGGCGAGGCCGGAGAGCGGCAGGTCAAGGCCGCCGAGACCGCCCTGGTCACGGGCATCGGCTGGCTGTCGTACGCGCGGAACCTGAACACTACTGCCGCGCTGATCCTGGAGAGGAGGTCGTAATGGCCGGCAAGAGTCTGCCCGTCGTGAATCCGGTGGACCGTGAGTATTGGGAGGCCGCGGCAAAAGGTGAGCTGCGGCTTCAGAAGTGCCGGGCCTGCGGCGTGCTCCAGTTCTTTCCCCGGGCGGTCTGCACCGGTTGTCTCGGCAGCGACCTGGAGTGGGTCCCGGTGAGCGGCAAAGGCAAGGTGCACACCTTCTCCCTGTGCCGGGTACCGCGGAACCGCGCCTTCATGGACGAGGTCCCGATCTGCGTGGCCGAGGTCGAACTGGAGGAGGGCGTGCGCATGGTCACCCGCATCGTCGGCGACAATCGCGACCAAGTCACCCTCGGCGCCCCGGTCACCGTCACCTTCATGGAGACCGAGGACCCCGACATCAAGCTGCCGGTGTTCGAGCTGGCCTGATTCACAGCCGCGCCCGGAGTGTCCCGTGAAACGGACGCACCCGGCGCGGCGTCCGCCGTGCCATGGCGACCATCGAAGTCTACAGCAAGAGTTGGTGCCCGTTCTGCCGGATGGCCAAGCGCCTTCTTGAGGAGAAGGGCCAGGAGTTCGTCGAATTCGACGTGGAGCTGGATCCCGCCAAGTACGACGAAATGCTCGAGCGCTCCCAAGGCAGGTGGACCGTCCCGGAAATCTTCATCGACGGCGAACTGATCGGCGGCTTCGACGAACTGCGGGCACTGGACGCCAGCGGCCGCCTCGATGAGATGCTCGGGTCCTGAACGACCGTCGCTGTGAGTGGTATGTAGTGCGGTCCGTTGGCCGGTCGTGACCACTTGACCGACAATTTCTTAGCAGATATCTTTTTCCTACATGGGAAAATCTCTTCCCTACGACATGGGAAACGCCGGCGACCTGCTGAAGCATGGCGTTTTGGCGGAAACCCTTCGTCATCAACTGACTCTCCGACCGAACCAGCCAATACGATTTCTCGACCTGTTCGGGGGCGAACCGTTTAGTTGCAAGGCTTCCGAAGAGACCGTTGAGCGGGTCGGCAAGCTCTCCGAGCGTGCCCTCCAGGACGGGCAACCCGACATTCATGCCCATAAGTACTACGGAAGCGGCATGTTGGCTCGGAAGCTGGGAAGCAGCCTTAGCGGCCACGTGTCGGTTTTCGCTTCGGATCGTGACCAAGGGCGACGGGAAAGGCTTTGTGAGGCCGGCCTGAGGCCGCTTGAGGAGGCATTTCCTCAACTCGGAGACCCGGCCAACTACGACGCTTATCGGGCTCTGGACGTGATCGGGAGTGAGACGACAGGGAACGACCTTATCCTGGTCGACCCCTTCGATGATTTTCTGGAATCCGATGACAAAGGCTGCAACCGAGCCGAAAGCGTGCTTCCGATGCTGAGCCAAATAGCGAAGTCTTCCACGGTTCTGCCGTTTGTCTTGAACAAGGACCCCTTCAATTGCGTGGGGCGGCGTTATGACGAGCACTTGCGGAACCATCTCGGCGGTTCCGTCAAGATGTCCTGCCCGCCGATCCGCCCGAGCGACGTCGAGGGCGAAAGCACAAATTACGTAGATGTCGTATTGGCGGGATCTGATCTCGGTGGCGCCCCGGGCGAGGCTACCTATCTCCGAAGCCGTCTTGAACACCTGGCGCAAAAGCTGACCGACGCTCTTGGGTTGTCCGAGCGTGGCCGCATGATGCTGAGACCTCGGTTGATTGGACGCGATTGAGTCATCCTTGTTGCGCGAGAAACTCGTGCCACATGTCCATAAGGTTGGGAACCACTGGAAGGAGGAAGGAACCCGTGTGCCGGTCGCCAAGGATTGCTACACCATTGTTCCCTTGGGCGTACAGTGCGCCCAAGACATAGCCGACGGCGGCATCGAACTCATCACCGTTTGCCGGCGTGCAGCGGTTACCCCATTCGAATGGCCTACTTTCTTCGAGAATAATTTGCCACATCTCATTCCGGACTGCGTCGCGTCCCTCGTACCTCTTGTCCTTGTATCTCCAAATCGCCTTTTTTCCACGGCAGTTCTTGCACCACAGCCACGCCGCCACCGCAGGGTGGACCTCGACAACAGAGGGACGGTTATTCTGTTCGTCGTCTGGAGCCGGCAGCAGCCGGAACGGAAGTTGCTCAAAGTCCTGGTCGTAGCAACCTGTCCTCGGCAACCCGAGAAGCGACCTCGTGATCGTCCAATGCTGACATCCGGAGTAGGGACGGACTGAAATTCCGGCTGGCAGCCCACCGTCTGGCAGCAGAGCATCACGCTTTTCCCTCATGAAAAAACGTTCAATTAACCGCTGAGTGAAGTCCCGGCGTTGTGCGCCCGCTGCAATCGGATCGGCTGGACCTGTCAACGGCGCGTCCCAGCACAGCAACGTCTGGGGAGTCCGGTCGCGTAGGTATCCCCGTAACTCATGACCAGTTCTGTGTAAGAACTCATTCCCGTCGAAGATAGTGCTCTCCCTGCCCGGAGCTGGATCGACAGATATGACAGACAAATTCCGTCCTCGCCCGTGCGCTGCTGTAGCTTTTGCCAATGGGCAGTCTTCCTATTGAAAAATTTGACTGCAACCGCCGAAGAGGAGGCAGGAACTCCGTCTCGCCCAGCGTCTGCTTGCCGGGGACCGGCAGTCGGTTCTTCTTTTTGACGAGATGGAAGAGGCCAGGACCGTATCACGCTGTCTCGTCGCGCACTTGCGCCGACGCGGCCCAGCGCTCCTTGAGAGCGCGGAACTCTGATTCGTCAATCCCCGTTGCCGACCGGATAAGGTCCCAGTCCGCGCCGACTCTCAAGAGGCCCTCCACCGTCTCGACCTTGCCGCGCTGGAAGCCTTCTTCTCTGCCCTCGTCCCGGCCTCTTGCTCGGCCTTCCGCCCTGCCTTCCGCACGGCCCTCTTCCAAGAGTTCGTGAGCGTATGACATGACTTCTTCTCCTTGGCCGCGTCTGTGAAGCCGCAGCGTTCCATCAAAGGCCTGCACTGCCGCCCGATCCTGCGTCGCCAGCACATAGAGACTGATTATTCGAATATAGTCCATCGTGCCGCCAGGAACCAGCGACGCCGCCAGCCGTGCGGCCGTCTCCAGTGCCGCCTCCGCCTGCCGGCCGAAGGCCGCCATCATCAGCAACTGGGCAATGCGGCCCATGACGGCGCCTTCGACATCGCCGGGGTCCATGCCCGTCTGGTCCAGCAGCACGTGCTCGAATCGGGGCACCCAGGGCCAACCCCGGATTGTTGGCGGGAACAGGTCAGCGAACTCCGTCGAATGGCTCCAGCCGCGGGTTCCTTGATAGAACACAATCGGAACGACCGGCCGCAACTCCGCGCGGCTGCGGTCATCACTCAGGTCTGCATCCCAGATGCGGCAGCAATACTTCAGCAACCGGAACCGCATCCACACGTCCGGCGTCGATTGATGCTCCAGCAGGAGATAGAGCCGTAACCGGTGCTTTCCCGTTCCGTAGCCGGCATCGAACAGCAGGTCGGATTCGCTCTCGCGCAGGGCATCGTCCACGAAGGTCCCCTCCACCAACCGGAGACTGTTCCAATCGACGTTCTCGCGCAACTCCGGCGGCACGACTGCCTGGAGCATGCTGGCGGCTTGAGAAGCATCGGAGAAGACCGCTCGAAACAGCCGGTCGTGGGGGTGATCGATTTCATCGGCCATGAGTGACTCTCCCGGACAGGGACTCCCTGTGTACTTGTCCTATGGAGAGTCATCGGCACCGCGTACCGGAACTTTAAGGGCTGGCGCCCGCCAGGAGGGGCGTGAAAGGTCGGACTTTCTGGGATTCTCCTGGTAGGGTAACGACCCGACGTGGCGCCGCCGGTATTGGCCTACTTTTTTCCGCTGACGCGTTCGACCGCCTGGCCGATCAGGGTGGCGCGGTCTCCGGTCTCCCAAAGGGCGTGCATGGACATCGAGGTGACGATCCAACCGGCGTCGGATCTGCTGAGCCGGTAACTGTAGCGACCGCCGAGGACCCAGAGGGCGTCACCGATCCGATGTGTCGCGGTGAAATCCGCCTCGGCGGTTGCCGTGTCGGCGGCGGCGCTGGTCACGGTGTGGTTCGTGACCATGTGATGGGTGCTGTCAAATCCAGGCAGGAAACCGGCCCAACTCTTGACCAGATCATCCGCCGGCTGAGTCACCGGCTCGCCGCCGAAAAGGCTCGTATAGTCGGTGGTGATTTCGTCGGACATCGCCGAGCGGACACGACCCCAGTCATGCCGGTCCGCACCGGCGGCGATGCTGGTGATCGTCTTGACGATCTCGACATGGAGTGTGGGTTCCGCGGCGGCGACCGTAGTGGCCATCAGAAAGCCTCCGAATGCCAGTGCGAGAAGATTTTTCATGATTTTTCCCTTCCAGGTCGGATCGGGCGGATGCGCCGACGGAAGACCGCTGGCGCATCCGCCGGTGCCAAGTATCAGCCCTTGCTGAAATGCTCGGCGACGACATCGGCGGCGCGCCGGACGTCCTCGGGGTTGTCATAGAAGTCGAACTGGGTGACATTCTCGAGCCATTTCATCGTCGCCTCGCCGGTGAACCCCTTGATGAAGGTCTTGACGCCATCGGGGATCGCGGCGGCCTCGGAATGGACGACGGCCAGCGGCTTGTCCAGACGCTGGGGATTGTCGGCCGGATGATAGGTCAGCCAGCCTTCCCAGGACGCCTGATTCCACTTGTTGTCGTATTCGGGAATGGCGCCGCGCTTGGGATCGTAGTAGTAGCCGCCGATGGGCATCAGGACGCCCTCCGCGCCTTCGGGACCTGCCGCCCCAATGATCTCGCCACCCTTGGCCTCGGCCGCGCGGCTCATCGAGATCAATCCCGCGACACCCTTGGGGCCCCCATAGACGGCCTTGACCAGGGTGTCATTCTGCAGCCAGGGCGCGACCAGGCCGACGCGGTTGACCAGCGGATTGCCCGAGGCGGCATCGACCATGTAGCCCGAGGAGGCGCAGATGCCGAGCCCGTTGATATTCGCGGCATCGACTTCGGGCAGCCTCGAAACGAACCGGAAGGCCGCGCGTATGTCCGAGATCTTGGCGTCGGGATCTTCCTTGTAGCGGACCTGGTTGGCCAAGTCGCCGGACTTGCCCCAGCCGCGGAAGTCGAAGGTGAAAGCGGCAAAGCCCCGCTCGACCATCTCCCGGGCATAGACCCGCGGCATCTGTTCCTGGACGCTGGTCCAGGCGCCGGTCACGACCACCATCGGCAGAGGCTTGCCGGGTGCCGCCGCCGGCAGATAGAGCGTGCCGGACAGAGTTGCGCCCTCGTTCTCGAAGGTGACGGCGCGCGTCGTGATGTCGGCCAACGCCTGCGAGGCGGCCAGGCTTGCGGCGACCGTGATCGCTGTCAGAATTGCCGTAAGAATTTTCATTTTGCGGTCCTCCTGTCTTGATTCGTTGACAGGAAGATAGCGCCCCGCCGGAAGGATTACACCGGCGATTCTTGCGCAATGAGAGGTGATTCGTGCGGTTTTTCGGGTCAGCCCTGGCGAAACGCGCCTGGCGTCACCCCGACCCGATTCCTGAAGTGCCGGCCGAAGCAGCCGGGATCCGCGTATCCCGTGCGAAAGGCGATCTCGGAAACGGTCAGCCTGGTAGTCTTGAGCAGAACCTTGGCCCGGTCGATTCTGGCGTTGATCACGTATTGCAAAGGCGACGCACCCGTGGCCGCCTTGAACGCCCGGGCGAAATGGTAAGGGCTCATTGCCGCGACACGGGCCAGGTCCTTCAAGGACAGATCTTCACCAAGATTGTCCTCGAGATGGGCAATCACCCGCTTCAGACGCCGGTCCTCGATATCCGCCACCGCTGATCGCTCGGGGTTGAGCGATCGCGCCAACTGGGCGGCCAGCGCCCGCGACATCGTCTCTCGGTAGAGTGTTCCCGCCGCAAGGAAAGTCTCGGCACCCAGGATCAGCTGCAGGGTGAGCGGATCGAACGATCCGGTGGTCGGCTCGATAAGTTCCGGTCTTTCCAGGCCGACCTCGGCGAGCAGCGTTTCCTCGAACGCGATCGTCATCACATCGAGCGCCTCGTCGTACTCGCAGATGCCCGCGCTGCCCGCGGGGAGCACCCAGCCCTGGTGCGTCGTCAGCGGGCGATGGGATCGGCGGTCCGAGCCGACAGCAATCCGGTGCGTCGGCTGGTCGTTCAGGAACACGCCCAGCGTGAGACGCGGAAGATGGAAGCCTCCTCCGCCCGCCGCCAGTGACAACTTTTCCAGGAGGACGTCGGGCATTGCGTTACCCCGGGTTCAGTGTCCGGCTCCGGTGTCGTGTCCGGCAAATTGGCGTCAGCTCCCCTTGATGAAATCCGCCACTCGCTCGCCGATCATCATGCAGGTGACGTTGGTGTTTGCATGGGTGACCGTGGGCATGATGGAGGCGTCGGCCACCCGCAGGTTGTCGATGCCGTGAACCCGTAGCTGCTCGTCCACCACGGTCATGGGGTCGGACGCGGGACCCATGAGACAGGTGCCGGCGGCGTGGTGGTAGCTGTCGAGCGTCGAGCGCGCCCACCGGCCCCAGTCCTCGCCGCGCTTGGGTTGAATCGGCGGACCGTAGAACTCGGGCATGTCGCCGGTCTGGGTCAGCAAGTCCAGGAACTCCATGGTCGCCACCACGGCCGCGACATCGTCCGGATGCTCCAGCATCCGTGCGTCCACCCCCGGCAACTCATGCGGGTCCGCGCTCTGGAGGAAGACCCGGCCGCGGTTGCGCTGCTCCAGCAACGCCGCGGAGATGTTCACCGTCCGGCCCACACCCTCCAGCACGGTGGGCGGCCGCATGAAGACGTGGAAATCGCCGGTCTCCCGTGACGGGTCGCTCTTGGTGATCAGCCGGAAGGGCGGCACCACCCAGTCCACGTCGAAGCCGCCGCGCCCCTCGAAGCTCATGTGCAGCATGGCGTGGTCCTGGTAGTTCTCGCCCACGCCGGGACGGTCGTGGAGCACCTCGATGCCGTGCTTCCTCAGCTCCGCCGCCGGTCCGATGCCCGAGAGCATCATGATGTGGGGGCTGTGAAACGCGCCCGCGGTAAGCACCACCTCGGCGCCGACGGCGGTGTGCCGCCGGCCGTCCTTCTCGTAGTTCACCCCTGTCACCCGGTTGCCCGACAGGGAAAGCGACACCACCGGAGCCTCGGCGATGATGGTGAGATTGGACCGGCTCCGGGCGGCCTCCAGATAGGCCACCGTGGTAGACTGCCGCATGCCGTCCTTGATGTTGTAAGGCGACGTGCACAGGCCCCAGGGATTCGGGTCGTTCACATCGCCCTCCGGCAAACCCAGTTCCCTCGCCGCGTCCATGAAGACCTGCACGGCTCTCGGGACTTCCTGGCCGAAGAGGTAGTGGCGTTCGAAGTACAGCGGTCCGCCGTGGCCGTGGTCGGGACTGTCAGAGTTGTCCTGGTCGTTCTCGAGACGTTTCAGGACCGGCAGGACGTGTTCCCACGACCAGTTGGGGTTGCCGGCCGCCGCCCACGCGTCCATGTCCGCCTTGATGGGACGGATGACCGACATCACGTTCACCGACGAGCCGCCGCCCATGATCTTCCCCGCCAGCGAGTAGAAGGTGCTGCCGTCGACCCTGCGCTCGCTTGGGTACATGTTGATGTAGGGCGTCTCCAGGAGCAGCCGCACCCTCCCGGCCGCCTGCGCCACCAGCTCGGGGATCGGCAGCGGGTCGGGTCCGGCCTCCAGCAACAGCACCTTGCGGTTCGGGTCCTCGGAAAGACGCGCGGCCGCCGCGCAGCCCGCCGAGCCGCCTCCTACCAGAATCACGTCGTAGTCGTTTGCCATGGCATCCTCTTCCACCTGTCGGACAGGGTATTGTTGGACGGTCGCTGCGTACCCATACCAAGTCTGCGGTTGCCGTTCAACGACGTTCGTCCGGTGCGTCTTTTTTCTTGACAACCGGCGCGTGTCGGAATTAGACTCACGCTGCCTCGTTCGCGAACGGGCAAGGGCTTGAGAGCCGGCGCGTTGGCTCCCGGGTCCGGTCATCAAAGCCTCAGGAGGTGTCAGATGACAAAAACCGTTCCACCCGACAGTGAACGCCCGTGACCAGCGGGCAGGCTGGTTCCCGGCGCTTCGCCGGACGCGGTTTCCCGGCTGACCGTCCCGACTCGGGTGTTGGATAACACAGCGGCATCGCCGTCGCGCACGCCGCAATACCAGGGGACAGGCAGCGGAGGAGGGTGACGAGGGCCCATCCCGGAAGACCGCTCAGGGCAGAGCCGCACCGGGGAGCCACGGAAACACGAAGAATGATTCACCGGCGTTGTTGAACGCCGGGAGCGGGCTCTCCCACCGGAGGGGAGCCCGCTTTCTTTATCGCACCTGACCGAGACGGAACCATGTCGGAACAACAGTCGGAGATCACCGGATACCACGCTCACGTCTACTACGACCCTGACACCAGGGATACGGCGGGGCGGGTACGCGATGGGCTGGGCGACCGTTTCGAGGTCGTGCTGGGGCGCTGGCACGACGTGCCCGTGGGTCCGCACCCCAAGGCCATGTACCAGGTGGCCTTCGCCCCCGACGAGTTCGCCAGGGTGGTCCCGTGGCTGATGGTCCATAGAGAAGGCCTGGACATCCTCGTGCACCCCAGCACCGGCGAGCACGTCGGCGACCACCGCGACCGCGCCCTATGGCTGGGCACGCCGCTGCCGCTGAGGCTGGGCAGGTTTGGCTGAGGTTTCTCCGACCCGCGCGCGCCGGTGTCGCGGGAGCGAGGCCGAGTCCGGCGCCCGGTCCGCGGCCGCGACACTTATCCGGTTGGTTCGCCTCCGTCCCGCACCCGAAGCTTCGCCTCGATGAATTCCTTGTGCGACACGCCGATGAGGTTGGCGATCTTGCGGACCAGGTACTCCTCGTGCTTGTCGGCGTTCTCGTCCGCGTAGGCCACGGCCCACAGGTACTCCACCACCTTGCGTTTCTGTTCCGGCGAGAAGCCTGTCTTGATGAGCGAGGTGAACTGGTAGTGGTCGATGGCGTCGTCGGCTTCGGCCTCGGCCAGCTCCATCAGGTCGTGGGTCTCTTCCGGGGTAAGATCGAACTTGTTCTGCAGGGCCGCCATCACCACCGAGCGCTCGCCTTCGGTGGCCTCCACGTCCGTGCGCATCATCTCGATCAGCAACGCGCCGGTGGCTACCTGGAGGCGGTGCTGGTCCGACTGCCGGACATCGCGGTGACCGGGGTCGATTTGGCTGTCGAAGAAGCTCTGGATGGCTCGAAGCATTACCCGCCTGCACCGTTCAGGAAGCGCACCTGGTAGTCCTTCCACTTGTCAGCCGGACGGGTGATGTCCCCGGCGTAGGTCCCGAAGCGGCCGCGCCGCCGGTCACGGAAGTAGAGCTTCAGGGTCTGGTCCACTACCGGGAAGGCGATCTGATCCCACGGAACGTCCTCCTCGCGGCACAGGCGCACCTCGAGGCTCTCCTCGCCTGGACCGAACTGGCGCTCGCGCAGGGAGCCACGGAACATGACGTAGACCTGGTTGATCTGGGGCAGGTTGATGAGGGTGTAGAGCTCCGAGATCTCCACGTCGGCCAGCGCCTCCTCGCGGGTCTCCCTGGCGGCGCCCTCGATGGTGGTCTCGTGGTCTTCCAGGAAACCCGCGGGCAGGGTCCAGAACCCGTAGCGCGGCTCGATGGCGCGGCGGCACATGAGGATCGTGTCCTGCCATTCCGGGATGCAGCCGACCACGATCTTGGGGTTGGTGTAGTGGATGGTGTTGCAGGACCCACACACGTGCCGGGGGAGGTTGTCTCCCTCGGGGATGCGTAGTTCCACGGGGGCGGCGCAGGCGCTGCAGTAGTTCATGACGAAATGTTCCGGCCGGTTCCGTCGGGGGACGCCGTCACGCCTCCCGCGCGGGTTTCCGGCCGGGGTTACTATAGGGTGATCCCCTGACCGGGTCAATCAAGGGTTTCGGGACATGATACTCAGAACCTGAGCAACGCCTGCGCTCCGACGACCGAGGCAGTCTCACCGAAGGCGTCTCGCTCCACGAGGCCGCCGATGGCCCAGGACAGACCGGGAACATCGGGGCTACCATAGCGAACGAATAGGGTGGCCCTGTGGCGGTCGAGGGTCTCGCGGTGTGGTAGCCCGACAGGAGCAACGATCAGGGTTCCAGCTTCGTCCACCGACGAGGCAAGATGTACCTTTACTTCCCCTCCACCCTTCTCCCTCTCGGCTTCGAGACGAACGCCGAGCGAGAGATGCTCAGCGAAAGCGTAGCCGCCCTCGACACCCATTCCGACGACAAGGGCTCTGTCGGCGGATACGAGTGAGGCGTCGTCGAACTCGATCACGCTCACGCGCCCGCGCCCCGTCAGCGACCAGGGTCCGGCCGCGACGATCCGGTGTCCGTATTCGACGTCGAAGGCCTCCCCCGAAACCGCGAAGGCACCTGCGCCGGAAACTCCGGCGGGCGAGGCCAGGTCAGAGGCGAAGGAAAAACCGAGGGAGTTGATACCGCTCGGGGAAAGGAGGGAGCCCGCGAATACCGCACCAGGGGCCTGGCCCGCAAGGCCGGAAACTGGTTCGCGGCGCGCTTCCGGAGGCTCGAGCGCCATCCTCATGACCAGGCGTGATCCGAACGGGCCTCCCGAGAGCGCGAACCCGGCGGCAAACGCGTCCGGGGAGAGCCGGTAGCGTCCCGAGACCACCAAGTCGGGTCCGGCAAGCACCGTGCCCAGGCTGTGAAGCGCTCTCGTCCCGCTCCCGAAACCGAGCGCCGCGTCGGACCAGCGGTAGGCGTGTGCAAGATGACCCTCGCCCGATGCACGGACCGCGAGGGCGCGTCCGGGCAGGCTCGGAGCATCCACGATAAGGAGGGGAGCGGCGAGGTCGAGAGCGGACACTCCAGGGCCGGGCCGATTGCGGGCAAGGGAGCCGAGATCGATCAGGAACGGCGCCCGTTGGTAGCTGTCGAGGGCAAGCGCGCGGCGTCCCGCGAAACGCGCGGCAAGCCCGGGGACGAGCCGGAGCGTGGCGCCCGCCAACCGGCTGACCGGTCCGTCCGCGGATGCGCCGCGCGGCAAGAGGAGGGAGCCGACGGCGCGGGAGGCAGCGTCGAAGTCGAACCTCCCCTGGCCGTACACGGCGCTGTCGGAATAGATCCCGGTCCTGTCCGCGGTGCGCAGGATGCGGGCCCTGATCTGCTGGGGGGTGAGGTTCGGAAAGCGCGCCTTGAGCGCCGCGATGCCGCCGGCCACGGCAGGAGCCGCATAGGAGGTGCCCGACGCATAGTTGTAGGTCCCCACGGCGGCGATGCACCACGTGCTTGCGGCGCCGCAGTAGTTCGAGCTCTCGAAGATGGCGCCGTCGCGCGACGACACGGCGACGACAGCAAGCCAGCCCTGCTCCAGTTGCGGATAAGAGAGCGGCAGCATGGCGTGGTGGACCGGCTCCCGCCCGTAGCCATTGCCGGCGGCCCAGACGTGAACCGAGCCAAGGCTCACGCTCCGCGCGTAGTTGTCGATCGCTGTCTGGTACTGCGTCGGACTCGCCAAGTACGGGTGCAGTTCATTTGGAAGGAAGGAATGGTTGAATATCCTCAGCCCCGCCTGGGCGAGCACCGGGTAGTGTCGGGACTGGAAGGCGAAATCGGGCTCATTGACACGCTCCTCGTGGGACGACATCCAGGCATTCCGGCCTAGGTCGCGGAGGGCCTGCGCCAAGCTTGCCGCCTCCTGGTTCGAGGAAAACTGGGGGAAGGAGAGGGTATCAAAGGTGGCTCGTTCCTGCTCGAGGAGCGTAAACAGATGTGCGCCTCCGCTGTAGGGGAGGCTCCGGATCAGGTAATTCGCGGCCGGTCCAAGGGTGGTGGCCGTTCGAAGAGCGGTCCTGGCGACTAACGTTCCGTGCAGTGTGAGTGATTCCATCTCCGCCAGCTTGAATAGCCCGGAGAACCGTAGCTCGATTTCGTAGTTTCCGTCCTCGGCGATCTGGGCGCAGGGATCGGGCGGATCGGGGTCGGTACAAGGGGCCGGAAGCTTGGGGGTCGCGGAGTTCCGATCGTTGTCGTAGGAGTCCTTTCTGATCCGAAAGCGGGCCGTCTGCTCGTATTGGTACTGTTCGGGCCACCGGTCGAAGGGAACGGACGGCGCGCGGGCGCGGGTGAGGGCTTGAGTTGCGGAGTAGTCGACGATCTCGTTGATGCCGATAGCGAGAGCAAGACGCGGATCGGGTTTCGGCGGCGGCTCTGGCAGTGGTTCCGGTTCCGGTTCCGGTTCCGGCGGTTGTGGCTCCGGCTCCGGCGGCTCGGGTGGTTGTGGTGGCGGCTGTTGCTCCGGCTCCGGTCGCGGTATCACTGGCGAGGTGGAGGAGGATCCGCCGCACCCCGCCAAGAGCAGGAACAGAACGATGAGGAGAGCCCGAGAATTGGTAAAGATTCGTCTATCACCTCTCTCTTTTTTCATAAAGCTCTCTCATCGCTATTTCGACAATATTTTTCTAGAGGGAATTATAACAACGCCAATGCCGTTGGTCGTCATTATAGGACAAAATACATACTGGGAAATCCCCAAAAAAGATGAGTTTGAGAGTTATTTGGTTCATTATAAGTAGAATGGAACGAAATGGTCCATGGATATTCGGGCGGAATCGGATCGTGTATATATTTCTGAGAATTTATGACACCTTCAGCACCGCTGACCGATATGATGGCTGATCGAAGCCGCGGAGACCCGCGGCGTTGCTTGATTCGATCTCGCCGTCTGGATATGAAGTTTCCAGAGGTTAGCCCCACACTATTTCTCCGGAGGTCGCGTGTCAGGTCCGTCCGAACGCCTTGAATCATGGTTCCGTGGAACGGTGCCCGCCGCGCGCTTCTGCTCGCTGCGCTATGTCGGCGAGCGTTCCGAGAGTCTGTCGGTAAGGCGCGGCGTGGTGGAACCCATCGCGTCGGGCGATGACGCCGGCGTCATGATCACGGTGGCGGACGGTAACGGGCTGGGTTACGCGGGTACCTGTGACCTGAGCCCGGACGGACTCCGCCGGGCCCTGGACCGCGCCCGGGACTGGGCGGCGCGGAGCGCGGAGCGTATGGCGTTCGCGGCCGTGGTGCTTCAGGCGCCATGCCGGGGCGAGTACCGGACGCCGGTGGCGATTCCATGGGATTCGGTTCCGCTGCACGAGAAGATCGATCTCCTCCGGGCCCAGAGCGACCGCCTGTACAAGGACCCGCGCATCGTCGACTGGGACGCGTCGCTGTGGCACGTGGAGACCGAAACCCTCTACCTGACCGCCGACGGCACCCGCGTGCACCAGACACTGAATCACCTGGTGCCGGGACTGGGATGCACCGCCAACGACGGTCCGGAGAGCGTAAGCCGCACCTTCGGCGGCCGGGGTTTCTGCCGGCAGGGCGGCCTCGAAGTGCTGGACCAGACCGGCTTCCGGGAGGCGGCGCCGGTGCTGGCCGAGGAAGCGCTGGAGCTTCTGACGGCTCCCAATTGTCCCACCGGAACCATGGACCTCCTGCTGGCGCCGGACCAGCTCATCCTCCAGATCCATGAGTCCATCGGCCACCCGCTGGAGTTGGACCGCATCCTGGGCGACGAACGCAACTACGCGGGCACGAGCTTCGTCACCCCGGAGATGTTCGGCACCTACCGTTACGGCTCGGAGCTGCTGAACGTCACCTTCGACCCTTCGGATCCGGGCCAGTTCGCCAGCTACGGCTACGACGACGAAGGCTTGCCGGCCCGCCGCGAGTACATCATCAAGGACGGCGTGTTGCAGCGCGGCCTGGGCGGGCACCTGTCCCAGCAGCGCACGGGTCTGGCCGGAGTGGCCAACTCCCGCGCCACGAGCTGGAACCGGCCGCCCATCGACCGCATGGCCAACCTCAACCTGGAGCCGGGGGATTCCACGTTCCAGGACATGGTCGGTTCCATCGAAGACGGCGTCTTCATGCAGACCAACTGCTCGTGGTCCATTGACGACTCACGCAAGAAGTTCCAGTTCGGCTGCGAGCGCGGCACTCGAATACGGGACGGCGAGTTGCGGGAGGTAGTCAAGAAGCCCAACTACCGCGGCCTCTCCGCCACCTTCTGGCGCAGCCTCGTCCGCGTGGGCAACCCCGCCACCCGCGAGGTGCTCGGCACGCCGTTCTGCGGCAAGGGCGAGCCGAACCAGGTGATCCGGGTCGGGCACGCGGCTCCCGCGTGCGTGTTCAGCGAAGTGCAGGTGTTCGGCGGGGAGGCCTGACCGTGACATGAGGCCGTCACGCGGGCGGGTTTGAAACCGGCCTCACAACGGAACGTTCCGACGCGCGATGCAAAGTTACTTTTTCGAGCTGTCCGATTTCGCCGAATCCCTGCTGGCGGCCTCCGAGGTTGTGCTGTTGGCCTTCTCCGGCGAGGAATCGAGCTTCGTACGCTTCAACCGGAGTGCGGTGCGGCAGGCGGGCGCGGTGGAGCAGCGCGCGCTTGCCCTCCATCTCATCGCCGACCGGCGGCGGGTCACCACCCACGTCACCGTATCCGGTGACGAATCGCTGGACCGGGAACGCATCCGGAGGGCGGTCGAGGCGTCGCGCGAAAGGCTCGGCATCGTTCCCGAAGATCCGTTTCTCCACTACGCGACGGAAATCCGTTCCACCGAATCCGGGCATCCCAACCGGCTGCCGGAAGACGAGGGACAGGTCGTGGAATCCATCGTCAAGGCGGGGAAGGGCCGCGATCTGGTGGGCATCTACATGGCCGGCGGCATCCATCGGGGCTTCGCCAACTCCCTGGGCCAGCGGAACTGGTTCTCCACCTACAGCCACCACTTCGACTGGAGCTTCTATCTGGACGGCGACAAGGCCGTCAAATGCGCCTACGCCGGATTCGTGTGGAACCCTGCGGAGTTCGAGGAGAAGGTCGCCCGCGCGGCCGCCGAACTGGAGGCGCTGCGCCGTCCGGCTCGGACCCTGAAGCCCGGCCGCTACCGTGTCTACCTGGAGCCGCAGGCCTTGGAGGAAGTGGTGGGACTGCTCCGTTGGGGCGGCTTCGGGTTGACCGCCCACCGCACCCGCCGGACCCCGCTCCTGCGCATGATCGCCGGCGACGCCGCGCTGGATCCGTCGGTCGGCATGGTGGAAGACACCGCCGCCGGCCACACGGCCAACTTCGACGATGCCGGCTTCATCAAACCCGACCGTATCACCCTCATCGACCGGGGGAAGTTCGGAGACCCCCTGGTGTCGGCCCGGGCCGCCAGCGAGTACGGTGTCCCCGCCAACGGCGCAGGCCGGCGCGAGTCTCCCGAGTCGCTGAGCATGGCCGGGGGCTCGATCCCGCGAAGGGACGTTCTCACCGCCCTGGGCACGGGGATCTTCGTGAACAATCTTTGGTACCTGAACTATTCCGATCGGGATGCCTGCCGGATGACCGGAATGACGCGCTTCGCCGCGTTCTGGGTGGAGAACGGCGAAGTGCAGGCGCCTGTGAACGTCATGCGTTTCGACGAAACACTCTATCGCATGCTGGGCGAAAACCTCGTGGGCCTGACCCGCGAGGTGGAGCTGCTGCCGGACTCCAACTCCTACGGCAGCCGCTCCACCCGCAGCGTCCGGCTTCCGGGGGCGCTCATCGACGACTTCGCCCTGACTCTCTAGTGTCCTGTCTCACCAATAGCGTTATGAATCTGCGGGTCCTTTTTGCCGTCGGCTGCGTTGCTCTTCCTCGCGTGGTACCCGCCACTGCTCGTCATCGCGCCTTGCCCACGACAAAAATGCCCTCGCATCTTCATAACGCTATTGGTGAGACAGGACACTAGCGCAGTGTGCGCGAAGCATTGTAGATATGAAACTCAAGTGATTCATTGCCGCACAGGGTAACGGAACGATGTGTAGGGGCGGGTTTCAAACCCGCCCGCGCCCGCATCGCCGGTAAGGCACGAAAACGCCACCACAGGGAGGTAGAGATGAACACCAACGGTTACGATCGCAAGGCCGATGACCTCGGCAATATCGTCGCGCTGGAGCACGTCAACGTCACCATCCCCGATCAGGCCACGGCCGTGACCTTCTACGTCCTCGGGCTCGGGCTGACCCGGGACCCGTACATGAACGTGGGCCTGAACAACATGTGGGTCAACATCGGCGGCCAGCAGTTCCATCTACCCACCCGAGGAATCCAGAAGATTCACGGCTACATCGGCCTCGTTCTCTCCGACCTTGAAGCCCTGAAGAGGCGCCTTGCGGCGGTGGCGCCCGACCTTGACGGGACCCGCTTCAAGTGGCGCGAGGCCGGTGACCACGTGGCCGTGACCGGTCCCTGGGGCAACCGTTTCCGCTGCCACGCGGCAGGGCCGGAGTTCGGCGACATGACCATCGGCATGCCCTACGTGGAGTTCCTGACCCGACCGGGCACGGCCCGATCAATCGGCAAGTTCTATCGCGCCGTCCTGCAGGCGCCGGCGACTTTCAAGGAGGGCAGCGCTACGGTCAAGGTGGGACGTAACCAAAGCCTCATCTTCACCGAGACAGACAAGAGGATACCCCGCTACGACGGGCACCACATCGCCGTCTACATAGCCAACTTCTCCCGCGCCCACCAGTTCCTGTTGCGCCGGGACCTGATCCAGGAAGAGAGCAACGCCCACCAGTATCGCTTCAAGGACATCGTCGATCCCGGCACGGGCGAGAAGGTGTTCGCTTTGGAGCACGAGGTGCGCAGCCTCTACCACCCGATGCTCAACCGGACCATGGTCAACCGCAACGCCGGGCAGACCCAGCGGGGCTACGTTCCGGGGCGTGACGTGTACTATCCCTGACGACTCTCCTTGAACAGGGTCTCCAGATTGGCGAGCGCCGCCGGCATGTCGATGCCGGGCGCGTCCACCACCGCCGCCAGAGGATCCCCAAGCTTTGCGAAGCGCTTGACGGCCGTCTTCAACGTATAACGGCTGGGATCCAATCTGGCCGTGACCTCGGACCAGCGTAGCGGGCAGGACACCGGCGCGCCGGGCAGGGGGCGCACCGAGAAGGGCGCGGCGATGGTGCGTCCGTAGCCGTTCTGGCCGAAATCGACGTAGACCTTGCCTTCCCGCGCGTGGAGCGGCCGCGCCACCGTGGCGATGTCCGGCGCGCGTTCTTCCGCCGCCAGTGCCAGCAGACGCGCGAAAGTGCGGCACTGCTCGTAGAGATACTGCCGTCCCATGGGCACCAGGATGTGCAGGCCGGTGGCGCCGGAAGTCTTGACATAGGCGGGCACGTCCAGTTCCGCGAGTATGCTCTTCAGAATTCTCGCCACGCGCACGACGTGGGCAAAGGGAGCCCCCTTGGGGTCCAGGTCCAGCACCAGCCAGTCGGGCCGCTCCAGGGAATCGAGGCGGCTGCCCCAGATGTGCAGCGGAATGGCGCCCAGGTTCGCCACGTAGCGCAGGCTCTCGGCGTCGTTGACGATGAAGAAGTCGATATCGCGGTCGGCGTCCTTGGAGTAGATCCGGCGCGTGGCCACCCAGTCCGGAACGTAGTCGGGAGCGTCTTTCTGGAAGAAGGACTTGCCGTGGATGCCGTCCGGGAAGCGCGTCAGCACCAGCGGGCGGTCCCGGAGGTAGTGGAGCAGCAGCGGCGCCGCGGCCTCGTAGTAGTCGAGCAGGTCGCTCTTGGTGTAGCCGTCGTCCGGCCAGAACACCTTGTCGGGATTGGTTACCGCGAACTCCGAGCGCTCGCCGCGCCCCGCGGGAGCGGGTGCCTCCACCGGTTCCTCCCGCCGGCACTCCTCCGGCGTCTTGTCGTCGCGCAGCCCCAGGAACGACGGGTGCCGCAGCCCGCCGTCATCGGTCCATCCACTGAACTCGACCTCGCAGACCAGCCGGGGCTCCACCCAACAATGGCCCGCGCCGGCGGGCGACCCCTTGGCGAAGGGGGAGTCGTCCCGCGCCAGCGGCAGGAGGCGCTCGTGGACGGCGCGGAGGGTTTCGTGGTCGAAGCCCGTGCCCACCTTGGACACGTAGATCAACTCGCCGTCACGGTAGAGTCCCAGGTGGAGCGCCCCGAAAAGGGGCCGCGAGCCTCCGGGCCGGGTGTAGCCGCCGATGACGAACTCCTGATGCCCCCGGCACTTGAACTTCAACCAGTCACGGGTGCGCCCGGCCGCGTAGCCGCTGTCCGCGCGCTTGCCGATGATTCCCTCCAGGTGGTTCTCCCACGCCGCATGATGAAAGGCCTCGCCCCGTCCGGAAACGTGCTCGCAGTACTCGACCACGCCCCGGCGGGGAAGGAAGAGGGCGAGGCATTCCTTGCGTTGCACCAGGGGGAGGGCGCGCAGGTCCCGCCCCTCGGCCTCGAGGCAGTCGAAGAAGAACCCGCGGACCGGCACCGCGGGCGCGGTCCGCTCGATATCGAAACGGTCCGTCAGGTGCATGCGCCGCTGGAGCCGCTGGAAGCTCGGCCGGCCGGCATCGTCCATGGCGACGATCTCGCCGTCGACGAGGAACCGTTCCGGCGCGGTCTTGCTCAGCGCGTGGACGATCTCGGGATACCGCCCGGTGATGTCGTCGCCCTTACGTCCGAGGAGGGTGACGGCGTCGCCCTCGCGCCGGGCGAGGACGCGGATGCCGTCGTACTTGACCTCGAAGATCCATGCGGGATGAGAGAAGGGGTCGCCGCCCGGCGACGCCAGCATGGGGCTCGGCTTGCGCCGCGACGCTGGCGCCGACGGCGCCTTGAACCGCTTCAGTGCCTTGTCCAGCACGGCGGTCCGCGTAGCCGGGTCGCCCCGTTCCGACACGGTGAGACCCGACAGGATCGAGCCGGGCAGAGCCTCCACGGGCTCAGGCTGCTCCTCGCGATCGTTCTTGCTGAACAGCAGCCACTCCCTGCCGCCGCCGGCCATGCGCACCAGCATCCAGACGCCGCGCAGCTTGTAGCCCTGAAGCTCGACCTCCAGCGTGCCCTGCTCAAGCTGCCGCAGCGGGTCGTCGGAATGGAGCAGCCGGTAGCGG
The DNA here is from genome assembly GCA_028818755.1 of Deltaproteobacteria bacterium. Classification (GTDB taxonomy): domain Bacteria; phylum Desulfobacterota; class Binatia; order UBA9968; family JAJDTQ01; genus JAJDTQ01. The sequence continues at coordinate 38,805 of JAPPNF010000087.1, read as the reverse complement.
CCCTGGTCCCACAGGATCACGGCGCCCGCGCCGTAGTTGTCCCTGGGGATCGCGCCCTCGAAGTCCGCGTACTCGATGGGGTGGTCCTCGACCTGCACCGCCAGCCGCTTCTCGTGGGAGCGGACGGACGGACCCTTGGGAACCGCCCAGCTCTTGAGGACGCCGTCCATCTCCAACCGGAGGTCATAGTGCATGGCCCGGGCGGCGTGCTGCTGCACCACGAACAGGCCTCCGGCCGAGGCGATCTGGCCCCCGAACGCCTCCGGAGTGCGCTCGGGATCGCGCTTGCGCCGGTATTCATCCAGCGGCGCGGACATGACAACCTGTTGACAACTTCATAACTTGTAGAATTCTAAAGGTATTTCGTGCTAGACTGCAACGGGTCGAATCTGGAGGGACCATCATGGCAGCACGCGCCATCAGTTCCGGGACCATTTCCTTCGGGCTGGTTTCCATCCCTATCAAGCTCTACACCGCGGCATCGTCAGGCGGCATCGCGTTCAATTTCCTGCACAACCGGTGCGGCTCCCGCATGAAACAGCAACAATTCTGTCCGGTGTGCGAGGAGGTGGTGCAGCGCTCCGACCTGGTGCGCGGCTACGAGTTCGCCAAGAACCAGTACGTCCGTTTCGAGAACGACGAGCTCAAGGCCCTGGAGGAGGAGACCTCCAAGGTCATTGAGCTCGAGGAGTTCGTCCCGCTGGAAAAGGTCGACCCGCTCTACTTCGAAAAGACCTACTACCTGGGCCCCGACAAGGGCGGGGAGAAGGCCTACCGCCTGCTGGCGGACGCCATGACCGAGTCCAACCGTGTGGGCCTGGCCAAGTACGTCATGCGGGGCAAGGAAGGGCTGGTGTTGATTCGCGCGGTCCAGGGCGGCCTCATGCTCCACACCATGTACTACGCCGACGAGGTGCGGGATTTTGACGACATCGACCGGGGCCAGACCGTCACCCTCAAGGACGGCGAGCTGGACCTGGCCGTCCGGCTCATCGACGAGTTGGTGAGCAAGGAGTTCCATCCGGAGAACTACCACGACGAGTACAAGGCCCGGGTGCTTCACCTGGTGGAGCAGAAGGTGGAAGGGAAGGAGGTGACCGCTCTGGAGCCCCAGGTGCGCCAGAGCCAGGTGGTGGACCTCATGGAGGCCCTCAAGGCGAGCCTGGAGAAGCACGACGGCGCTGCCAAGGCCAAACCGTCGCGGGCGGCCGCGCGTGCGCGCAAGACGCGAATCACGGAGGCGGAGGCGGAAGTCACCTTCGAGGAGTTCCGGGCGGCGGTGGACGAGTCCGGCCTGGAGGTGGGCGCCGCCGAGCTCAAGAAGAGCTACAACGGCCTGACCTCCCTCGGTAAACGCAGGAAGCTGGCCGCCGCCGGCATCCGCGGCAAGGTCGCCAACCTGCGCAAGGACCTCGAGGTGATCCGTTCCGATCCGGAGCTGTTCGGCGACGCGCCGAAGAGGCTCAAGGCCGCGCGCATCCCCCTCACCGCCCGGGACTGGGAACGATACTGAGCCGGACGAGCCGGTCCGCCGGAGACACTCAGCGACATGGCACGGGACGCCACGGACAGGGCTCACCGGGTGATGGAAGAGGCCCGGCGTTTGTTGGACGAGTGCGGCATCGAGCGCCCGCCGGTGGACCTGGTGCGCATCGCCCGCCACCTGGGCATCCGGCGCATACGCGAGTTGGACGTCCGTCTTGACGGCCAGCTGGTGGAACTGGGCGACGGCGGCTACGAAGTCATCCTCAGCCGGAACGCCCCTCACACGCGGCAGCGCTTTACCCTGGCACACGAAATCGGCCACATCCTGGCGGCCTCGCCCGGCGACGAGTCCATGAGTTGCGGCGACGCCGCCACCGAGGATCTCTGCAACCGCGTTGCCGCCGAGTTGCTGATCCCCGGCCGCTTCATCGCCGATGCGGCGACGGCCGGGATGGACGTGGGGACCTTCCGGCGGCTCGCCACCCGGTTCCAGTGCTCCCTCGAAGCCACGGCCTGGCGCATTCTCAACATCGGGCAGGCCACCGGCACTCTGCTGATCTGGCGCATGCAGGACGACGGCAAGCTCGAACTGTCCGCGTCGCCGCGCACGTTCGGCTTTGATGCGCCTTTCGAGAACGGCGCCGTCCTTGATGGCGCCATGCCGTTCGTGCGACAGTTGATGAGGCAAAGCGAAGGCGCGATCAGCTACGGCGGCGCCCCGGACGGGAGAGTCTACACCGGCGACTACGTCCGCCTGAACAAGGTGATGCTCATGTACCTTAGACGCGAAGGACCTCCTCAAACCTCGAAGGCCCGCCGCCGCGCGGCATCCGCGGCGGGCCAGGGCGAGCTGTTCTCGTAGGGCAGGACACTAGCAAGGAGTCGTCATGAACATCATGAAGGCAATGGAGACCATCGACCTCGAGGCGCTGATGGAAAAGACCGCGGCCGAGGGCAACGGACGCACCGTGGTGTGGCAGGACTCCGAGTCCATCGCCTTCCTGAGCAGCGGGCGCAAGCGCCGCATGGACTTCCACGTGGATCCCAGCGACGAGGTGACGCTGGTGCTCAAGGGAGAGCAGCGCCTTCACTGCCTCACCGGCGACGGCGAAGAGAAGGTGGTGACCATGGGGCCGGGCCAGATGACCCTGTGCCCCGGCGGCGTGCCGCACTCCCCGCGCGTCGATGAAGGCACCTGGTTCCTGGTGTTCGAGCGGGTGCGCAAGCCCGGCGAGCAGGACCGCTTCATGTGGTTTTGCGAGAACTGCGACAAGAAGGTATACGAGGTGGACGTCACCGTGGGCAACTACAGCGACGACCCCGTGGGCCAGGTCCATCGCGAGTTCTACGGCGACGAGGAGCTCAGGACCTGCAAGGACTGCGGCAGCATCGTCCCCATGCCGGAATAGCGCGGACAGCGAACGGATCATGGACTACAACGAGGCGTTGGAACGGCTGGCCAAAGGCTACGGCAAGGCCGAGCGGGGAGTCGTCAGGGCATATTTCGGCAAGGCGCGGACGCCCGAGGAGCACATCCGCTGGCTCAAGGCCCAGGCCTTCAAGGAGTATTCCGCCATCAAGCCCCTGATCCATGCCCTCGACAAGCTCTACTCCCAGCTCGACCGCCAGGTGGACCGGCACGACTTCGAGGAGATCTGCCACAAGCTCGGCGACGAGATGAGCCACGCCAGGCTGATCATGGATTTCCTGGAAGAGTTGATCGGCAAGAAGCTGACGCAGAAGGATCTCACTTGGCTGCCCGAGGATCGCAAGCTCGCCGAGGTGCGGGCGCGCTACTCCCGCAGCTACGCGGGTCTGCTGCACGGCTCCGAGCGCATCACCACCAGCGAGATCCAGCGGCGCGACGAGATGCTGGAACGCGCCGCCATCACCTTGACCGAGGGCGGCGGCGGCGCGCTGTACGAGGTCTGCCGTCACCTCAAGGGCAACCGCATCAACCGCAGGATCGCGTCCATCTTCGGGCGTATTCATCGCGACGAGACCAAGCACAGCGACGCCAACGAGCTGGCCACGCTGGTCAGGACACGCAAGGACTACGACCGCGCCCGGCGCATCATCGCCAGCGTCTCGTCCCAGCGCCTTCGTATGCGCAACGAGCAGTTCGGATTTCCACTGAGCCGAAGCGAGCTCCGGGCGCTGGAGCGGGAATGCGCTGGGACCGCGTAGGGACATAGGGCAGGGCGGACTGACCGAACGGTCCGCGTGAACCAAGGGGAGGTTTCCGTGAGCACGGACACAATGCCGGTCATCGATATGGACTCGCACGTCGAGGAACCCAAGGAGGCCTGGGACCATCTCGACCCGAAATACGCGGATCGCAAACCGTTTCCGGTGGTGGCCCAGGACTTGCCGCAACTGGGAGGCATCAACGCCTTCTGGTACATCGACGGCACCGTGTATCCCAAGCCGGTAGGTCGGGGAAACCTGGTGTACGGCACCCCCATCGAGATGCGCTTCGCTACCCAGAAGGAATTCACCATCGGCTCGCAGACCATGACCGACATCCCCGCGCGCCTGAAGGACATGGATCAAGTGGGGATCGACGTCCAGGTGGTGTTTTCCACGCTGTTCCTCCAGCCGGTCACCGACGACCTGCTGTTCGAGGCCGCGCTCATGCGGAGCTACAACACATGGATGGCGTCGGCGTGCGCCGAGCGCCCGGACCGCATGAAGTGGGGCGCCATCCTGCCCATGCGAGACCCGCGGCTGGCCCTGGACGAGCTCGAGCACAGTCTCAAGCTGGGGGCCTCGGTGGCCGGGATCTACGGCACCGTGGGCGAGACCATGCTGCACGACCGCTACTACGATGACTTCTTCGCCGAGGTGGAGCGGTTGGGCGTGCCGCTGGCCATCCATGCCGGCTGGAGCCATCCAGGCATCACCCGCAGCATGGATGACGTCTCGGGCTCCCGCGCCATCGGCTTTACCCTCCCCGTGATGATGGGATTCTACAGCTTCCTGGGCGGCGGCATCCTGGAACGGCACCCGCGCCTCCGGGTCGCGTTCATGGAGATCGGCGTGCAGTGGGTGCCCTATCTGGTGCAGCGGATCGACCACTACCACTACGCGGACGGTGCCTTGGGAATGCCGCTGCCCGTCAAGCAGCCGGTGTCCGAGACCCTCAAGCAGAGCGACGTGTACTTCACCCCGGAAGCGGACGAGATCTACCTGCCTCAGGTGGCCGAGTACATCGGCGAGGACCGGCTGCTGTTCGAGGGCGACATGCCCCACGCCGAGGCCCGGGAAGGCGCCAAGCAGGAGATCCTGGAAAGGGACGACATCTCGGAAGAGCTAAAGTGGAAGATCCTGAGCGTCAACGGCAAGCGCTTCCTCAACCTGTGACGGATACCCGCATGACCCCCGAGGCGCTGGCCGACAAGATTCTGGAGCGGCTGAAGGACGGCCCGCTCCACTTCGAGGACATCCTGCTGCAGTTCCCGGAGGCGCCCTACCGGGTGGTGCTCCAGGCCTGGGGCCGTCTGCGCGAAGCAGGCTCGCTCGGGCGCGAGATCGAGACCGGGAAATATGTAGCCAACGAGGACTGACTATGGCTCAAGACTTCGACGGCAAGGTCATCATCGTTACCGGCGGCGCCCGCGGCATCGGCCAGGTGTACTCCCAGGAGCTGGCCAAGGCCGGCGCCAGGGTGGTGGTATCGGACATCCTGGACGGCGAGCCCTGCGCCTCCGGGATACGCGAGGACGGCGACGAAGCCTTCTTCGTCAAGGCCGACGTCACCAGCGAGGACAGCGTCAAGGAGCTGGCCGGGGCGGCCCACGACCGCTACGGCCGCATCGACGGGCTGGTGAACAACGCGGCGATATTCGCCGACGTCCGCTACGCGCCGTTCGACGAGATCAGCGTGGCCGAGTGGGACCAGGTGATGGACGTGAACGTCAAGGGCGTGTGGCTGGCGTCGCGGGCGGTGTACCCGTACATGAAGGAGCAGGGCTCCGGCAAGATCGTCAACATCGCCTCCGGCGTGCCCTTCAAGGGCATTCCGGTCTACGTCCACTACACGGTGTCCAAGGGAGCGGTGGTGGCGCTCACACGCGTGCTCGCGCGGGGCACCGGCAAGGACGGCATCTGCGTCAACGCCGTGGCCCCGGGCCTCACCCGCAGCGAGAGCCTGCTGGCGATGCGCGGCGGGCTGGTGGACGAGGACGACGTGCCGCAGATCCAGAGCCGCGCCATCCCCCGGAGCCAATACCCCGAGGACATCGTCGGCGCCGTCATGTTCTTCCTCTCGGACGCCGCCAACTTCATCACCGGACAGACGCTGCTGGTGGACGGCGGCTCCTACATGCACTGAGATTGCCATGAGCCAAGCGGACAGATTGCCGTACCGCGACATGCGCGGCCTGGTGGCGCTGCTGGAAGCCGAGGGACAGCTCCGGCGCATCACCAAGCCGGTGGAAGCCCGCTATCTCAACACACTGCTGGCTCAGGCCGACACCGCGCTCCTCATGGAAAACGTCGAGGGCTACTCCATGCCCGTGGTGGGCGGGCTGGTGGGTTCCCGCCAGCGGGTGGCGCTGGGGCTGGGCTGCGACCAGAGGACCCTCGGGCGCACCTTCATGGACGCCCTGGACAATCCCATCGCGGCCGAGGTGGTGGCCGAGGGCACGGCCCAGGAAGTGGTCAAGACCGGTGACGAGATAGACCTCACCGAGTTGCCGATACCATTCCAGCACCGGAAGGACGGCGGCCCCTACCTTTCGGCGGGCATCTCGGTCTCAAAGGACGACGCCGGACGGCGCAACGCCGGCTGCTACCGGCTCATGTACCGCACGCCGCGGGAGACCAGCATCGACCTGGTGTCGCCGTCGGACATGCGCTTCAGCTACGAGGCCGCCCTCAAGCGCAACGAGCCGCTGCCCCTGGCCGTCGCCTTCGGCACCGGCACTCCGGAGCTCATCGCCGCCGCCTACAAGGCTCCGCCGGGCTACGACGAGTTCGCCGTGGCGGGCGCGCTGTACGGGCGGCCGGTTCCCCTGGTCAAGTGCAAGACCGTGGACCTGGAGGTGCCCGCCGACGCCGAGCTCGTCCTGGAAGGGGAGATCTCAACCGATGGCTGGACCATCGACGAGGGGCGCTACGGCGACTTCACCGGACACCAGTGCTCGATCCGCTGGAACCCGGTGTTCAAGGTGAAGGCGGTGACCCACCGCAGGAACCCGATCCTCCACACCATCCTGATGCCGTGGGAGAACGACTGGCTGGAGGCGCCGCCGCTGGAGGCCGCGGGATGGCGCGCGCTGCGCGAGGCCAGCATCAAGACCGTGGCGGTCTACGCCACCCCCGGAAGCGCCTGTTACTGGCACCTCTACGCTTCCATCGACAAGCGCCCGGGCGAAGGCAAGAACGCCCTGATGGCGCTGATGTCGCTGCACGCCCTCAAGCTCGTGGTGGTCACCGACGGCGACGTCGAGCTCACCGACCCCATGGCGGTGGAGCGCGCCATGGCCTTCCGGGTCCAGCCCGACGAGGACGTCATCATCGTCTCCGGCGCCCGCGGCAAACACCTCGACCCCACTCTCAAGGCCTCCCGGCTCCCCAAGGGTTCGCTTCCCACCACCTCGAAGATGGGCATCGACGCGACCATCCCCGACGATATCGACCCGGCGGAGTACGAGTTGCTGGAATATCCGTTCATGGACGCGGTGAAGCTGGAAGACTATCTCTAGCCCAAGCTGCCGGCCTCAGAACCGCATGTTGAGGGTGAGGAAGAAGGTGCGTCCCCAACCGGCGGCCGTGGGCCCGTCGGTGGCCGAGGGGTCGGCGGTGTCCGTCGTCAGCGGCGTGTCGGTGAGATTGAACACGCCGCCGGTGATCCGGGCGCCCTTGAACCCCAGCGGGTCGGCCCAGTCCACCGACACGTCGTGTCCTGTCCAGGAGCCGAAAGTCCCGGTGCCGGTCTGGTTCTTGAAGCCGCCGCGGTAGTTGGCGGTCCAGATGGCGCTCAGATTGCCGCGCCGCGCCAGGAACCCGACGCGGACGGCGTTCCGGGCGATGACGAACCGTTCCTTTACGCCCGCGATGCGGTGGCCGGCGTCGATAACGTACCGCCAAGCTCCACGCATGCCGACAACGCCCCAGCTCGTTCTCATTCCCCCGCCGAACCGGGTATTGATGCCCGAGATATCGGAATCGACGATATTCCGAAAGCCCTGGTGGATGGTGATGTCGCCGCCGTTGCGCTCGATGCAGTTCTCCCTCGCGCCACCTTCCGCGCATTCATCCAGGTTCAGCATCGCCCAAGTGGCGGTGTTCAGCCCCGACAGGCCGGAGACCGAGAGATCGTACCATTCCGCGGCCAGGAAGAATGGGCCCTTGCGGGCCTCGGCGCCGATGGAGAGCCTCTCGGAGTCCGAAGGATCGAGCTGCGGGTTGCCCTTGACCTCGCGCGTCACCTGCCGGACGTTAGGGGCCGGGCAGGTGCGGGGCGGAGGCCCGGCGCCCGGATCGCACAGGACGTAGGGGTGACCCTGCGCCTCGGTAGCGTAGAGATCAAGCATCGAGGGCGCAGCCTCTGCCGTGCTCCAGGAGCCACGCAGCGTAACGATGTCGGTCAGGCGGTATTCGGCCCCGGCGCGCCAGGATCCCAGCCCGCCCACATCGTCGAGCTCGACACCGCGCCCGGCGACTCTGAGATCCAGCCTCTCGGCCACCGGCAGGGACACTTCCCCGAAGGCCGCGGTGACTTCGCGCTCGCCGGCAAAGCTGACTCCGCCAGAACCGAGCACGTCGATCACTTTGTGGGTCATGCCGTCATTGGAGCGAAAGCGCAGGAGTCGATGCGCTTCGACCCGGCCCAGTTCGACTCCTGCCGTCCATGCCGTGTCGCGGCCGGCGATGGTGAAACCGGACCCCTCCAGCGCGAAGCGGGCCGAAAGATTCTCCTGGCCGGTATCCTCTTCCTCCCGCAGGCTGCTCCTCTCGATCGCCTGCAAATGCTCCGGCGCTTGGGAAAACGGATCCACGACATCGTAGCGCCCTGCGGCGATCTCATCCTGTATCCTGCCGGCATGGACCAGGGTGTTGCCGGACAGGAAACTGTCGAGCCGGTAGGCGTCGATGCGTGCATCGTACCCCAGATCCCCGATCAGGCGGCCAGCAATGCTCAGGGAGACGTCGTATTCCTCCGTGTCCGTCAACCAGTCCCGGTTGCCGTGGCCCACGAAGCGGTGGCCGATGGAGAACCGGTCGTCGTTGTCGGCGATGGGTTCACCGGCCGCGGTGTTGATCGCCTGGATCAGGGCCGGGGTCGGATTAATGGAGAACACATCCACCGACGGTGCGTAGCGGAACTTGGAATCGCTCCGCGCGATATTGGCATCCAGATGTAACTTGGCCCGGTCGCCGAGGGGATGGTCCAGGTTCAGTATGGCGCTCTTTTGCGCATAGCTGGCGGTGTCCCACCAGATGTTGCCGTAGGCGAACCCGCAACCCATGTCGCCCGTGGTGATGCCGGGCGGGTTCATGAGCCCGGGGACATAACCTTTCGCCGGGTCGCACTCGCCCAGCCCCACCGACCGTATTGGATCGTCGCTCCTCACAAGTTCGTTTTCGTCGTTCCGCTCCCGCGGGACGACAAAAATGGTGTTGCCGGCAACGCTGACGTTCTGGGCCTGGCTGAAAGTGCCGCCCTCGACCCAGGAGGAGCGGCTGTGCCGCCGGCTGCTTCCGGGAATTTCCTGGCGGTCGAGGACATCCACCCCGAGGGTCATGCGTCCTCCCTTGCCGAACGCGCCGCCCCAGAAGACGCTGCCCTGCAAGCCGTCGCCGCCGTCCCGGCTCGGCAGCCGCGTAACCATGCGCGTCTCGAAGCCCTCCAGGTCCTTCCTGAGCACGATATTGAGCGCGCCGCGCGTGGTGGCGCCGCCGATACTGCCCAGGCTGTCGGCGCCGAGAGCCTCGATGCGCTCCACCGCCGAGAGGGGCAAGGATTCCAGATTGCCGCCGGTGCTGGAGTAAGGCCTGCCATTCACCAGGACGAGCAGCGACTGACCCCCGGTGAGGAAGTAGCGGATGATGCCGGTGTCCAGCAGTTCCTGGAGCGTCTGGGCGCCCGAACGCTCGATGAAATCCCGGTCGTACGTGGCGACCACACGCGGCGCCGGCGCGAACGGACCGGCCTGCGCCGCGCCCGTCACCAGCAGCGTCAACACGGCAAGCGATGCCAGAAACGTCTTCATCGATGATGCCTTACTCATGAATCCGTCCTCCATCCGGCCCGTTCCACGGTGCTATACCAAAGACGTTGCTGCAAGGCGAGTTGGGCGCCGCGCTCAAGAACAGAATAATCGCAAACAACACCTTCAACACGCTGTTATGGAAACCCATCCACCGGTTACTATTGAAGGTTTTGGGACGGCGCAATCAAAAAGAGGGCCACAGGGGATTCGTCGGGAGACGGTCGCGTTGGCCTGTCCGGAGCCTTGGACTAAAGACCTGCCGCAAGGAGCCGATTCAAGAGAACGTGGACAGGAATCGGTCACGGGGTTCAGCCCGCTGGAGGTGCCTGGCGGCACGCATCCTCGACAAGGTGCTGGACACCGTCTTCCCGCCCTGTTGCATAGCCTGCGAGAACCGGCTGCCGGCCGGGCCGTCAAGATGCTTGTGCGAGTCGTGCGACACAAGGATCGAGTCGGTCCGGGCGCCGCTCTGCCGGCTCTGTGGACGGCCTTACCGGCATGAATGGCAGGGCGACCATCTGTGCGGCGCCTGCCTGCTTCAGCTGCCGTCGTTCTCCGTGGCGCGGAGCTGGGCGTGCTACCCGCGCGAACCCGACCCCTCCCACCCGCTGCGGCAGGTGATCCAACGGTTCAAGTACGGAAGACAGGCGTCCTTGGGACAACCTCTGGGGCGGCTGACAGCGCAAGCCTGTCGGCCGTGGTTCCGCTCATCGGACCTCGACCTGATCATTCCCGTACCGCTGCATTCCCGGCGGCTACGCTGGCGCGGTTTCAATCAAGCCGTGCTGCTGGGCAGGGAAGTGGGCAAGGCGTGGGGGCTTCCGTTGGATCCGTTCATCCTGACCCGAAAGACGGAGACTGCGCCCCAGACCGGTCTGAGTCTGAAGGAGCGCCGGCCGAACGTCAGGGGCGCGTTCGCCGTCGCCCCACGGCGGAACGTCGAAGGGATGCGGCTACTGCTGGTGGACGACATTTACACGTCCGGGGCCACGGCCAACGAATGCACCAGGGTCCTGCTGCGTTCGGGTGCGCGGGAAGTGCAGGTGCTTACAGTGGGGCGGACGGTGTCATGAAGCAAATTCGCCGCTGTCGAGGGTATGCTTTGGGAGTCCGGCGAAATGCTACCGGCGGCTCAACGTGGCCACAATGCCGTGACGCGGCTTGAGGGTGACCTTGGCCGTGGTGTCGATGGGGTGGTCGGGAACGAGGTGGACCTTGAAACGCTGGAGGATCTGCGCCAGCACCAACTGGGTTTCGAGCATGGCCATGCCGGCGCCGATACAAGTCCGCGGTCCGGCGGCAAAGGGCAGATACGAATAGGGATGGCGGGCGTCGCCGCGGCTCGGCTCGAACCGATCCGGATCGAAACGCTCGGGGTCGGCCCAGAACTCCGGGTGCCGGTGCAGCGCATAGGGTACGACGGCGACGTAGGCGTTGGCGGGCAGCAGGTGCCCGTCGAACTCCTCCTCCTGCTCCGACCGTCGTGCGTAGGCCCATACCGGCGGATAGAGGCGCATCGATTCCTGCACCACCTGTTTGAGATAGGGTATCCGCGGGAGGTCGTCAGCCCTCGCAGCCGCACCGCCGAGGGTCGCCGCCAGGCTTTCGGTCAGCCGCATCTCGACGTCGGGATGCTTGCCCAGCAGGTACAGCGTCCACGCCAGGGCGTTGGCCGAGGTTTCATGGCCGGCCAGCATAAGCGTCACCACCTCGTCGCGCATCTGCCGCTCGTCCATTCCTTCACCGTTCTCGTCGTCGAGTGCACGGATCAGGTAGTCGAGGATGTCGTCGCCGCCGGCGCTCCGGCGGCGGCGCGCTTCGATCATCCCGTACACGATACGATCGAGCCGTGGTACCGCGCGCCTCCACTTCAGGTTATGGGGTGTGGGGACCCAGGAATAGAGGGTCATCAGGGCGCGCGGCTCGAGCGGGTTCAGGTTGGCCACTTCGAGAATCTCGGCCACCTCGCCGGCATGCCGCTCGATATCGCTGCCGAACAGGGTCGCGCCCACGATCCCGAACGTGAGCCGACTCATCTCGCGATCGATGCGGACAGTACCCCCGCCGACCCGCGTCTCCCACTCGTCCATCACCGACGACGTGAGCGCGTTGATCGTCCCGTCGAAGGCGTTGATCCGCCGATTGCCGAACATGGGCTGCATGAGGGCGCGCTGGCGCACCCAGCCGGGGCCGTCGTTGGTCACAAGGCCGTTGCCCATGACCTGGGCCAGCACGCGGTAGTCGATGGTACGCTTGGAGAAGTGCCGGTAGTCCTGCGTCAGCACCGGGCGGATGAAATCGGGGTGGTTGACCACATACACGTCCTGGAATCCGCGCCAGCGCATGAAGTCTCCATATGTCCGGAGCAATTGGTGCAACAGGACGTGCCGTTCCTCCGCCAAGTGCAGCATCTGATGGAACCGGAACGTCGAAGGCGGGCGCCTGGTCGCCCCGGCTCGCCTGCCTGCCTTGCCCATGGATACAATCTACGCCCTTACTGCCAAACCACAACCCGTATTCGCCGGCGCCACTTGCACTATCACGTATTTTCGATAAAAGGGGGGGACGATCTTGCCCACGCCCGGCCTGCTGCACGCCGGCGCTCTCGTCGAGAGGAAACAGTTGATGGCCGAATATCCAGTGGAGCCCCTGTCCCACGCCGAGCCGGCGACCACCAGGAAGACCTACATCAACGCCCAGGCCCTGCTCGAGGACTCTTTCCGGCTCGGCATGCAGATCCTGGAAAGCGGCTTTCGGCCGAGCTTCATCGTCGGCATATGGCGGGGCGGTACGCCCGTGGGCATCGCGGTTCAGGAACTGCTGGACTACTTCGGCATCGAAACCGACCACATCGCCATCCGTACTTCCTTCTACAAGGGCATCGGACAGACGGATTCGCGCATCCGGGTCCACGGCATGCAGTACATCATCGACAACGTCAATGCCGACCAGGGCCTCCTCATCGTCGATGACGTGTTCGACACGGGCCTCAGCATCGAGGCGGTGCTTTCGCACCTGAAAGACAGGTCCCGCCGCAACGCGCCGGTCGACACGCGCATCGCCACCGTCTACTACAAGCCGGGGAACAACCGCACCGGCCGTGAACCCGACTACTACGTGCACGAGACCGATCGCTGGCTGGTTTTCCCACACGAATTGCACGGCCTGACTCGCGACGAAATCATCAAGCACAAGCTCGGGATCGGCTCCTTCGCGCCACGCCTGTGATCGCGGCCGCAAGGGGCTTGCATCGCGGGCCGACACCATATATAGTGCGCGGGCGTTCTTTCGGACACCTCATATTGTAGCGGCAGGCGAGCTGTATTCATGGAGACCACGGACGGCGACGGCTATCTCCTCGAGGTCGAGGACATCGTCAAGCGCTTCGGCGATTTCACGGCGAACGACCGTGTGACCCTGGGCCTCCGGGCCGGCGAGATCCACGCCCTGCTGGGCGAGAACGGCGCCGGCAAGTCCACGCTGGTCAAGATCATCTACGGCTCGCTGCAACCCACTGCCGGCCGGCTTCGCTGGCGCGGCGAGACCATCACGGTGCCGGACCCGGGGGCGGCACGCCGACTCGGTATCGCCATGGTCTTCCAGCACTTCTCCCTGTTCGACGCGATGACGGTGGTCGAGAACATCGCCTTGGCGGTGCCCGGGCCGTTCGATCTCCGGTCGCTGGCATCGCGGGTGGAACGAGTTTCCGCGGAATACGGCCTGCCGCTGGAGCCCACCGCCCTGGTGGCCGACCTGCCGGTGGGCGTGCGCCAGCGCATCGAGGTGGTGCGCTGTCTGCTCCAGGAGCCGCGTCTCCTGATCATGGACGAGCCTACCGCGGTGCTGACGCCCCAGGAGGCGCGGCAGCTCTTCGTCACGTTGAAGCGGTTGGCGGAAGAGGGCCACGCGGTGCTCTACATCTCGCACCGGCTGGAAGAGGTGCGGGAGCTCTGTCATCGCGCCACCATCCTGCGCCAGGGACGGGTGGTGGCGGAAGTGGACCCCAGGACCGAAACCGCGGCGTCGCTGGCCCGGCTCATGGTCGGGGCGGACGTGCAGTCGGTGAACGCCGAAACGCCGGGGCCGGCGGGACCCGCCACCCTCGCCATCGCCGGTCTCTCTCTCGCGGCCATGAAACCCTTCGGAGTGTCGTTGCGCGATATCTCCCTAGAGGTCCGGAGCGGCGAGGTGACAGCCGTGGCGGGCGTGGCCGGCAACGGGCAGGCCGAACTGTTCGAGGCGCTGTCGGGGGAACGTCTGGCTCCCACGCCCCAGTCCATCATCATCGCCGGACAGCCGTGCGGCGCCCGGGACATCACCGAACGCCGACGGCTGGGCGCGGCCTTCGTGCCCGAGGAGCGCCTCGGTCACAGCGCCGTGCCCGGCTTCCGGTTGTCCGAGAACGTGCTTTTGACCCGCCATGCCTCCGGCGACGACCTGGTGCACACCGGCTTCATCAACGGGAACCGCACCAAGGCCCTGGCGGCGCGGGTCGCCAAGCGCTTCGACGTACGCTTCAGCCGCCGGGACCAGGAGGCCGGCGCCCTGTCGGGCGGCAACCTCCAGAAGTTCGTCGTGGGCCGGGAGCTGGACCGGAACCCCCGCGTGCTCGTCATCAACCAGCCGACGTGGGGAGTGGACGCGGGCGCCGCCGCGCTCATCCGCCAGGCGCTGGTGGACCGGGCGCGGGACGGCGCGGCCGTGCTGGTCATCAGCCAGGACCTCGACGAGATCTTCCAGATCGCCGACCGCATCGCGGTGATCTCCCGTGGCGCCTTGTCGGACACCTTTCCCGCCGACGCCATCGACCGGGAACGCGTCGGCATGCTCATGGCCGGCGCCCTCGAGACCGACGGAGCACCGGAACAGGACGTATGGGCGTGAGGCTGGTGCTGGAAAAGCGTCCGGAGCGCAGCCGGGCCATGCAGGTCGCCTCTCCGCTGCTGGCCGTGGCGCTCACGGTGCTCTTCGGCAGCATCCTCTTCGCCGCTCGGGGCTTCGACCCGTTGCACGCCAACTACGTCTACTTCATCGGGCCCCTGACCACCCTGTGGTCGGTGGAGGAGCTCATCGTCAAGGCCACCCCGCTGGTTCTCATCGGCGCCGGCTTGGCCATCTGCTTCCGCGCGGATCTCTGGAACATCGGCGCGGAAGGGCAGCTCATCGCCGGCGCCCTGGCCGGCGCCTCCATCCCCATCCTGGCGCCCCAGTGGGACTCGGCGCTGGCCATCCCGGCGATGCTGCTCCTGGGCATGCTCGGCGGCATGGCCTGGGCGGCGGTGCCGGCGCTCCTGCGAAACCGCTTCGGCGCCAACGAGATCCTCACCAGCCTGATGCTGGTCTACGTGGCCCAGTACCTGCTGGACTGGCTCGTACGCGGCCCGTGGCGCGATCCCCAGGGCTTCAACTTCCCCAAGTCCATCGGCTTCAACGACTGGCATCTGCTGGCCACCTTCGGCGACGGCCGGGTCCATCTCGGGGCGGTCTTCGCGGTCATCGCGGTGCTGGTGCTGGCCGTTTTCATGTCGCGCACCCTCTTGGGCTTCGAAATAAAGGTGAGAGGGGAGGCGCCCCGCGCCGGCGGCTTCGGAGGCTTCTCGCAGGCCGGCACCACCTGGCTCTGCTTCGGGATCTCCGGCGCCCTGGCCGGACTGGCCGGCATCTGCGAGGTGGCCGGCCCGGTGGGGCAGCTCCAGCCCACCATTTCGCCGGGCTACGGCTTCACCGCCATCATCGTGGCGTTCCTCGGACGGCTGAATCCGCTGGGGGCGCTGCTGGGGGGACTGGTCCTGGCCATCTGCTATCTCGGCGGCGAGGCCGCGCAGGTGGAGCTTTCCATCTCCGAGAAGACCGCCCAGGTTTTCCAGGGCATGCTGCTGTTCTTCATCCTGACCTGCGACACGCTGGTCCGTTGCCGGGTGCGGCTGGAATGGGCAACGTCAAACCCGTCGCGCCGGCGCCTGTTCATCGGGCTCGGGCACGGCGCCTCGCGTACCGCGGACGCGGGTGGAGCGGCGCAATGAGCGCGCTGGAAGCGGTCCTGCTCACCATCATCACGGCATCGACGCCGCTGCTGCTGGCCGCGGTGGGGGAGCTTGTGACGGAACGTTCCGGCGTTCTCAACCTGGGGGTCGAAGGCATGATGATCATGGGCGCGGTGAGCGGCTTCGCCGCCGCGTACACCACCGGGTCGGCGGCCGTGGGCGTGATGGCGGCCATCGGCACGGGCATCGCCATGGCGCTGCTGTTCGCCTTTCTGACCCAGACGCTGGCCGCCAACCAGATGGCCACGGGGCTTGCGCTGACACTGTTCGGCATCGGGCTCTCCGGCCTCGTCGGCAAGCCCTTCACCGGCCTTCCGGGCGTCAAGCTCGGAGCCGTCCACGTTCCGGGGCTGAGCGGCCTGCCGCTGGTGGGGCCGGTGCTGTTCGGCCAGGACCTCCTGGTGTATTCCTCCATCGCCATTACCGTGTTCGTGGCATGGATGTTCTCCCGGACCCGCCTCGGGCTGGTCATCCGCGCCGTCGGCGCCAATCACCATTCGGCCCACGCCCTGGGCTACGACGTGGCCGCGGTGCGCTACGGCTGCATCGCTTTCGGCGGAGCGTGCGCGGGACTGGCGGGAGGCTACCTGTCCCTCGTGTACACGCCGCAGTGGATCGAGAACATGACGGCCGGCCGCGGCTGGATCGCGCTGGCGCTGGTGGTGTTCGCCACCTGGAGCCCGAACCGCGTGGCCGTGGGCGCCTACCTGTTCGGCGCCGTGTGGATCATGGGCCTTTACGCCCAGGGTATCGGGGTGACCATTCCGCCCCAGTTCCTGGCGTCGCTGCCGTACCTGGTGACCATCGGCGCGCTGCTGGCCATCTCGGGAAACCGAATCTTGACGAAGGTAAATTCACCTGCTTGTATCGGCCAAACGTTCGTGCCGGACCGGTAGACCGCCGGCGGCACCATTCACCCATTCCAAGGAGGAAGAAATGAAAAAGTCGATCGTGCTGGCAGCCGTCCTTGCACTGTCCCTGGCCGCCTCCGGCGCACTCGGCGCCGACGCCCTGAAGGTCGGTTTCGTCTATGTCGGTCCCATCGGCGACCACGGCTGGACCTACCAGCACGACCAGGGCCGCCTAGCCGTCGAGAAGGCCCTGGGCAAGAAGGTCAAGACCCTCTACATCGAGAAGGTCGCCGAGGGCCCGGACACCGAACGCGCCATCACGCGCCTGGCGCGCCAGGGCGCCGGCCTGATCTTCACCACCTCCTTCGGCTTCATGGACCCCACCATCAAGGTGGCCAAGCGTTTCCCGAAGGTGAAGTTCGAGCACGCCACGGGCTACAAGCGCGCCAAGAACGTGGCGACCTACTCCTCGCGCTTCTACGAAGGCCGCTACGTCATCGGCCAGATCGCCGCGAAGCTGTCGAAGAGCGGCGTGGCCGGCTACATCGCCTCTTTTCCGATCCCGGAGGTGGTCCGCGGCATCAACTCCTTCATGCTCGGCGCCCAGTCCATCAACCCCAATTTCAAGATCAAGACCGTGTGGGTGAACTCCTGGTTCGATCCCGGCAAGGAAGCCGATGCCGCCAAGGTGCTGATCGGCCAGGGAGCCGACATCATCACCCAGCACACCGATTCCACGGCACCGATGCAGATCGCCGGCGAGAAGGGCGCCCTGGCTTTCGGGCAGGCGTCCGACATGATCAAGTTCGGACCCAAGACCCAGCTCACCGCCATCATCGACGACTGGCAGCCCTACTACGTCCAGCGCACCAAGGCGGTGCTCGACGGGTCGTGGAAGTCCACGGACACCTGGGGCGGAATGGATACCGGCATGGTCGGGATGGCCCCGTACACCAACATGCCCGCGGACGTCGCCGCCATGGCCAAGGCCACCGAGGAGAAGATCCGCTCCGGCAAGATGCACGCCTTCGCCGGCCCCATCTACAAGCAGGACGGCTCCCTGGCCGTGCCCAAGGGCAAGAACCTCGACGACGGCACGCTGCTGGGTATGAACTGGTACATCAAGGGGATCGACGACAAGCTGCCGAAGTAACGGACAATCTTGCCGTAACGAGCGGGCCGCCGCACCGGACTGTGCTCGTCCTAGACGCTTGAAGCATGAACGTGTTGCTCATCATGTCGGACGAGCACAGCCGGGAGATCGCCGGCTGTTACGGGAACCGGTTCGTCAGAACCCCCAACCTCGACGCCCTGGCCGCGCGCGGGACCGTCTTCGAGAACGCCTACTGCAACTCTCCCATCTGCGTGCCGTCGCGCGCGAGTCTCGCCACCGGAGAGTACGTCCACCGTACCGGGTACTGGGACAGTGCCGCCCCCTACGACGGCAGAGTCCCGTCCTGGCACCACCGGCTGCGCGATGCGGGGTATGACGTCGTATCCATCGGGAAGCTCCACTTTCGCGGCCCCGACGACGACCACGGCTTCAGCGAGGTGTACCACCCAATCTACGTCGTGGATGGACTAGGGGACCTTCACGGCCTGCTGCGCACGGAGAAGCGCGTCCGCGAGGTGGCGCGGGCGCTGGCCGCGGAGGCCGGACGCGGGCCGTCGCCCTATACCCGGTTCGACTCACGGGTGGCCGATGCGACCGTGCGCTGGATCCGCGAACGTGGCAGGCGCAAGGACCGCGGCTCCTGGGCGCTATTCTCATCCATGGTCTCACCCCACTATCCACTGATCGCGCCCGAGGAATTCTACGACCTCTACAGCCATCTCGACCTGCCGGGGCCTCGCCTATACGGGAAGGCCGACCGCCCGGACCACCCGGTGATAGCCCACTACCGGGAAACCTGGAACTACGACGATTTCTTCGACGTCGAGCGCCTGGCCGTCGGCATGAAGGCCTATTACGGGCTATGCTCCTTCCTGGACTTCCAGATCGGCAGAATCCTGGCGGCGCTTGACGAGAGTGGCTTCGACGACGATACCCTGGTCATCTACACCTCCGATCACGGTGAGAGCCTCGGCAACCGCGGGTTGTGGGGGAAGTCGGTGATGTACGAAGAGTCGAGCGGCGTTCCACTGTTGATCTCGGGACCAGGCGTGGCTGGCGGAAAAAGATGTCCCACTCCGGTATCGCTGGTGGACATCTATCCCACGGTAGTCGCGACGATGTGTGGGGCGCTCGACGCGCGGGAACGAACGCTTCCCGGCGACAACCTGATCGCCCTGGCGCGGGAGCAGCCGGCGGACCGCGTGGTGTTCAGCGAGCTACACGACGACGGCTCGCTAACGGGCCAGTTCATGGTGCGCCAAGCGAGCTGGAAGCTCGTGCATTACGTCGACTATGCGCCTCAACTGTTCGATCTTTCGGCTGACCCCTTTGAGGAAAAGGACCTTGCCGGGCGGCCCGAGACGCATGCTGTCCAAGAACGCCTCTACCACGAACTCCGCAGGATCGTCGATCCGGTGGACGTCAACCGACGTGTCTTCGCCGACCAGGAAGCCCGAATCAAGAGACTTGGAGGTGTTGACGCTATCCTGTCGCACGAAGACTTCAACTTCACGCCGGTGCCGGAGGAATCTTCTCAATAGACGCCCGGAATGTGTTTTGGGGAATGTGTAAGAGCCGCCGCCGTCATGACTTCCGCTCGGTCCAGGCGGCTTCCAAAGCCTGCCCTTGGCGTTCAAGCGCTGCGCCCTGGCGTTCAAGCGCCTCGCCCTGGCGTTCAAGGCCCGACACCAACGCCTCCAGCGCCCGCATGGATTCGGCATGCCTGGCGTCCTCACGCTTCTCGCGTTGGTCACCCGCCCGGCGCATTTGCAGAATGCCGAACCAGATGGACACGACGGCAAGAGCCGAGACGGCAAGTTGTCCTGTCGCTATCCATTCCGTTGGTGTCATGCTGCCACCTTCTTTTTCGCGATGCTCACCACCTTGCGATGTAACTTGCGGAAGCCGTGCGGTACGGTCCTTTCATGTAAACTCCACACGGGAGAAGGGTGGATGGTGCGCCCGCCAGGAATCGAACAGGAAGGCTAACTAACCGATTTCATTGAATACGTGGTTTCAGGAATCGAACCATGTCCCACGGTCTGACCCACGGGTTATTGCGCGGCGTCCGGGTGCGGTGCGGTGCGCTCGATCAGGGCTCGAAGGGCGGTCATGGCCTCGGCGTGGTGCTGATCCTCGCGCTTGCTGCGCTGTTCGCTGGCCTTGGCCATCTGGTTGATGCCACGCCAGATGCCGATTGCGGCGCCGGTGGCGGCGGCGGCTTGGGCAGAGGCGATGATCAGGGAAGCGATTTCGTACGTGGACATGGTGGTGTCTCCTGCACCATTCTAGCCACAAACCGCCCACGGTTGTCAATTCGTTCCTGTAGGTTCCCACACATTGCCGGTCAGGCCCATCCGGCGCGGGTGCGGGGTTTGGGCTTGGCGGGTCGCTTGTCGGTCCAGACGGTGCAGCCGTGGGGATCGGCGTATTCGCGGAGCTGGACGGGTCGACCGGCGGCCAGGGTGCGCCGGGTCCTGCCCGTTGGCGTCCAGGGTCCGGGGGCGCCGTCTGTACGGATGGCCGCGGCGATCTCCGCAACGGACTTCATGCTATGCGGGTAATGCGGAGCGTGTACAGCGGTTCATGGCCGGCGCTCTCGGTGATGTCCGCTCGGGTGACGTGCCAGCGGCCGGAGCTGTCCCGCACCTGGGCGCCGGATTCGATGGGTTGGTAGGTCAACGCCGTCGTTTCCTGAACACGTATCCCGTCCGCCACCTCACGGACGGCGGTGCGGCGGCGCCATTGGAAGTCCGGGCCATCGGGGAGCTTGCGGGCGGTGGTGACTCCCTTGCCGAGATGGGTTTTCATTGCAGGGTGGTGGGGGCCGCGGCGGGTGAACGAGTCCGCCCGCCCCCTGTCGTCAGGCTGGAGATCGGAACAGCCGGGCGACCGTCCTTCTCATCGGTACACCTGCCCGACGAACTGGGCGCCTATGCGTCCGGCCTTGAGAATCGCAATGCGGGCGTCCACCTCGGCAATGTGGGTGCTCAGGGCCTGCAAGTTGATGTAACGCTCCTGCCTTCCGTCCGGCAGCGAGATTTCAACGATACCCTCGGTGGTCCCGGCCTCGGTCCTTGCGTTCACGAGGATTTCAAGGAACGCCTCGTCACGGGCAATGATGGCGTCAACGGCGCTGCTCATGCGGCTCCCTTCACAAGCCGCAACGCGGCGGCGTTCTGGATCAGCCGCGGCAGGCCGATCAAGGCGACGGCGCTCAGGTTGTAGACGGCCAGGTCCAACGGCTCGTTGGCGACGGACGGATGCTTGACGTAGCGCGACGTCGCAAACCCGGTGATTTTGGAAGTCACCATCATCCGCTGTTCGGAGCCGCACAGGCCGGCGAAGTAGCGCCAGTCGTAGCCGTGCGCGCTCTCGTCATCGGGCCAGCACCACGAAAGGTCAGCGGCCAGGGTTGAGCGCCGGACGCAGCCGAGAACGATATCCTTCGCGGCGTCGGTTCCCACGAACGTCAGGCCGGTGGCGCCGTACTCCGCGGTTATGTCGCGGGTGTGAGCTGTCCGGGCCAGCGGCTGGCCAGGCCGTGACGCGCCCTTGCAGGCCGCCCCGGTGTGGTCCGTGGAACGGCTCCAGGCGCGTACGCGTTCGGTGTGGTGGCCGCCGGCGTCCACAAGGCAGAGTCCGGCGCGCAGCTCGGGGCCGTCCGGGCTCCCGACCTTGTACCGCCGCGCCCTCAGCTCGTTCAGGGCCTGCCACACCTCGTCACCGTCCGGGGAACCGGGCAGGACGCGATAGGCGATGCCGTACCGAAGCAGGCGGAAAAAGCGGTCGCCGACGCGCCAGCTTTGCCAGCCGTGGCGGCGCTCCAGGTTGAGTTTCGTGGCCGCGTCCTGGGCGACCTCGACGGCTCCCCAACCGGCAATCTCGACCTCCAGTCTGTCGTCCTGCGTGTCGCAGCTCATGGTGATGCAGGCCACGCCGGCGGGCAGGAACGCGTCCGGGTTGTAGCGCGCCTTGCAGGCCACGCGGGCGGCCTCGGGGTCGATGGTGGTGTTCACGTCCCTGTACGTCGCCGCCAGGGCGTCAGCGTGGAAGTCCTGCAACTCCCGGTCCTGTCCGGTGTTCCTGTAGGCCACGAGCGCCGATGTGTGCTTCCGGGCCTGTTCGGCCAGGGGAACCGCCGGGGATAGCTGCTCGGGGATGTGAAAGCCGAGACTGCCCTTGTCCGCGGCCGTCCGGGTCGCCGTGAACCGCCCCCGCGAACAGGCGTCCTTGAACGCCGGCGAATCCATGCGGGCGTCGCAGCGCGGGCAGGCGAAGAACGCCAGCTCGGGATCTTCGCCGTAGCCGTCGACCAGCGACCAGTCCGCGGGGATCTCCGCGCCGCAGCACGGGGCGGGAAAGCGCCAGGTCCGATAGTCGGAACGCTCCAGCAGCTCGGTAATGCGGCAGGGCGGCCGGGGCGCGGCGCTGGACACGGCTATGGTCTTGGGGTCTCGCTTCGTCCAGGCGGCCTGACGGGATTCCGCGGCGAGCACCAGGCTTGCCGGATGGGAACGAACCTCGTCAAGGATAACGACGCGGGCGGACCTCGACTGAAACGCGGTCTGCTCGGTGCTGGACAGCACGGTGATGGAACCGCCGCCGGGCAGGGTGCGGACGTAGGGCGGCTTTTCGCGGGCGTAGGCTTCGGCCAGGGCCTCGTCTCGGGCGGCGCGGTAGAACTCCCTGAGCCGCTTGGCGAGCGCCGCCTTGAGGCCCATGGCGCCGGTGTAGATCAGGACCGGCGCGCCCTCGACATGGGCATAGTAGCCGGCCAGGACGGCCAGCAGCTCCGTTTTGCCGCTTTGGGTGCTCCCCTGGACAACAAGGCGGCGCCACGATTCACGGCCTACAGCGTCCAGGACGGCCCTGTAAGCCGGGTGACGGGGTTTCCAGGGGCCGGGCCAGGGTGACGCGCCCTCGGGCTGCGTCAGGGCCTTTCTGGCCCAACGCTCTACAGGCCCGGACGCCAGCCGGCGCGGCTTGTGTGTGCGGCTTTCCACCGGGCCTCCAGGTCCTCGGCCGTGGACCGGGCCTCTACGGTGCTCCCCGGATAGGCGCCGCGGTCCACCACGCCGATTCCGGTCAGCACGGCCTCAAGAATCTCGCGGCGCTTGCCCGTCCACTTCTCGCGGGTGCTGTGGAACTCGACGGACAACGAACGGAGCACCCTGGCCCGCACCAGGGCCAGCACGTCGCGGGCCAGGGTCGTGTCCGGCAGCTTCGCCACCATGCGCATGGCCTCGGGGCCGTCCTCGAGCTCGAGCGTGTCCGGGCTTCGGGCAAGGGCGGCGTCGCGGTTGTGCTGACGGTTCAGCAGGACGCCGTCCGCGGCGGCCCGAAGCGAGCCGGGGGCGAACGTCTCCGACCAGTCGCCGAACGTGGACACGTCGCCGTACTTGAGCACCACGCCACGCAGCTCGGGCGGGGCGCCGTCCGCGCCCTCCCGGAACTCCAGGTCGCCGATGTATCGGCGTTCCAGCTTCAGCATGGCCCCTCCCGGTCAGGTGACGAACTTCAGGACCTTCAGGTTGTCCTTGCGGACGTAGGCCGGACACCACAGGGCGTGAATGGTCAACTTCACCTGCCCGTCATCGGCCCCGGTGTAGGGGTCGCGGATGATGCGGGCGGACGGCCACATGGCGCACTTGAGCGCACCAGCGATGCCCCGCTGGAGGCCCACGGCCGCGGCATAGTCGCCGTCAGCGGTCGCCGTGTCGATGCCCGCCCGGCTCCGGTACATGACGCCGTTCTCCGCCAGGAACCGGGCGACGGTCTGGTTTTCCGCGGCGCTGTTGACGATGCTCGACCGCCACAGCCGGTCCGCTCCCACGGACGCCACCACGCGGAGATCGGACGGCACGACTGCATACAGGCCGTCCAGCAGGTTGGTGAATGCGGCCAGGATCCCGGTGCTGGCCTTGTCGGCCTGCGTCACGTCGGTTTCATCGACATCGGCGAGGCCGAAAATGCCGTCCACGTCGCCGTCATTCGGGGTGGCGCCATCGTCGCCGTTGAAGATGGTCCAGTCCACGCGCTCGGTCAGCGCCATCCGCATGTCGCGCAGCAACGCGGCCTCCAGGCCGGGAACGCGGGCGTCATCCTCAATGGCGTATTCGTAGTGAAGCGTCATGCGCTTCGGGTCCACCTCGGTTACGCCGATGGTCCAGGCCGCGGCGGCCGTGGTCTGTTCCTTGCCGCGTTGCGCCGGCGTTCCGCCTCCCGTGGTGACGGGGAACGAGGCCGAACCGGGGGCCACCTCCACCATGTCGGCGCCGAGATACATGGCCGCCGACGCCGCGAACAGCCGGTCAACCCATCCGTGCGGCCTGAGCGCCACGTCAACGGCCGTGGTGGTCCGTTCCTCGGGGGGCGGCGGCGGGGCCAGCAGCCTCAACGGGAACTCGTTGACCGGCAACTTGAGCGCCTGATTGTATTCCGCGTTGGGGCCGGTGGCGGCCCGGAACTCGGACGCGGCGGCCAGATACTCCAGCGGCGACACGCGGGCCTCCAGCGCCCGGAACTCCGCGCCCTCGCCGCCGCCGCGGGCCTCGGGGGCCTCGGGTGCTTCGGCCAGGGCCGCCTGAAACGCCGTCTCGGTGTTCACCAGTTCCGTGGTGAGCGCCGCGCGGGTTTCCTCGGTGGCGTCGGACGCCAAGCCCAACAGCTTGACGCGAATCTCGCTCAGCTTCTGCAACAGGGCTCTTGCCTTCTCGTTCATGTCTCAACTCCCATCGGTTCGAGGCCGCGGGGAAGGCCGCGGCGTATCCTCTCGGTTTCCAGGTCCACCATGCCCAATTCCTTGAGCGCGGACAGGGCCTTGGCGTCCATTTCCGGCAAGGGCGGCGTCAGGTACGGCGCCGGCCATCGAGGCGTCTCCATGATGGCCCCGGCGCCGAGCTCGCCGCCCGCAATCGCCGCCGTGACGGCCCGCCGCCATACCGGCAGCCGGAACGTCTCGCACCACCACTCGCACCAGTCGGCAAACGCGTCCTCGTCGCGCCGGTGTCCATGCCGAAGCGAACTGAAATTCGCGTTCTTCGTGTCGCCGTCCAGGGCGTAGCGGCTGATGCCGAGCGCCGCGGCGATCTCGCTTTTGAGTTGGTCCACCTGCCCGCGGGCGTCGTCGGGCATTCCGTACATCGTTTGATGCAGCTTCGAACCGCCCGGCAGCGCCGGGAGACTGCCCGCGGGGAACTGGCGCCGCACCTGGGCGGTGTCGTCCTGAGCTTCGCCGGCCGGGGCGTCCAGGCCGGTGGAGCCGATCAGCGGGTTTCCACTCGGCAGCAAGGCAAGCCCGGCGGCGCCGGCCGCCTCCAGGACCGCGGCGAACCGCGCCATGATATCGCCCGACTGGCCCGCGTGGGCTTGCATTCCCACCACGGCCCGGGCGTAGGGCAATGCCCGGGCAAGCAGGGACCGGCCCCTGACGGTTCCCGGGTCATCGCGGTTGGCAATCTGCGTCACGTCCTTGTGCGCCATGACGTGGCCCCGAATCTTCCACGTCCGCGGCCACGGGCAGTCATCGTCGCCGCCCGTCGCCGTGCACTCCACGGAATCCGCGGTGATGATTTCCAGGGCGTCATCCCGGCCCCGCCAGTTCAGGAACAGCTCGCCGTCAACGATGTAGGTCCGAAGCGCCAGGGCCTCGAACTGGAGGCCCGTCATGCCCGCCACGGCCACGGGGCCGCGCCAGTAGCGCCGCCACCATGCGGCCGTCTCCGGCGACACGTCCAGCGGCTCCATGAGGCCGGGCAGGACTCCGCGCCGCATGACGCGCAGGTACGAACCGAAGAAAGCGCAGGACCGCGCCAGGTAGCGGGCTTCGCGGCGGACCTCCCCGGCGCTCTCCGGGGACTCCAGGACCGCCACGAGCTCCGCGGGTGTGGCCCCGTAGATGTTCGACTGCTGGTAGGCGCGGGCGAAGATTACGCCGGCGTCAGTGATTTCCTGACGGGCCTCGGGGGCGGGGCGCTTACGGAAGGGCCACATTGCCGGGGATTCTGACATTCCCGGTTGGTTATGTCAACTTTCTTCGCGGGCGACCGGGGCGAACGGCAACCATCGTGACGGCGGATGGCCGCGGAAGAACCTAGACGGTTGCGCCCATCCAATCTAGTGCATGTCCTCGCGCTTCAGCGGCTCGGGCAGGTGCTTGAGCCACGCAGCGTACAGGTTGAGGATGCCCTGTAGCAGCAGGACGTGCGCGGCCTCTACTTCGTCGGCCTCGTCTCCCGGCCAGTGCGGCGCGTCCTGGACGAGATCGGCCGTGGCGTCGACGAGGGTTGCGAATCCTCGTGCGATGGCCCCCGCCCTCTGCTCGGGCGGGAGCTGCGCCAGCTTGGCGCGGAAGTCATCAAGCGTGGTCATCGTGGTCCCTTTCAATTCCGTTCCCGTTCCCCATCTATAGGGTCGGGAACAGAGAACAGAAACGGATCGCCCCTCTTTCCGTCGCCAACGCGCGTCAACCGACCATTTGCGACAAGGGTGCTGATCGCCGCCTTGCCCGTGCTGCGCTTCACGCGAAGGCCGGAGATGATCTTGTCGCTCGTGAGTGGCTCGCCCTTTTCCTCGACGAATTCAAGCACGTTCTGCTCTAGGTCCTGCGCATCTGCCGCGGCCTTGGTGCCGGCCGCCTCGATCCAACCGTCCTGATCCATTTCCAAGACAGTCGGCTCAAGGTCTTGGCCGTAGCGATTCTGCGAGTAGATGGTGCGGCGGTCGTTCTCGTCACGCTTCATGGATAGGTTGCAATCGCCAGCGCCGATGATGGCGGTTGACCCTAGGGCTTCCTCTCCGGCCGCGCCACCGCCCTTGCGGGCATGGTGCAACACCATGATATGGGTGCCGGACTGGCGGGCGAGGGTGTTGACGGGCTCCAGCACCCTGTTTATTTCCGCATAGTCATTCGTGTCTTTAACTCTGACAAGGCGAAACAGGGGGTCCACGATGAGCAGGCAAGGGTTGAAGGTATCAACCAGGTAGCGGAGCCAGTCCATGCCATTCTCCGGGGCCGGGTCGCAGTCTACCAAGATCGGATCATCTCCCGTTGCGCCGATCTCTTTGAAATGCCGCTTCACCTCAGACATTTTCTCTTCAAGACTGAGCACGACAATAGGGCCGTCGTCATGAGGATAGCCGTGCTGTTCAACAAAACCGGAATCGTCTGTCCTCATCTTGTCGGGCCATGTGTCTCGCCCGATCCACGGCACCCCTTTTGCCACGGCCACGGCTAGACACCGGGCCAGGGTGGACTTGCCAACCTTCGGCGCCGCCACCAGTAGGGACATGCTTCCCAACGACAGCAGGCCGTCCACGATGTAGCGCGCATCGTCGTCGGGGGTGTCGAACAGCTCCCCCATTGTCATCAGGCGTCTGGTGTGAAACCCCGCACCATCGGGGTTGCGGTGCTGCTCCGCAGCGTTCATGAGCGCGGCCACTGTACTGAGCGCGGTTTCGTCACGCGGCGGGATAGGGTTGTTGTCCGGCCCGTTGTTCACGCGCTGTCGCCCGTCGCCCTCGGCCGGTTGGAAAGCCAAGCCTCGATTTCGGATTCGGGCCAACGCACCGCCCTTTGACCAATTCGGATCGGCTCGGGAAAATCTCCCATCCGCATCAGGCGGTAGATCGTCGAGCGCGTTAGACCGGTGATGCTCTCGATTTGCTGGCGGGTCAGGAGTCTGGCGGTCATCGGTTCCCCTTTCGGCGTTTTGATGCCGAAAGAGTATCACCGATTGCGATTATGTCCGTACCCGTAGTTCGGGGGGTGTTATGTCAACTCAGCGAGGGCGCTTATTCCACACGCCCTCGATGTTCTTGTACGTTTTGGAAATCGCCTCAGCGACGATATCGCAGGCTGAACAGGATACCACCACTGCATCGTTCTTCTGCGCTTTCAGCTCGTCACGCTCGTCTTGCCCGTCATACCTCCACACAAGGATTTCTATACACGCGCGGATGGCGCGGTTTCGGTTGGCCTTCTGTTCACCAGCACGAGGCCGGTGGGGCCGCGCCGCTCCCATCCAAGCCACCAGGTCAGCGGGCAGGGGTATCTCTAGTCTTGAGAGCAGGTCAAGGGTGTCCCATGCGTTTTTGTCCGCGACGGATTCCGCGATCCACCGGTCAAGCAGTTCCTCTGTCGTTGGTGTCGACCGATAACCGGCCTTTTCCCCGGCATCCAGCGCCATGAACAGTTGTACGTTGCGGCGCGGCAAGGGACATTTCGACGCATGGTCCAGCGGGTTTTTGAGAAGATCGACCAGCCGCTTGAACTTGGCCTCATCCACGGAGCTGCACCACCTTCCCGGCCGTCGCCGTCACGAAAGCGGCCCATTGATCCATCAAGCGCCGGCGCTTCGCCAGCAGGTCAGACCGGGCATAGCTCCGTTCCACGGCGGTCCCTACCGCGTGCGCCAGGGCCATTTCCATGGTCGCGTGATCGGCGTTCGTTTTCTCGCTTGCCCATGTCCTGAACGCAGACCGGAACCCGTGAACCGTCGCCCGTTCGGCAAGGCCCGTGTCCCGAAGCAGTTTGGTCAGTGCCATCGTGGACAGCGGCCGCCCCCGCTTCATCGGCGACGGGAACACGAGGCCGGAGCCGTCCTCAAGGATTCGCGCTTTCTCCAGGACGGCCACGGCCGCGTCAGACAGCGGAACAACGTGCGCGTTCTTCATCTTCATGCGGGCGGCCGGTATCGTCCAGGTCCGGGCCTCCAGGTCGATTTCGCTCCAGACAGCGCCGCGGGCTTCGCCGGACCTCACAGCCGTCAGGACCACGAACTGGAGCGCCAGCCGCGCCGCCATGCTGCGCCCTTGGCCGTCTCCGATGGTCTGGAGCGTCGCAGGGACCTCCACGTAAGGAAGGGCGCGGTAGTGTTCCTTGACGGCCGCCATGACCGGCAGGGCGCCGTCTATGGCCTCCCCGGCCACGTTGTGCTCAACATACCCATGCGCTTGACACCAGCTCAGGGTTGCGCGGATGAACTGCCGGAGCCGCCGCGCCACCTCGGGCCGGGTTGACCAGATCGGCGAGACTACCTTCAACACGTCCTCGCGGGTGATCGTGTCAACGCGCCGATCCCCGAACGCCGGAAAGGCCCGTTTCTCCAGCACCTGTTTCCAAATCTTCTCGGTCTTGCCGTTCCGCCAACGCGCCCGCGTCGCCTCCAGGGTCCTTTCCGCCGCCTCCCGGAAGGTGGGCGCCTTTGACCGGCGTTTCTCGGCCAGCGGGTCGCCGCCGTGCGCCACGGCCACGCGGTTGGCGAAGGCCCGCTCCCGAGCTTCCGCCAACCCAATCACCGGGAATGATCCAAGCCCGATATCATGCCGCCTGCCCTCGATGGTCAGCCGTTGAATCCAGCCTTTCGATCCGCCCGGCGCGACTCGGAGAAACAGCGTGTCGCCGTCGCCGTACCTGCCCGGTTCCTTCACGGACCGCAGAAAACTGACAGTGAGCTTGCCCATGAAAACCCTCCCGTCCATTTTTTCAGGTTCGATTCCTGAAACGGTCATCGAACCTTGTCCCACGCCTTGACCCACGTAATGGATAGGAACCTACAGGAATTGGCCGGAACTGTCAAGCGCACGAAAGCCCCTATTCATAGGGGTTCGGGGAGCTTTTAGGGAATTGACGGGAACCGCTGAAACGGCGGGGTAATGCGCCCGCCAGGAATCGAACCTGGACTTAGGGTTCCGGAGACCCTCGTGATGTCCTTTTCACTACGGGCGCATGTACTTCTTGTTTAACAGACAAGGCGGCTGCCGCTCAAGCCAGTTTGCGTAGTCCGACAGGATGAGCCGGCTCCCGGACAGTTACCTTGCAAATCTTCCAAGCCTTGGAGGATTTGCAAGGTTTAATTCCTGTCTATCTCGCTACCGCATTAACAATGGCTTGCGCCACCACTTCGGCGGCCAGGATGCCGACGGCGTTGACGTCGGCCTTGCGTTTCCCGCTGGAGAGGGCGAACAGGGTATCCCCGTCCCGCAGGGTATGTGCGGGGCGGATGGCGCGGGCGATGCCGTCGTGGGCCATGGCGGCTACGACATTGGCCTCCGTCGATGAAAGGGCCGCGTCCGTGGCGACGACCCCGATGGTGGTGTTGGTTCCCGGCATACCGGGGCCGTGCTCCGGCGGCGATTTTCGTCCGACCTCGACCTTTGGGCCGCCGGCAATCATCGTGCCGCTGTCCGGGTTGACGATGCCGCCGACGGCGTTGACCACCATGAGGGCGCCCACGGTCGCGCCGCCGGGAAGCCTAGCGCACGCCGAGCCGATGCCGCCGTCGGCCGGGTGCAGGCCGGGAGCCTTGCCGACGGTGGCGCCGGCGCCGGCGCCGATCCGGCCGGTGGGCACGGGCGCGTCAGTGGCCGCCTTGCAGGCGCGGTAGCCCATGGCCTTGTCGGGGCGGATTCGCGCGTCGCCAACCCCGAGGTCGTAGATCACGGCGGCCGGGACGATGGGGACGACGCCGTGGGCGGTGGGAAACCCGGAGCCCCGCTCCTCGAGGAACCGCATGACGCCGGAGGCCGCGTCGAGGCCGAAAGCGCTGCCTCCGGTCAGCAGGATGCCGTGGGCCTTCCCCACCAGCTGTCCCGGCCGGATGGCGTCGGTCTCCCGGGTGCCGGGAGCGAAGCCGCGCACGTCGACACCGGCCGCGGCGCCGGCCGTGCAGAGCACGACCGTGCAGCCGGTGCGCGCCCGGCGGTTGGTGGCGTGGCCCACCTGAATGCCCCTGACCGCGGTAATGGTCCCGTTCTTCATCCCTCTGGCGTCACGTCCGATCCGGCGATACAGCGGCCCGCTGTTCGCATTCGCGCCCTGTAGCCTATAGCCTGTTCCCATGAACAACGAAAACTCCCTCCTGCGTCCCCAACTTCGCTACGTGGACGTGTTCCCGGTTCCCGGAGAGCAGGGGAAACAGTCCTTCGGCATCCGCGACCCCCAGCACGTCAGTGACAAGGTCCTCCGCCTGCAGGCCGAGGCGGCCTATGCGCTGCAATTCTTCGACGGCCGGCACACGTTGCCGGAGATAGGCACGGCGTACAGGGAGAAGTACGGGATCGAGTTTCCGTTGGAATTGCTGGAACAGCTCTGCCAGCTACTGGACCAGGGCTACTTTCTCATCAGCGACAACTTCGAGAACCATTACCGGCGGCTGGTTGCGTCGTTCCACCAAGCCTCGGTGCGCGAGGCCTTTCACGCCGGTGTCAGCTACGACGAGAACCCCGCCGCGCTGAACGAAGCCCTGGGCCGTCTGTTCGCCCGGCCGGCGGGACCGGGGCTGCCGGAGGCGCGCGACCCGGACCGGAGAATTCCGGGAATCGTCGTGCCGCACATCGACCTCCGCCTCGGCGGCCCGGCCTACGCATGGGCGTACAAGGAACTGGCCGAGTCGGAGTCGCCCGAGCTGTTCGTCATCCTGGGAACCGGGCACAACGCCACGCGAAACCCCTACGTCCTGACCCGCAAGCGCTTCGCCACGCCGCTGGGCGAGGTTCCGGTGGAGACCGAGTTCATCTCCGACCTGGAGGAGATCCACGGCGGCGAGCTCTTCGAGGATGAGCTCGCCCACCGCTCCGAGCACACCATCGAGTTCCAGGTGTTGTTCATACAGCAGTTGTTCGGCAACGGGATACCCGTCGTGCCGGTATTGTGCTCCTTCTCCTACGCCAACCCTGGAGACGGTCCGGCGGGAGAGTCCATCGAACGGTTCACCGATGCATTGCGGAACCTGATCGCCGAGGACGATCGCCGGATCTGCCTCATCGCCAGCGCCGACCTGGCCCACGTGGGGCCGCGTTACGGCGACGCCGACGGATTCAGCGGCGAAGAGCTCGATGCGGTCAAGAGGGCTGACCGGGAGATGCTGGGGTACGTTGAGCGAGTGGACGCGGAAGGGTTTCGCGGCTACCTGGCGGAGGAGGGCGACCGGCGGCGAATCTGCGGCTTCTCGCCCATCTACACCATGCTCAAGTCGATGCGGGCCGAACGAGGGCGGGTGGTCGCCCACGACCATGGCGAGATGGACCCC
Organism: Deltaproteobacteria bacterium; assembly: GCA_028818755.1. Lineage (GTDB taxonomy): Bacteria > Desulfobacterota > Binatia > UBA9968 > JAJDTQ01 > JAJDTQ01. The sequence continues at coordinate 7,059 of JAPPNF010000087.1, read as the reverse complement.
ATCGGCTCCATCTGCAGCTTCGCCAGCGTCGTCTTCGAATGAAGTGTGGGATCACGCGCCGCAGCCGCGCGTTCTTTCCGAGACCGTTCAGGAGAGCAGCGCCCGAGCGGCGTGTCAGGAATCGGGAAAGAGGCTGTTGCCGTCGTCATCCTCCACGGCGATGGCCTTGGTGGGACAGATCCTGGCCGCCAGCACGACCTTCTCCTGAGCGTCGCCGTTGGGATCGGCGACTTCGGCGATGAAGCGCTCGTTCATCTTGAAGACATTGGGCGCGGCCTGGACGCATTTCTCGTGTCCGTCGCACTTGGTGGTGTCGACAGTGACCTTCATGGTGCCTCCCGGGTAGTGGATCTCCCCTGTATAGCCGAGTCGGCTACGGCATTCCACCGCACCGTAGGCGACGGCCCCTCGGCCCGCCGATTTCGGTATTGCAGTGCCGGAAGCGCCTGCGATATAGTGGACGCCCCATGAGGATCCACCGGTACACGTCCTGGGACGGCTCCCAGGAGGTTCGTTTCCCCACCGCCAACGATCTGCTGAAGCAGCTCTCCGACACTTTCCTGGAGGAAGAAGGCGTGCGCCGGGCGCTCCGGAGCCTGATGCGCCGAGGGTTCGAGTCCGAGGACGGGATGCGCTCGGTGCAGGGGCTCAGGGACCTGCTGCAGCAGGCGGAAGAGAAGAAGCAGGACCTCCTCAACAAGTACTCGCCCGACTCCTTCAAGCTCTCGCCCGAAGAGAGCGAGGCGCTGAGCCAGAAGCTGAACGAGCTGGCGGAAAAGCTCGAGGCGTACCACGAGAAGATGCGCAACTTCATGGAGCGCCTGTCCGGCCGGTACGCCCAGAACATGGACGAGCTGGCCGAGCGGATGCGCCAAGCCCAGGAGCGTTACCAGCAGCTCAAGGAGCGTCTCGGGGAGCAGATAGACCAGCGGTCCATGCAGCAGCCGCAGAACCTCACGGGGCCTGGAGCGCCGGATCTCTCCCAGATGCTGGACCGGCTGAGCCGGCTGCTGGACGATGACGACTTCCTGCAGAACCTGCCCAACATGCTGGACGCCGCGGTGGACGACCTCGACAACCTCCTGGAGAACCTCGACTCGCTCGGCCAGCAGGAGTTGCAGGGCCTGAGCGACGCCATGTCCCAGATGGAGCAGCTCGAGCAACTGCTGAACCAGTACCCGTTCCAGGGCAGCCAGCGCATGGGGATGGGGGAGGCCGGAGAGATCCTCGGTCAGCTACAGGGCCTGGAGCAGTTCCTGCGTTGGGGCCGGCGGGGCCTCGGCGACGTCTCCGATCTCGATCTGGACGCCATGCGGGACCTGTTGGGAGAAGAGGCCTACGAGCAGCTCAAGTACCTCCAGGGCGTGGAACAGATGATGGTGGACGCGGGTTACCTTGTACGCACCGGCAGCGGCCTGCGGCTCAGCCCCAAGGGCATGCGCCAACTCGGCGACAAGGCCCTGAAAGAGATCTTCCAGCTCATGAACAAGAACCGCTGGGGGCAGCACGCCAGCGCCAAGACCGGCAACCAGGGCATGCGGCTGGAGGATACCCAGGCCTACGAGTACGGCAACCCGCTCAACATCGATATCCGCAAGACCCTCATGCAGTCGCTGGAGGACGGACGGACCGGGGTCCCCGTGCAGATCGAGCCCAAGGACTTCCAGGTGTACCAGCACGAGTTCTCCACCGACACCGAAACCGTGCTGCTCATCGACGTCAGCTACTCCATGCTGATGAACGACGCGCTGCACGCCGGCAAGAAGGTGGCGCTGGCGCTCAACCGGCTCATCGAGACCAAGTTCCCGCAGGACGTGCTGCACCTGGTGGCGTTTCGTTCCAACGCCAAGATCATCCGTACCGAGGACCTGCCTTCCATCGTCGCCATCACCTATTTCATGGAGCATGGCACGGATATCAAGGAGGCCCTGAGGTTCTCCCGTCAACTCCTTGGAAACAATAGGGCAACCAACCGCCAGATCATCCTCATCACCGACGGCGAACCGACCGCCTGCAACGTCGACAGGGGAGGGCGCCTTCACAGCGGCTGGGGCTCGGCCCTGCTCCACGAGCGCATCGTCCGCGAGACCCTCAAGGAGGTCCGGCGCTGCACCCAAAGCGGCATCCGGATCAATACCTTCATGCTGGGGATGGACTACTACCGCATGGGCTTCGTGGACCGCCTCACCCGGATGAACACCGGCCGGGTGTTCTACACTTCCCCCGACGAGATCGGCAACTACATCGTCGTCGACTATCTCGCCAACAAGCGCAAGCGACTGCGGCGCTGAGGGCCAGCGGCGTCCGATCGGGCTCAAGCTGCCCTGTCGTGAAACCGTCATTCCCGCGGATGCGGGGATCCAGGCGGGGGTGGAGGGCTCCCTATTCCGTCACCAGCGCCAGCACGCCGGTGTAGGTAAGCAGGTGGTTGGCCCCGGCCATGGGGCCGAGCTCGTAGTTGCCGAAGAAGCCGATGACCGGCACGTCGCCCAGCGCCTGCCTGATGTAGGCGGTATCGATGCCGGGCACGCCGTAGAGGCCGCTGCCGCGGGCGCAGCAGTTGAAGTAGAGGCCCAGCCGCGGCTTCCTGCCCTCGAGACGGACCGCCTGGCGCTCCAGCATCTGCCCGAGGTCCTCCCGCGCCCGCTGCCCGTCGCGGAGGGTGAAGATCAGCGGCTGTCCCGCCTCCACCGGCTGGGCCACGGCAACGATACCCCGTTGCGCATCCAGGCCGATGATGTTGCGGACCAGATACTGCCCCGGCTCGATCTCCGTCTGCCGCGGGTCGGGCGGAAGCCCGGCGAACACGAACGCCAGCGCCCGGCGCAGATCCTGCTGGAAAGGCTTGCCGATGAGATCGACGAACACCTCGAACGCCGGGCGGCCGTCGATCTCGAAGATGAGATTCTCGTCGGCCTTGGTGATGATCATCGGGTCGCCCACCGGTTGGCAGCCCTGGGTGATGTCGATCACGCTCTCGAAGCCGCCGGAGAGGGCGAACCCCACCACGCTGTTGCTGGTGACCTGGTCCCCGTAGAACTGGTAGGTGCGCCCGTGGCTGCCGTTCTCCGATGCCGCCGCCCCCACCAGCGGGCCCGAGTGCCCGGCCCGCGCCATGCCGTCCAGCAACGCGTCGGGACGGCTCCGGTAACCGTCGGCCAACAGCACGGTCAGGGAGGCTTGGTCCGGTCCCACGGCGGCGGCGATGTCCTGTCCGGCCGCGGCGTCGTTGCCCTTGAGGGATTCGCGCGCGAAGGGGCGCGCCCGGACCGTGTCGGATGCAAGCGCCATGACGGCGATGCCGGATTCTCCCTCGATCTCCCCGTTCTCGGTGAGGATCCCAAGGCCGCTGCAACCCACGATCTCCGGAGTCCCGGTCAGCAGGCTGAGCGTGGTCAACTCCTGCTCGAGGGGACCGGCGTGATCGACCGTGGCGTACAACAGCGCCAGGTCGGCGGTTCCGCCCGACAGGCCTTCCATGGCTCCCCGGGCTGCCTCTTCGATCGCGGCGCGGGTGTCCGTCCGCGACGACTGTCCGACTCCGGCCTTGAGCATGGCTTCAGGGTATGCAACGCCGCGCCGCACGTCAATCAGGTCGTACGCGTCGACGCCCGTTGCGGCCGGTGTTCGAGTTCCCGGATATGCTCTCTCACGTACGGCGCCGGGTGCCCGACTATGGTCCGGGCCACCCGAGTTTGCTATAAAGGGCCGCATGAGAATCGTTCAGATACCCCTGTTAAGGGACAATTACGGTTACCTCCTGATCTGCGAGAAGACCAACAAGGCGAGCATCGTGGATCCCTCCGAGGGCGAGCCCGTCTGGCGTACGGTGCAGGAGGAAGGGGTCGAGCTTGTCGCGATCCTCAACACCCACCACCACCGGGATCACACCGGCGGAAACGAGTATCTACTCCAGCACAAGCCGGACCTGAAGGTGTTCGGCGCCAAGGTAGACGAGCACCGCATCCCGGGCATCACGCATCGGGTCATGGAGGGGGATGATGTCGAGGTCGGGGAAGAGGGTGGGACCGTACTCTTCATTCCGGGCCATACCATCGGGCACATCGGCTTCGTGTTCCCCGGAAAGCTCTTCAGCGGGGACGCCCTGTTCGCCGGCGGTTGCGGCCGGGTCTTCGAGGGAACCGCCGAGCAGATGACCTCCTCCCTGGGGAAGCTCCGCGACCTCTCCGGCGACACTCTCGTCTACTGCGGCCACGAGTACACCGAGAAGAACCTCCAGTTCGCGCTGACGGTGGAACCCGGCAACGAGGATATCCGCCAGCGGCTGGAGGCGGTGCAGGCACTCAGGTCCAAGGATCAGTTCACGGTGCCCTCCCGCCTGGACGACGAGCTCGCGACCAATCCGTTCCTCCGCTGTGAAAGCGACGAGATCAAATACGGCATGGCCGAGCGCTTCCCGGGGATCGGAACGGATCCGGTTTCCGTGTTCGCCAAGGTCCGGGAACTCAAGGACGCCTACTAGTGTCGCGTCCCATGATTTCCTGGCATAATCTGCTTGTCTTTTTCGCCGTCGGCTGCGTTGCTCTTCCTCGCGTGGTGCCCGCCACTGCTCGTCATCGCGCCTTGCCGACGACAAAAAATCCTGCGCAACTTATGCCAGGAAATCATGGGACGCGACACTAGCCGCACGACCGGCGACCGTTCCCTCGGCCGCCTCGACGGCTTTCCCACCATGCGTTTCCACTCCCAACTCCGGGCGACGCTTGCATCGATGGAGGTATTTGATGCGGTTTGCGACCCTTAAGGACAGCACCGTGGCCGCGGTCACGTCGGAAGACGGGATGGTCTCTCTGGACGGCATCTGCGGCTCGATGATCGATCTGGCGGCCTCGTATGAAACGAGCCGCGAAGCCATCGAACGCGCCGTCTCGGAGACGGCCCCGACAGCCCTCGACGCCGCGCAACTGGCGGCCCCGGTGCCCGCCCCCTCGAAGATCTGGGCGGCCGCCGGCAACTACAAGCGCGGCAGCGCGAACCTGACCAGTGCCGGAGGACGGGGCGAGGCCCGGGAGCGACCGCCGGACGAGTTGCTGGAGCACATCTTCCTCAAGCCGCCGTCGGCCGTCGTCGGCCCGGGCAAGGACATCCTCATCCCGGCCGACGCCGAGACCATCTTCCCGGAGCTGGAGTTGTGTGTCGTCATCGGCAAGGAATCCCGAGACCTCTCCGAGGACGAGGCCCTGGACGCCGTGTTCGGTTACAGCGTCATCCTCGACGTCACCGCCCGGGGATACGGATCGGGCAGGAACCTCATGGGCACCCGCTGCGTGCGCAAGGGCTTCGACACTTTCGCGCCCGTGGGGCCGTGGATCGTCACCCGGGACGAGATAGCCGATCCGCAGGCCCTGGAGATGCGCCTGTGGGTGAACGACGACCTGCGACAGTCCGCCAGCACCGGCGGCATGATCAACGGCGTCGCCCGGCTGGTGAGCTACCTCTCGCAGGTGGGCACCCTGATGCCGGGTGACCTCATCGCCAGCGGCAACCCCGACTCGCCGGAGTTCCAGCGGCAACTAGCGGCCGGCGACGAGCTGGTGGCGGAGATCGAAGGGATCGGGCGGCTCAGGCTGGGCGTGGCCAAGGCCGGGTAGCTTGGGAGCGGCACGGGTCCCGCGACGGACAGGGGACGGCGCATGAGCGAGGAGCAGCCCTTTCAGGATCAGGGGGCGACCACCCTGTGCTACGGCTGCGGTCCGGCCAACGAGCAGGGGCTTCAGGTCAAGAGCCGCTGGGACGGCGAGGACGCGGTCGGCACCTGGACGGCGGAGCCGCACCACTGCGGCGGCACCCGCGAGGTGGTCAACGGCGGCGTCATCGCCACTCTCCTCGACTGCCACAGCATGAACCTCGCCATCGCCCGCGCCTACCGGGACGAGCGGCGCCCCATCGGCAGCGCGCCGCGGGTCTTCTTCGTCACCGCCAGCATGAACATCAACTACCGGCGTCCGACGCCCCTGGGCAAACCCCTGGAGCTTCGCGCCTCCATCCGCAAGGTGCAGGGGCGGAAAACCTTCCTTACCTGCACCCTGAGCTGCGAGCGGCAGGTCTGCGCCGAGGCCGAGGTGCTGGCCGTCCGCATCCACCGCGACGAGTCCGTCGAGCCCACGCGCTAGTGTGGTCCTTCGACTTCGCTACGCCAGGCATGTCCTGAGCCTTTCGAAGGGCTCAGGACGTGCGGAGAATATTCACGCCACCGTTCACCCTGAAGTCGAAGGGCGCTCAAGCGCCCTGCCGCAGGTGCGACCAGAACGACAACGCGAGGTAGTAGACGGGGAAGAACAACGATCCCAGGACCAGGGAGTAGGGCGGATCGGGCAGAAGGTACACGACCGCGAAGCACAGCACCCCCCAGATCGCTCCCAGAGTAATGGTGAGCCCCTGGAGCAGGGTGTTGCGGCTGGGATACAGGTAGCGGATGGGCACGAAGACCATCACCGACAACACCATCACCCCCAGCGCGTTCACCCAGGGGGCGGAGTCCAGCACGAAGCAGTAGAACGCCACCACGTTCCAGTAGGAAGGGAAGCCGAGGAAGTGGTGATCGGCGGTCTTGGCGTCGGTCTGTGAGAAGCCGTAGGCGCTCGCGAGAAGCGGCAGGCAAACGATCCACCAACCGTGGCCGGCCGGCAACAAATCGGCCCAAACCAGCAGAAAGCACGGAACGAAGACGTAGTTGAGGTAGTCGACGATGTCGTCCAGGCGGGCGCCGTCCACCCTGGGGATCAGCTCCTTCACCCTGGCCGCCCGGGCAAAGGTTCCGTCGGTGGCGTCCAGGATCAGCGCGAGCCCCATGAGCGCCAGCGCCTCGCGATGGCGGCCCGCCGCCACCAGCGCCAGGGTGAACACCGCCACCGCCGCACCGAGGGCGGTGTAAAGGTGCACCAGCCAGGCGAGCAGGAGTCGCAATTGCCGTTTGCTCGGACGGGTCTTAGTGTCCTGCCCCACGTAATTCTTTACCGATATGCTTGTCTTTCTCGTCGTCGGCCGCGTTGCTCTTCCTCGCGTGGTACCCGCCACTGCTCGTCATCGCGCCTTGCC
>JAPPNF010000090.1 GCA_028818755.1 Deltaproteobacteria bacterium | reverse complement strand
CGATGCCGCTGCCGTAGATGACGTCGTCCTCCCGCCGCGCCAGCGCCTGCCACTCCGGGCGGCTGCTGCCCGTGATCCAGAGGTCCTCCTGCCCGCCTGACAGGGCCGTGTCCATGTGCCCGTTGAACAGCAGCGTCGGCCCGGTGCCCTCGCCCGGAATCACGCCCACCACGTTGGCGCGCCCCGGCTCGGTGTGCTGCAGGAAGGTCTCGATGCCCTGCTTCTGAAGCCAGTCGTGGATGAACCGCGCCACCTCCTCCTCGCTCCCGGTGGGCGTGGGAAAATTAACAACGTCCATGGCCAACTGGGCCAGCTCCTCCCGGTCAATCTGGGAAAAGACCTTTTCCAAGGTCTTCTGGTCGGTGTGCATGCGTAGAACCCCCTCCGTGGATTACTGCCGGAAGCTAACGGACACGGAAGCCGGGAGTCAAGCGAATGGGGTCTGGCGAAGAGCTTGACATCGAAACCATTTGATCTGATAATAAGATTAGCTGATTATCTGAAGCCAGAGGATCTCACATGGTACAAACACTCACGGTCACCGAAATGGCTCGCAACTTCGCGGAGTACATCAATCGCGTCTCCTATCGTGGCGACTGCTTCGTGCTGGTTCGCGGCAACAAGCCCGTGGCGGAACTCCGCCCGCTTCCCGCTGGAAAGCAACTCTCGGAACTCCCTTCGCTGTTGGCAACGCTGCCTCACCTCTCCCCAACTGAAGCGACGGAGCTTGCCGACGACCTTGAAACAGCCCGCGAGGAATTGGCGCGCACGGAGGTTCGCGATCCGTGGGCGTCTTGATCGATACCAACGTCCTGATTGAGTACGAGCGGGGCCGTCTGAACCTGAAGCCGCACCTTGTCCAGCGCGGACAGGAAGAATTCTTTCTCTCGGTGATAACAGCAAGCGAACTCCTCCACGGAGTACATCGCGCGGCAAATCCGCAGATTCGGATGAAGCGCTCCGCCTTCGTCGAAGCGCTGTTGGAGCGCTTCCCGCTGTTGCCGGTAGACCTCGCAACCGCTCGCGTGCATGCACAGATCTGGGCGGAGCTGGCCCGAGCAGGCAAACTGATCGGCCCGAATGACCTCTGGATCGCGGCCACGGCTCTTGCTCGTGGCCTCGCGATCGTCACGGTCAACGTGCGTGAGTTCGACCGTGTTCCCGGGCTCGTCGTGGAGTTGTGGACCTGACCTGGGGAATGTCACACCTGACCCTTGGGGGCAACTTCTTGTTTCCAACGAAGGTGCTCATGCGGCACCCATCCGTGCGCTTTCATTGACACGGATGGACACGATCCGCTATTTTACGGCTTCACGCTGGAGCCTACCGTTTCTTTCCGACAACCGAAGCCCCGAATCCGGGCTGCAACACACGGGGCGACGGGAACTCTCTGCGACATCATTCGAAAGTTTGAAGCGAACAGGAGGCAAGTAATGGGTTATGCAGACCTACATGAGCATCTGAGAATGCTCGAAGAGGCGGGGCATCTCCGCCGCATCAACCAGACCATCAACAAGGACACGGAGTTGCACCCGCTGGTGCGCTGGCAGTACCGCGGCGGCATTCCCGACGAGGAGCGAAAGGCTTGGTACTTCTCCAACGTCACCGACTCCCGCGGACGCAAGTTCGACTTTCCCGTGGTGGTGGGCGCGCTGGCCGGCAGCAAGGCCATCTACTTCCTGGGCATGGGCTGCAACAGCGCCGACGAGATGGACGCCAAGTGGAAGCACGCCCTCTCCAACCCCATCAAGCCCCAGGTGGTGGACAACCCGGCGTGCCATGAAGTGGTGATGACCGACGATGCGGTGGAGAACGAAGGACTGGACAAATTCCCGGTCCCCATCTCCACTCCCGGCTTCGACAACGGCCCCTACACCACCTGCTCCCACTGGATCACCAAGGACCCCGAGACCGGCATCGGCAACATCGGCAACTACCGCGGCCAGATCAAGTCGAACACCCGGGTGGGCGTGTTCCCGTCCGGACTTGGCCAGGACATCTTCCTGCACTGGAAGAACGCGCAGAAGCGCGGCGAGCCGCTGGAGGCGGCCCTGGTCATCGGCGCGCCGCCGGTGGTCTCCTACGTATCGGTGCAGAAGGTCGACTACGGCGTGGACGAGATGGCCATCGCCGGCGGCTTCGTGGGCGAGCCTATCCGCATGGCCCAGTGCAAGACCGTGGACCTCCAGGTGCCGGCGGAGTCCGAGATCGTCATCGAGGGGCACCTCAACACCGAGTTCGTGGAGCCCGAGGGGCCGTTCGGCGAGTCCCACGGCTACATGCACCCGCGCCAGTTGAACCCCTTCATGGACGTCACCGCCATCACCCACCGCAAGGACGCCATCTACGTGTCGTGGCTGAGCCAGCTCACCCCCAGCGAGTCGTCGGTCATCCGCAAGATCGGCTACGACCGGCTCATGCTGGTGCACCTGCGGGACCACTGCCGCATCACCAGCGTCATCCGGGTGGAGATGCACGAGCCCCTGACCAACACCTACAAGCTCGTCATCGTGCAGATGCGCAAGCCCAAGGAAGCCGAGGTGTGGCGCGCGCTGCACGCCGCGGCGTCGTTCCACCCCGGCGTCGGCAAGATCGTCATCGCGGTGGACGAGGACATCGATCCCTCGGACGAGGCGGCGGTGTTCTGGGCCATGTGCTACCGCATGAAGCCCCACCAGGACGTACAGATCATCGGCGGCATGGAGAAGGGCCACGCCCCGCCGTTCCTTTACAAGCACGAGGCCAAGGGCACCGACGTGGTGTCCTACCACCTGCCGGCGGACGAGTCGGGGATGCTGTGCAACGCCATCCAGAAGGAGCCCTTCCCGCCCGTGTCCCTGCCCAAGCGGGAGTACATGGAGCACGCCCGGGAGCTGTGGGAGGAGTTCATGCTGCCGCCTCTGAATCCCAAGATGCCGTGGTACGGCTACTCCCTGGGCCAGTGGGACGAGGAGCTGGACGAAGAAGCCCGCCTCGCGGTGGAGGGACGCTACTTCGAGACCGGCGAGAAGCTCAAGTCACGGCGCGTCAAGGCCAGCGAGGTGGAAGACGAAGACCACTAAAGCGAAGGCAACTACAGCGCCAGGAGGGCGTCGAGGACTTCCTTGACCTCGGGCCCCGGATCGCCGCGGTCCTTGAATGGCGCCAGCCTGCTGTAGAGATCGGCCGCGGCCTGGTGGAAGCCCGCGGGCAGGCCGGCCGCCTCGAAGCTGGCGGCGATCTCCTCCATCTCGCCCACGTAGCGCCAACCCTTGGGCGCGGCTACCGAGGCCGCGCGCTCGCTCTTGCCGGGGAGATTGGGTTGGGATTTTGACCACTCCGCCAGGAGTGCCTCCTCCACGCCTTCCCGCGCCGCCAGCGCGCGGATGGCGAGGATCAACGCGTCGCTGCCCTTGGTCCAGGCGGCGTAGGTCATCTTGAGAGCGGAGGCAGCTCCTAGACCGCCCTCGATGACCCTGGCGTCGAGCATGCTCCCCGAGAACAACCCTGCCACCACTTCGGCTCCGGCCCCGGAGAGATAGAGGCGCGTCCTTTTCGGCTTGGTGACGGGCGGGCCGATGATGGCCCCGTCCACGAAGGCCGCCCCGCCCTCTTGGACGGCTTCCCCCACCCTCTGGGCCGTAGCCCTGGACACGGCGTTGGCATCCACGTACAACCCGGCAAAGCCGAGCGCGGCCACGCTTTGCGCCACGTCCTCGGCGGCGTGGGGCGGGCACACCGAAAGGACGGCGTCGCTGTCGCCGACGGCCTCGGCCAGCGTCGCCGCTTCGAGAAGACCGGACTTCCCGGCCCTTTGCCGCGTTCCCTCGCTTCGTCCCTCGGACACCCACAGCACGCGGGCGCCGTTCACCGAGGCGCCGATGGTGGCGCCCATATTGCCGGGATGCAACAGCGTGACGGTCTTGATCTTCATGGTCTTTCCGCTCCTCTTATCGCGAAACGATGACGGCATGAAGCGCCCAAACGGCGATGACGGCCCAGATGGCCATGACCGGCCACAACCGGCCGAAGCCCTCGCCGGCCATCTCCTTGCCGAGCGTGAGAATCGTTCGGGAGTAGGGGCCCAGCGCCACCCCCATCAGCAACGACGTGAGCAGCATCGCCGAAACGACCTCGACGATGTCCATGCGAGTGAAAACGATGTATCCCACCACCGCGGCGAGGCCGGCATAGACCCAGGTGCAGGCACGGGGGTAGTTCAGCATGGCCCCGGCGGTATTCATCCATGACACCGGGGAGATCAGCAACCCGGCGAGCTTCGCGAGGACCACGACGGCAAAGACGACCGCCAGCACATCGAGCGCGTCCACGGCATGTCCTCCTTTTTGGCGGCAGCCCCCGAACCGGATGCCGGTCACAGAACCGATGCCGCGGACAGCGGCTTCGGCCGTTCATGATACCACTCGAACCAGTCCTCGCCGTCCCGGGGACAGGCCGACAGCATGTCCTCCATGGTCACGGGCGCGATGGCGCCCTCGCGGATCTCCTCCAGCCGTTCGGCCGGCATCGGTTTCCCGTATTGCTCGTTGCGCATTTCCAGCCGGATCGCGCCCATCTCCGCGATGATCCGCGAGGCCGTCACGACGTCCTCCCGGCCGCCGATGAGCCGGTACAGGTCGTCCCTCCCCTCGGAGGCGCCATGCTCGATCTCGTCCCGCAGGATAGTCTTCGACGCACGCGCAAGGGCCTCCTCGTAGTCGCCGCCCCGGAGCGGAATCATGCCGTAGAACAGCGAGCCGCCCCCGCCGCGGGTGAAGAGCGCCGCCGCCAATTCCAGCTCCGAGCCGCCGGCCTTGAGCTCGGCCCACCGCTGGTGCTCGCGGCGCGACAGCTCGTACCACGACGCCTGTTGCGCGGTTTCGCGGAGCTCGCGCCACTGCACCCGCTCCCCGCTTATGCCCTCGTAGATGTAGGCTAGCATGCCGTAGTGGCGGACCTCCTGGTAGTCCTCGGTAAGCTGGTCCACCAGCGTTTCGCGCGACACGGACCGGTCCACCTGCTCCACCAGCTCGCAGCGCTGGTGGGACGCGATCTCCTCGAGGTTTCTGGCCTCGCGCGCCACCTGGAAGCGCAACCAGTCCAGGTGCTGCTGGAGCGGGCGCTTCTCCTGAAAGAACCGCTGGGCCACCTCCGCTTCGCCGGCGCGGAATTTCCCCACGATCTCCTCGATCTCGGGTATCGGCGTCACCGTGTTCTCCATGCGGCAGGGTACATGTTCAGCGTCCTTCGACTTCGCTTCGCTACGCCTGTCCTGAGCTTGACGAAGGGCTCAGGACGAACGGAGGACAGCTTACAGACCGTTCGTCCTGAGCGTAGCGCCGCGCCAGCGGCGCGAAGTCGAAGGACGTCATTTCAATCAAAGTCTCCCTAACACCAGCCAATGTCACTGTCAAAGATGCCGGTGGTGGGGCGGTCGCGAACGGGTTATGATGACCGGCATGTCCACGTCGAAGGGGGCGGCCCTCGTAACCGGCGGAGCCAGGCGCATCGGCGCGGCCATCTCCCTGGCGCTGGCGCGGAACGGTTACGACGTCGCCCTTCACCATCTGAGCTCCGTGGAGGCGGCCGAACGGGTCGCGGGCGAGATCGAAGTCCTGGGCCGCCGTTGCCGGCTGTTCCGTTGCGACCTCAACGACCACCGGGAGACGGCGAATCTCGTCGCCAGGGTGCGGGAACACTATTCCGGCCTCAACGTCCTCGTCAACAACGCCTCCATCTTCGAACGCGGCACCCTGGCGGATACCGGGCAGGACCTGTTGGAGCGCCATTTCAACATCAACTTCAAGGCGCCCTTCTTCCTGTCCCAGGCGTTCGCCGACGGCTGCGCCCGGGGGCACATCATCAACATCCTCGACACGCGCGTGAGCCGTTCCGACCCGTATCACGCCGCGTACACGCTGTCGAAGAAGGCGCTTCTCGAGCTCACCCGGATGGCCGCGCGCGAGCTCGGACCCGCGATCCGCGTCAACGGCGTCTCCCCGGGCATGATACTGCCGCCGCCCGGTGGAGTGGTGGACGAACTCGAGCGGCGGAGCGCCGGCCTGCCCTTGAAACGGATCGGCGACACCGATAACGTGGTCGCGGCGGTGCTGTTCCTGTTGGACAATCCGTTCGTCACGGGCGAATGCATCTACGTCGACGGCGGAGAGCACGTGTAGTGATGACTCACCTTGCCGCGGTCCCATGATCCAGCGAAATCCGGTCAAGATCACCATCGAGAGCCTGCGGCTCCGGACCATCATCGGCATCAACGACTGGGAGCGCGAGACCCGGCAGGACGTGGTCATCAACGTCGAGCTGGAATTGGCGGCCGGCACGGTCTTCACCCGCGACGCCATCGACGAGACCGTGGACTACAAGCAGCTCAACAAGCGCATCATCGAGGAAGTGGAGCGCTCGTCGTTCTTTCTCATCGAGAAGCTCGGCGACCACCTGTTGATGGTGGTAATGGAGGACGAGCGGGTCCGGCGCGCGCGGGTGCGGGTGGCCAAGCCCGGCGCGCTTCGCTTCACCGACTCCGTTTCCGTGGAGTGTTCCGCGGAACGAACGGGACCGGAAGCGGCATGAACCAGGCCGTCATCGGGGTCGGGTCCAACATCGAGCCCGAGCTCAACGTCCCCATGGCCCGGGAGCGGATCGCCCATCGACACGTGATCATCGCCGAGTCGCCGCTGGTGGAAACCAGCCCCATCGGCTACGTCCATCAGCCGGATTTCACCAACGGCGCCCTGCTCGTGGAGACGAACCTGGACCGCGAGCGGTTGAGAGCAGACCTCAAGGCCATCGAGTTCATGCTCGGACGCCGGCCCGGAACCAACCGATACGGCCCCCGCACCATCGACCTCGACATCGTCGTGTGGAACGGCGAGGTCATCGACCGCGACCTCTACACGCGGGACTATCTCCGCGAGGCCGTGCTGGCCGTCCTGCCGGATCTGAAGCTGTGAGCTGGCGGTCCCCGAACGCGAGCCCGATCAGCCGGGCTTTCGCGGCGGCTTTCGTGCTGGCGATGCCGTTGGCGCCGGCCGGAAACGCCCCCGCCGACCCCATCGGGGTCCGCGCGCTCCCGGTGGCGTTGAACCCCGAGAAACCGCGCATGACCACGGTCGGAAAGCTGGCGTTCATGAGCGGTCTTGAACTGGTATCGGACGAGGGGCGTTTCGGCGGGCTCTCCGGCCTGGAGGTCAGCCCGGACGGCCGACGGCTGCGGGCCGTCTCCGACCGTGGCCACTGGATTACGGCGGCCCTCGCTCACGACTCGGCCGAGCGCCTCGTGGGCGCAAGCCGCTGGCGCGCCACGGCCATGCTGACTCCCGCCGGAAGGCCGGTTCGGCGCTACCAACGCGACGCCGAAGGCCTGGCACGGCGCTCCCGCAACGCCTTTCTGGTCTCGTTCGAAGGGCGTCACCGGATCTGGCGCTATCCACCGGCTTTCGACGTGCCGCCCACACGGATGGCATCGCCGCCATCGCTCAAGGATGCGCCGGTCAATGGCGGGCTCGAAGCCATCACCGTGCTGGCCGACGGCCAGATCCTGGGGGTGACCGAACGGTACGCCAACGGAGACGGCAGTCTCAAGGGCTGGTTCATGGAGAACGGGGCGGCTCACGAGATCGCCTACGTGCCCGGGGACGGCTTCAGCCCCACGGATCTCGCCGCCATGCCCAACGGCGACGCGCTGCTGCTAGAGCGGAGCTTCAACCTGCTGGGAATGCGCGCGCGCCTCGTCCGTCTGGGCAAGGGCCGCCTCCAGGAGGCCCGCCGGCGCGCCGGCGCCAGACTCCACGGAGATCTCCTGGCCGCCCTGGAGCGTCCGCTGTCGGTGGACAACTTCGAGGGGCTGGCGCTCAGGCGGGACCGCGCCGGACGGACCCTGCTCTACCTGGTGTCCGACGACAACTTCGTGCCGCTCCAGAGGACGCTGCTGCTACAGTTCCGTTTGATTGATGATTTGTGAGTTTGGTTCTAGGATTCCTTCATCCATTCGCGGGAGGGACCATGAGTCTGCAACTGCTTGAACAGAAACCGCTCGAGAACCTGAGCCTGGACGAGCTTCAAACGCTGTTCCGCCAACGGGTCAGGCCCGAGGCCATCGAGCACGTCATGGGGGCGGCGGAAAGCGAGTCCACCCTGAAGCGGAACCGCAAGGCGCTCGACCGCCTGCTCTTCCGCCAGCGGATCTTCCACGACGTAACCGATCCGGATACCTCCATCGAGCTGTTCGGCCACAGGCTGCCGTCGCCGGCGCTCATCAGCCCGGTAGGCAGCTTCCGGATATTGCGCAAGAACGGCGAGCACGAGGTGGCGGAGGGCGCGAGTCTCTTCGGCACCATGATGTTCATCAGCGGCGCCACCCAGTCCACCGTGGACCAGTGGGCGGAAGGAATTTCCGCGCCGCTGGTGTACATGGCCTATCTCAGCAAGGGGCGGGAGAAGGTGCTGAGCGCGGTCAAGAGGGCGGACGAGATCGGCTATGCCGCGGTGGGGCTCACCATGGACACCCTTCAGCCCACCAAGCTACGGGACCGGGTCCCGCTTTCCTCCGACGGGAAGCCCCGCACCGTGCACCTGTCGTCGCCGGACGATGTCGCGTGGCTCAAGAACGAGGTCTCGGTTCCCGTGGTGGTGAAGGGAATCATGAACCCCGACGACGCCCGCATCGCCATCGAGGCGGGCGCGGACTGCCTGGTGGTGTCCAACCACGGCGGCCGTATCCTCGACTTCAACCGCGCCGCCATCGAGGTGCTGCCGGAGATCGTCGACGCCGCCGACAACCGGGTGCCGGTGCTGCTGGACAGCGGCGCCCGCAGGGGCGGCGACATCGCCAAGGCGCTGGCGTTGGGGGCCAAGGCGATCCTGCTCGGACGCCCCATCTGCTGGGGCCTCGGCGCCGCCGGGCCCGAAGGCGTGGCCCGGGTGCTGTCCATCTTCACCGACGAGTTGAGGCGGGTCATGATCATGACCGGCACGCCCGCCATCGAGGACATTACCCCGGCGCTTCTCAGCCTGGACCCCAACAACGTCTGGTTCCGGGGAATGTAGCGGCCGCGGCCGACCACACAGGAGATCCACATGAACGCTGAAGACCGTTTGAAGGAACTGAACCTGAGTCTGCCGCCGCTTCCCAGGCCCATGGCCAACTATGTCAGCGCCGTGCGAACGGGCTCGTTGCTGTATCTTGCCGGGCACGGCCCGCTGGGCGACGACGGCAAACCCGTCTCCCGCGGCAAGCTGGGCCGCGATCTTACCGTGGAGGAGGGCTATCAGGCCGCACGCCAGACGGCCCTCAACGCGCTGGTCACCCTGCAGGCGGAACTCGGCAGCCTCGACCGCGTCCGCCGCATCGTCAAGGTTCTGGGGATGGTGAACGCCGACCCGGACTTCCAGAAGACCCCGCAGGTCATCAACGGCTTTTCGGACCTGATGGTGGAAGTGTTCGGCGAGAGCGTCGGCAAGCATGCCCGCTCCGCGGTGGGCATGGCGACGCTGCCCAACGGCATTCCGGTGGAGATCGAGGCCATCTTCGAGGTGGAGTGAGCCCGGCATATCGGGCGCCGGTTCGACGGATTCGTCGAGCCGGTTCGACCCTTTGGGCGCAACGGCAACCCGGGTACGCCGCAAAATACCCAAAAATCTCGTATTTCAGCTCCCGTCGGCGCTGGCACGGAACATGCTTGTCCTTGTGCTCACCCATTTCCACAAGGAGGTAGCTCAATGCTCCGTAACACATTCCGTTCGACAAGCATGAAAACGTTGGGCGTGGGCGCCCTGCTGCTCGCAAGTTTCGTCCTTTTCTCGGGGCTCGCCCGGCAGCCCCTCGACGCATCGACCAAGGCCGCCACGGACCCGCGTCCGGTCAACGGCATCGTGAAGCTGGTCAAGGCCGTGAGCCCGGCGGTGGTCAACATCACCACCAAGGGCGTAAGCATGCCGGCGTCGTGGTCTCGCCCGTTCGGGCACTCCCTTCCCGAGGAGTGGCGCAAGTTCTTCGAGAACTCCCCATTCTCCATGCCCAACCCCTTCAATATGCCCGGTACGCCCCGCGCACCGCGCAGGACCCAGTCATACGGCTCCGGTGTGATCATCGATTCCAAGGGCCTGATCCTGACGAACCACCACGTGGTGGCGGGCCGCAAGAACGCCACCATCACGGTCACGCTGTCCGACCAGAACGAGTTCGAGGCGACGATCATCGGCATGGACGAAAAGACCGACCTCGCGCTGATCCAGATCAACGCGGGCTATGACCTGCCCACCGTGCCCCTGGGGGATTCGGAGACGCTGGAGATCGGCGAGGGCGTCCTGGCCATCGGCAATCCGTTCGGCCTCGACCGCACGGTGACGTCCGGCATCGTCAGCGCCAAGGGACGCCGCATCGGCGCCGGGCCGTACGACAACTTCATCCAGACGGACGCGTCCATCAATCCGGGTAACTCCGGAGGCCCGCTCATCAACCACCGGGGCGAGGTGGTTGGAGTGAACACCGCCATCTACAGCCGGGGCGGCGGCAACGTCGGCATCGGCTTCGCCATCCCCATCAACCTCGTCAAGGAACTGCTGCCGCAGCTCCAGAGCGATGGCCGGGTCACGCGCGGCTGGCTGGGAGTGGCCTTCCAGAAGATGACACCGCTGCTGGCGGAATCGCTGAGCGTCGGCGAGTCGCGCGGCGCGCTGGTGGCCGAAGTGTTGCCCGACACCCCGGCCGCGAAGGCAGGGTTCGAGTCCGGCGACGTGATCGTCGCGTTCGACGGAACACCGATCAAGGAATCCGGCGACCTGCCCATGATAGTGGCTCGAACCCCGGTGGGGAAAGAGGTGGGCGTCAAGGTGGTCCGCGACGGCAAGGAACGGACGCTGACGGTGAGTATCGGCAAGCTCCAGGAAGAAGTCGTGGCGGCCCCGGAGCAGGGCACCGGCCTCGGGCTCACCGTACGCGAACTCACCCCGGATGCGGCCAAGAAACTTTCCGTGAAAAAAGCGGAAGGAGTCGTCGTCACGGAGATAAAGCCCGGAAGCCCGGCGGACGTGGCGGGGCTGCGCAAGGGTGACGTGATCCTGGAGGTCAACCGCAACCCGGTCAAGTCGTTGTCGGCCTACGACCGCGTGGTGAAGGACATCAAGAAGGGCCAGAATGCACTGTTCCTGGTCCAGCGCGGGGAAACGACGCGGTTCTTCGTAGCCAAGAGCTAACCCGATCCGACTACGCCACGGAGTCTGTGCCCGAGCGGTCACACTCCTCCGGGGGCGATGAAGCGGCGCGCCGTTCCATCGCCCCTTCCTTTCTCCCGTCATGGACCGGTGGCGGATTCTTGCCAAGCTCAAGGCCATTTGTATAATGAAGCCACCGGTTGCGGCTTGCCGCCACGAACCGTTTGAAACCGGCCAAGAACCGCCATGAAACGCGCTTCCCTCGTCCCCTACTTCCTCGCCTCGGTCCTGCTGCTGGTGGTCCTGTTCTCGCTCTATGTCTTCTACGAGAGCCGCTGGCTGGAGGAAGAGCTCGTTCGCCAGGTGGAGGTCAAGGCGCTGGCTCTGACCAAGACCATGGAAACCAGCGCCAAGAAGTCCATCAAGGGCAACGAGCTGATCGAGCAACTCGTGCGCCGGCGCCTGCTGGACAACGCGCGGGTCATCGACCGGTTGCTGACCGCCAACCACCCCGAACGGCTGGTAAAGCACATCAGCTCCATCAACGACCTCTACAAGGTGGAGCTCCTGGACCGGCAGGGGCGCCCATGGGTTTCGCACACCGGAACCGAGCCGTCCGACCTCGACGATCTCCTGGCCGCGTTTCGGGACCGCTGGTCCGGTCACGAGGCGGCGGTCCATATGTGGGGGCGGCTCTGGTCCCAGTTTCCGGGCCAGGCACCCCCGCTGCCCCAGAACAAGTTCTGGGAGGACAGCGTCTTCGGCGTCGCCCTGGAGGCCCGGAGCTTCCCCGGGTACATCGCCGTGCACGCGGACGCGTCCTACATGCTCAAGCTCCAGCGGGAGATCGGCGTCCAGCGTCAGATCCAGGACCTGGGGCGCCAGGATGATATCCACCAGCTCGCGCTGCTGGACAACGACTTCACCGTGCTCGCCCATACGGACCCCGCACTCATCGGGGTCCCGATGCTGGACGACCTGACGGCAAGGGCGCGCGCGACCGAGCGCTCGGCTCACCGTATCGCGGAGACCGACACCGGCGCACGACGCTACGAGTTGGTCAAGCCCATCACGCTGGACGACGACCCCATGGGCTACCTCAGGATCGGCCTGTCCATGGATGCGGTGGACGCCGCCTGGTGGCAAAGCCTCTGGGCCATGGTCGGTCTCGGCTGCGGCATCCTGGCCCTGGGTATGCTCGGGTTCGCGGCGATCCTGTACAACCAACGGTTTCACATGCAGGAGATCAAGGCCCTGGAAGCGGAGGTGGAGCGCCGGGAGCACCTTTCGATGATGGGCAATCTGGCGGCCACGGTGGCGCATGAAGTCAGGAACCCGCTCAACGCCATCTCCATGGGCCTGCAGCGCCTCAAGGGCGAGTTCAAGCCCACCCAGGACGAGAGCGAGTACAGCCGCTTCATCGAGTTGATGCGCGGCGAGGTCCACCGCCTGAACTCCATCGTCGAGGAGTTCCTGACCCTGGCACGGCCGCTCAACATGAAGCCCGACCTGGTCAAGGTCGACCAGTTGCTGAACGAGCTGACGACCCTCACCCAGAGCGACGCGGCGGCCACCGGGGTGGAGGTCGCCGTGGCGAGCCACGGACCCCGGCCGGTGGTCAAGGCCGATCCCGACTACCTCAAGCAGGTGTTGCTGAACCTCATCCTCAACGGTTTCCAGGCCATGCCCGAGGGAGGCACGCTGACCATCGAGACCGCGGCCCGCGACGGCAAGATGCGGCTCTCGATCAGCGACACGGGGACAGGCATCGAACCCGAGAATCTGGCCCGCATCTTCGAACCCTACTTCACCACCAAGGCGGACGGTTCCGGGTTGGGTCTGGCGATCGCTCGCAGGATCATCGAAGCCCACGGCGGGACCATCGACGTCACCAGCAAGGCGGGCAACGGAAGTCGGTTCGACATCGTTCTTCCATTGGACCACGCCCTCACGTAGAATCGCTAGTGTCCTGTCCGGTTAATTCGCATGATAAGATGCGGAGGATTTTTTGTCGTCGGCAAGGCGCGATGACGAGCAGTGGCGGGCACCACGCGAGGAAGAGCAACGCAGCCGACGGCAAAAAAGACCCGCAGATTATCGTGCGAATTAACCGGACAGGACACTAAAGGGCGCCGGCTGCCCCGCGGGAAGAAACGCCATCCAATACCCCGGGGTCCGCGGGCGACGAAAGCGGCATGACGGAACAGGCATATCAGGACGAACCCGGAGTCCGGTCGCCAAACCGGCGGGAGGCGGCACGCGGCGACCGCTTCCACGTCATGGTGGTGGACGACGAGCGCACCCAGCTCGAGTTCGTCGGCGGCTTCCTGCGCAAGGCCGGCTTCGAAGTCGTGCTCATGGAGAACGCGGCCCAGGCGCTGGAGCGGTTCCGCGAGGGTCCCTTCGATCTTGTGTTGACCGACCAGCGCATGCCGGAGATGTCCGGGCTGGACCTGCTCAAGAGCTGCCGCGCGGTGGACCCCGAGGTGGCGGTCGTGATCATGACGGCCTATGGGAGCATCGAAACCGCGGTGTCGGCGATGCAGGAGGGGGCCACCGATTACCTGACCAAACCGCTCAACCTGGAGGAGTTGCTGCTGCGCATCGAGCGGATCAAGCGCAGCCACCAACTGGTGCGGGAGAATACCGAGCTCAGGGCGGCGTTGCAGGAGCGCCATCGCATCGAGGGAATCATCGGAGAGAGCGGCCAGATGCAGGAGGTGCTGGACCTGGTGCGGCGGGTGGCGCCCAGCGACGCTACGGTCCTGCTGCGGGGCGAGAGCGGCACCGGCAAGGAGCTGATCGCCAAGGCCATCCACTATGCCAGCGACCGAAGGAACGGCCCGCTGGTAAAGGTGAACTGCGCGGCGTTGCCGGAGACGCTGCTGGAGTCGGAGCTCTTCGGGCACGAGAAGGGGGCCTTCACCGGCGCCTTCGCCATGCGCAAGGGACGGTTCGAGGTCGCCGACAAGGGGACGCTCTTCCTGGACGAGATCGGCGACCTGCCCGCCCACCTGCAGGCCAAGCTGCTGCGCGTTCTGCAGGAGAAGGAGTTCGAGCGGGTGGGCTCGAACCGCGCCATCACCAGCGACGTCCGCATCATCACGGCGACCCACAGGGACCTCGAGCAGCTCATGCGGGACGGTAGCTTTCGTGAGGACCTTTACTATCGCCTTAACGTAGTCACCATCATCCTTCCTCCCGTGCGCGACCGCCGGCAGGACCTGCCCGCGTTGATCGACCACTTCCTCAGGAAGTTCGCGGAGAAAAACGGCAAAAACATCCAGGGGTTCTCCCGCGAGGCCCGTGACGCACTGCTGCGCTACGACTACCCCGGCAACGTCCGGGAGCTGGAGAACCTCGTGGAGCGCGCCATCGTGCTCACCCGCGACGACGTGGTCGGACTCGGCGAACTGCCTCTCACCATCAAGGAAACGCGCGTGACCACGGACGGCCAAACCAACCTCTCGGCAGTCGTGGAAGGGATCGAGCGGCGCATGATCGTCGACGCCCTCAGCGCCGCCGGCGGCGTGCAGACCAAGGCAGCCGACAGCCTCGGTATCAGCGAGCGGGCGCTCCGCTACAAGCTCCGAAAATACGGCATCCGGGACGACAAGTAACCTCCGGTAAAGCCCGTAACATGGTGCCTTGACAAGGGATATTTTTGATGATACTTTAGGCTGTTGCTGATTCTCCTCAAGGACCGCTGCTCAGTCTTGACGGGTCCGCAGGGACTATCCCAACGCCCAAATATTTGTTCGAGCCTGTTTTGCTCGTGCCTGTTCCGCAGCTCCTCCGGTAGTGCTCCAGCGGGGTCAACGGTTTTGCGAGGGTTGCGGATTTTTTCAACTATCGAATTGTTGGCTTGCCGGGTGGTTCGAGGGAGCCTCACCCCTTGGACGACGGCGTCATGAACATTGTGGAAGCCGAAATGATGGAGAGAGCCTTGAACATCGAAGACACAGAGGATGCGATGGACGACTCGATCGACGAGCTTGACGATATCGCCATAGGCGAGGTCGAAGACGAAGAGCAGCCTGCATCCTTTTCCGAGGAGTCCTCGCCGAGCCAGGTCCCGGCCGACAGCGACCGCGTGGACGAAAAGACCGACCCGGTGTCGCTGTACCTTCGTGACATCGGCTCGACTCCGCTGTTGACCAGGGAGCGCGAGGTCCAGCTCGGCATGCAGATGGAGCAGGGGCTGGAGGAGTACCTCGACAGCGTCATCGCCTCGCCGTACGCCGTCCGCCAGGTGCTCCAGCTTGCCGAGGAGATCAAGAGCAACGTCACGCCGTTGGGCCGGGTGTTGATGGCCGGCGATGACGGGGAAGCGTTCGACGAGGCCATCGAGCGCCGCCGCTTCCTCAAGGGAGTCACGGTGCTGCGGGGCCTGGTCAGGGAGAAGAAGCGCATCCAGGCGGAGCTGGGCCGCAAGAAGACCTCCCAGAAGCGTCGCGTCGCGTTGGAGGCCGATCTCGCCAGGAAGGAGACTCGCATCGTCGACACGGTGAAGGGGTTGCGGCTGTCCAAGGAGTGGATCGACGATATCGGAGAAGAGCTCAAGGAGTCGCACCGCACCATCATCAAGCTGCAGGCGCGGGCCCGCAGCCATACCCGCGGCAACGCGGCCAAGCAGATCGCCGAGGAGTTGAAGGCCGTCGAGGACGCTCACGAGTGCTCGGTCGACGACATCGCGCGCCAGGTGGAAGCCATCACCGCGGCCGAGTTCAAGGCCGCCTCGGCAAAGAAGATCCTCATCGAGGCCAACCTGCGGCTGGTGGTGAGTCTGGCGAAGAAGTACGGCAATCGCGGCCTCCAGTTCCTGGACCTGATTCAGGAAGGGAACGTGGGCCTCATGCGAGCGGCGGAGAAGTTCGACTATCGGCTCGGCTACCGGTTCTCGACCTATGCGGGCTGGTGGATCCGACAGAGCATCACCCGCGGCATCATCGACTCGGCTCCGACCATACGAATCCCGGTCCACATGATCGAGACCCGCAACAAGCTCATCCGGGCGCACCGCTCGCTTCACCGCAAGCTCGGAAGAGATCCGCAACCGGATGAGGTGGCGGCGGAAATGGGACTGACCGCGGACGAGATCCGCAGGCTGATGCGCATCGTCAAGGAGCCGGTGTCTCTGGAGACCCCCATGGGTGACGACGAGGAAAGCCGGCTCGGCGACTTCGTGGAGGACAAGCACATCCCCAAGCCCCTGGAGCAGACCATTCACGCCAACCTGCGCGACAAGGTCAAGCGGGTTCTGGCGACGCTGCCGCCCCGAGAGGAGGCGGTCCTGCGTTTCCGTTTCGGCATCGGGGAGGTTCGGGACTACACCCTCGAGGAGCTGGGCGAGCGGTTCTCGCTCACCAGGGAACGCATTCGCCAGATCGAACAGCGCGCCTTGAGAAAGCTCCGGACCGCCGTGGTGGGACTGAACCTTCAGGACTAGTGTCCTGTCTCACGTAATTCTTTACCAAGCTGCGCAGGATTTCTTGTTGTCGGCAAGGCGCGATGACGAGCAGTGGCGGGCA